>NZ_AP021903.1:5887500-6625535 GCF_018326005.1 Pseudomonas sp. Seg1
TCGACTGCGCCGGAAGTGGGGCGAATTATAGACCTCTAGAATTCGCCGTCAACCCCTAATTCCAACTTTATTCAGATTTCAACGTAATGCGTGCAAAAGCCTTCTTGCCAGCCTGGCAAACGTGGGTCGCGCCCACTGCGTATATAAAGGAGCGATCAACCACCTCACCATCTATACGTACACCGCCAGCTGCCAGCAGATCACGAGCAGCTGCCGAGTTCTTCACCAGGCCTGCCTTATTAAGGACAGCGGCAATCGGCATATCCTCAGCAGAGGTCAGTTCGATTTCCGGCAGATCATCCGGCAACTCACCTTCTTTCATGCGATTGCCCGCACCGCGGTGAGCATTCGCTGCTGCTTCTTCGCCATGAAAACGCGCAACGATCTCTTCAGCCAGCTTGATCTTGATGTCACGAGGATTGGCACCCGCCTCTACATCAGCACGGAACGCATTGATCTCATCCATCGAACGGAAGCTGAGCAATTCGAAGTAACGCCACATCAGCGCATCCGGAATCGAAACCAGCTTGCTATACATGACACCCGGAGCTTCCTGAATACCGACATAGTTGCCCAGCGACTTGGACATCTTCTTCACGCCATCCAGACCTTCAAGCAACGGCATGGTCAGAATGCACTGAGCCTCTTGACCATAACCACGCTGCAACTCACGACCCATCAGCAAATTGAACTTCTGATCGGTACCACCCAACTCGACATCCGCGCGCAGAGCAACCGAGTCGTAACCCTGAACCAGCGGATAGAGGAACTCATGAATGGCAATCGGCTGATTGGTGGTGTAGCGCTTGTCGAAGTCATCACGCTCAAGCATACGAGCGACAGTGTATTGCGAAGTCAGGCGAATGAAGTCCGCCGGCCCCATCTGATCCATCCAGGTGGAGTTGAACGCAACTTCGGTTTTCGCCGGATCAAGAATCTTGAAAACCTGAGTCTTGTAGGTCTCGGCATTCTCGAGAACCTGCTCGCGAGTCAGTGGCGGACGAGTGGCGCTCTTGCCACTCGGGTCACCGATCATCCCGGTGAAGTCACCTACAAGGAAGATCACCTGATGCCCCAGCTCCTGGAACTGACGCAGCTTATTAATAAGCACGGTATGACCCAAGTGCAGATCCGGGGCGGTCGGATCGAAACCAGCCTTGATACGCAGCGGTTGGCCGCGCTTGAGCTTCTCGATCAGCTCGGACTCGACCAATAGTTCTTCCGCACCACGTTTAATCAGCGCTAGCTGCTCTTCAACCGACTTCATAACAGACCCGCAAGGCTCAGATTCAAAGGGAACCAACCATACAAGATCGTGCACCAATTACAAGTTTTGCCCGGCGCACGGACACCAATCCACAGACGCGACGTCTGTAGACTTGCTTCAGAGATGATTTGGTTATATTTTATACAGTTATTTCATCTTCATCATGTCATTCATCTTTTCCAATTCATCACTTTTCAAAAGTCAAAATTACTTATGACCACCGAACCGTCTAAAGCGCCACCGCTTTACCCGAAGACCCACCTGCTCGCCGCAAGTGGAATCGCCGCCCTACTTAGCCTGGCGCTCCTGGTATTTCCTTCCAGCGATGTTGAAGCCAAAAAGACGACCCTGAGCCTTGAACTGGAAAGTCCTGCTGAACAACTGACACAAGATCAAGACGCTGCCGACGCGGCTCAAGCCACAAATGAGCCTGTAACCTCCCCGTTTGCACAGATAGAAAACAGCGACGAAACCACTTCGCAAACGGCTGAAGCCGCACCCGCGCCAGCACCCGTCGCCGAAAAACCAAAAGCCCCAGGTCATCGAGAAGTTGTTGTCGCGAAAGGCGATACGCTATCTACGCTGTTTGAAAAGGTAGGCTTGCCGGCCGCGGCCGTGCATGAAATTCTGGCCAGCGACAAGCGAGCCAAGCAGTTCAGCCAGCTCAAACACGGCCAGAAGCTCGAGTTTGAACTCAACCCCGAAGGCCAACTGACCAGCCTGCACAGCAAGGTCAGTGACGTTGAAACCATCACCCTGACCAAGAATGACAAGGGTTATGCGTTTAACCGCGTCACTGCAAAGCCAACCGTTCGCACCGCTTACGTCCACGGCGTAATCAATAGCTCGCTGTCTCAGTCTGCTGCCCGCGCCGGCCTGTCACATAGCCTGACCATGGATATGGCCAGCGTATTCGGCTATGACGTCGACTTTGCTCAGGACATCCGTCAGGGCGACGAATTCGACGTGATTTACGAACAGAAAGTGGTCAACGGCAAGGCTGTCGGCAATGGCCCGATCCTCTCGGCGCGCTTCACCAACCGCGGCAAGACCTACACCGCCGTGCGTTACACCAACAAGCAAGGCAACAGCAGCTATTACACCGCCGATGGCAACAGCATGCGCAAGGCGTTCATCCGTACGCCGGTGGACTTTGCCCGTATCAGCTCCAAGTTCTCCATGGGCCGCAAACACCCGATCCTCAACAAGATCCGCGCTCACAAAGGCGTTGATTACGCAGCCCCACGCGGCACGCCAATCAAGGCTGCCGGTGACGGTAAAGTGCTGCTCGCCGGCCGCCGCGGCGGTTACGGCAACACGGTGATCATCCAGCACGGCAACACCTACCGCACGCTGTACGGCCACATGCAGGGCTTCGCCAAAGGCGTGAAAACCGGCGGCACCGTGAAGCAGGGGCAAGTGATCGGCTACATCGGCACTACCGGCCTGTCGACTGGCCCGCACTTGCACTACGAGTTCCAGGTTAACGGCGTGCACGTCGACCCGCTGGGCCAGAAGCTGCCAATGGCCGATCCGATTGCCAAAGCCGAGCGTGCTCGCTTCTTGGCTCAGAGCCAGCCATTGATGGCGCGTATGGACCAAGAGAAGGCCACCATGCTGGCCTCGAGCAAACGCTGAGTCATGGCCCTGTATATCGGCGTGATGTCCGGAACCAGCCTCGACGGTCTGGACATCGCCCTGATCGAACAGACCTCGGCGATCAAGCTGATCGCTACGCATTACATTCCCATGCCTGAATCGCTGCGCACCGAGCTCCTCGGCTTGTGCGCCAGCGGTCCCGACGAGATCGCCCGCTCGGCGATTGCTCAGCAGCACTGGGTGAAGCTTGCAGCCCAGGGCATTCATACCCTTCTCGATCAGCAGCAACTCAAACCTGAACACATCCGCGCAATCGGTAGCCATGGCCAGACCATCCGCCATGAGCCCGCTCGCGGTTTCACCGTACAGATTGGTAACCCTGCCCTGTTGACCGAGCTGACGGGCATTACCGTCGTCAGTGACTTCCGCAGTCGAGACGTCGCCGCCGGCGGCCAAGGCGCGCCTCTGGTGCCAGCCTTCCATGAAGCGTTGTTCGAAGAGCGTACCGGCAACCAGGCGGTCTTGAATGTCGGCGGTTTCAGCAATCTCAGCCTGATTGAGCCGACCAAGCCTGTAGCCGGTTTCGACTGCGGCCCTGGGAACGTTCTGATGGACGCCTGGATTCAGCAGCAACGCGGCGAAAACTATGATCGCAATGGAGACTGGGCGAAAACAGGTACCGTTGAGCCGACATTACTGGAAGCGCTACTCAGCGATCCATTCTTCGTCACCAAGGGCCCGAAAAGCACCGGACGAGAGGTGTTCAACCTACCCTGGCTGGAGCAACACCTTTCGCACCTGCCAGCCTTCCCCGCTGAAAACGTGCAAGCCACGCTGCTCGATCTGACCGCTCTGACCATTGTCGAGTCGCTGCAAAACGCTCAGCCGGATACTCAGGAACTGTTGGTCTGCGGCGGCGGCGCGCACAACGCAACGCTAATGCAACGCTTGGCCGATTTGCTGCCGAACACAAAAGTCGCCAGCACCGCTACCCACGGCGTAGATCCAGACTGGGTCGAAGCCATGGCCTTTGCCTGGCTGGCTCATTGCTGCCTAGAAGGCATTGCTGCCAATCGCCCAAGCGTCACCGGCGCCAAAGGCCTGCGCGTACTCGGCGCCATCTATCCCAACTGAGTCAAACGCCGACAACAAAAAACGCCGCAGAACCGTGAGGCTCTGCGGCGCTTTGTTGTGTGCAGCGAGTGCAATCAGATCGAGAACGAAGACCCGCAACCACACGTGGTGGTGGCGTTCGGATTCTTGATCACGAAGCGCGAACCTTCCAGACCTTCCTGGTAGTCCACTTCGGCACCCGCCAGGTATTGGAAACTCATCGGATCCACCACCAGACTCACGCCTTCGCGCTCGACAATGGTGTCGTCCTCGGCCACATCTTCATCGAAGGTGAAACCGTACTGAAACCCCGAACAACCGCCGCCCGTAACGAATACGCGCAGCTTCAAGCGATCATTCCCCTCTTCATCGACCAGGCTCTTCACCTTGTGCGCGGCACCCTGGGTGAATTGCAAAGCCGTGGGGGTGAAGGATTCGACGCTCATGCTGACTATCTCCCGGCGTTACGCCGCCATAATGCGTGATGACGCGCATTATCCGCTTGTCCTAGAAAATCGGTCAACTATTGTTACGGTATATCAATAAAGCCGATCACCGGTTCAGAATGCAAAAAGGCCCGCTTAACGGGCCTTTTTGCTGTGCGCGATAAAGTGTTACGGCAGCATACCGGCATGGGACAGGCCGAAGCGCTCATCCAGGCCAAACAGAATGTTCATGTTCTGCACAGCCTGACCCGACGCGCCTTTGACAAGGTTATCGATCACCGACAACACCACCACCAGATCACCATCCTGCGGACGATGCACCGCGATACGGCAGACGTTGGCACCGCGCACGCTGCGGGTTTCCGGATGGCTGCCAGCCGGCATCACGTCGACGAACGGTTCATTGGCATAGCGCTTTTCGAACAATGCCTGCAAACCCACCGAACGATCGACCACCGTCGCGTAAAGCGTCGAGTGGATACCACGAATCATTGGCGTCAGGTGCGGAACGAAGGTCAGACCAACGTCCTTGCCTGCTGCACGACGCAGGCCCTGACGAATTTCCGGCAGGTGACGGTGACCCTTTACCGCGTAAGCCTTCATGCTTTCCGACGTCTCGGAGTACAGCGAACCTACAGCCGCACCGCGACCGGCACCGCTGACACCGGATTTGCAGTCGGCGATCAGACGCGAGGCATCGGCCAGACCCGCCTCAAGCAACGGCAGGAAACCGAGCTGAGTAGCAGTCGGATAGCAGCCCGGAACAGCAATCAGGCGCGCTTTTTTGATCTGCTCGCGATTGACTTCAGGCAGACCGTAAACCGCCTCATCCAGCAGCTCCGGCGCGCCGTGCGGCTGACCGTACCACTTGGCCCACTCTTCTGCATCCTGCAGACGGAAGTCAGCCGACAGGTCAATGACCTTGGTGCCCGCTGCCAGCAGTTCACCCGCCAGTGCGTGAGCAACACCATGCGGCGTGGCGAAGAACACCACGTCGCAAGCGCCCAGAGTTTTGATGTCCGGCACGCTGAATGCCAGGCCGTCGTAATGACCGCGCAGGTTCGGGTACATGTCAGCCACGGCCAGACCGGCCTCGGATCGGGAAGTGATCACGACCACTTCTGCCTGCGGATGCTGTGCCAACAGACGCAGCAGTTCGACACCGGTGTAACCCGTGCCGCCGACGATACCGACCTTGACCATAAACCTGCCCTCAACGAACCCACTGGAAAGCCGTCGATAATAGGGGCCGCGCGCGCCTGCGACAACCGTCAAGGTGACGTGCGGACGCTCAAGCCTCTACTATCCGGGCTACCGTGAACCTGGGAATAACTAAAAATGCTCTATCTATGGATCAAAGCGTTTCATATCGTCAGCATCGTGTGCTGGTTTGCCGGCCTGTTCTATCTGCCGAGACTGTTCGTTTATCACGCGCAAAGTGAAGACACGATCAGCAAAGAACGCTTCAGCGTCATGGAGCGCAAGTTGTATCGCGGCATCATGGGGCCGGCGATGATCGCCACGTTGATCTTCGGCGGCTGGCTGATCTATCTCAACCCGAGCATCTTCAGCATGGGCGGCTGGATCCACGCCAAGCTGACCCTTGTGGTCCTGCTGATCGGTTACCACCACATGTGCGGCGCGCAGGTAAAACGTTTTGCCCGTGGCGAGAACACCCGCAGCCATGTCTTTTATCGCTGGTTCAATGAAGTCCCGGTTCTGATATTGCTGGCTATCGTAATTCTGGTCGTGGTCAAGCCGTTCTAACTTCAACAAGTACAACTCTTTGGGGTGTTCATAATGTCGTTGCCCGCTTTGCTCGAACAACGTCTGCGTTTGCCGGTAGTGGCGGCGCCGATGTTCCTGATTTCCAACCCGGAACTGGTGCTGGCCTGTTGCCGAAACGGCGTGGTCGGCAGCTTTCCGGCACTGAATCAACGCGAAAGCAGCGGGTTCAAAGCCTGGCTGGAGCAGATCGAGGCGGGCCTAGCGACACTGGACAACCCGGCGCCATACGCAGTGAACCTGATTGTTCACAACAGCAACCCGCGCTTGCAGGCGGATTTGAACATCTGCGTCGAACATAAAGTGCCGATCGTCATCACCAGCCTTGGCGCCGTCAAGGAACTGGTGGATGCGGTGCACAGCTATGGTGGCCTGGTCTTTCACGACGTCACCACGCGCCGGCATGCCGAGAAGGCTGCCGAGGCCGGTGTCGACGGTTTGATCGCGGTTGCGGCCGGCGCCGGGGGCCATGCTGGTACCTGGAGCCCGTTTGCGCTGATCGCCGAGATCCGCGAGTTCTTCGACAAGACGCTGCTGCTTGCAGGATGTCTGAACCATGGTCATGAGATTCTGGCTGCGCAGATGCTTGGTGCGGATTTGGCCTACTTCGGTACGCGTTTTATCGGCACCACCGAAAGTCATGCGCCTGACGCCTACAAGGAGATGCTGCTGACAGCCAAAGCGGCAGACATCATCCATACTCCAGCGGTGTCGGGAGTACCGGCCAGTTTCATGCGCCAAAGCCTGGAGGCGGCCGGTTTCGACTTGGCCGCACTGCAAGGCAAAGGTGAAGTGAATTTCGGCGACAAGCTCAAACCGATCAGCGACGAAGCCAAGGCCTGGAAGACCGTGTGGTCAGCCGGCCAGGGTGTGGGGCAGATCGATGATCTGCCAAGCGTCGATCAGTTGATCACGCGCCTCGACGCGGAATATCGTCAGGCCCAGGAACGTGCAGCACAGTTGCCGAAGCGCTGGCCGCGCTAAAAAATCAGGCCAGTCGCGAGCAGACTGGCCTTACACTGACGACCTTTGAATCTAATCGCGACAAGGATGCCTCGGCCATGAGCGACCCCCGTTACAAGATCGTTTTCGACGGTGCTCTACAGCCCGGCGTCGACATCACCACTGCCAAGCTCAATCTGGCAGACCTGTTCAAAAGCGACGTGGCCGCCATTGAGCGCCTGTTCAACGGCCGCACAGTGGCACTCAAACGCGATCTGTCCCATAGCGACGCGCAAGCCTATCTGCAAGCGCTGAGCAAAACCGGGATCGATGCACGCGTCGAAACTGAAACTGCCATCGAGCTGAATCTCTCGGACGTCCACGAGCACTCCCCTGCTCCAGCCTATGCAGAGCCTAGCTCGCCTTATGCACCTCCCCAGGCCAACGTCGGTGAAAACCTTCCGGCATTCGCTATGCTCAAGCCGTTCAGCGTCGAAGGCCGGATCGGGCGCCTGCGCTTTCTGGCCTGGACCATGGTCGTAACGCTGGTGAGCCTGCCGATTCTCAGCATATTCGCGCTGATTGCCGTGGGACTTGTCAGTTCCGACTCCACCGGTGGTCTGATCATCGGCGGCATCGTCGCGGTCTTTTTAGGCTTGGCGCTGATCATCATCAGTATTCTGTTCACTGTTCAACGCCTGCACGATATCGGCTGGTCCGGCTGGCTGTGGTTGCTCAACCTCGTCCCGCTGGTCGGCAGCATTTTTCCTTTTGTGATCATGGTCGTACCAGGCAATACCGGCGCCAATCGCTACGGCCCACCACCGCCGCCCAACAGCACGGCGGTCAAAGTGCTGAGCGCACTGTGGATCGTGTTTATCGGGCTGTTTTTTGTGGGTGGAATGCTCGGAGGGATCTCGGCCATTCAGCAGGAGTACGAAACCAGCCTCGAAAGCAGCTACGACAGCGGCTCGGTGACCACCGATGAAATCGACGTAGAGGTCGAACCGGCAGCGAATTCTGCTGACGATGCAGCCGAAGCGGCGCAGGCCCCTGTAGACTCTGCGAAAGAATGAACAGCGCTCCCCGCCGTGACACCCGCGTCGCTGGCGCGGAGCTGTTGCGATGGAGAATTGCATGACCCGTTACGCTCTGATCACTGGCGCCTCCAGCGGCATTGGCCTGGCCATGGCCGAAGCCCTGGCCCGGCGCGGCCGCAGCTTGATTCTGGTGGCAAGACAGCGTGATCAGCTGGAAAGTATTGCAATCGAACTGACCCAACGCTTCGGCGTTGAGGTGTTGTTTCGTGCCTGCGACCTGGGCGAGCCGTTGCGCCTGTCCGGTTTCCTGCTGGAGCTGGAAGAAGGCGACCGGCAGATCGATCTGTTGGTGAACTGCGCCGGCATTGGCACCTGCGGCCCGTTTCTCGCTCAGGACTGGATGACCGAGCAGGACCTGATTGAAGTGAACATCCTCGCCCTCACCCGCCTGTGCCATGCCATCGGCAACAGCATGGCGCTGCAGGGTGGCGGCCAGATTCTCAACGTCGCCTCGGTAGCGGCGTTCAATCCTGGCCCGTGGATGAGCACCTATTACGCCAGCAAAGCCTACGTGCTGCACTTCTCCGAAGCACTGCGGGTCGAGCTCAAACAAAGCGCGGTAAAGGTATCGGTGCTCTGCCCCGGCCCTACCCGCACGGCTTTCTTTCGTACCGCACAACTGAACAGCGACAAACTCAAAGACAGCAAATTGCTGATGAGCCCGGAAGAAGTCGCGCTTTACACCGTGCGAGCACTGGAGAAGAACCGCGCGATCATCATTCCGGGACGACGCAATCGCTGGTTCGCCTTTCTACCGCGACTGGGTTCGCGCTGGCTCAATCGCACCATCGTTGGCATGGTCAACAAGGCCTACTGCCCGCGCTGAACCGTCCTACGGCAAAACAACTGGGCGGGTTCATTCCCCATGAGTAGACTCAGACTCGCCCACACAACGGAGAAAACAGCAGTGGATACTCTGTTCACCAAGATCATCAACCGGGAGATCCCGGCCAAGATCATTTACGAGGACGACCAGGTTCTGGCGTTCCATGACATCGCTCCACAGGCACCAGTGCATTTTCTGGTGATCCCGAAGAAACCGGTGCGCACCCTCAACGACCTCACCGAAGACGACAAGGCACTGGCCGGGCACATCCTGTTCACAGCGCAACGTCTGGCGCTGGAGCTGGGCTGTGAAGAAGGCTTCCGGGTGGTGATGAACTGCAATGAAAAAGGTGGGCAGACCGTCTACCACATTCATATGCATGTACTCGGTCAACGCCAGATGAACTGGCCGCCGGGCTAAACGTCACACGCACACTGTGGGAGCGAGCCTGCTCGCGAAGACGTCGGCACATTCAATTCATCAGCGCCTGACAATATGCCTTCGCGAGCAGGCTCGCTCCCACGAAAGCTTGACCGCGCATCAAATGACCCAGCGCAAACCTTCTCCGGCCGATTCGGTTAAACTGGCCGCCGAGATTCTTCCCGGAGGTCAGCATGACTACCCAACGTCACTATTCGCCAATTGACCGTCTTCTGCTGCAAGCCGATGCCGCGATGCGTACCTTGCTGCCCTTCAGCGGTCAGCCGTACCGTCCGTCGCCGGCGATTCTGCAGCCGGAAACGCAAATGAGCGACGAAGACACTCGCCATGTTGCCGGCCTCATGCGCATCAACCATACCGGCGAAGTCTGTGCCCAGGCGCTGTATCAGGGGCAGGCGCTGACCGCCAAGCTGCCGCAGGTACGCGAAGCCATGGAGCACGCGGCCGAAGAGGAGATTGATCATCTGGTCTGGTGCGAACAGCGCATTCACCAGTTAGGCAGCCATACCAGCGTGTTGAATCCGCTGTTCTACGGCATGTCGTTCGGCATTGGCGCGGTTGCCGGGCTGATCAGCGACAAGGTCAGCCTCGGGTTTGTTGCGGCGACCGAGCATCAGGTGTGCAAGCATTTGAATGAGCATCTGGAGCAACTGCCGGCCGAGGATGAGAAGTCCCGGGCGATTCTTGAGCAGATGCGTATAGATGAAGAGCACCATGCGGAGAGTGCGCTGGAGGCTGGTGGCTTCCGGTTTCCGGCGCCGGTGAAATTCGGGATGAGTCTTTTGGCCAAGGTGATGACCAAAAGCACTTATCGGATCTGAGATCTGTTTGGGTGCTGAGGGCCTCATCGCGAGCAGGCTCACTCCTACAGGGTTCTTTGTTTGAGCAATAAAAAAGGCGACGGTCCTGAGACAGTCGCCTTTTTTTGTGCCTGAAACTCTTACGCTGGCATGTTGCGCGCGTAGAAAATCTCGAGCATTTCGTGTTTCACACGATCGGTCACCTGGGCACGTTGCTCAGGGGACAGGTTGCTGGTGGCATCGCCGAACAGGTAGTTGTCCAGTTCGAAGTTTTTCAGCAGCATTTTGGTGTGGAACAGGTTTTCCTGGTACACGTTCACGTCGGTCATCTGATACGCGTCGCGAGTGTCTTCGGACAGGTAGTTCTGGATCGAATTGATCTCGTGGTCGATGAAGTGCTTGTTGCCCTCAACGTCACGGGTGAAGCCGCGCACACGGTAATCCACAGTCACGATGTCCGAATCGAACTGGTGAATGAGG
Organism: Pseudomonas sp. Seg1; assembly: GCF_018326005.1. Classification (NCBI taxonomy): domain Bacteria; kingdom Pseudomonadati; phylum Pseudomonadota; class Gammaproteobacteria; order Pseudomonadales; family Pseudomonadaceae; genus Pseudomonas; species Pseudomonas sp. Seg1. Next base: position 5,898,300 of record NZ_AP021903.1, read on the forward strand.
AAATTGAGCGCTTTAAGCGGTGAAATGACACCACAGGTCGACACATCGATGTCCACACGGAAAGTCGCGATACCGGCGTCCGGATGGATTTCCGGGTAGGTATGCACCGTGATGTGGCTCTTGTCGAGGTGGGCCAGGATAATTTCGGGCAAAGGACCCGGCGATTCTTCGATCTGGCTTTCGGTCGGGGTTACCGGCTCTTCCGAGATCAGAATCGTGACGCTGGCACCCTGAGGCTCATAGTTCTGACTCGCAATGTTCAGAATGTTGGCACCAATGATTTCGACAACTTCCGTGAGGATCTGCGTCAGGCGTTCGGCGTTGTACTCTTGATTGATGTACTCGACGTAAGCCTGCTGGTCTTGCGGGGTCTCCGCGTAGCAGATGTCATAGATGTTGAAGCTCAAGGTCTTTGTCAGGTTATTGAACCCGTGGAGCTTGAGTTTGCTTTTCACCGTTAAAAACTCTCTATGTATGCGGCACGGCCGCGTGATCAAGCATGCCCGTCAAGTGCGAACAACGCACCTGCGTAGGACGGTTAACACCTCTTCGCGATGGCGATTTTGGTTATCTGTTCAGGCGGATGACCCGTCGGTTGACCGATCACTGCCCTGAAAAAAGTGGCGCATTATGCAGACGTCAGCGGGGGATCGCCAGAGTCTGCACTGCTTTTATGATAGTTGAATGTCGGCTCAACCGAGTTCGATGATTTCGTAGTCGTGGGTAATTGCCACACCTGCGGCGCCAAGCATGATCGAGGCCGAGCAATACTTTTCGGCGGACAGCTCGATGGCGCGTTTGACCTGGGCTTCTTTCAGGCCACGGCCCTTGACCACGAAGTGCATGTGAATCTTGGTGAACACCTTCGGATCTTCGGTTGCGCGCTCGGCTTCAAGGAAGGCTTCGCAGCTCTCAACAGCCTGACGGGACTTCTTCAGAATGCTGACCACGTCGAAGTTACTGCAGCCGCCGACGCCCAGCAGCAGCATCTCCATCGGGCGAACACCCAGATTACGGCCACCGGCGTCCGGCGGACCATCCATGACCACGACATGACCACTGCCGGACTCGCCGAGGAACATGGCTTCGCCAGCCCATTGGATGCGTGCCTTCATCGCCAAGACTCCACTGTAGAAAAAAGGGTCGCCAGCTTAGCACAGCGCCCCGGTCTGACAGCCAGCGGCGATCCTAGGACGGATGCCTCTAGGACGTAGGTAATTTCTCGAATTTTCGACGAAGTGTCTGGTAAGCTGGCGCCAATTCGCTGGCGCCCATGCCAGCTGTGTAGCGACCGCCTTCAGCGCCTCATAAAAAAATCAAACATCACCGTGCAGTCTTTTCGGGATACAACCATGGTTGCTATTACCCCAACACCCAAAATCAAGAACCTCGACAAGCTGCTGATGCATTGCCAGCGTCGTCGCCATGCGGCCAAGAGCAACATTATTTGTGCTGGCGACCGTTCCGATACGCTGTACTTCATCATCAAGGGCTCGGTGACGATCCTGATCGAAGATGACGATGGCCGCGAGATGATCATCGCTTACCTCAACGCCGGAGATTTCTTCGGTGAACTGGGCCTGTTCGAACAGGCCGGCCAGGAGCAAGAACGCAGTGCCTGGGTGCGCGCCAAGGTCGAGTGCGAAATCGCCGAAATCAGCTACGCCAAGTTCCGCGAATTGTCCCAGCAGGATCCAGACATTCTTTACGTGCTGAGCGGACAAATCGCACAACGCCTGCGCAACACCACGCGCAAGGTCGGCGATCTGGCATTCTTCGACGTCACCGGTCGTGTCGCCCGTTGCCTGCTGGAGTTGTGCAAGCAGCCGGACGCCATGACCCACCCGGACGGCATGCAGATCAAGGTGACCCGCCAGGAAATCGGACGGATTGTCGGCTGTTCACGGGAGATGGTCGGTCGCGTGCTCAAGGATCTTGAGGAACGCAACCTGGTCGATGTGAAAGGCAAGACCATGGTGGTCTTCGGTACACGGTAAGCCGGTAAAAATCAGGCGCTGTACATCTGCGCCAGCATCAGACGAAACAACTCATCAAGACGCGCCAACGCCTGTGGCGCGTTGAATTTTTCGTGCAGGGCAATGTGGCTTTGCGCCCGCACCCGCTGCTCCAGGCCGCAAGCTTCGTTGAAGCGATTGACGGCCGCCACCATCGATTCACGCTCGTTATCCATCAGCATTGCACCGTGAACCAAGCCAACCGGACGTTGCCCGCCCTGACTCTGGCGCCAACGTTGAGCCGTGCCGACCATTTTGCGACCGTCGAGATTAACGTTGAAGCGACCATCGCAGAACGCGCCTTCGATTTCACCCAACGACGAAACACCACCCAACTCATCGAGTAACTGACAGATCGGATCGCACAGACGTCGATAGCCGGTTTCGATCCGGTTCAGATCGCCTTCGCTGCGTGGCGGGGCGTAGACCAAGGCGATGTTGATGGTTGCGGTCGATTGCGGGACCGGTTCACCGCCGGTTTCACGCAACAGGACCGGCCAACCGGCAGCAGCGGAGACTTCGCAGGCGTGTTCGAATCCGGGCAGGCGATTGAGGCGGCGCGGCATGACCAGGGCGCGGTCGCTGGGTTGCCAGAACAGCAGGCCGAACTCGGCGTCGCCGGCGCAGATCGAGGCCAGTAAATCCTGTTCGGCTTGCAGGCCGGCTTCGATGGTCAGGGGGGTGGGGATCATAAGGGTTCCGTAGGACGATGAGTCTGAGGTGAGTCTTATGCCGCCTTCGCGGGCAAGCCCGCTCCCACAGGGGACGCGGGCGCCTGAGAAGACTTGATCAGTCGAGGGTCGAACCGCTGACTACCGGACCACCGCGCTCCGGGAAGAACAACCGCTGCAGTTCGGTGCCCGGGTTTTCCGCGCGCATGAACGCCTCGCCGACCAAAAACGCGTAAACGTCGCTGATTTCCATCAGCTCGACATCGGCGCGGTTGAGAATGCCGCTCTCGGTAATGACCAGGCGATCACGCGGAATACGCGGCAACAGGTCGAGGGTGGTTTCCAGGCTGACGTCGAAGGTGTGCAGGTTGCGGTTGTTGATCCCAACCAACGGCGTGTCGAGGGTTTTCAACGCGCGCTCCAGCTCATCGCCGTCATGCACTTCCACCAGCACGTCGAGACCGACGCCTTTGGCGACGGATGCCAGCTCGGCCATTTTCACGTCATCCAGTGCGGAGACGATCAACAGTACGCAGTCGGCGCCGAGCGCACGGGCTTCGACGATCTGGTACGGGTCGATCATGAAGTCCTTGCGGATCACCGGCAACTTGCACGCCGCACGCGCCTGTTGCAGGTAGATGTCGGCGCCCTGGAAGTAATCGATGTCGGTCAGCACCGACAGGCAGGTCGCCCCGCCCTTCTCGTAGCTTTTGGCGATGTCGGCCGGCACGAAGTTCTCGCGGATCACGCCTTTGCTCGGCGAGGCCTTTTTGATTTCGGCAATCACCGCAGGCTGCTTCTTCTTGGCTTGCGCCAGTAATGCCTGGGCAAAACCACGGGGTGCATCGGCCGCCTTGGCCAGACTTTCCAGCTCGCTCAGGCTGACGCGAGCGCTACGCTCGGCAACTTCCTGAACTTTGCGCGCCAGAATGTTTTCCAGAACCGTCGGTACACTCATCCCTCATTCTCCACTTTGAATACCGCGGTAAAGGCACCCAGCTCCTCGAGTTTTTCCCGAGCGAGCCCAGTGTGCAGAGCGTCGTGCGCAAGCTCCACGCCCTGTTTCAAACTGCTGGCCAGGTCAGCGGCATACATCGCCGCACCGGCATTGAGCACAATCATTTCGGCGGCTTTCTGGCCGTTTTCGGTTTTGCGCTTGCCCAACGCGTCGCGAATCAGCGCCAGCGACGCTTCCGGGCCTTCGACCGACAGACCGTGCAGGCTCTGGCTCTTCATGCCCAAGTCTTCGGGTTCGACCCAATATTCAGTGATTTCGTTGTTTTTCAGCTCGGCGACAAAAGTCGGCGCAGCGAGGCTGAATTCGTCCAGGCCATCTTTCGAATGCACGACCAGTACGTGTTTGCTGCCCAGACGCTGCAAGACTTCGGCCAGCGGCCGGCACAAGGCTTGAGTGAAAACGCCCACCACCTGATGTTTCACACCGGCCGGATTCGTAAGCGGGCCGAGCATGTTGAACAGCGTACGCAGACCGAGATCGCGGCGCGGGCCGGCGGCGTACTTCATGGCTTTGTGGTGCGTCTGGGCAAACATGAAACCGATGCCGACGTTGTCGATGCAACGGGCGACCTGCACCGGCGTCAGGTTCAGATAAATGCCGGCCGCCTCCAGCAGATCGGCACTGCCGCTTTTGCCCGAGACCGCGCGGTTGCCGTGTTTGGCCACGGTGCAACCGGCAGCGGCGACAACAAAGGAAGAAGCGGTCGACACGTTGAAGATGTTGGCACCGTCACCGCCGGTACCCACCACATCGACCACGCCGTCGAGGGTTTTCAGTTCAACCTGATCGGCCAGCTCGCGCATGACCGACACGGCGCCGACGATTTCGTCGATGCTCTCGCTCTTCATGCGCATGGCCATCATGAACGCGCCGATCTGCGCGTCGGTGCATTGGCCAGTCATGATTTCGCGCATCACGTCGCGCATTTCATCGGTGCTGAGGTCGAGGTGATCGACGATACGGCTCAGGGCTGTCTTGATATTCATGGGAAGTCCTTAGCGCGTGCCGCCGGTTTGTTTGAGGAAGTTGGCAAACAGTTCATGGCCCTGTTCGGTCAGGATCGACTCGGGGTGGAACTGTACGCCCTCAATGTTCAGGGTCTTGTGACGCAGGCCCATGATTTCGTCGACGCTGCCGTCATCGTGTTGTGTCCACGCGGTCAGCTCCAGGCAATCGGGCAACGTCTCGTGCTTGACGATCAGCGAGTGATAACGGGTAACGGTCAGCGGATGATTCAGGCCTTGGAAAACGCCCTTGTCCTCGTGGAATACCGGGCTAGTCTTACCGTGCATGACTTGGCGGGCACGTACTACGTCGCCACCGAAGGCCTGGCCGATGGACTGGTGGCCGAGGCAGACACCGAGGATCGGCAGTTTGCCGGCAAAGTGCTTGATGGCTTCGATGGAGATGCCGGCTTCGCTCGGCGTGCACGGACCGGGGGACACCACGATACGCTCGGGGTTGAGCGCTTCGATTTCGGCGATGGTCAGTTCGTCGTTGCGCACGACTTTGACTTCGGCACCCAGCTCGCCGAGGTATTGCACAACGTTGTAAGTAAAGGAGTCGTAGTTGTCGATCATCAGCAACATGGCGTTTCGAACCTCTTGAATTCTGACTTGAAGACAGCCTTCAGATGACCTGCCCGCAGAGCGCTGCACGATGTCGGACGCGCCAGTGGCGTCGGCAAAGCGGTATTTCAAACGGGCAAGGAAGGCAAAGCGATACAGATCCGGCGGAGCCGGCAGAAAAGATTCAGGCGCGCCAACGCCAGCGGGCGTGTGCCTTGATGACTTGATCCAGAAGTTTGCTGGTGATCAACACGGGGAAGGTCTCGTTCATACGTTCCGGCACAGTAACTTAGCTGGGCGGAGCGTGCAATATGGCCGGGCCTGCGGGAGATAAAACCGGGGGAGGATTCGCGACCGATGGCAAAAGGCCGGAAGTTTTTGGTACTGTCGTTTCGTTCACCTACAACAATAAATAAACGGACTTGCTCATGATCAAACAGACGTTGTTTGTACCGCTGGCCGGATGCTTGCTCGCACTGGCCTGCGCCCAGGCGAATGCAGCGCCAAATCCCTACTCGAATTTCATTGTCTTCGGCGACAGCCTCAACGATGCCGGGACCTTCACCGACACCGGCGGCCCGGCCGGTGCCACTCAGCGCTACACCAACCGTACCGGCCCGGTTTATCTGGACGGCAGCGGTGAACAGCGCTCGCTGAATGCCACCCAACTACTCGGTGGCCGCCTCGGTTTCACCCCGGACCAGACAGCGTCTTCCAGTTCGGCTGTGCGCGCCAACGAAGGCCTGCCGGATGGCAACAACTGGGCAGTGGGCGGATATCGTACCGACCAGATTCTCGATTCGATCACCACTCAATCCGCGACCGGCGAACGCACCCGCGCAGGCTACTTGCCGTCGAACGGTTTGCGCGCCGATCCGAACGCGCTGTACTACATCTCCGGCGGCGGCAACGACTTCCTGCAAGGGCGGATTCTCAGCCTGCCCCAGGCCAACGCCGGTGCCGACCGATTGGCCGACAGTGTGCAAGCGCTGCAAACCGCCGGCGCCAAATACGTGATGGTCTGGCTGTTGCCTGACGTCGGCCTGACCCCGGCCATCAACGGCACCCCGTTGCAGGCGTTCAGCAGTCAGCTCGCCAGCCAGTTCAACAGTCAACTGGTGACCCGCCTGCAAGGCATCAACGCCGAAATCATTCCGTTGAACATTCCGGCGTTGTTGTCGGAAGTGTTCGCCGACCCGGGGCGCTTCGGCCTCGCCACCGATCAAAACCTGACCGCGACCTGCTTCAGCGGCAGCAGTTGCCCGGAAAACGCCCGTTACGGCATCAACAGTGCGACACCGGATCCGAGCAAGTTGATCTACAACGACGGCGTACACCCGACCGAAGCCGGACAGAAACTCATCTCCGATTACGCCTATTCACTGCTCGCCGCGCCGTGGGAACTGACACTGTTGCCGGAAATGGCCCACGCCACCGTGCGTGCGCATCAGGATGAGCTGCGCAGCCAATGGCAGGCGGACTGGGAGAACTGGCAAGCGGTCGGCCAATGGCGGGCGATTGTCTCCGCCGGCGGCCAACACTTGGATGTCGACAGCCAAAGCAGCGGCGCCAGCGCCGATGGCAGCGGTTACAACCTGAATGTCGGCGGCAGTTATCGCCTCAACGATGCTTGGCGCGTTGGCGTGGCAGCGGGCTTCTACCGGCAGAACCTGGAGGCCGGTCATAACGATTCGGACTACAAACTCAACAGCTATCTGGCTACAGCGTTTGCCCAATTCCAGCAAAACCGTTGGTGGGCTGACGCGGCATTGACCGGCGGCAAACTCGACTACGACAACCTCAAGCGCAAGTTCGACCTGGGCGCCAGCGAGGGTGCGGAAAAGGGTGATACCGACGGCCATCTGTGGGCCTTCAGCACCCGTGTCGGTTACGACATCGCTCAGCCGGGCAGCGAATGGCATCTGTCGCCGTTCGTCAGCGCCGATTACGCCAGCGTCGATGTCGATGGCTACTCGGAGAAGAGCAACCGCGCCACGGCGCTGACCTTCGATGACCAGGCTCGCGATTCGAAACGTTTGGGCGTCGGCATTCAGGGCAAGTACAACTTCACTCCGCAAACTCAGGTGTTTGGTGAGTACGCGCATGAGCGTGAGTACGAAGATGATGTGCAGAAGGTCAACATCGCGCTTAATACCTTGCCGGCGAATGACTTCAAGCTTGAGGGCTATACGCCGCAGAGCCACTTGAACCGTTTGAGCTTGGGCGTCAGCCACAAGCTCACGGCGGATCTGGCGCTGCGTGGCGGGTACACATTGCGCAAGGATGATGACTTTACCCAGCAGGGCGTGAATGTTGGGGTGGTACTGGATTTTTAAGCGGTAGATCAAAAGATCGCAGCCTACGGCGGCTCCTACAGGGGTTTGTTGCAGGCCATAAAAAAGCGGCGCCCTCACAGGCGCCGCTTTTTTTATGGATCATATTTTCCGGGATGGGCGACATTGACCTGTGGCGAGGGGATTTAGCGAAACGTCGCACCGCCCCGATCGGCGGCGCAGCAGTCGAAAACCCATTGCGCACGGTACACCTGAAGAATCCGTGTTGCAGCTTTCAGGGCCGCTTCGCGCCCCATCGGAGATAAATCCCCTCGCCACAAAGGCTCACGCCTACAGGGGGATGTGTGGTCAGTCCGGGGTTTGCTCGGCCAGGGCCACGGCGCGGAACATCGCGCGGCGTTTGTTCAGGGTTTCTTCCCATTCCAGCGCCGGCACCGAGTCGGCGACGATGCCGCCACCGGCCTGCACGTGCAACTCGCCGTTCTTGATCACCGCGGTGCGGATCGCAATCGCAGTGTCCATGTTGCCGTTCCAGGCGAAGTAACCGACTGCACCGCCATACACGCCACGTTTGACCGGCTCCAGTTCGTCGATGATTTCCATCGCACGAATTTTCGGCGCGCCGGACAAGGTGCCCGCCGGCAGAATCGCCCGCAATGCATCCATCGCCGTCAGCCCTTCTTTCAACTGGCCAGTGACGTTGGAAACAATGTGCATCACGTTGGAATAACGCTCGATGACCATTTTCTCGGTGAGCTTCACCGAGCCGATTTCCGAAACACGCCCCGTGTCGTTACGCCCCAGATCGATCAGCATCAAGTGCTCAGCGATCTCTTTGTCGTCCGACAGCAAGTCTTCTTCCAGCGCCAGATCCGCTTCTTCGGTCGCCCCACGCGGGCGCGTACCGGCGATCGGGCGCACGGTGATCAGGTTGTCTTCGACCCGCACCAGCACTTCCGGCGAACTGCCGACGACATGGAAGTCACCGAAGTTGAAGAAATACATGTACGGCGTCGGGTTGAAACAACGCAGTGCGCGGTACAGATCGATCGGCGCAGCCTTGAAGTCAATCGACATGCGCTGCGACGGCACGACCTGCATACAGTCACCGGCGAGGATGTATTCCTTGATGGTGTCGACGGCTTTTTCGTAATCGTCCTGGGTGAAACTGGAACGGAACACCGGATCAGCCGCTTGCTGCTTGCTGAAGTCCAGGCCACGGCGCGGAGTGATCGGCTGGCGCAATTTCTCCAGCAGTTCCTGCAATTGCGCCTGACCTTGCTCGTAGGCATCAGTCTGCGAAGGATCGGCCAAGACGATCGCGTGCATCTTGCCGGCAAGGTTGTCGAACACCACGACAGCGTCGGAGACCATCAGCAAAATGTCTGGCACACCCAGCGGATCCGGGTTCGGGCATTTGCCCAAGCGCTTCTCGACATAACGCACGCAGTCGTAACCGAAGTAACCGACCAGGCCACCGTTGAAACGCGGCAGGCCGGCGATGGTCGGCACGTTGTAGCGCGCCTTGAAGGTTTCGACGAAGGCCAACGGGTCTTCGACGTCATGACTTTCGGTCTCGACGCCGTCGACGGTGATGCTCACGTGATGATCGTGAACCCGCAGCACGGTGCGGCACGGCAGGCCGATGATCGAATATCGGCCCCATTTCTCGCCGCCCTGCACCGATTCGAGCAGGTAGGAGTTGGGCTGGTCGGCCAGTTTCAGGTAGATCGACAGCGGCGTGTCGAAGTCGGCCAGGGTTTCGCAGGCCAGCGGGATGCGGTTGTAGCCGTCGGCGGCCAAGCGCAGGAATTCTTCGCGGATCATAAGGTGCCTCGTGGTGTGAGGGGCAAATCAGTCAGGTGTGCAAACGCGCCGGCAGGCCGGCCAGGAACAAGTCAGGCGCGCCAACGCCAGCGGGCCAGGGCCTTGATGACTTTCATCCAGAGTTTGCGGGTGACCACCACGATGGCGTTTCCAGAAGGGGATTGAGAAGCGTCGGGCAACGTTATCTCAGCGGCCGTACCGAGGCAACCGGGAATTAGCTTGCGCAGATCGTCGATCACCAGCGCCGGGGATTCCTCGGCAATCGGTCGGCCATGGTTGTAGCCGTAACTCAGTGCCACGCATTTGACCCCTGCCGCTTTCGCCGCCAGCACGTCGCTGCGCGAGTCGCCGACGAACAACGATTGCGAGGCCGGGATGTTGGCCATTTTCATCACGAAGAACAGCGCGGCCGGGTCAGGCTTCTTCTGCGGCAGCGTGTCACCGCCGATGATCCACTTGAAGTAGCGGCCGATCTTCATCTGATCCAGCAACGGCGCGACGAAGCGCTCCGGCTTGTTGGTGATCAGCGCCATGGCCACGCCCTGCTTGTGCAGCCACTTGAGGGTGTCGCGCACGCCGGGATAAACCACGGTCAGCTCATGGCTGGCGCCGTAAGCCTCCATGAAAACCTCGAGCGCGTGCTCGGCCTCGACGTCATCCACGGCGGAGTGATCGATGCCACCGGCCAGTGCGCGGCGCACCAGTACAGGCGCGCCGTTGCCAACCCACTCGCGCACCGCGTCGATGCCCGCAGGTTGGCGGCCGAGGGTGAGCAGCATGTTGTCCACCGCTGCCGCCAGGTCGGGAACCGAGTCGATCAGCGTGCCATCCAGATCGAACATCACCAACCGTGGCAGTTTGCCCGGGAACAGCTGCTCAAAACCGCTCATGGACGTGCCAGCGCCAGCTCGGAACGCATCTTGTCGATGACTTCCTGATAGTTCGGCGCGTTGAAGATCGCCGAGCCGGCCACGAACGTGTCGGCGCCAGCGGCGGCGATTTCACGGATGTTGTTGACGTTGACGCCGCCATCGATTTCCAGACGGATGTCACGGCCCGAGGCATCGATGATCGCCCGCGCTTCGCGCAGTTTGTCGAGGGTGCCGGGAATGAACTTCTGCCCGCCAAAGCCCGGGTTGACGCTCATCAGCAAGACCATGTCGACCTTGTCGATCACGTACTTGAGCACGTCCAGCGGGGTCGCCGGGTTGAACACCAGACCGGATTTGCAGCCGCCCTCACGGATCAGTTGCAGCGAGCGATCGACGTGCAGCGTGGCTTCCGGGTGGAAGGTGATGTAAGTCGCGCCGGCCTCGATGAAGTCGCCGACGATGCGGTCCACCGGGCTGACCATCAGGTGCGCGTCGATCGGCGCGGTGATGCCGTACTTGCGCAGTGCCGCGCAGACCATCGGACCAATGGTCAGGTTGGGCACGTAGTGGTTGTCCATGACATCGAAGTGAACGAAGTCGGCACCAGCGGCCAGAACGTTGTCTACTTCTTCGCCGAGGCGAGCGAAGTCGGCAGAGAGAATCGACGGAGCAATTACGAAGGGCTGCATGACGCACCTTTTCTGAGCTAAATCACGATGGCGCGCATTGTATACCTCAAGTTTCCGCGCGCGCACCGTGACCGCGATGATTGGGTTGTGCCATGAGCGGTGACCGATGTCGACTCAGTACGCCGCGCGATAGATCTTCTCGATATCCACGGCGCTGAGCTTGCGTGGGTTGTTGCGCATCAAGCGCTCGATGCCCGCGGCCTCCACGGCCATGGCCGGGATCGCCTCTTCCGGCACACCGAAACTGCGCAGACCGGCAGGAATTTCCACCGCTGCGCACAGATCGGTCATGGCCTGCACGGCTTTGTCTGCCGCTTCGCTGGCACTCAGATGAGCGGTCTTCACCCCCATGGCTTCGGCAATATCCTGCATGCGTTCGACGCAGGCCATTTTGTTCCAGGTCATGACATACGACAGCAACAAGGCATTGCTGACCCCGTGAGCGATGTTGTAGCGCCCGCCCAACGGATACGCCAGCGCATGCACCGCGCCAACCCCGGCATTACCGAACGCCATGCCGGCCATCAGGCTTGCGGTGGCCATGTCTTCGCGGGCTTGCAGATTGGCGCCGTTGGCGTAGGCCTTGGGCAACGCCTTGGCAATCAGTTTGATGGCACCGATGGCCAGCGAGTCGGTGATCGGCGAGGCATTTACCGACAGATAGGACTCGATGGCGTGAACCAGCGCGTCGACGCCACTGGCGGCGGTGACGCTGCGCGGGCAAGTCAGGGTCATCTGCGGGCTGACCAGCGCCACGTCCGGTAATAGATAGTCGCTGACGATGCCTTTCTTCAACTGCGCGACTTTGTCGGAGAGGATCGCCACGTTGGTTACTTCCGAGCCGGTGCCGGCGGTGGTCGGAATGGCGATCAGCGGCGGGCCTTTGCGCGGCACCTGGTCGACGCCGAACAGGTCCTCCAGCGCGCCGTGGTAACCGGCGTACGCCGCCACGCTTTTGGCGATGTCGATGGCGCTGCCGCCACCGAGGCCGATCAAACCGTCATGCCCGCCCTCGCGGTAAACGCGCATGCAGTCTTCGACGATGGCGATTTCCGGGTCCGGCAGTACGCGGTCGAAGATCTCGTAGTCGCGCCCGCCGAGTTGTACCAGCGCCAACTCGACGGTGCCGGACTTGACCAGCGCGACGTCGGTGACGATCAGCGGGTTGTCGATGTCGAGGCGCGTGAGTTCGGCGGCCAGTTGCTCGATGGCGGCGGCGCCGGTGATCAGTTTGTGAGCGATTTTGAACTGGGACAGACTCATCGTGCGCAGCCTCTTATAGATGTGGGAGCTGGGCACAAGATTAGCTGAGGGTTTGGGGTTGTCTGCTATTCAGGTGGTGAATGACCCAGTCGCGAGGATGGTACACACTGATTGTTCCCACGCTCCGCGTGGGAATACAGCCGGGGACGCTCTGCGTTCCATCCGCGAGCTGGAACGCGGAGCGTCCCGAGAGGCATTCCCACGCAGAGCGTGGGAACGATCGGCGTCAGACCTGAGCGGTACGCAGTTTTTCGCTGCGGCCTCGTAACCATTCCAGGGTCAGCAGCAGGATGACGGAAAAGGCGATCAGCAACGTAGCCGCAGCAGCGATGGTCGGGCTCAAGTTCTCCCGAATCCCGCTGAACATTTGCCTTGGCAACGTCGCCTGCTCAGGCCCGGCCAGAAACAGCGTCACCACCACTTCATCAAACGACGTCGCGAAGGCAAACAGCGCCCCGGAAATTACCCCCGGCGCAATCAGCGGCAAGGTCACCCGGCGGAACGCCGTCAGCGGCGATGCACCGAGACTCGCGGCCGCACGCACCAGATTGTGGTTAAACCCCTGCAACGTCGCCGACACCGTGATGATCACAAACGGCACACCCAGCACCGCATGCACCACGATGAGCGAGAAGAAGCTGTTACCCAAACCCAGCGGTGCGAAGAACAGATAACTCGCCACACCAATGATCACCACCGGCACCACCATCGGCGAAATCACCAGCGCCATCACCAGCGATTTTCCGGGGAAGTCGCCGCGGGTCAGACCGATCGCCGCCAGTGTGCCGAAGACCATCGCCAGCACCGTCGCGGCCGGGGCGACGATGATGCTGTTCTTCAGGGCGCGCATCCATTCCGCCGAAGCAAAAAAATCCTGATACCAATGCAGCGAAAAGCCCTGCAGCGGGTACACGAGAAAACTGCCCGAGTTGAACGACAGCGGCACGATCACCAGCACCGGCAGAATCAGGAACAGCAGGATCAAGCCGCAGAGAATCCGCAAGCTGTAGAACCACACCCGTTCGATGGGCGACATGTAAGGACTCAGCATTTCAAATTCCCCTTAGCTCAGGCGCAGGCGACTGGCGCCCACCAGCCAGCTGTAGATCAGATAAAGCACCACGGTCGCCAGCAGCAGCAAGCCGCCCAACGCAGTGGCCATGCCCCAGTTGATGCTGGTGTTGGTGTAGAACGCGACGAAGTAGCTGACCATCTGATCGTTCGGACTGCCGAGCAGCGCCGGGGTGATGTAGTAGCCGATGGCGAGGATGAACACCAACAGGCAACCGGCGCCGACACCGGCATAGGTCTGCGGGAAGTACACCCGCCAGAAACTGGCGAACGGGTGGCAGCCCAGCGAGATCGCGGCGCGCATGTAGGTCGGCGAGATGCCTTTCATCACGCTGTAGATCGGCAGGATCATGAATGGCAGCAGGATGTGCACCATCGAGATGTACACGCCGGTCCGGTTGAACACCAGTTCCAGCGGTTTATCGATGATGCCCATGGCCAGCAGCGCACTGTTGATCAACCCGCCTGATTGCAGGAGCACGATCCATGCGGCGACCCGTACCAGAATCGAAGTCCAGAACGGCAGCAGCACCAGAATCATCAACAGGTTGCTTTGGCGAGAAGGCAGGTTCGCCAGCAGATACGCCAGTGGATAAGCGAGCAGCAGGCAGATCACCGTGATGATCAGGCCCATCCAGAAGGTGCGGGCAAAGATATCGAGGTAGATCGCCTGATCCGGCGTGGCCGGGGCGATTTCGCCGAGGTCGTCGATACGGTGGTCGACCGCCGCCAGCAGGTAGTAAGGCGTGATACTGCTGGTGTTGCGTTCCACCGCTTGCCAGTAGGCCGGATCGCCCCAACGCTCGTCGAGCGCTTCCAGTGCTTCTTTATAGGAGGCCGGTTCGCTGGCGAATGGCAGCGCCCGGGCGGTTTTGGTCAGCAGGCTGCGATAGCCGGCCAACTCCATGTTCAAGCGCTTGGACAGATCGCCCAGCGTCTGGTTTTTGCGTGCTTCGGCGAGGTCTTCGCCGGCGGCTTTGTAGACCGGCTCAGCGGGCAAGCCACGGCCGTCCCAACTGGCGATGGCCGCCACCGTGCGCGGCATGCCGCCGACCACTTCGGGGTTGCCGACGCTTTTGTAGAGCAGCGCCACGATCGGCACCAGGAACACCAGCAACAGAAACAGCACCAGCGGCGCAATCAGCGCCTGGGCCTTCCAGCGGTTGACCCGCTCGGCGCGTTTGAGCTTCTGCTTCAAGGTGGGGCTGGCGCCCTCGTTCAGGGGAACGGCGATGGCCATGACGTACTCCGCAAATCTTTGATCGTTACAGAGGTGGCGAGCCACCGCTGTTGTGTTGAAACACTACTACCGCTGGGAGCGAGCCTTCCTGAGAGAGCGAACCTTTGTGGCGAGGGGATTTATCCCCGATGGGTTGCGAAGCAGCCCCAAGACCACGCAGCTCGTTGTGTCAGGAAGATTGAAGTCTCAGGTTTTACGACTGCTACGCAGCCGATCGGGGATAAATCCCCTCGCCACAAAAATCTCACTCCCCACACAAACTCAGCACACCATAAGCCCGCCCTCAAACGAGAGCGGGCCTCGGGTTACTTCGCAGCCCAGGAATTGAAGCGCTGTTCCAGTTGCTCGCCGTTGTCAGCCCAGAAGCTGACGTCGATCTGCACCTGGTTGGCGATGTTTTCCGGGGTGGTCGGCATGTCTTTCAGCACGTCCTTGCTCAGCAGCGGAACGGCTTGGGTATTGGCCGGGCCGTAGGCGATGTTTTCCGAGTAGGTCTTCTGCTGCTGTGGCTGGACCGAGTAGGCGATGAATTTCTTCGCCGCTTCAGCACGCGCCTTGTCCAGGCCTTTCGGGATGGCCCACGCGTCAAAATCGTAGATACCGCCGTTCCACACCACTTTCAGGTTGGATTCTTTCTGCACCGCCGCGATACGACCGTTGTAGGCCGAGCTCATGACCACGTCACCGGAAGCGAGGTATTGCGGCGGTTGCGCGCCAGCTTCCCACCACTGGATATTCGGCTTGAGTTCATCAAGCTTCTTGAACGCACGATCCTGACCACCCTTGCTCGCGAGTTCCTTGTAGACGTCTTTCGGCGCAACGCCATCAGCCATCAACGCGAATTCGAGGGTGTACTTGGCACCTTTGCGCAGACCACGCTTGCCCGGGAATTTCTTCGTGTCCCAGAAATCCGCCCAGCTGGTCGGCGCGGTTTTCAGCTTGTCAGCGTTATAGGCCAGTACGGTCGACCAAACGAAGAAACCCACGCCGCAAGGCTGAATCGCGCCTTTGACGTAGTCTTCGGTTTTGCCGAACAGCGCCGGATCGAGTTGCTCGAACATGTCTTCGTCGCAACCACGGGACAGTTCTGGCGATTCAACTTCCACCAGATCCCACGACACGCTCTTGGTGTCGACCATGGCTTTGACCTTGGCCATCTCGCCGTTGTACTCGCCAGCAACGATCTTGCCGTTGCCCGCCGCTTCCCACGGTGCATAGAAGGCTTTGACTTGCGCCGCCTTGTTCGCCCCGCCAAACGACACCACGGTCAAATCCGGGCCAGCGGCCATTGCGCTTGCCGCACCCATCAGGCCCAGGGTCAGGGCGGTGAACTTCAGGGATCTCAACATTTATTGTTCTCTCCACGTGCAGGGTTGGTGTTGGTACAACGGGGGGCGATCAGTTCGCCTCTAACAGCGGGTCAAGCGCACGAACGTGCTCGACCTGCCAGCCAAGCGGTACCACGTCGCCGACGGCGAGCGCAGGATCGAGCTCGGCAATCGGTTGTTTCACGAAGAAGTCGGTCTTGCCGCAGACTTCCAGGCGCACCCGGACGTGGTCGCCCAGATAGATGAATTCCGCCACCCTCCCTGAGAAGCGGTTGACGCATTGGTCGCTGGAACCGTTGAGGCTCACGCGTTCCGGACGGATCGACAGGGTCACCGGTTCACCGGTCTGGCCGACGTTGACTGCCAGCGCCTCGACCTTTTCGCCACGCCCCAACTCGACCACGCAGCGCTCGCCGCTCTGACTGAGCAGGCGACCATTGAGGCGGTTGTTCTCGCCGATGAAGTTGGCGACGAAGGTGTTTTTCGGTTCTTCGTAAAGCGTGCGCGGTGGCGCGATCTGCTGGATTTCGCCTTGATGGAAGACTGCAACGCGATCAGACATGGTCAGCGCTTCACCCTGATCGTGAGTCACGTAGACCACAGTCACGCCGAGACGCTGGTGCAGGTGCTTGATTTCCATCTGCATGTGTTCACGCAGCTGTTTATCGAGGGCACCGAGGGGTTCATCCATCAGCACCAGTTGCGGTTCGAACACCAAGGCGCGGGCCAGGGCCACACGTTGCTGCTGACCACCGGACAACTGCGCCGGGTAGCGCGAGGCGAACGCATCGAGTTGGACCATGCTGAGGACTTTCTTCACACGGTCGCTGACGTCGCTCTTGTTCAAGCCACGTACAGTCAGTGGGAAGGCGAGGTTTTCCGCGACGGTCATGTGCGGGAACAGCGCGTAGTTCTGGAACACCATGCCGATGTCGCGCTTGTGCGGCGGCACGTTGTTGATTGCGCGACCCGCCAGAAGGATTTCGCCGGCGGTCGGCGTCTCGAAACCGGCGAGCATCATCAGGCTGGTGGTCTTGCCGGAACCGGACGGCCCGAGCAGGGTGAGAAATTCGCCTTTGCGAATGTCCAGGTTGAGGTCTTTGACGATCAGGTTCTCGCCGTCGTAGCTCTTCTGCACTCCACGAAAGCTGACCAGCACATCACTGGCCCCTGCGTTTGAATCGACCTGGCTCATACCCACACCTTTGTTGTTGATGACTGCTTGTGTATCAAGCCTAGTGGCTGGCGGCAGGCACGCAAATCGGGGCGCAGGAGAGATTCGCCTCAGCCGGATGGAAGGTTGGGGGTAGGGATTGCCCTACAAGGATGGCGTTAATGGATAAGGCAGTTGCAAGCGCCGAGCAGCAAGCCGCAAGAACCAGCAAAAGCGCGTGTCGCTAATGGGTACGTCCACATTCGCAGGCTACACAGAGAAACCTGTGGGAGCTGGCTTGCCAGCGATAGCGGTGGGTCAGCCGACATTGATGTGACTGACACTCCCTCATCGCTGGCAAGCCAGCTCCCACAGGTTTTTGTGGTGTGTTTAGAGAAGTTTGTGTTCCATCGCGTATTTCACCAGTTCGGCGAGCGAGGTGATGTTGAGCTTCTGCATCAACCGCGCCTTGTGCGTACTGATGGTTTTGCTGCTCAGGGCCAATTGCTGGGCAATGTCGTTGACGTTGGCGCCTTGGGCGAGGCGCTCGAACACCGAGAACTCACGCTCGGACAACAAGGAGTGCAGTGGCCGCGTATCAGTCAGGCCAACTTCGAAGACCATGCGATCCGCCAGATCCGGATCAATGTAACGCCCGCCCGCCGCGACTTTGCGGATCGCCGTGAGCAACAGCGCCGGATCGCTGTCCTTGGTCGCATACCCGGCCGCACCAACCTTCAAGGCGCGAGCGGCCATTTGCGCTTCGTCGTGCATCGACAGCACCAGAATCGCCGGTGGGTTGTTCAGCGCACGGATTCGCGGGATCGCCTCCAGACCGTTTACGCCGGGCATGGAGATGTCCAGCAACACCACTTCGCACGGCACGTTGCGCAGGGTTTCGAGCAACTGTTCGCCATTGCTCGCCTCCCCCACTACTTGCAGATCCTTGGCCAGGCCGATCAATTGCTTGATGCCTTCACGGACGATGGTGTGGTCTTCGGCTACCAGTACACGGATCACGTTTTTCTCCATTGTTCTTATTCAGCGCCAAGGTCATTCGCGAGCAGGCTCGCTCCCACAGGGAAAAGCATTCCAATGTGGGAGCGAGCCTGCTCGCGAAAGCCCGACCCAAACACCACATAACCATCAGACCTCATTCACCGGCACCCAGACATGCAGACTGGTGCCCTCCCCCGGCTCACTCTCCAGCACCAGCCGCCCGCCCATGATCAGCACCCGCTCTCGCATGCCGACCAGGCCAAACGAGGTCGGCCGAGCGGCAGCGGCGACAAAGCCTACGCCGTCATCACTGACCGTCAGACACAATTCATCGCCCTCCAGCGCCAGCGTCAGTTCGACAGTATGCGCCTGAGCATGGCGCATGACGTTGGTCAGCGCCTCTTGCAGGATGCGGAACAGGCCAATCGCCTTGGCATCGCTCAGCGCCGGCAGATTGTCCGGCACCTGCACCAGACACGGGATCTGCGTGCGCGCCTCGAACCGTCGCGCCTGCCACTCGATGGCCGAGGCAATCCCCGCATCGAGAATCGGCGGACGCAATGCCGTGGCCACATCGCGCACCAATTGAAACAACTGAGCGATCAGGCGTTTCATGCTGTTCAGCCGCTCATTCAGACCGGGATCGAGTTGTGCGTAGGCCAGTTCGCACATCGACGTCTCCAGTTTCAGCACCGTGAGCATCTGCCCCAGCTCATCGTGAACCTCGCGGGCGATTCGCGCCTTTTCCTCTTCGCGCACGCTCTCAAGGTGCGCCGACAGTTCCCGCAGTTGCTCGCGCGACGCCGCCAGTTCCAGCTCGATGCGTTTGCTCTCGGTGATGTCCCAGACGATGCCATCCCAGACATAGGCGCCATCTTCCAGTTGTCGGGTAATCGCCTTGATTTCGGCCCAGCGCTGTTGCCCCTGGCGCGTGAGAATTCGCCCCTGCCACGACCAATCGCTGTCAGTGTCCAGCGCCTGATCCTGGGTCTGGTGATAACTGGCCCTGTCGTCCGGATGCACCAGACTGCGCAGGCCCATGTCGCGGTGAGCGATGGCCGCTGGCGCGTAACCCACCAGACTTTCACTGCCCTCGGAGATGTAGGCAAAGTCGATCTGCCCGGTCACCGGCGCCCGCTCCAGCCGGAACACCAGCCCCGGCACGTTGGCGGCGATACCCTGCAGGCGCGCCTCGCTTTCCTGCAACGCGGCCAGTGCCCGGCGGCGCTCGGTGACGTCATTGAGATAGACCACCAGATATTCACTGTCGCGAAAACGCAGGAAACTCAGCGACACGTCCGCGGGTAAAACACTGCCGTCGGCACGTACGCAGCTTGTTTCAAAACTCAGCGGCCCTTCTTCACTGGCCCGTGCGCGTTTCCACAGGTTGAGCCAGCGGTCCATGTGCAAACCCGGTTCGAAGTCGATCAGCGGTCGTTCGATCAGCCCACCCGATGGATAACCGAGCATGTTTTCCGCCGCGCGGTTGGCGTAGCGCACATGGCTGTCCCAATTGACCCAGAGGATGCCGACGGTGCTTTGGTCGATGGAAAACTGCGTCAGCCGCAAGGCTTCTTCGCTGGCGGCACGCAAGGCGATGTCTTCGCGCGCGGCCAGCAGACGCTGTTCAAGACTGTGCTGCTGGCGCCGCTGCCAGAACACGATGGCCACGCAACTGAGCAACATGACGGCAAACAACAGACTGAGGTTCTGCCAGAACCCCGGCGACTCCGACAGTCGCGGGTATTTCGGTTGCAGCCATTGGTTGTGCAGGCGTTCGAGATCCTTGGCCGGGATCACACGCAATGCGCTCTGGACGATACCGGCCAGTTCCGGCCAGTCACGGCGCGATGCCACCCGCAGCAGTTGCGGCAGCCCGATATCGCCGACCACCACCAGTTCGGCAAACTCCGGTTCTGCCGAAAGTCGACCGAGCTGCGCCTCATCAACGATCGCGTATGACGCTTGCTGACTCAACAACAGCTGCAATGCCTGACGCTCAAGGGGCACGCCTTGCAGGTTCAAATGCGGATAGTTACCGCGCAGATAGTCGGCGGTGGTGCTCGGCATGCGCACGGCGACGCGGGTCTGGCTGTCGAGTTTCTCCAGATCCACCCCGCCGCTGGCCTTCTGATCGCTGACCACCAATTGCGGCACACGCATGTACGGATCGGAGAACTGCCAAAGACGCAGGGCGCTGGGCGTCTGGGTCAGCCCCGGGGCGATATCGATTTCGCCTTCGCGCGCGGCCGCTTCCAGTTGCGCCAGATCCTGAAAGTTGCGCCAGCTCAGCTCGACATTGAGCGCCTTCGCCAACAGCTTCATCAGCTCGACGTTGGCCCCGGACAAACGCTGCAAGCGCCGGTCGTATTGCGCGTACGGCGCCTGCAACACCAGACCGACGCGCAATTCGTTGTGCTGCGCGAGCCATTGCTGCTCACTCGCCGACAACTGCGCAACGTGCGCTGGTGGCGCAGGCGCCGCCCAGCCCATCAAGGGAAGCCACAGACAGCCGATAACCCACAGGCAGCAAAATCGCTTCATTGAAGTCTCATACACTGACAAATTCTGACCAACCCATTAGGCTGCCGGGATACTTTTCTGGCCTGGAATAACCGATGCCCTCTGTCTACCGCCTGGCAATGCCAGCATTGTGCCTGTCGCTGATCCTGCCTTGTGCGTTTTCCGTCAACGCGGCCGATCCGGCCCCGGCCGCCGCTGCGGAAAAATCCGCTGAAGAAAAACCGGCCGAACGCCAGCCACTGCTTGAGCGTAGTCAGGAAGAAGCCGCCGCACTGCAACGCAAAGTCCCGGCGCAGGAACAGCAACAGTTGCAGGCCGCCAGCGACACCTTCCTCGCCTTGTGGAAACCGGCCAATACCGCCGAGCCCAAAGGCGCGGTGATTATCATCCCCGGCACAGGCGAAACCGCTGACTGGCCTCAGGCAATCGGCCCGTTGCGGCGCAAGTTGCCGGACGTTGAATGGAGCAGCCTGAGCATCACCCTGCCCGACCTGCAAGCCGACACCATCGCGCCGCGTGTGATCGAGCCGTCTGCGGCCCCGAAAGCACCTGAGTCGGGCAGCAAGGATTCCACCACCGCGCAACCGATCGAGCAAGCGGCGGGCGGTGGGGCTGAAGTGGCTGACCAGGTGGTTGCCGAGACGACCGAAGAACAATCCAAAGCCGATGCCGAACGCATCTTCACGCGAATCGACGCAGCCATTGCCTACGCCGAACAGCAAAGTGCGCGGCGCATTGTCGTGCTCGGTCACGGTACCGGCGCGTATTGGGCCGCACGCTACTTGAGCGAACGGCAAACGGCGCAGGTGGAAAAATTTGTCATGGTCGACGCGCAGACACCGCTCAAGGCCAAGCCGGCACTGGCGGAACTGACGCCGACGCTGAAGCTGCCGACGGCGGACATTTTCTACATGGACAAACCGCTGGATCGCAATGCCGCGCTGGAGCGCATGCAGGCGAGCAAGCGTTTGAAGACGTCGGCATTCAGCCAGGTGGCGCTCAAGGCACTGCCGGATAACAACGCTGAGCAGGAGCAGCTGTTCCGCCGCGTGCGTGGCTGGTTGAATCCGCAGAACACCGACTGACCGATAAACCGAGTCGCGTCCATCGCGAGCAGGCTCACTCCTACAGGTGATTACGCTCCAATTGAAGGAACCCGATCAACTGTAGGAGTGAGCCTGCTCGCGATGAGGCCACTTCAAACGATACACATCTAACGACTAGCGAAAATCCCGCCGCTCACGAATCAATGTATAGGCGTTGTGCAGCTCGCGGGTTTTCTCGGTCGCGTCGCGCACCTGCGCTGGCGTCGCACCACTGCCGGCAATCTTGTCCGGATGATGACGACTGAGCAGACGCCGATAGGCACGCTTGATCTGCGCCGGCTCGCTGGATGCCGACACACCCAACAGGCGCATCGCCTCCTGATAGCTCACCGCCGCACTGACGATGGGCCGCTTGCCGGGCTCGTAATCACTGGCCAGTGCTTGCACCTGATGCGTCGTCCAGCCCAGCCATTTACCCCACTGCGCCAACAATTCCCGCTCACTGACGCCCGCCCGGCCATCGGCCCAGACCATCCGCCAGCAGGCGCGCAACACACCTTCGGCCGCGTGTGGCTGCGCACTCAGGCGGCGCAGATAACCGCGCAGATGATCGCCACCGGACTTGCCCCGGTTGAACGCCGCGATCGCCCGACGCGTTGCCGGTTCACTCATCTCCAGCGCGCGCATCTCGTTCCGCGCCTGCTGGATATGCCCATCCGTGACCCGCCCGTCGCTCTTGGCCAGACGCCCGAGCAACACGAACAATAATTCGTCGTTGCGCAGCATCGGCCGGCCGCCGAGTTTCTCGCGTAAATGCCCCCAGCTCTGCAAGTGCAGGCGCCGATCCAGCGCCTGTCCCAACAACGCCCCAAGCATGGCCCCCGGAATGCTGGCGATCGCAAAACCCGCTCCGGCTCCAATCAGAGTCCCTGGCCACAACATATCAGCGACTCGCTTCTATCAAGGTTTCAGCTTCGGCCAAGCGCTCATGCGTACCGACATCCACCCAATGACCTTTCAGACGCTCGCCTGTCACTTCGCCGTCTGCCATGGCTTTACGTAGCAGCGGCGCCAGTTTGAAGGCACCGTCCGTGCAGCCATCGAACAGCTGCGGATGCAGGACGGCGATACCGCTGTAGGTCAGGGTCTGCGCGTCCGGATGGCCGTCGTGCACCTTCCCGTCGGTCAGAGTGAAATCACCGCTCGGGTGATGCGCGGGGTTGTCCGCCAGCACCAGATGCGCCAGACCATTGATCGGCTGATGCAGCACGCTGAAGTCGTAATCGGTCCAGATATCACCGTTGACCACCAAGAACGCATCGTCGCCGAGCAACGGCAGCGCACGGAAAATCCCGCCACCGGTTTCCAGCGGCTCGCCTTCCGGCGAGTACTGAATGCTCACGCCGAATTGCGAACCGTCGCCCAGATAATCCTCGATCTGCTGACCGAGCCAGGCGTGGTTGATCACGATCTCATTGAAACCGGCGGCCGCGAGGGCGCGCAGGTGATATTCGATCAAGGGCACGCCGCCGGCACGTACCAGCGGTTTCGGGGTGGTCAGGGTCAGCGGGCGCATGCGCTCGCCTTTGCCTGCCGCCAGAATCATTGCCTTCATGCTGTTGCTCCACCCCGCAGGCTGGTGAACAGCGTTTGCAATTCGGCCAGTTCAGGACGACGGGCAATCACCGCTTCTATATAAGAGAAGAAACGCGGCACGTCGGCCAGGTAACGCGGCTTGCCATCGCGGTGGCAGATACGCGCGAAGATGCCGATGACTTTCAAATGACGCTGCACGCCCATCAGGTCGCTGGCACGCAGGAAGTCTTCGAAATCCGGCTGCACCGGGATGTTCAGTGCCGAGGCTTGCTGCCAGTAATTTTCCAGCCAGCCACGCACGCGCTCTTCAGGCCAGCTGAGGAAAGCGTCCTTGAACAGGCAGGTTACGTCGTAGGTCACCGGGCCATAGACCGCATCCTGAAAATCCAGCACGCCAGGGTTTGGCTCGCTGAGCATCAGGTTGCGCGGCATGTAATCGCGGTGCACCAGCACTTTCGGCTGGGCCAGGGCGCTGTCGATCAACAGGTCGCTGATCTGCTGCCACTGTTGTTGCTGAGTCGAATTGAATTCGACGCCCAGTTCACGCTTCACGTACCACTCAGGGAACAGTTCCAGCTCACGGCGCAGCAATGCGACGTCGTAACTCGGCAGCGGCGCGACCATCGGCAACTGCTGAAAAGCCAGCAGTGCTTTCAGGGCATCGCTGAACAATGCGTCGGCATTTTCGCCATCGATCACGTCGAGATAGGTCTTGTTGCCCAGGTCATTGAGCAAAAGAAAGCCGCGTTCGAGGTCTTCGGCATAAATTTTCGGCACATTAATTCCGGATTTCGCCAGCAAAAAGGCGATATCCACGAACGGTTTGCAGTTTTCCTGGGGTGGCGGCGCATCCATCACGACGAAGCTGCGACCCGCGCCTTCCCAGCGGAAGTAACGGCGGAAACTCGCGTCGCTACTGGCCGCGGTCAACGTGGCCGGGGGCACGGCGCCCCAGCCCTGATCTGCAAACAGGATTGCCAACTGCTCATCGAGCCAAACTTTCAGGTGTTGCAAGCGTACATCTTGGTCAGGCATTGCAAGGGTCTCCGACGGCGCTAGCCGTCAAGCGGGTCATGCTTTATTATCCAGCATCTTTTTCAGACCATCGAGAGGCGTGCGGCCCACACCGCGGGCAGATGGCACGCAGGAAGCCCGGACTAATAAGATGGCATTGAAATCCCCCGCGTTTCGTAAAAAATTTCCGTTGTTGGTAACCGGCAGTCTGCTGGCTATGCAACCTCTGGCCAGTCAATTCGTTGTCGCCGCCGAGCAGTATGACTGCTCTGTCTCGGCTACGGGTGCCTGGGACTGTTCGCCCAAGACGCCGGCGGCTGCATTGCCTCCGCGTCCAGTGCATGACGGCAGTGCCGTCAGCGCCACCGGCGAAGCCCCGGCACAGAACGGTTCGACTTCCGACACTGGCGCCAAACCAGCGCTGGTGACCGAAGCCAAGGGCCGCGGACTGAAATCCCGTAGCGAAGACTTCAGTCACCTCGACTGGGTTCCGCGCGAGAAACTCACCGCTGCCCAATTGGCTGAAACCGGTCCGTATTGCTCTGGTGCTTACATCGAGCCGACTCGTCCTGGCATGAATGACAAGACGAATAAAAGCGATGCACCGACCTTTATCGGCGCAAAAGCTTCGCGCTATAACACCGATGATCAAGTTGGCACCCTGGCCGGTGATGTTGTCCTGCGTCAGGGCAGCATGCAGGTCGAGTCCGATGAGGCGAGCCTGTATCAGGCCGAGAGCCGCGCCGAACTCAACGGCGATGTGCGCATCCGCGACAACGGCGCGCTGATCGTCGGCGACCACGCCGATGTGCAGCTCGACACTGGTGAAGCCAAGGTCGACAACGCCGAATACGTGATGCACAAATCGCGCATCCGCGGTAACGCGCTGTACGCCAAGCGTGCCGAAAACGCGATCATTCGTCTCAAGGACGGCACGTACACCACGTGCGAACCGAACAGCAACGCCTGGCAGCTCAAGGGTAATAACATCACCCTGAACCCGGCCACCGGCTTCGGTACCGCGACCAACGTGACGTTGCGTGTAAAAGACATTCCGATCCTGTATACGCCATACATCTACTTCCCGATCGATGATCGTCGCCAGTCGGGCTTCCTGCCGCCGACCATCGGCAGCGGCACCGACACCGGCTTCATGCTGGTCACCCCGTACTACTTCAACCTGGCGCCTAACTACGACGCCACGTTGTACCCGCGTTACATGAGCAAGCGCGGCATGCTGGTGGAAGGCGAGTTCCGTTATCTGACCAAGTCCAGCGAAGGCCAGTTCGGCGCTGCGTACCTGAACGATGACGACACCGAACGCAGCAAGCAGACCGACTACGAAAAAACCCGCTACATGTACAACTGGCAGCACAAGGGCGGTCTCGACTCCCGTGTGTTCACCCAGGTTGATTACACCAAGATCAGCGATCCTTACTACTTCCAGGATCTGCAGACCGATCAGATTGGCGTGAAATCCAGCGACTTCGTGAATCAGCAGGGTTCGGTCACTTATCGTGGTGATAACTACACCGCACGCCTGAACGCTCAGCAGTACCAATTGGCGACTGTTTCGAACATTACGCCGTATGGTCGTCTGCCGCAGATCACCTTCAATGGTCAGCTGCCGTATCACCCGGAAGGTTTGAATTTCGATTACGAGACCGAGATTGTGCGGTTTGACCGTGATTTGAAAACCGGTGATTTCATCGACGAAAATGGCACCGCGTCACCGCGTCTGGATACCAACATCCGTGGCCTGGACCGCGCCAACGGCGATCGTCTGAATCTGAAGCCAGGTGTCAGCCTGCCAATGAATTGGTCCTATGGTTTCCTGAAACCATCGCTCAAGTACCAGTACACGCAGTACCAACTTGACCTGGACGGCACTGGCAAGTCGCAGATTGATGCGATGACGCCTGAGCAACGCAAGCTCAATGGCACTTTCGACAGCAACCAGAATCGTGGCGTCCCGATTGCCAGTATCGACAGCGGCCTGTACTTCGACCGCAACACTTCGTACTTCGGCAAAAACTACCGCCAGACCCTGGAACCGCGCCTGTTCTACCTCTATGTACCTGAGGTGGATCAAGAGGACATTCCGGTATTCGACACCAGCGAAACCACGTTCAACTACTCCTCGCTGTTCCGTGACAACCGTTTTTCCGGCTCCGACCGTGTCGGTGACGAGAACAAGCTGTCGCTGGGCGTAACCAGCCGCTGGATCGAAGATAACGGCTTTGAGCGTCAACGCATCAGCGTAGGCCAGGCGTTGTACTTCAAGGATCGCAAGGTTCAACTACCGGGTATCGCCTTCAACGATCGTGACGACGCGAAATCCAACGTTTCGCCGTACGCACTGGAATACGAATACCGCTGGAACCGCGATTGGCGCACCACTGCTGACTACAACTGGGATCCGGACAGCCGCAGCCCACGCTCCGGCAGTGCGATGTTCCACTACCAGCCTGAAGACAACCCGAACAAGGTTATCAACGCCGGCTATCGCTATCGCAACGACCAGGTTCGTTACGACCAGAACACCGGTAAATGGACTGTGGGTGGTGGTGACTACGGCACCCCGGGCACGCCTGGCTACGTGAAGGACTACTACAAGATCCAGCAGCATGACTTCTCGGTCATCTGGCCGATCGTTCCACAGTGGAACGCGATCAGCCGCTGGCAGTACGACTACAACCGTAACCGTACCCTGGAAGCCTTCGGTGGTTTCGAGTACGACAACTGCTGCTGGAAACTGCGCCTGATCAACCGTTACTGGGTTTCCTATGACGAGTTCAGTCAGGAAGCTCCGCAAAACGAAAAAGGCGACCATGGCGTCTTCCTCCAAATTGTTCTGAAGGGACTCGGTGGCCTCACTGGCGCCAAGGTAGAGAGCTTCCTCGACAAAGGCATTCAAGGTTATCGTGAACGTGAAGACCAAGCTTTCTGATTGTCTGCGCCCGCTGATGCTGGGCGCGCTGTTCCTGGGTACGGCGGCCAACGCCGCCGTACAGTCCATCGATAAAGTGGTAGCGATCGTCGACAACGACGTGGTCATGCAGAGCCAACTGGACCAGCGCGTCCACGAAGTTCAGCAGACCATCGCCAAGCGTGGAGGTGGCTTGCCACCTCCAGGTGTACTGGATCAACAGGTGCTTGAGCGCCTGATCGTCGAAAACCTGCAACTGCAGATCGGCGAACGTTCCGGCATCCGCATCACCGATGAAGAACTGAACCAGGCTGTCGGCACCATCGCCCAGCGCAACAACATGACTGTTGACCAGTTCCGCGCCGCCCTGGCACGCGACGGCCTGTCTTATGACGACGCTCGTGACCAGATCAAGCGCGAGATGGTCATCAGCCGTGTCCGTCAGCGCCGCGTGGCAGAACGCATTCAGGTCTCCGAGCAGGAAGTGAAGAACTTCCTCGCCTCCGACTTGGGCAAGATGCAACTGTCCGAAGAGCTGCACCTGGCCAACATCCTGATTCCGACCCCGGAAAGCGCCAACTCCGAAGCCATTCAGAGTGCCGCACGTCAGGCCATGGAGGTTTACCAGCAGCTCAAGCAAGGCGCCGACTTCGGTCAATTGGCCGTGGCCAAATCCGCCAGCGACAACGCACTGGAAGGTGGCGACATGGGCTGGCGTAAAGCCGCTCAACTGCCACCTCCGTTCGATCGCGAGCTGAGCAGCATGGCCGTTGGCGATGTAACTCAGCCGGCACGTACGCCAGGTGGTTTCATCATCCTCAAGTTGCTGGCCAAGCGCGGCGGCGAAGCCCAGACCCGTGACGAGGTGCATGTGCGCCACATCCTGGTCAAGCCAAGCCCGATCCGCGACGAAGCCAAGACCAAAGCCCTGGTTCAATCGCTGTATGAGCGAATCCTGGCAGGTGAAGACTTCGCCACTCTGGCGAAGAGCTACTCTGAAGACCCGGGTTCCGCCCTCAACGGTGGCGACCTGAACTGGATCGACCCGAACGTACTGGTGCCGGAATTCCGCGAAGTGATGGCCAAGACCCCACAAGGTCAGCTGTCCAAGCCGTTCCAGACCCAATACGGCTGGCATGTTCTGGAAGTCCTTGGCCGTCGCGCCACCGACAGCACCGAACAGGCCCGCGAGCAGCAGGCAATGACCGTACTGCGTAACCGCAAATACGACGAAGAGCTGCAAACCTGGCTGCGTCAGATCCGTGACGAAGCGTACGTAGAGATCAAACTCCCTGGTGCAGACCAGGCAGCGCAGTGAAACCCAAGCGTTTCGCGCTGACACCCGGCGAACCAGCCGGCATCGGTCCCGACCTGTGCCTGCTGCTCGCCTCGCAAGCCCAGCCACATCCCCTGATTGCCATCACCAGCCGCGACCTGCTCCTTGAGCGGGCCGCGCAGCTGGGGCTGGCCGTCAATCTGCTGGATGTCGGCCCGGATCACTGGCCGGACGCCCCGGCGCCCGCCAACAGCCTGTATGTCTGGGACACTCCGCTCAGCGCCACTGTGGTGGCCGGGCAACTGGACAAGGCCAATGCGGCCTTCGTCCTCGAAACCCTGACCCGCGCCGGCAACGGCTGCCTCTGCGGCGATTTCGCCGGGATGATCACAGCACCCGTGCACAAGGGCGTGATCAACGAGTCGGGTATCGCCTTCTCTGGACACACGGAATTTCTCGCTGACCTGACCCATACCGCCCAGGTGGTGATGATGCTCGCTACCCGCGGTTTGCGTGTGGCACTGGTCACCACTCACCTGCCCCTGCGTGACATCGCCGATGCGATCACGCCGGAGCGGCTGGAGCGGGTCACGCGGATTCTGCACAGCGACCTGCAAAACAAATTCGGCATCGCCCAGCCACGCATCCTCGTTTGCGGGCTCAACCCGCACGCCGGTGAAGGCGGACACCTGGGCCGTGAAGAAATCGACATCATCGAACCGACATTAGAGCGCCTGCGCGGCGAGGGCATGGACCTTCGTGGCCCGCTGCCCGCCGACACTCTGTTTACCCCCAAATATCTGGAGCACTGCGATGCAGTGCTGGCGATGTACCACGACCAGGGTTTGCCTGTGCTTAAGTACAAAGGCTTCGGCGCTGCCGTCAACGTGACCCTGGGTTTGCCGATCATCCGTACATCGGTCGACCATGGCACCGCCCTGGATCTGGCCGGCAGCGGCAAAATCGACACCGGCAGCCTGCAAGTCGCCCTGGAAACCGCCTACCAGATGGCCGAGACCCGTTTATGACCGAGCAATACCAACACAAGGCGCGCAAACGCTTTGGCCAGAACTTCCTGCACGATGCCGGCGTCATCGACCGCATCCTGCGCTCCATCAGTGCCAAGTCCGAAGACCGCCTGCTGGAAATCGGCCCGGGCCAGGGCGCACTGACCGCCGGCCTGCTCAACTCAGGTGCGCAACTGGACGTGGTGGAACTGGACAAGGATCTGATCCCGATCCTCAATCAGCAGTTCGCCGGCAAGAGCAACTTCAACCTGCATCAGGGCGATGCGCTGAAGTTCGACTTCAACACGCTCAACGCCGCGCCGAACAGTCTGCGCGTCGTCGGCAACCTGCCGTACAACATCTCTACACCGCTGATTTTTCACTTGCTGAACAACGCCGGCATCATTCGCGACATGCACTTCATGTTGCAGAAAGAAGTGGTCGAGCGCCTGGCAGCAGGCCCTGGCGGTGGCGACTGGGGTCGCCTGTCGATCATGGTTCAGTACCACTGCCGCGTAGAGCACCTGTTCAACGTCGGCCCGGGCGCGTTCAACCCGCCGCCGAAAGTCGACTCGGCGATCGTCCGGCTGGTGCCGCACGCGGTGCTGCCACACCCGGCAAAAGATCATCGCCTGCTGGAGCGCGTCGTGCGCGAAGCCTTCAACCAGCGCCGCAAGACCCTGCGCAACACGCTCAAGCAATTGATGACCGCTGCCGAGATCGAAGCGGCCGGCGTCGATGGCAGTTTGCGTCCAGAGCAACTCGACCTTGCCGCGTTCGTGCGCCTGGCTGACAAGCTCAGCGAACAAGTCCCGCCAGCCCCCGCCGCCGACTGACCGGCGATGAACGCTATCGGGCAGTACGCCACTCTGGTTTACTGCCCGATACTTGCCTAGACTGATTCCCCATCAGCTACGCCTCGCGTTCCGCTTTGTTTAAGGCCCTTTTGCATGTCCGATCCTCGTTATCAGGTCGATGTCAGCGTCGTTACCCACTATCTGGCAGACCAATCGCAACCCGAACACGACCGCTTCGCCTTCGCCTACACCATCACCGTGCAGAACAATGGCGAGCAACCCGCACGCCTGATGTCGCGCCACTGGGTGATCACCGACGGTGACGGCCATGTCGAAGAGGTGCGCGGCGCGGGTGTCGTCGGCCAGCAACCGCTGATCGATTCAGGCAAAAGCCACACTTACAGCAGCGGTACGGTGATGACCACCAGGGTCGGCACCATGCAAGGTACTTACGAGATGGTCGCCAGTGATGGCAAACATTTCGACGCAATCATCAAGCCCTTCCGCCTCGCCGTCCCCGGAGCCCTGCACTGATGGCGACGTATGCCGTCGGCGACCTGCAAGGCTGCCTCGAACCGCTCAAGTGCCTGCTCAAGCAAGTCGCTTTCGACCCGAAACTCGATCGGCTCTGGCTGGTGGGCGATCTGGTCAACCGTGGCCCGCAGTCGCTGGAAACCCTGCGTTTTCTCTATGCCCTGCGCGATTCGCTGGTCTGCGTCCTCGGTAATCACGACCTGCATCTGCTGGCGGCAGCAAAGAATATCGAACGTTTGAAGAAGTCGGACACGCTGCGCGAGATCCTTGAGGCGCCAGACTGCGCCGAACTGCTTGAGTGGGTGCGACAACAAAAGTTGATGCACTACGACGAGCAGCGCGACGTCGCCATGGTCCACGCCGGCATTCCACCGCAGTGGTCGCTGCGCCGCGCCTTGAAGTGCGCCGACGAAGTCGAAACCGCCCTGCGCGACGACAACCTGTTTCCTGCTTACCTCGACGGCATGTACGGCAACGATCCGGCGAAATGGGACAACGACCTCAAAGGTGTGACCCGCCTGCGCGTCATCACCAACTATTTCACCCGCATGCGTTTCTGCACCGCCGAGGGCAAGCTCGACCTCAAGAGCAAGGAAGGCCTCGACAGCGCACCGCCAGGCTACAAACCGTGGTTCCAGCA
Organism: Pseudomonas sp. Seg1; assembly: GCF_018326005.1. Taxonomy (NCBI): domain Bacteria; kingdom Pseudomonadati; phylum Pseudomonadota; class Gammaproteobacteria; order Pseudomonadales; family Pseudomonadaceae; genus Pseudomonas; species Pseudomonas sp. Seg1. The sequence continues at coordinate 5,929,670 of NZ_AP021903.1, forward strand.
CAAGGAACGCAAGACCAAAGGGCTGCGAATCATTTTTGGTCACTGGGCGGCGCTGGAAGGCAATATCCATGAGCCAGGCATCTCGGCGCTGGACACCGGTTGTGTCTGGGGCGGCAGCCTGACCCTGATGAACGTCGACAGCGGCGAACGCCTGTCGTGCAAATGCGATGAACATGGCGGCCTCGCCCCGACCGTCGCACCACTTATCCCCGAAACTTCGCCAGTCAGCGCACCGCGCTAGACTGCGCATTCAGCCGAGCAACAGGAACCCGCCATGAGCGAATTCAAACGAATCCCCCCGGAGCAGGCTCAGGCCCTGCGTGAGCAAGGTGCTGTCGTGGTCGACGTGCGCGACCCGGCGACTTTCGCTGCCCTGCATATCAGCGGCTCGAAGCATCTGGACAACCACTCACTGCACGCCTTCATCCAAGGCGCCGATCTCGATGCACCGACCGTTGTCGTCTGCTACCACGGCAATTCCAGCCAAGGCGCTGCGGCGTACCTGATCAGTCAGGGCTTTTCCGACGTCTACAGCATGGACGGCGGCTTTGAGCTGTGGCGTACGACCTATCCTGCAGAAACTGCCCAAGGCACCGCCGAATAATTTTTTTTGTCACGCGCAGGCCCCGGCTGCCGTGGGCCTGCGCCGGGCAGACGAACGGTCTGCCACAACTAATTACGTATCTCGCCTTTACCTCCCGAATTCCCAACTATCCTTAAGCCCAGGCCATCCAAAACAGGGGAGAGCCGGTACACCGGCGCACGGGTCATCGGGAGTGACTTTCACGATTGTCGGTCGTGAAAGTGTTCTGGGGGGTAAACAAACAGCTGCCACAACGGTTGTTTGCCAGCATCGACTGAGTGATCCGGCGTCGGCTCCACGTATCGAGCGAGGTGACGTCATGAGTATCTTTAGCCACTTCCAACAACGCTTCGAGTCCACACGCCAGGAAGAACTCTCGCTGCAAGAGTACCTGGAGCTGTGCAAGAAAGACCGAAGCGCCTACGTTTCCGCCGCCGAGCGTCTATTGCTGGCCATCGGCGAACCGGAACTGCTCGACACCTCGACCAACTCGAGGCTGTCACGCATCTTCTCCAACAAGGTGATCCGTCGCTATCCGGCCTTTGAAGACTTCCACGGGATGGAAGAATGCATCGACCAGATCGTCTCGTATTTCCGCCACGCCGCCCAAGGCCTGGAAGAGAAGAAACAGATCCTTTATCTGCTCGGCCCTGTTGGTGGCGGTAAATCGTCCTTGGCCGAGAAGCTCAAGCAACTGATCGAAAAAGTGCCGTTCTATGCGATCAAGGGCTCGCCGGTATTCGAATCGCCTCTGGGTCTGTTCAACGCCACCGAAGATGGCGCGATCCTCGAAGAAGACTTCGGCATCCCACGGCGCTACCTGAACACCATCATGTCGCCGTGGGCGACCAAACGTCTGGCCGAATTCGGCGGCGACATCAGCCAGTTCCGCGTGGTCAAACTCTACCCGTCGATCCTCAATCAGATCGCCGTGGCCAAGACCGAACCGGGTGACGAGAACAACCAGGACATCTCTGCCCTGGTTGGTAAAGTCGACATCCGCAAACTCGAGGAATACCCACAGAACGACGCCGACGCATACAGCTACTCCGGTGCGCTGTGCCGGGCCAACCAGGGCCTGATGGAATTCGTCGAAATGTTCAAGGCACCGATCAAGGTGCTGCACCCATTGCTGACTGCGACTCAGGAAGGCAACTACAACAGTACCGAAGGTCTCGGCGCGATTCCGTTTACCGGGATCCTGCTCGCCCACTCCAACGAATCGGAGTGGCACACCTTCCGTAATAACAAGAACAACGAAGCGTTCATCGACCGGATCTACATCGTCAAAGTGCCGTACTGCCTGCGGGTCAGCGACGAAGTGAAGATCTACGACAAACTGTTGTTCAACAGCTCTCTGGCCAAGGCCCATTGCGCACCGGACACGCTGAAGATGCTCGCGCAGTTCACCGTGCTGTCGCGCCTCAAGGAGCCGGAAAACTCCAACATCTATTCGAAGATGCGCGTCTACGACGGCGAAAACCTCAAGGACACCGATCCGAAAGCCAAGTCGATTCAGGAATACCGCGACTCTGCAGGCGTTGATGAAGGCATGAACGGTCTGTCGACCCGATTTGCGTTCAAGATCCTGTCCAAGGTGTTCAACTTCGATCCGCACGAAATCGCCGCCAATCCGGTACACCTGCTCTATGTGCTGGAACAGCAGATCGAACAGGAACAGTTCCAGGCTGAAACCCGTGAGCGTTACCTGCGCTACCTGAAGGAATACCTGGCACCGCGTTATATCGAATTCATCGGCAAGGAGATCCAGACCGCGTACCTCGAGTCTTACAGCGAGTACGGCCAGAACATCTTCGACCGCTACGTGCTGTATGCGGACTTCTGGATTCAGGATCAGGAATACCGTGATCCGGAAACCGGCGAAATCCTCAACCGCGTGGCCCTCAACGAGGAACTGGAAAAAATCGAAAAACCGGCCGGCATCAGCAATCCGAAGGATTTCCGCAACGAAATCGTCAACTTCGTCCTGCGCGCCCGAGCCAACAACAACGGCAAGAACCCGACCTGGCTCAGCTACGAAAAACTGCGGGTGGTCATCGAGAAGAAAATGTTCTCGAACACCGAGGATCTGCTGCCAGTCATCAGCTTCAACGCCAAGGCCAGCAAAGAGGATCAGCAGAAACACAACGACTTCGTTACACGAATGGTCGAACGCGGCTACACCGACAAACAGGTACGGCTTCTTTCCGAATGGTACCTACGGGTCCGGAAGTCGCAGTGAAGCAGCTGCAAGCTTCTAGCTACAAGCTGCAAGAACAAAGCGCGTAACCCACTGATGCCCGGGAACCTGCTTTTACTTGCAGCTTGAAGCTCACAACTTGAAGCTGCCCGGAGGGCCTCCTATGAGTTATGTGATCGACCGACGTCTCAATGGCAAGAACAAGAGCACGGTGAACCGTCAGCGCTTCCTGCGGCGTTACCGTGACCACATCAAAAAGGCTGTCGAAGAGGCGGTCAGCCGGCGCTCCATTACCGATATGGAACACGGCGAGCAAATCAGTATTCCCGGTCGCGACATCGACGAACCGGTGCTTCACCACGGCCGTGGCGGCAAGCAGACCGTGGTTCATCCTGGTAACAAAGAATTCACGGCCGGCGAACACATAGCCCGGCCACCGGGTGGTGGCGGCGGGCGCGGACCGGGCAAGGCCGGCAATTCCGGCGAAGGCATGGACGAATTCGTCTTCCAGATCACCCAGGAAGAATTCCTCGAATTCATGTTCGAAGACCTCGAACTGCCCAACCTGGTCAAACGCAACCTCAGCGGCACTGACACGTTCAAAACCGTACGCGCCGGGATCAGCAACGAAGGCAATCCGTCACGGATCAACATCATCCGCACCCTCCGTTCGGCTCATGCTCGGCGCATCGCCCTGTCCGGCAGCAGCCGGGCGAAGCTGCGCGAAGTCAAAGAAGAACTGGAGCGCCTGAGACGCGAAGAGCCGGACAACTTCGGCGATATTCAGGAACTCGAAGCCGAAATCGAAAAACTCAGCGCGCGCATCCACCGTGTGCCGTTTCTCGATACCTTCGACTTGAAATACAACCTGCTGATCAAACAACCCAACCCCAGTTCGAAAGCGGTGATGTTCTGCCTGATGGACGTCTCCGGCTCCATGACCCAGGCGACCAAGGACATCGCCAAACGCTTTTTCATCCTGTTGTATCTGTTCCTCAAGCGGAACTACGACAAGATCGACGTGGTGTTCATCCGCCACCACACCAGTGCCCGGGAAGTCGATGAAGAAGAGTTTTTCTATTCGCGGGAAACCGGCGGCACCATCGTTTCCAGTGCGCTGAAGCTGATGCAGGAGATCATGGCCGAGCGTTATCCGAGCAATGAATGGAACATCTACGCGGCACAGGCTTCCGACGGCGACAACTGGAACGACGACTCGCCGATCTGCCGCGACATTCTGATCAACCAGATCATGCCGTTTGTGCAGTACTACACTTATGTGGAGATCACCCCGCGCGAACACCAGGCCCTCTGGTACGAATACGAGCGCATCGCCGAAGCCTTTTCCGACACGTTTGCCCAGCAGCAACTGGTCTCGGCCGGGGATATCTATCCGGTCTTCCGTGAACTCTTCCAGCGCAGGTTAGTGACATGACCGCCAAAGAGCAGAAGCGCCAACCCATTTCCACCGGCTCCGAATGGACATTCGAGCTGATCCAGACCTACGACCGCGAAATCGCCCGTATCGCGGCCGGTTATGCGCTGGATACTTATCCCAACCAGATCGAAGTGATCACCGCCGAGCAGATGATGGATGCGTACGCCTCGGTGGGCATGCCGCTGGGTTACCACCACTGGTCCTATGGCAAACACTTCCTCAGCACCGAAAAATCCTACAGTCGCGGGCAGATGGGGCTGGCCTACGAGATCGTGATCAACTCCGATCCGTGCATCGCCTATCTGATGGAAGAAAACACCATCTGCATGCAGGCGCAGGTGGTGGCGCACGCGTGCTACGGCCACAACAGCTTCTTCAAGGGCAATTACCTGTTCCGCACCTGGACCGACGCCAGCTCGATCATCGATTACCTGGTGTTCGCCAAGCAGTACATCATGCAATGCGAGGAACGCCACGGCATCGACGCGGTGGAAGACCTGCTCGACTCCTGCCACGCCTTGATGAACTACGGCGTCGACCGCTACAAGCGCCCCTATCCGATTTCCGCCGAGGAAGAACGGCGACGTCAGAAGGATCGCGAAGAACACATGCAGAAGCAGATCAACGATCTGTGGCGCACGATTCCCAAAGGTGCGGACAAATACAGCGACAAGGACAACGCGCGCTTCCCCGCAGAACCGCAGGAAAACATCCTGTACTTCATCGAGAAACACGCGCCGTTGCTGGAACCGTGGCAACGCGAGATTGTGCGTATCGTGCGCAAGATCGCCCAGTATTTCTATCCACAACGCCAGACTCAGGTGATGAACGAAGGCTGGGCAACGTTCTGGCACTACACGCTGATGAACGATCTGTATGACGAAGGCCTGGTCACCGACGGTTTCATGATGGAGTTCCTGACGTCGCACACCAGCGTGGTGTTCCAGCCAGGTTTTGACAGCCCCTACTACAGCGGCATCAACCCTTACGCCTTGGGCTTTGCCATGTACCGGGACATCAGGCGCATGTGTGAAGAACCCACTGAGGAAGACCGTCACTGGTTCCCGGACATTGCCGGAACCGACTGGCTGTCGACCATCAAGTTCGCCATGAGCAGCTTCAAGGACGAGAGCTTCATCCTGCAGTACCTGTCACCCAAGGTTATCCGCGACCTGAAACTGTTCAGCATCCTCGATGACGACCAGAAGGACGATCTGCTGGTACCGGCAATCCACGACGAAACCGGTTACCGGATCATCCGCGAAACCTTGGCAGCGCAGTACAATCTCGGCAATCGTGAGCCGAACGTGCAGATCTACAGCATTGATCGCCGTGGTGATCGCTCCCTGACTCTGCGCCATCAGCAACATGACCGCAAACCGTTGGGCGACTCCACCGACGAAGTGCTCAAACACCTGCATCGCCTGTGGGGCTTCGATATTCATCTGGAAACCCTGCAGGGTGACCAGATCATGAAGACCCATCACGTTCCGCCACGCAGTGAACACAGCGAAGGGGATTACGGTCGGCTCGACCTGGCCGTCATTCATCTTTGATCCGGTTCTGGCCTCCGAAAGTCCGACGCAAGAGTTATCCTGTCGGGCTAACGGAGGTTTTTTATGCAGATTTATAAGGTCGGCGGTGCAGTACGCGATCGCCTGCTGGGCAAACCGGTCACCGATATCGACTGGGTCGTTGTCGGCGCCAGCACCGAGGAAATGCTCGCGCAAGGCTATCGCCCGGTCGGCGCGGATTTCCCGGTGTTTCTTCACCCAAAAAGCGGCGAGGAATATGCCCTCGCCCGCACCGAACGCAAGAGCGGTCGTGGGTACGGCGGTTTCACCTTTCACGCCAGCCCCGAAGTAACGCTTGAAGAAGACCTGATCCGCCGCGACCTGACCATCAACGCCATGGCCGAGGACGATCAGCAGAACCTGACCGATCCGTATCACGGCCAGCGCGACCTTGAAGATCGAATTCTTCGCCACGTTTCCCCGGCGTTCGCCGAAGATCCCTTACGTGTCTTGCGCGTTGCTCGCTTCGCCGCACGCTATGCCGAACTGGGCTTCACCGTCGCGCCCGAGACCCTGGAGCTGATGCGTCAGCTCAGCGAATCCGGCGAACTGCAAGCGCTGACTGCCGAACGTAGCTGGAAGGAAATCTCCCGGGCACTGATGGAAGATCAGCCGCAGGTATTCATTGAGGTTTTGCGTCAATGCGGAGCACTGAAAGTGCTGATGCCGGAAGTCGATGCCTTGTTTGGCGTGCCGCAACCGGAAATCCATCACCCGGAAATCGACAGCGGCATCCACACCCTGAGCGTGCTGGAGCAATCGGCGCTGCACAAACAACCACTGACCGTACGCTGGGCCTGCTTGCTGCACGACCTCGGCAAAGGGCTTACGCCAAAAGAAGAGTGGCCGCGACACATCGCCCACGAACACACGGGGTTGAAGCTGATCAAAGCGGTCAATGAGCGCTTCAAGGCACCGAAGGACTGTCAGGAATTGGCGCTACTGGTCGGCCAGTACCATACCCATGGACATCGCGCTCTGGAGTTGAAGGCTTCGACGCTGCTGGAGTTACTGCAGAGTTTTGATGTGTATCGCCGGCCGCAGCGCTTTGAGGAATTCATCATCGCTTGCGAGATGGATGCGCGCGGACGCAAGGGGCTGGAACAGCGCAGTTATCCACAGGCGGATTATCTGCGCGGCGCGGCCAATGAGGCGCGGGGCGTGGCGGTGCAGCCGTTGCTGGAGAAGGGATTTAAAGGCCCGGAGCTGGGCGAAGCGCTCAAGCGCGAACGGCTCAAGGCGTTGAAGGCTTACAAAGAGGCTTACACCTCCTGAAATGCTTCGCGAGCAGGCTCGCTCCCACATTGGAATAGGATCTCCTGTGGGAGCGAGCCTGCTCGCGAAAGCGTCCGTCAGATCAACGCAAATCCGAACGGGTCAGTTGTTCGCCGCGCCATTCAAAGGCGACCGGCGCCAACACCTGATCAATCTGCGCCTCGGCCCACAACGTTGCGAAGCTTTTTCCCACGCCCGGATGCACACATTCCGGCGCAATCAGCGACAGCGGCCACAGCACAAAAGCGTTTTTCAGGATTTCTGCCCGCGGCAGAACCAGACCGTCGAAGTTACCCACCAGATCGCCATACAGCAGCACGTCGATATCCAGCGGCAACCCCTTGCGCTCCGGCGCATAGCGCCCATTGTCCGCCTCGATGAACTTCAAGCGCCGATCCAGCTCCATCAACGGCAAATCGGTATACGCCGACACCACGAAGTTGAAGAACGGCCCGCTCTTGATGCCCACCGGTTGACTCTCGAACACGGCCGAACAGCGGATATCCACGAGGAAGGTCGCCAACGCGTCGAGTCCGGCGCGCAAATGGGTTTCGCGCTCGATATTGCTACCGAGCCCAAGATACACCTGAGTCAGCGACATCCGCGCTCGATCTCCACACCCACACCACCCTTGGCGGCCGGCACAGCGCCGGGCTTGGTCAGCTTCAGGCGGACCCAGGTAATCTTGAATTCCGTCATCAGCACTTCAACCAGGCGCTCGGCAAACGTCTCGACCAACTGGAATTGCGCCTGCTCGGCAAACGCCTGAATGCGTGTGGAAACGCTGGCGTAGTCGAGCGCCAGGGTGAGGTCGTCACCGGCGGCGGCCGGGCGATTGTCCCAAGCGAAGCTCAGATCAAGGCGCAGGCACTGTCGGATGCCGCGCTCCCAGTCGTAGGCACCGATCACGGTGTCAACTTCCAGGCCCTCGATAAACACTCTGTCCAAGCACTTTTCTCCGCTGCACGACAAGGGCGCAATGCGCCGTTAGAATCAGGGCGTCCTCGCCCGGAATAGTTAGCATGTTTTGGTTACTGGCGATCCTCGCCTACCTGCTCGGCTCGCTGTCCTTCGCCATTTTGCTCAGCCGCCTGACCGGAAACCCGGATCCGCGAATGAGTGGCTCGGGTAATGCCGGCGCCACCAACATGCTGCGCCTGGCCGGTCGCAAACTCGCGATCCTGACCTTGCTGGGTGATCTGTGCAAAGGCTTGCTGCCGGTGCTGATCGCAGCGGCTGCGGGCCTTTCGTTGCAGGATCAGGCCTGGATCGGCGTGTGCGCCGTGATCGGTCACCTGTTCCCGCTGTACTTCCGTTTTCGTGGCGGCAAGGGCGTTGCCACTGCCGCCGGCATGCTGCTGGGCCTGTATCCGCCCGCCGCGCTGCTGGCCGTATGCGCCTGGCTGCTGACGTTCTATCTGACCCGCACCAGCTCGCTGGCGGCGCTGATCGCCACGCCGCTGACCCTGCCGTTGCTCGCCTGGCAGGAACCGGAAGCGTTGCTGCCGATGAGCGCACTCACACTGCTGATCGTCTGGCGCCACCGCGGCAATCTACGCGACCTGTTTGCCGGGCGCGAACGGCATTTTTAAATACCGTTCATGAACGCCGCTCATCACAACGCCGACAATTGCTCCATCGGCCAGCGCGCCTGCACGCTGATCGCCAGACTTTCCTGCTGACCGGCCTGCAAACGCTGGCAACCGGCAAACGCGATCATCGCGCCGTTGTCGGTGCAAAACTCGGGACGGGCGTAAAACACATCGCCTTTCATGTCACCAAGCATCTTCTCCAGCGAAACACGCAACGCCTTGTTGGCACTGACGCCGCCAGCGATCACCAGACGCTTCATGCCCGCCTGTTTCAGGGCGCGCTTGCACTTGATTGTCAAAGTCTCCACCACGGCCTGCTGGAACGCCAGCGCGATGTCGCAACGAGCTTGCTCGCCGTCGTCCCCGACGCTGACGCATTGCTGCCAGGTGTTGAGGGCGAAGGTTTTCAAGCCGCTGAAGCTGAAATCCAGCCCCGGGCGATCACACATCGGACGCGGGAAGGTGAAACGTCCTGCGACGCCCTTCTCCGCCAACTTTGCGATTTCCGGTCCGCCCGGATAATTGAGGCCCATCATCTTTGCGGTCTTGTCGAACGCTTCGCCGGCGGCATCGTCGAGCGTCTCGCCAAGCAGGCTGTATTGACCGATACCATCGACCTGAACCAGCTGCGTATGACCTCCGGAGACCAACAAAGCGACGAACGGGAATTCAGGCGGTTTTGGCTCCAGCATCGGCGCGAGCAAATGGCCTTCCATGTGATGCACGCCCAACGCCGGAATGCCCCAGGCGAACGCCAACGCTTGAGCGCAGGAGGCGCCGACCAGCAGCGCGCCAACCAGGCCAGGACCCGCGGTATAAGCGATCGCATCGATCTCGGTCGGCACACAGTCAGCCTCGGCCAACACCTGACGAATCAAGGGCAGCATGCGCTTGACGTGGTCACGCGAGGCCAGCTCAGGCACCACACCGCCATACACGCGATGCAGGTCGATCTGGCTGAACAATGCATCGGCCAGCAGACCGCGTTCACTGTCATATAATGCGACGCCGGTTTCGTCGCAGGAGGTTTCTAATCCCAGTACTAGCATGGGTTTGCGCCTTGTTTAGGCTGAATTCGAAGGCGCGCATAATAGTCGCCGCGTGATGCCCCGACCAGCGGTTTTCGATCAGAGGCTTTGCATTCCGAGCGATGAGGGGTTAACATCCGCAACCCTTAAAAACCGACGTCTTCAAGTGCTCTTTTGCCGCGAGGATGTTGACCCCGGTAATGAATGAAGGTAGCTCTGGATGCCAGCCGTCAAAGTTAAAGAGAACGAACCCTTCGACGTAGCTCTGCGTCGTTTCAAGCGCTCCTGCGAAAAAGCCGGTGTACTGGCTGAAGTTCGTAGCCGCGAATTTTACGAGAAGCCAACTTCTGAGCGTAAGCGCAAAGCAGCAGCCGCTGTTAAGCGTCACGCCAAGAAAGTTCAGCGCGAACAGCGCCGCGCCGTTCGTCTGTACTAATACACAGACGTTCGTAGCAAGCTTCTTGCCTAAGCCCGGCCCTCAGCCGGGCTAATGGCATTTGCGTAAAACGCTTGATGCTTCACCGTCGAAGCCGCACACGCGACCGAGACAAACCTGCTTCACGCGTCAGACCTGGCTCTTTTGCCAGCGGTGCACGTCTTTTCTGACGAGCCTTTCAAGGCTACTGACGAGCACACCCACTGATTCCTCTTACGACGATCAGCCCAAGGCACCTGCATGCGTGCCCGCTTTATTGAGCTATCCGAGGCCCTTTATCGGCCGTCAGCGGATTCAGCGAAACACTTTCAAATAGTCGAAGACTGATCGGTACTAACGTCAGTGGATTTTCGGCAGATACACTTCCCGACAGCGATAACGCAGACGACACCGGTCGAGCCGCATATTTTGCGTGCCTACAGTAACGACCCGCGTCCGACAGCCTTTCGTATCGGACCCATTACAGCGCAGACGACGAGAACGCCATGGCCGGGCTGATTCCCCAGAGCTTCATAGACGACCTGCTGAACCGCACCGACATCGTCGATGTGGTCAGCTCGCGCGTGCAATTGAAGAAGGCCGGCAAGAACTACACCGCCTGTTGCCCGTTTCACAAAGAAAAAACCCCGTCTTTCAGCGTCAGCCCGGACAAACAGTTCTACTACTGTTTCGGCTGCGGCGCTGGCGGCAACGCCCTCGGCTTCCTCATGGATCACGACAATCTGGATTTCCCCCAGGCAGTCGAGGATCTGGCGAAAGCCGCTGGCATGGAAATTCCCCGCGAAGAAAGCGGCCGTCCGCACAAACCGCGCCAGCCGACCGATTCGCCGCTGTACCCGCTGCTGACCGCCGCTGCCGACTTTTATCGGCAGGCACTCAAGAGCCATCCATCGCGCAAAGCTGCGGTGGATTACCTCAAGGGCCGCGGCCTGACTGGCGAGATCGCCCGGGATTTCGGCCTCGGCTTTGCTCCGCCAGGCTGGGATAACCTGTTCAAACACTTGAGCAGCGACACGCTTCAGCAAAAAGCCATGATCGATGCCGGCCTGCTGATCGAGAACGCCGAAACCGGTAAACGCTATGACCGCTTCCGCGATCGCGTGATGTTCCCGATCCGCGATACCCGGGGGCGCATCATCGCTTTTGGCGGTCGCGTCCTCGGCGACGACAAGCCGAAATACCTGAACTCACCGGAAACCCCGGTATTCCATAAAGGCCAGGAACTCTACGGCCTTTATGAAGCGCGCAAGAACAACCGCAACCTCGATGAAATCATCGTCGTCGAAGGTTATATGGACGTCATCGCCCTCGCCCAGCAAGGCCTGAAGAATGCCGTCGCAACACTGGGCACCGCGACCAGCGAAGAACATATGAAGCGCCTGTTCCGAGTCGTACCGAACGTATTGTTCTGTTTCGACGGCGACCAGGCCGGCCGTAACGCCGCATGGCGGGCACTGGAAGCTACGCTTTCAAGCCTGCAGGACGGACGCCGTGCGCGCTTCCTGTTTCTGCCCGAAGGCGAAGACCCGGATACCCTGGTGCGCGCCGAAGGCACTGACGCGTTCAAGGCACGGATCAATCAGCACGCCCAGCCACTGGCAGATTACTTTTTCCAGCAACTGACGGAAGAAGCCGACCCGCGCTCGCTCGAAGGCAAGGCCCATATGGCCACCCTCGCGGCACCATTGATTGACAAAGTGCCGGGCGCCAACCTGCGCATCCTGATGCGCCAGCGCCTGACCGAAATCACCGGCCTGAGCAGCGAAACCGTCAGTCAACTCGCCCAAAGTGCGCCGCAGGAAGCGCCGCCCGCTTACGATCCGGGCATCGATTACGACGCAATGCCGGATTACAGCGACTACCATCAGCCGCAGGCACAGGACATGTATGTGCCGCAGCAGGAATGGACGCCGAAGAAACCCGGCGCCGGCGGCAAGAAATGGGACAAGAAACCCTGGGACAAGAATGGCAAGCGTGGCGGCGATCGCGACCAGCAGCGCCCGCGCACGCCGATTGGCGTCGAATCGCCGACCCTGACCGCCCTGCGCACACTGCTTCATCACCCGCAACTGGCCGAGCGCGTCGAAGATGCCGGGCACATTGCGGACGAAAATCAGACCAACGCCCAGTTGCTTGTGGCGTTGCTCGAAGCCGTACAGAAGAATCCCAAGCTAAACTCATTTCAGTTGATCGCGCGATGGCACGGCACTGAACAGGGTCGATTGCTCAAGGCACTGGCAGAAAAGGAATGGCTGATTGACGGAGATAACCTTGAACAACAGTTTTTCGACACCATTACTAGCTTGTCAGCCCGCCAACGCGAGCGAAATCTGGAACAACTGCTCAGGAAAGCGCGTCAAAGCGAACTGAGCCTGGAAGAGAAAAATCAACTGCGCGACCTTTTAAGTCGCAATGTTTCCGCATCAAACCCGACCTCAACTGGCGCGTGAGGTCATAGCTCAGGTATAATCCTCGGCTTGTTTTTTGCCCGCCAAGACCTTCAGTGGATAGGGTGTTATGTCCGGAAAAGCGCAACAGCAGTCTCGTATTATTGAGTTGATCAAACTGGGTCGTGAGCAGAAGTATCTGACTTACGCCGAGGTCAACGACCACCTGCCCGAGGATATTTCAGATCCGGAGCAGGTGGAAGACATCATCCGCATGATTAACGACATGGGGATCCCCGTACACGAGAGTGCTCCGGATGCGGACGCCCTTATGTTGGCCGACGCCGATACCGACGAGGCCGCTGCGGAAGAAGCAGCCGCCGCGTTGGCAGCGGTGGAGACCGATATCGGTCGCACTACTGACCCGGTGCGCATGTACATGCGTGAAATGGGTACGGTCGAGCTTCTGACTCGTGAAGGCGAAATTGAAATCGCCAAGCGTATCGAGGAAGGCATCCGTGAAGTGATGAGCGCAATCGCGCACTTCCCTGGCACGGTTGACCATATTCTCTCCGAGTACACTCGCGTCACCACCGAAGGTGGTCGCCTGTCCGACGTCCTGAGCGGTTATATCGACCCGGACGACGGCATTGCGCCGCCTGCAGCGGAAGTGCCGCCGCCGATCGACGCGAAAGCGGCGAAAGCCGACGACGATACCGACGACGATGAAGCCGAATCTTCCGATGACGAAGAAGAAGCCGAAAGCGGTCCGGATCCGGTCATCGCTGCCCAGCGTTTCGGCGCTGTGTCCGATCAGATGGAAATCACTCGCAAGGCCCTGAAAAAGCACGGTCGTCACAACAAGGCTGCGATTGCCGAGTTGCTGGCCCTGGCCGAGCTGTTCATGCCGATCAAACTGGTGCCGAAGCAATTCGAAGCCCTGGTCGAGCGTGTTCGCAGCGCCCTGGATCGCCTGCGTCAGCAAGAGCGCGCGATCATGCAACTGTGCGTACGTGATGCACGTATGCCACGCGCCGATTTCCTGCGTCAGTTCCCGGGTAACGAAGTCGACGAAAGCTGGTCCGACGCCCTGGCCAAAGGCAAGAGCAAGTACGCCGAGGCCATCGGTCGTGTTCAGCCGGACATCATTCGTTGCCAGCAGAAACTGACTGCGCTGGAGACCGAGACCGGTCTGACCATCGCAGAAATCAAGGACATCAACCGTCGCATGTCGATCGGTGAGGCCAAGGCCCGCCGCGCGAAGAAAGAGATGGTTGAAGCCAACTTGCGTCTGGTGATCTCGATCGCCAAGAAATACACCAACCGCGGCCTGCAGTTCCTCGATCTGATCCAGGAAGGCAATATCGGCCTGATGAAAGCGGTGGACAAGTTCGAATACCGTCGTGGTTACAAGTTCTCGACTTATGCCACCTGGTGGATCCGTCAGGCGATCACTCGCTCGATCGCCGACCAGGCCCGCACCATCCGTATTCCGGTGCACATGATCGAGACGATCAACAAGCTCAACCGCATTTCCCGGCAGATGTTGCAGGAAATGGGTCGCGAACCGACCCCGGAAGAGCTGGGCGAACGCATGGAAATGCCTGAGGACAAGATCCGCAAGGTATTGAAGATCGCTAAAGAGCCGATCTCCATGGAAACCCCGATCGGTGATGACGAAGACTCCCATCTGGGTGACTTCATCGAAGACTCGACCATGCAGTCGCCAATCGATGTCGCCACTGTTGAGAGCCTGAAAGAAGCGACTCGCGAAGTGCTGTCCGGCCTTACTGCCCGTGAAGCCAAAGTACTGCGCATGCGTTTCGGTATCGACATGAACACCGACCATACGCTCGAAGAAGTGGGCAAACAGTTTGACGTAACGCGTGAGCGGATCCGTCAGATCGAAGCCAAGGCGCTGCGCAAGCTGCGCCACCCGACGCGAAGCGAGCATCTGCGCTCCTTCCTCGACGAGTGATACCAGAATCCCCGGCCCAGGCCGGGGGTTTTGTTTATATGGCAGATTAAATTCCTCGCAACGCCCCTCCCCCGCATACCCCGTCTACACTCGAAACAATCATCCCCGAGCCATAACGAGAGCGTTATGCCCAGATTGGCGTCCGTGCTTTTTTTGCTGTCACTGATGATCTGGACCGCAACGGCTGACGCGCTGACTCTGACCGATGAAGAACGTAGCTGGCTGGCGGCTCATCCGGACTTGCGCCTGGGTGTAGATGCGTCGTGGCCGCCCTTCGAGTTTCGCGATGACCAGGCGCGTTATCAGGGGCTCGCGGCTGACTATATCGATGTGATTCGCCAACGGCTGGCGATCAAGCTCACCCCCATCGAGCCGGTGAGCTGGACGGTGGTGCTGGAGCAGGTAAAAGCAGGCAAGATCGACCTGCTGCCGGGCATCATGTCTACTCCGGAACGCCAGACCTACCTGTCATTCACCCGTCCCTATCTCGACTTCCCGATCGTCATTCTGGCCCACGTCGGTGGC
This sequence comes from Pseudomonas sp. Seg1, assembly GCF_018326005.1. Lineage (NCBI taxonomy): Bacteria > Pseudomonadati > Pseudomonadota > Gammaproteobacteria > Pseudomonadales > Pseudomonadaceae > Pseudomonas > Pseudomonas sp. Seg1. The sequence continues at coordinate 5,944,686 of NZ_AP021903.1, forward strand.
GCCCAACCGCGCAAACTCGAAGATCTGTACGGTTTGAAGATCGCCGTGGTGGAAAACTATGCACCCCACGAGTTGCTGCGCACCCATCACCCGGATCTGAACCTGGTGGCCATGCCTAACGTCAGTTCGGCGTTACAGGCATTGGCAACCGATGAAGTGGATGCCGTGGTGGGCGACCTTGCTTCCAGTGTCTGGAGTCTGCGCCAACTGAAACTCGACGGCTTGTATGTCAGCGGCGAAACCCCGTATCGCTACCAACTGGCAATGGGCGTGCCCCGGGACAACAAAGTGCTGGCGGGGATTCTGGACAAAGTCCTCGCCGACATGACCCCGGAGGAAATCAGCAGCATCCAAGAACATTGGGTGGGCAACGTTCTCGATCATCGGACATTCTGGTCTGATCTGCTGATTTACGGCCTGCCCGGCCTGTTGCTGCTGGTGATCATTCTGGCAGTGGTCATCCGCATCAACCGGCGCTTGAGTTCGGAAATTGCCCGACGTATCGACCTCGAACAGGAACTGCGCAGCAGCGAATATCACTATCGCGGTCTGGTAGAGAGCCTGTCGGCCATTGCCTGGGAAGCGCGGATGAGCGACTTCACCTACAGCTATGTCTCTCCGCATGCCGAAGATCTGCTCGGCTACCCACTGTCGCATTGGCTGATTCCGGGGTTCTGGCGCAACATCATCCATCCCGCCGACCTGACCCGCGCCCAAAGCTTCTGTGATCACGAAGTGTTGGCGGGACGCGATCACAGCCTCGATTACCGGGTGATCACCGCCGATGGTCGCTGCTTGTGGGTACGCGACATCGTCAGCCTGATCGAGCACGGCCATGAACCGGTGATGCGCGGGTTGATGATCGACATCAGCGAAACCAAGCGCACCGAAGAAGCGTTGCGGCTGTCGGAGCAGAAATTCGCCTCGGTCTTTCAGCAATGCCCGGACATTCTGGTGATCGCACGGCTGTCCGACGGCTGCCTGCTGGAGGTCAACGAAGCCTTTGAGGAACAGATCGGACTGAAAGCAGAAGAGGTCATCGGTCAGACAGCCACCGAGCTGAACATCTGGGGCATTCCCGGCGTGGGTCCGGGCCTGTTGCAGCGTTTGCAGGCCGGCAGCATCCGCAACCTGGAGATGCCCTTTCGCCGCAACAACGGTCAGGTGTTTACCGGCCTGATCTCCGCCGAACCCTTCGACCTCGATACCACGCCAGCCTTGGTGGTGGTGGTGCGTGACATCACTCAGCTCAAGGAAACCCAACAGCAACTGCAAACCTCGGAAGAGAAGTTTGCCAAGGCCTTTCATGCTTCGCCGGACGGCTTGCTGCTATCGCGCCAGAGTGACGGATTGCTGCTGGAGGTCAACGAAGGTTTCAGCCGCATCACCGGGTTCAACAGCGCCATGTCGGTCGACCGCTCGGCGCTGGACCTGGGGATCTGGGTCAACCTCAACGAACGCAAACAGATGCTCGACCTGCTGCACCGTGACGGCTTCGTTCGCGATTTCAGCTGCCATATTCGCCGTAGCGACGGGCAGATCCGCCTCTGCGAAGTATCCGCCCGGCCGCTACCGATCGGCGAAGAAGACTGCATGCTGACCATCGCCCGCGATATCACCGAACGTCATCTGATGCAGGAAAAGCTGCAACAGGCCGCCACGGTATTCGAGAGCACTGCCGAAGGCGTATTGATCACCGATACCCAGCAGCACATCAGCGCCGTCAACCGTGCTTTCACCGAGATCACCGGCTACACGGAAAGCGAAGCCCTCGGCCACACCCCACGCCTGCTCGCCTCGGGCCTGCACGACAGCGCGTTTTATGCGGCGATGTGGCACCAATTGACCGACGAAGGTCACTGGCAAGGCGAGATATCCAACCGACGCAAGAACGGCGAGCTGTATCCGAGCTGGCTGACCATCAGCGCCGTGCGTAACCGCGACAAGTTCATCACGCATTTTGTCGCCGTGTTTGCTGACATCTCCAGCCTCAAGCACGCCCAGGCGAAACTCGATTATCAGGCTCACCATGACCCACTCACGGGCCTGCCGAACCGGACGCTGTTCGAAAGCCGCCTGTTGATGGCGCTGAACAGTCAGCAGGAAAATGGCGGTCAGGGTGCCGTGCTGTTTCTCGATCTTGATCGCTTCAAACACATCAACGACAGCCTCGGTCACCCGGTCGGCGACTTGCTGCTCAAAGGCATCGCGGTGCGCCTGAAAGAACAACTGCGCGACATCGACACCGTCGCCCGCCTGGGCGGTGATGAGTTCATCATCCTGTTGCCCGGCCTGCAGCAGGCCAGCGACGCCGATAACATCGCGCTGAAACTGCTCAATTGTTTCGGGGCCCCCTTCCAGGCCGGCGAGCACGAGTTTTTCATCAGTGCCAGCATCGGCACCAGCCTCTACCCACGCGACGGCTGCGACGTGGCCACGTTGGTGAAAAACGCCGACGCGGCGATGTATCGCTCCAAAGCCAAAGGCCGCAACCGGGTCGAGAGCTACACTCGCGACCTCACCGCGCAAGCCATCGAACGCGTGGCACTGGAGCACGAACTGCGTCGAGCCATCGAACGCGATGAATTGTTCCTCTACTACCAACCGAAAATCAGCCTCGACGATCACCGCCTGGTCGGCGCCGAAGCGCTGATCCGCTGGCGGCATCCGACTTTTGGCGAAGTGCCGCCAGAGCACTTCATTCCACTGGCCGAAGAGAACGGCATGATCCTGCAGATCGGTGATTGGGTGCTGGAGACCGCGTGCCGACAAATGTTCGAGTGGGGCCAGATCTACGACAGCCTTGGGCCGCTGTCCGTCAACCTCGCAGGTGCCCAACTGCGTCAACCGAACCTGCTCGGACGCATCGAGCAACTGCTCAAGGAAAACCGCTTGAGGCCCGATTTACTGCAACTGGAAATTACCGAGAATTTCATCATGAGTCAGGCCGAAGAGGCGCTGGCGGTGCTGCACCAACTCAAGCACCTCGGTGTACAACTGGCAATCGACGACTTCGGCACAGGTTACTCCTCACTCAGTTACCTCAAGCGCCTGCCGCTGGACATCCTCAAAATCGACCAGTCATTCGTCCGCGGACTGCCCGATGACCCCCACGACGCAGCGATTGTCCGCGCCATCATTGCACTGGGCCGGAGCATGCAATTCACCGTGATCGCCGAGGGTGTGGAAACCCGGGCGCAACAACAATTCCTCGCCGCCGAAGGCTGCGAACAGATCCAGGGCTACATCGTCAGCCTGCCGTTACCGCCGGAAGAATTCGCCGCAACATTTCTTCGTGTAACCGTATCGGATTATTCGGATAGCACAGCCGAGAAACCGTCGCTATAATCCGCGGCCTACTGAGGGCCTATAGCTCAGTTGGTTAGAGCAGAGGACTCATAATCCTTTGGTCCACGGTTCAAGTCCGTGTGGGCCCACCAAATTGAAAGCCGCGCATTGCGCGGCTTTTTCGTTTCTGCGTTTAGCCCCGACCAATAAGGGGCTTCCATATTTTGCGGGTTGAAGCTGTAACATGCTCGCCCAAAGATCCGCGTCCCATGGAGCCGCTCCCTTGCCAGACACCCGCCCGCCCGTACTTGATGAAATCGACCGTCAGTTGATCGCTGCCCTGCAGATCAACGCCCGCGAGAGCGTGGCCATGCTCGCTCGGCAGTTGGGCATTGCGCGTACCACCGTGACTTCGCGGTTGGCGCGGCTGGAAAAGACCAAAGTCATCACCGGTTATGGCGTTCGCCTCGGTCAGCGTTTGGTCGATGGCGGGTTGCAGGCGTATGTCGGGATCAAGGTGCAGCCGCGTTCCGGCAAGGAAGTGTTGCGTCGCTTGAGTGCGATGGCGCAGGTGCAGCAATTGTGTGCGGTGAGTGGCGAATTTGATTATGTGGCGTGGTTGCGCACCGATTCGCCGGAGCAGCTGGATCAGTTGCTGGATCAGATCGGGAGTGTGGATGGGGTGGAGAAGACGACGACTTCGATCATTTTGAGTAGCAAGATTGATCGGGGGCAGCCGGTTTGAATATTTTCACCGAGATTTCTCGGTTGAATTTCAGGGCCTCATCCCGGGCAAGCCCGCTCCCACAATGATCGAAGTGAAGTCGAATATCGTCACTCTGTTCAATTAATTATCAAAACGACGACACTTTGCGTCTTATTAACGTGTTCTACGCTCCCTAAAATGGCTGGCATCTTTTCCTATACTCAGACGCGCATCCAGCGTCGGGTCGCCAGCAAGGTCAGCCATGAACAAGAACAATCGCCATCCTGCAGACGGTAAGAAGCCAATCACCATTTTTGGCCCGGACTTCCCGTTCGGCTTCGACGACTGGATCGAACACCCGGCCGGTCTCGGCAGCATTCCCGAGCACAATCACGGCGCTGAAGTGGCGATCGTTGGCGCCGGTATCGCAGGGCTGGTGGCTGCTTACGAGCTGATGAAGCTTGGCCTGAAGCCGGTGGTTTATGAGGCGTCCAAACTCGGTGGTCGTCTGCGTTCGCAAGCGTTCAATGGCACCGACGGCATCGTTGCCGAACTCGGTGGCATGCGTTTCCCGGTGTCTTCCACGGCGTTTTATCACTACGTCGACAAACTCGGCCTGGAAACCAAACCTTTCCCGAACCCGTTGACGCCAGCCTCCGGCAGCACCGTGATCGATCTGGAAGGCAAAACCCATTACGCACAGAAACTGGCGGATCTTCCTGCGCTGTTCCAGGAAGTGGCTGACGCCTGGGCGGATGCGCTGGAAGCTGGCTCGCAGTTCGCCGATATCCAGCAAGCCATCCGCGACCGCGACGTGCCACGCCTCAAAGAGCTGTGGAACACCTTGGTGCCGCTGTGGGACGACCGCACGTTCTACGATTTCGTCGCCACCTCCGAAGCCTTTGCCAAGCTGTCGTTCCATCACCGCGAAGTGTTCGGTCAGGTCGGTTTTGGTACCGGCGGCTGGGACTCGGATTTCCCCAACTCGATGCTGGAAATCTTCCGTGTGGTGATGACCAACTGCGACGATCACCAGCACCTGGTGGTCGGCGGCGTCGAGCAAGTGCCACAAGGCATCTGGCGCCATGCACCGGAACGCTGCGTGCATTGGCCGCAAGGCACCAGCCTGAAGTCTCTGCACCGTGGCGCGCCGCGTTCCGGCGTGAAGAAAATCGCTCACGCACCGGATGGCCGTTTCGCCGTCACCGACAACAACGGCGACACCCGCGAATACGCCGCCGTGCTGACCACGTGCCAGAGCTGGCTGCTGACCACCCAGATCGAATGCGACGAAACTCTGTTCTCGCAGAAGATGTGGATGGCGCTCGATCGCACCCGCTATATGCAGTCATCGAAGACTTTCGTGATGGTCGACCGGCCGTTCTGGAAGGACAAGGATCCGGAAACCGGCCGCGACCTCATGAGCATGACCCTCACCGACCGCCTGACTCGTGGCACTTATCTGTTCGACAACGGCGACGACAAGCCGGGCGTGATCTGCCTGTCGTACTCGTGGATGAGCGACGCGTTGAAGATGCTGCCGCACCCGGTGGAAAAACGCGTTGAACTGGCGCTGAATGCGTTGAAGAAGATTTACCCGAAAGTCGACATCGCCGCGCGGATCATCGGCGATCCGATCACCGTGTCGTGGGAAGCCGATCCGTACTTCCTCGGCGCGTTCAAGGGCGCCCTGCCTGGTCACTATCGCTATAACCAGCGCATGTATGCGCACTTCATGCAGGACGACATGCCGGCCGAGCAGCGCGGGATTTTCATCGCCGGCGACGACGTGTCGTGGACCCCGGCGTGGGTCGAAGGCGCGGTGCAGACGTCGCTCAACGCGGTATGGGGGATCATGAAACATTTCGGCGGTTCTACACATAAAGAGAACCCGGGCCCGGGTGATGTGTTCAAAGACATCGGCCCTATCGCCCTGCCCGAGTAAGAGGAATCCCTGATGCGTGTAGCCCTTTACCAATGTCCGCCGCTGCCACTGGACCCCGCCGCCAACCTGCAACGCCTGCATCAACTGGCGATGGAGGCCAAGGGCGCCGACCTCTTGGTGCTGCCGGAGATGTTCATGACCGGCTACAACATTGGCGCCGAAGCGGTCAGCACACTGGCCGAGGTCTACAACGGTGAATGGGCGCAGCAAATTGGCCGGATCGCCAAGGCTGCTGGTCTGGCGATTCTTTACGGCTATCCCGAGCGCACTGCCGACGGGCAGATTTACAACGCCGTGCAGTTGATCGACGCGAACGGCGAGCGCCTGTGCAATTACCGCAAGACGCATCTGTTCGGTGATCTTGATCGTTCGATGTTCAGCCCCGGCGAAGGCGAGTTTCCGGTTGTCGAGCTGAACGGCTGGAAGCTCGGTTTCCTGATTTGCTACGACCTGGAGTTCCCGGAAAATGCCCGTCGTCTCGCCCTTGATGGCGCCGAGCTGATTCTGGTGCCAACGGCGAACATGATTCCGTTCGACTTCATCGCCGATGTATCGGTACGCGCCCGCGCCTTCGAAAACCAATGCTACGTGGCCTACGCGAACTACTGTGGCCATGAAGTCGACATCCACTATTGCGGGCAAAGCAGCATCGCCGCACCGGACGGCAGCCGTATCGCTCAGGCCGGTCTCGATGAAGCCCTGATCGTCGGTGAGCTGGATCGCCAGTTGATGATCGACTCCCGCGCCGCCAATCGCTACCTCAGTGACCGTCGCCCTGAGCTATACGGCGCGCTGAACAAGCGCTAATCCGCTAGCATTGGCACTTCACTGTTCTGGAAGTGCCCATGCCTGCGCCGACTCACCCCCGCCCTCACACTGAAACCCTGGCCAATGGCTTGCGCGTGACCCTGCGTCACGTGCCTGGCCTGAAGCGCAGCGCCGCCGCGTTGCGCGTGGCTGCCGGTAGCCACGACGTGCCGCTGGCGTGGCCGGGGCTGGCGCATTTTCTTGAGCACTTGTTGTTTCTTGGCACCGACCTTTTTCCTGCAAGTGAAGGGTTGATGGCCTACGTGCAAAGTCATGGTGGTCAGATAAATGCCAGCACTCGCGAGCGCATGACCGACTTTTTCTTCGAGTTGCCAACACACTCGTTCAGCGGCGGGCTGGAACGTCTGTCAGACATGCTCGCCCATCCGCGTATGAATCCGGACGAGCAATTGCGCGAACGCGAAGTGCTGGAGGCGGAATTTGTCGCGTGGTCGCAGGATCCTGCGGCGCAGCAGGCGTTTGCTTTGTACGAGGGTTTACCTGCGAACCATCCGTTACGCGGTTTTCATGCGGGGAACCGCGACACACTGCAAGTCGAGCAGCCAGCGTTTCAGCAAGCGCTGCAAGACTTCCATCAGCAGTTTTATCGCACCGGGCAAATGACCTTGAGCCTGGTCGGCCCGCAGAGCATTGAGGTATTGCGCGCCCTGGCGGAGCAATTCGCGGCGACGCTGCCGGTTGGGGATAACGTTGCCCAGGCAGCGACGGTGCCGCTGGCGGTGAAAAGTTATCAACAGGCCGGCGAGCGGCGTTGTCATCTGCTGTTTGCCTTCGACTCGTTGCCTGTCTTGTCCGCCGAAGCCTTGGGGTTTCTTTGCCATTGGTTGAACAACGCCAAACCTGGCGGCTTGCTCGCCCATCTGCAGCAACAAAACATCGCAGATGACTTAAAAGCCGCACCGCTGTATCACTTTGCCGGACAAGCATTGCTGCACTTGCAATTCACTGCCCCCCGCGAAGCCATGAGTGCGATTCGCGAACAACTGCTGGATTGGCTTAGCTTCTTTGCTAAGCAGCAGGACTGGACAGCGCTGCGCGAGGAATACGCCAATCTGCTTGCTCGTCAGCAACAGATCAGCACCGCTCTGCAACTGGCGCGCCTCGACAGCGAACAGCTTGACGGCGAACTGTCCGAAAACGCTGTCGCTGCACTCAAACAGCTACTGCGCGAAATCGGCGTTGTGGATAACTTCAGCAGCCACTGGCATCTGCCGGCAGCCAACCCTTTCCTGCGCTCCAGCGAACCGCTGGCCAACGCCGGTTTGATTCGCGGCCAGACCAGCGCCCACCGTGGCTTGCGCACGTTCGCCCAGGATCGTTCGCGCGGCCGGCGTGAGCGTTCACCGATGCAGTTCAGCCAGGCGCTGCCGGACGCCAGTGATCAGGGCGCGATTTATCTGCGCTGGCAACTGCACGCCGCCGCCAGTGCCGATCTGCAAGGCAAGCTACAACGCAGCCTGCGGGAAACCCAGGAAGACGCGCGTCAGGCCGGGGTCGAGTTGTCCCTCAGTGCCACCGGCACTCAATGGCTGCTGAAACTGACCGGCCTGCAAGAGCCGATGCCCGGTGTTCTGGAGCATGCGCTGAAAGCTCTGACACAGGTTGATGCCGATTCTCCGAGCGCAGCGCCAGAAGCGCCGTTGATAGCGATCCGCCAATTGCTCAAGGAGTTGCCGCAACGTTGCCTACCAGCGGTCGCCGAGTCGGGCGACGCCAACCACCTGTGGACAACTTCGCGCTGGGACGGGCTGGCACTGGGCCTCAGCGCGCAGACTCAATCGGCGATGGGGCTGGCCCTGAGCCGCATCCCCGGCACACCGGACAATCAATTGCCGGCAACACCTGCGATCGATGCTCAACACCTGTGGAGCCACATCCAAACAGGCTCCAGTGAACACGCCCTGCTGCTGTTCTGTCCGACAGCCAGTCGCGAAATTGCCGACGAAGCGGCGTGGCGCCTGCTCGCACAGCTGTGCCAGACGCCGTTCTATCAGTGCCTGCGGGTCGAATTGCAGTTGGGTTATGCGGTATTCAGCGCCCTGCGGCAGATTCACAGCCAAAGCGGATTGCTGTTTGGCGTGCAGTCGCCGAACACTGCACCGGCTCAGTTGCTCGGTCATATCCAGCAGTTCCTCGACAGTGTTCATGCGCTGATCGAAAACCTCGATGACCACGGTTTCAACCAACTACGTCAGTCACTCGCGGAGCAATTCGACGAGAGCAATCTGACCGGCAAAGACGCCGCCGAACTGCTCTGGCAGGCAAAACTTGCCGGCCACTCGTCGGATTACCTGCCCCAATTGATCGCCGCGATCGGCCAACTGGATCGCCGGGCATTGCTGGCAGCCGCGCAACGATTAAATCGCGCCGAAGGCGGCTGGCTCTGCCTCGCCAGCGACTCGATGCCGGGCGCACCCTGGCAAGCAGCAAAATGATCGTTACCAACGCTGCAAGGAGCTTTCTCGAATATTCACGGGCATTCCCGGTGAAATTTTGAGTAACATAGCCGCCTAACTATTTGGAACATCCCTGCGCTGCCGTGGACTATAACTATGGACAGCGCTATCCCACCCACTAGAAGGAGACACCTTATGTCCTGGACAAAACCGGCTTACACCGACCTGCGTATCGGCTTCGAAGTCACCATGTACTTCGCCAGCCGCTGAGTTCTGCTTACGTAGAACTGCAGTGCAACGCCTCGGCTCGCCGGGGCGTTTTATTTTCAGCGTTGAAAGATTGGAGCGTTCATGTTCGTCCAGATTCTGGGTTCGGCCGCCGGTGGCGGTTTTCCGCAGTGGAATTGCAACTGCGTCAACTGCGCAGGTTTTCGCGACGGCAGTCTGAATGCCAAGGCCCGCACCCAATCGTCCATCGCGATTTCCGATGACGGTGTGAACTGGGTGCTGTGCAACGCCTCGCCGGACATCCGCGCGCAACTGCAAAGCTTCGCCCCGATGCAACCGGGCCGAGCCCTGCGCGACACCGGTATCAGCGCGATCATCCTGATGGACAGCCAGATCGACCACACCACCGGCCTGCTCAGTCTGCGCGAAGGCTGCCCGCATCAGGTCTGGTGCACGGACATGGTTCACGAAGACCTGAGCACCGGTTTCCCCCTGTTCAAGATGCTCACCCACTGGAACGGCGGGTTGAACTGGAACCGCATCGAACTCGACCAGAGTTTCACCGTGGCGGCGTGCCCGAACCTGCGTTTCACGCCGCTGCCGTTGCGCAGCGCTGCACCGCCCTACTCGCCGCACCGTTTCGACCCGCATCCGGGCGACAACATCGGCCTGATCGTCGAAGACCTGCAGACCGGCGGCAAACTGTTCTACGCACCGGGTCTGGGCAAGGTCGACGCGCCGTTGCTGGACATCATGGCTGGCAGTGATTGCCTGCTGGTGGACGGCACGATGTGGGATGACGATGAGATGCAGCGCCGTGGCGTCGGCACCCGTACCGGTCGCGAGATGGGCCATCTGGCGCAGAACGGCCCCGGCGGCATGCTCGAAGTGCTGGAACAGCTTCCCGAGCAGCGCAAGGTGCTTATCCACATCAACAACACCAATCCGATTCTCGATGAGGATTCGCCGGAGCGTGCGGAATTGGCCCGACGTGATGTTGAAGTGGCGTATGACGGCATGAGTATCGTGCTGTAACTGAGGGCCCCATCGCTGGCAAGCCAGCTCCCACATTGGATCTGTGGCACACACAAAACCTGTGGGAGCTGGCTTGCCAGCGATGACGTCCGAATAGACACCAGAGATTCCAACGGTTGTTCCCCGGAGAACCGCAATGACCGATCAACCAATGTCCCCCGCCGAATTCGAAGCGGCCCTGCGCGCCAAAGGCGCCTACTACCACATCCATCACCCGTATCACGTGGCGATGTATCAGGGCCGCGCCACCCGCGAGCAGATTCAGGGCTGGGTCGCCAACCGCTTCTACTATCAGGTGAACATCCCCCTGAAAGACGCAGCCATTCTCGCCAATTGCCCGGATCGCGAGATCCGGCGCGAGTGGATTCAGCGCCTGCTCGACCACGACGGTGCCCCCGGTGAAGACGGCGGTATCGAAGCCTGGCTGCGCCTCGGCCAGGCCGTTGGCCTCGATCCGGATCAACTGCGCTCCCAGGAGCTGGTGCTGCCCGGCGTACGTTTCGCCGTCGATGCTTACGTCAACTTCGCCCGCCGCGCCAGTTGGCAGGAAGCCGCCAGCAGCTCGCTGACCGAACTGTTCGCGCCGCAGATCCACCAATCGCGCCTCGACAGCTGGCCGCAGCATTACCCGTGGATCGACCCGGCCGGGTATGAGTATTTCCGCACCCGCCTCGGTCAGGCGCGGCGCGATGTCGAGCATGGTCTGGCGATCACGCTTGAGCACTACAAGACGCGCGAAGGCCAGGAGCGCATGCTGGAAATTCTCCAGTTCAAACTGGACATTCTTTGGAGCATGCTCGATGCCATGAGCATGGCCTACGAACTGAACCGCCCGCCGTATCACAGCGTCACCGATCAACGGGTCTGGCACAAAGGAATCGCCTTATGAGTTTCGACCGCAGCAAGACCCCGACCTGGCGTCCCGGCTACCGCTTCCAGTACGAACCGGCACAGAAAGGCCATGTGCTCCTGTACCCGGAAGGCATGATCAAGCTCAATGAAAGCGCCGCGTTGATTGGCGGTTTGATCGACGGTGAACGGGACGTCGCGGCAATCATCGCCAAACTCGACGAACAGTTCCCCGGCGTGCCCGAGCTCGGTGACGACATCGAGCAATTCATGGAGGTTGCCCGTGCGCAGCACTGGATCGAACTTGCCTGAGTCATCGGTGCAAGTCCCGGCCAAACCGGAAATCGGCCTGCCGCTGTGGCTGCTCGCCGAGCTGACCTATCGCTGCCCGCTGCAATGCCCGTACTGCTCCAATCCACTGGATTTCGCCGAGCAGGGCAAAGAGCTGACAACCGAGCAGTGGATCAAGGTATTCCGCGAGGCGCGGGAGATGGGCGCGGCGCAACTGGGCTTTTCCGGCGGTGAGCCACTGGTGCGTCAGGACCTCGCCGAGCTGATTCATGAAGCGCGGCAGTTGGGCTTCTACACCAACCTGATCACTTCCGGCATCGGTCTGACCGAGCAGAAAATCAGCGACTTCAAAAAGGCCGGCCTCGATCACATTCAGATCAGTTTCCAGGCCAGCGACGAGCAAGTGAACAACCTGCTCGCCGGCTCGAAAAAGGCCTTCGCGCAGAAGCTGGAAATGGCCCGCGCGGTGAAGGCCCACGGCTATCCGATGGTGCTGAACTTCGTCACCCATCGGCACAACATCGACAAGATCGACCGCATCATCGAACTGTGCATCGCGCTTGAGGCCGACTTCGTCGAGCTCGCCACCTGCCAGTTTTACGGTTGGGCGCAGCTCAATCGTGTCGGCCTGTTGCCGACCAAGGAACAACTGGTGCGCGCCGAACGCATCACCAACGAATACCGGGCGAAACTGGAAGCCGAAGGGCATCCGTGCAAGCTCATTTTCGTCACCCCGGACTATTACGAAGAACGCCCGAAAGCCTGTATGAACGGCTGGGGCAGCATTTTTCTGACGGTCACGCCGGACGGCACCGCCCTGCCCTGTCATGGCGCCCGACAGCTGCCGGTACAATTTCCCAACGTGCGCGATCACAGCATGCAGCACATCTGGTACGACTCGTTCGGCTTCAACCGCTTTCGCGGTTACGACTGGATGCCCGAGCCGTGCCGTTCGTGTGATGAGAAAGAAAAGGACTTCGGCGGCTGCCGCTGCCAGGCCTTCATGCTTACCGGTGATGCGAGCAATGCCGACCCGGTATGCAGCAAGTCCGAACATCACGGTGTGATCCTCAAGGCCCGCGAAGAAGCCGAGACCGCCACTCAAACCATTGAACAACTGGCCTTTCGCAATGAACGAAACTCGCGCCTCATCGCCAAGGGCTGAGCCTTTCAGCGCCTCGCAAGCCGTCGCCGCCGGCATGGACTTCGCCGAACTGCAACTCGGCGCCAACGGTCTGTTCTGGAATGAATATCGCCCCGAAGATGCGACGTGCCGGATCTGGCATTGGCGTGACGGCGCGGCAAAATGTCTGACGCCTACTGGTTTCAGCGTGCGTAGTCGGGTGTACGAATATGGCGGTGGCGCGTTTTGTCTGACGCCTGACGGTGTGGTTTTCGTCGCTGAGGCGGATCAGCAGTTGTATCGGCAGGCGCTGAATGGCGATCCTGAAGCGCTGACATCGGGTGAGTGCCGTTACGGCGATCTGCATTTCGCCGATGGGCAGGTATTGGCGGTTGAAGAGCAGCACGACACGCATCGGCTGGTGGCGATTGATCTGGCGGATGGCAAACGTCATCTGCTGGCCGAAGGTGCGGATTTTTACGCCGCACCGACGGTAAGTCCGGATGGCCAGCGTCTAGCGTGGATCGAGTGGAGTCGCCCGCATCAGCCGTGGACATCGACCCGCTTGATGGTGGCTGAAGGTGATTTTTCGGCGCCCCGTTGCGTGGCGGGCGAACGGCTTGAGGAATCCATTCAACAGCCGCGTTTCGATGCTGAAGGCCGTTTGTATTGCCTGACCGATCGTGGCGGATTCTGGCAACCGTGGGTTGAGACATCTGACGGCCTGCAGCTTTTGCCAAGTGCCGAGGCCGACCATGCACCTGCACCTTGGCAACTCGGAGGGTGCACCTGGTTACCGGTTGGCGAGTCCTACCTTGCCAGTTGGAGCGAGGGCGGTTTCGGTCGCCTCGCGCTGGATGGCGAAGACTTCACCGGCGACTACAGCCGCTTTCGTCATCTGGCACTGGATCAGCATTTCATCTATTGCATCGCCGCCTCGCCGATCAATCCTTCGGCAGTGATCGCCATTGATCGAACGACCCACGCAGTGAAAGTGCTGGCCGGCGGGGTTGCGCCGTTGCCCGCCGAACGCATCAGCCGCCCGCAAACCCTGCGTTACCCGAGCGGTTCGGGCGAAGCGCATGGGTTCTTTTATCCCGCCATGAGCGGTGAGGCGAAACCGCCGCTGGTGGTGTTCATCCACGGCGGCCCGACGTCAGCGTGCTACCCGATACTCGACCCACGCATCCAGTACTGGACGCAGCGCGGCTTCGCCGTCGCCGACCTCAACTATCGCGGCAGCAGTGGTTATGGCCGGGAATATCGGCAGGCATTGCACTTGAGTTGGGGTGAGGTAGACGTCGAGGATGCTTGCGCGGTGGTGGCGTATCTGGCCGAACGCGACATGATCGACGGCGATAAGGCGTTCATCCGTGGCGGCAGCGCCGGCGGTTATACGACGCTATGCGCTTTGGCGTTCCAGCAAGTGTTTCGCGCCGGCGCCAGTCTTTACGGGGTCAGCGATCCGGTCGCGCTCGCCCGGGCGACACACAAGTTTGAAGGCGATTACCTGGACTGGCTGATCGGCGATCCCGAGCAGGACGCCGAACGCTACGCCGCCCGCACACCCCTGCTGCACGCGAGCAACATTCGCGTGCCAGTGATTTTCTTTCAGGGCGAACTGGATGCCGTCGTCGTGCCGCAACAGACGCGGGACATGGTCACGGCACTGGAACAGAACAACATCCCGGTCGAGGCGCATTACTACGCCGATGAACGCCACGGCTTCCGCCGCGCAGTGAATCAGGCGCATGCGTTGGAGCAGGAGTGGAAGTTCTATCGGCGGGTGATGGGTTTGGGGGATTGAAAATCGGCATCCGTGTCGCCCCAATCGCTGGCAAGCCAGCTCCCACAGGTTCTTAGGTGTACACAAAATGTGTGTACGACCGACACCACTGTGGTAGCTGGCTTGCAGCGATAGCGATCTATCCGGCAGCGAAGTACTCAGCGTTTGGCAATGATGTACACCGCATGCACGATCCCCGGGATGTACCCGCACAACGTCAGCAGAATGTTCAACCAGAACGCCCCGCCAAACCCGACCTGCAGAAACACACCCAGTGGTGGCAACAGAATAGCGATGATGATGCGAATGAAATCCATGGGGCAGCTCCTGTATGGGGGTTGGCTCATTTGAGCCATACAAGCTAATCGACCTGCGCCGTTCGTCAGGGTTCAGTGCAATCGCCATTTGTTCGCCAGTATCCATTGCCAAAAAAAAAGCCCCACGCCAAAAGAATCAGGCGTGGGGCGTGCGTTATACCGCGAGACGGTTCTTCAATTCGGGTAGGACGGTTCAGTTCAGACGGCAATCCCTTTGCGGCATTGCAGTTGTGCGGTGCGCACTCGCGAGAACGCCCGGCCCAGGCGCAGGAGCATTTCGTCGATGTTGGTTTTGCTGACGGTCAGGGCCGGGGTGAAGCGCAGGCAGTTGGCTTGCGGAGCGTTGAGCAGCAGGCCTTCATGCAATGCAGCGTGGATGACGGCATCGGCGCAATCGTCTGACAGGGTCAGTCCATAGAACAGGCCTTGACCACGCAGCTCGCCGTGACCGTAACGGTGAGCCAGTCGGGCTAAACCTTCGCGCAGATGTTGGCCGTTTTCTTTGACCTGTTCGAGAAAGCTTCGGTCTTGCACGCTGTCGAGGACGACCAGACCGGCCGCGGTCATCAGCGCATTGCCGTGATGCGTACCGCCGAGTTCGCCCGCGTCGAAACAGCATGCCTTGCCCCGCGCCAGCAGCGCCGCCAGCGGCACGCCGCCGCCAAGGCCTTTGCCAAGCACAACGATATCGGCGCGCACGCCGTAGGATTGTTCGGCGAGCAAGGTGCCACAGCGACCGATGCCGGTCTGCACTTCGTCGAGAATCAGCAGAATGCCCAGCTCACGGCACAGACGTTCGACGCCTTTGAGGTAATGCTCGGTTGCGGGAATGACACCAGCGTCGCTCTGGATCGGCTCAAGCATGATCGCCACGGTCTGTGCATCGACCGCCGCGTGCAGCGCTGGCAAATCGTTGAACGGCACCAGATCGAAACCCGGCAGCAACGGCGCGAATCGATTGTGCAGGTTGCAACTGTCCGATGCGGAAATCGTCGCCAGGCTGCGGCCATGACAACCCTGCTTGGCAACGATAATCCGCGAGGCGCCGCCGCGATGCAGCTGGCCCCACTTGCGTGCCAGTTTGATCGCGGCCTCGCAAGCCTCGCTGCCGCTGTTGAGCAGGTAAGCCTGATCACTGGAAGTGCTGGCGCACAGGCGCTCGGCGAGGCTGAGCATGCCGCGATTGTGCAGATTGAAACCGGGATTGATCAGCGCCTGGGCCTGACTGGCGATGGCTTTGACCAGTGCCGAAGGACTGTGGCCGAGGCTGTTGGCACCGCCGGCCTGGGAGAAATCGAGGTAAGCGCGGTCGTTGCTGTCCCACAGCCACGAGCCTTGGCCGCGAACGAACACCTGTTGTGGCCTTTCGACGCTGGGCATCAGCCGCTCAGCGCTGAGGTTTTCGCTGATGTTTGAAGGGTTGGCCTCGAAAGTGAGGTCGTCAAGGCTCGGCGTCTGGCGCCGCAAACTGAACAGATTCATTGAACAAAACCTCGCTGGAGGTTTTTTGAACTGCCTATGCAAACACTCTTGAAGCTGACGCTGATCATCGCGCTTTCTGGCCCTGTAAGCCTTGTGAATGCGGTTAGACTAGGCTCACTGACGGCCTTGGGCCATTTCGATTTCTCAGCATTTTCGATAAGTGTTACTTATGGATTTTAAACAACTGCGTTATTTCGTCGCGGTCTACGAAGAAGGGCATGTCGGCAGAGCCGCCGAACGCCTGTCGATCTCGCAACCCGCGCTTTCCCAACAGATCCGTCAGCTCGAACAGAACCTCGACGTCACTCTCTTTGAACGCAGCAGCAAACGCCTGCTGCCGACGCTTGCCGCGCACACGCTGTACAACCATGCGCTGCCACTGCTCGACGGTTTACAACGCGCGCGCGAGGCGTTGGGCAACTTCAAGGGCCAGGCACTGCGCACGCTGGCAATCGGTGTGTTGCAGACCGTGCACACCAGTCTGGTGCCGCAAATGCTAGAGCGCGTGCGCAAGGCACAACCGCATCTGGTGGTGCAGATCTACGAACTGACGGGGCTGGAAATCGAACGACGATTGCTCAACGGTTCATTGGACATCGGCATCAGCTACTTGCCGCCCCGTCAGCCCGGGTTGCAGGGCGTGATGCTCTACGAAGATGAACTGACGCTGGTCATCCCGGCGGATCACCCATTGCGTGAATTCAAGAAAGTCTCGATTCGCCAGGCCGCGGAATTGCCCATGCTGCTGTTGGGCGAGGAATTTCAGATCCGCCAGATCTGGCAGGCGCAACTGACCAGCCTCGGGCGTCGCCCGCAAGTGCAAGCCGAGTTGAACAATATGCTGGGGATTCTCGACAGTCTGCCGCACACCAAACTGGCGACGGTGCTGCCGGGGCGTTCGCAAAAGGAGTACGACGATCAAGATCTGCTGTGGAAACCGCTGAGCGAGCCACGGGTGCCGTTAAAGGTTGGCTTGGTCTGTCGTGACGTGCAGCGCCAACAAGCCTCTTTGGCGCTGTTGCGCACGTTGCTGGAGGAAGTGATGGAGCGTGAAGCAAAGCCGCCGCTCGATCCCTTGGCGTGACTTACTTTTCTGCAGGCAAAAGAAAACCCCGCCGAAGCGGGGCTTTGCAGACTGTTTCCCTGACATCCATTTCACTCCGCCACCCTGGCAGAATCCTACGTGTCCGTGTTGTTGCTTTGCGCTTCCTGCGCGACGTCCATGAAATGTAGATTAGCTCTGGATCCAATCCGCGCATATGGGAGAACAGCAGCACGTCACGTAAGAGAATGCTTACATGACGTTACATCGTCAGAATTGCGCTGCATCCAACAGGAACAGCGACTCGCTGCCGGCCTTCACCGACGCGCTCAGCGAGTGAATACGCGGCAACAGGCGGGCGAAGTAGAAGCGTGCAGTACCGAGCTTGCTGGCGTAGAAATCATCCTGCGCTTCTTTGCCCAATGATGCCTTGGCCATCAGTGCCCACATGTAGGCGTACGCCGTGTAACCGAACGCTTGCAGATATTCGACCGAGGCCGCACCGATTTCGTTCGGGTTGTTTTTCGCCCGATCCAGCAGCCACGACGTCAACTCGTCGAGGGTGTCGACAGCGTCGTTCAATGGCTTGGTGAATTCGCCCAGGTCGGCACTGGCCGTCGCGGTGAAATGGCGGATCTCGTCGGCGAACAGCTTGTAGAACGCACCGCCGCTGCCGACGATCTTGCGCCCGACCAGGTCCAGCGCCTGAATGCCGTTGGTGCCTTCGTAGATCTGGGTGATGCGCACGTCACGCACCAGTTGTTCCTGGCCCCATTCGCGGATGTAGCCGTGGCCGCCGAAAATCTGTTGGCCATGCACCGTGGTTTCCAGACCCAGATCGGTCAGGAACGCCTTGGCTACCGGCGTCAGCAGGGCAACCAGATCTTCAGCACGCTTGCGAGTCGCCGCGTCTTCGCTGAACTTGGCGGTGTCGAGTTGCATTGCCACGTAGGTGGAGAACGCACGACCACCTTCGTTCGAGGCCTTCATGGTCAGCAGCATGCGACGCACGTCCGGATGGACGATGATCGGGTCGGCGACTTTGTCTTTGTTCTGCGCGCCAGTTGGCGAACGGCTTTGCAGACGGTCGCGGGCGTATTCGACGGCGTTCTGGTAGGAGCGCTCGCCAGTGGCGAGGCCCTGGATACCGACGCCCAGACGCTCGTAGTTCATCATGGTGAACATCGCCGCCAAACCTTTGTTCGGCTCACCGACCAGATAACCCACGGCTTCGTCGAAGTTCATCACGCAGGTAGCGGACGCCTGGATGCCCATCTTGTGTTCGATCGAACCGCAGTTGGCCGGGTTGCGCGCGCCGAGGCTGCCATCGGCATTGACCATGAACTTCGGTACCAGAAACAGCGAGATACCTTTCGGTCCCGCCGGAGCGTCCGGCAACTTGGCCAGCACCAGGTGAATGATGTTTTCGGTAAGGTCGTGTTCACCACCGGTGATGAAGATCTTGGTGCCGCTGACCTTGTAGGAACCGTCGGCCTGAGGCTCGGCCTTGGTGCGGATGATGCCCAGGTCAGTGCCGGCGTGCGGCTCGGTCAGGCACATGGAACCGGCCCAGATGCCGGCATACATGTTCGGCAGATACGCGGCTTTCAGTTCTTCGCTGGCGTGGGCGTTGATCGACAGGCAAGCGCCGGCAGTCAGCATCGGATACAGACCGAAGGACAGGCTGGCGGAGTTGACCATTTCTTCAACCTGGGCCGAAACGGCTTTGGGCATGCCCATGCCGCCGTAGGCCGGATCGCCACCGACGCCAACCCAGCCACCTTCGGCATAAGTCTGATAAGCCTGTGGGAAACCGGCCGGCGTGGTGACCGCGCCGTCCGCCCAGTGGCAACCTTCTTCGTCAGCGGCACGGCTCAGTGGCGCGATGCTTTTGCTGGTGACCTTGCCGGCCTCTTCGAGAATCGCTTCAACGGTCTCGGCGTCGACAGTCTCGGCCAGCGCCGGCAACTCGGCCCAGAGTTTGGCGACTTCGAATACTTCATTGAGGACGAAGCGCATATCGCGCAGCGGCGCTTTGTAGTCAGCCATGGCAAACCTCGCAAAATCTGAACAGGTGATTCGTGGAAGGGTGTTTTCGTTAGGCCGGAGTGTACCCCAACAACTTTTGCGACACATAGGGTCAACCGGTGACTGATTTGTTATTTTTAGTCACCGACCTGAAACGATAATCAAAGGATGTAGAGAAACCTGTGTCGAGGGAGCTTGCTCCCACATGAGTGCGCAGCGCTCACCCATTGGCGGCTGCTACGCACCCGAGCGGGAGGACGCTCCCTCGCCACAGAAAGCGGGTCAGAGTGCAAACAGTTCGGCAGGCAGCTTCATCAAACACTCACTCCCCGCCTCGATCGCCGCCCGATGCGCAGCCGTACGCGGCAACAAACGCTTGAAGTAGAACTCGCACGTCGCCAATTTGCCCCGCAGATAGTCCGCCTCACCCTCCCCCACGTCCAGTTGCGCCTGTGCCACCAGCGCCATGCGCAACCACAGATAGCCGAGGATGATGTAGCCGCTGTACATCAGATAATCCACCGACGCCGCGCCGACTTCGTCCGGGTTCTTCATCGCTGCCATGCCGACCCTCAGGGTCAGGTCGCCCCATTGCTGGTTCAGCTCATTGAGCTGCGCGACGAAACTGCCCAATTGCGCATGCTCGGCGTTGGCCGCGCAGAACTTGTGAACAATTTTGGTGAAACCACGCAGCAATTTGCCCTGACTGCCGAGCACTTTGCGCCCGAGCAGGTCGAGCGCCTGAATGCCGTTGGTGCCCTCATAAATCGGTGCGATCCGACAATCGCGAACCAGTTGTTCCATGCCCCACTCGCGAATGAAGCCGTGGCCGCCAAACACCTGCATGCCGTGGTTAGTCACTTCCAGGCCGGTGTCGGTCATGAACGCTTTACAGATCGGCGTGAGGAAGGCCAACAGGTCTTCGGCCTCCTGACGCGCTTCGGCGTCGCTGCTCAGGTGCGCGACATCGAGCATCTGCGCGGTGAAGTACGTCAGCGCGCGGTTGCCTTCGTTGAAGGCTTTCATGGTCAGCAACATGCGCCGCACGTCCGGGTGAACGATGATCGGATCGGCCGGTTTATCCGGGGCTTTGACACCGGTCAGGGCACGCATCTGCAAGCGATCATTGGCGTATTTGATTGCGCCCTGAAAGCTCGCCTCGCCCAGACACAAGCCCTGCATGCCGGTGCCGAGCCGTGCGTGGTTCATCATGGTGAACATGCAGTTGAGGCCCTTGTTCGGCTCGCCGATCAGAAAACCCTTGGCCCCGTCGAAGTTCAGCACGCAAGTGGCCGAAGCCTTGATGCCCATCTTGTGTTCGATCGAACCGCAGGAAACGCCGTTGCGCGTCCCGGCGTCACCCGCTGCATCGGGCAGAAATTTCGGCACGATAAACAGCGAAATCCCTTTGGTCCCTGCGGGCGCGTCGGGCAATTTGGCCAACACCAGATGGATGATGTTGTCGCTCATGTCGTGTTCACCGGCGGAGATGAAAATCTTGCTGCCGGTGACCGCGTAGCTGCCGTCAACCTGAGGCGCGGCGCGGGTCTTGATGATGCCCAGATCGGTCCCGCAATGGGCTTCGGTCAGGCACATGGTGCCGGTCCACTGGCCGGCGGTGAGTTTGCTCAGATAGGTGTCTTTCTGCTCGGCGGTACCGTGGGCATGGATCGCCGACATCGCGCCGTG
Organism: Pseudomonas sp. Seg1; assembly: GCF_018326005.1. Lineage (NCBI taxonomy): Bacteria > Pseudomonadati > Pseudomonadota > Gammaproteobacteria > Pseudomonadales > Pseudomonadaceae > Pseudomonas > Pseudomonas sp. Seg1. The sequence goes on from NZ_AP021903.1 coordinate 5,965,719, forward strand.
GGTCAGCCCCGGGTACATACCCCAGGAGGTGTTGCTGGAACCGACCATCTCACTGATCACCAGCCCCAGCGAACTCGGCAAGCCCTGGCCGCCGTAGGTCGGGTCGGCGGCCAGACCGTGCCAGCCGCCCTCAACATATTGTGCGAATGCTTGCTTGAAGCCTGTAGGCGTTGTCACCACCCCGTTGTCGAAATGGCAGCCCTCTTCGTCACCGCTGCGATTGAGCGGCGCGAGAACGTTCTCGCAGAACTTCGCGCCCTCTTCGAGGATCGCGTTGATCATGTCCGGGCTGGCGTCATGGGCGCCGAGGGCGGCGTAATTGGCGTGGAAGTCGAATACGTGGTCGATCAGAAAGCGCATGTCGCGCAGGGGAGCTTTGTACTCAGGCATGGTGGCTTCTCCGTCAGCAGGTTGCTTGAACCTACTGCCGGCCACCACACCCGACAATCACTGTGCAGACGCTGAATGCGCCGTCATCACTCAACCCGCAGCGCTGTCCATGCGCACCGCGCCGCGACGGTTTTGCCCGTACGCCATCACACAGTTGCGCCCCGCGCCTTTAGCGGCGTAGAGCGCCTCGTCGGCGGATTTCAGCACTTGTTCCGGGTTGCGCTGCTCCACGCGTTCGGCGACGCCGATGCTCACCGTGACCGAAACGCTGGAGGCGCCGGAGCCGGCACGGCGCTGACGACCTTGCTGGTCATCCTGCGGGCGGTTTTCCTGATTGCGCAGTTGAATGTTGTAGGACGCAATCGACTCACGGATCACTTCCAGGTGCGGCATACACTCTTCAAGGGTTTTGCCCGCGAACACCAAGGCGAATTCCTCACCGCCATAGCGATACGCCCTACCGCCACCACTGATTTTCGACAGTTTGCTCGCCACCAGACGCAATACCTGGTCACCGACGTCGTGGCCATGGGTGTCGTTGAATTTCTTGAAGTGGTCAACGTCGCTCATCGCCAGCACATAATTGCGCCCCAAGCGCTGCATGCGTTCGTTGAGTGCGCGACGCCCCGGCAGACCGGTGAGTTCGTCGCGGAAGGCCATTTGATAAGCCTCGTGCGCCACGGCGGCGGCGATCATCAACATGACCTGGCTGCACATGATGTTCAGAGTGAACGGCAGGATGAAGGTTTTCGGCAGCATCCAGAACACCCCGAGCAACCCGACCAATTGCGCCGCGTGCAGCGGACGCGGATGGCGCCAGTATTGCCAGGCCAGCAGCAGAAACGCCGAGATGAACACCGGATAGGACAGCTGGATCAGACTCATCCACGCGCCGTGCAGCGCTGGCCAGCGAATCTCCGAAAGCCACATCAGCAGCGCCTGTGGGTAACTTTGCTCAAGCCCCAGCGCGACACTGCCGAAGGCAAGCAGCACGGCGAACCGCGCGACCATGTCCTGAAACAGGTGCGTGCGTTCCTGCCACGCGGCGAAAAGGCCAAACAGCAGCGGCAGCAGCAGACAGACCAGATGAAAAACCACGGCGGCGTCTTCGCGCACCTTGCCGTTGTCGCGGTAATAATCGGTCTGGGTGTCGAGCAAAAAGTAGGCGATGTAAACCGTGAGCATCAGAAACAGTTCGCGCTGACGTCGGTAAACCGCGCAGTAAGCGCCGCCCAACAGCAACACCAGCGTTGGCAGTACATTAAACAGAGACGTGAAGAACACGTTGAGGTCTTTGACGTACGCAGCCGCCAACCCCGCGAGCAATAACAGCAGTGAAGGTAGGAAATGGCTGAAACGTACAGCGGAAGAACGCGGCAAGGGTAAAGCTCCGACCCGTCATATCAAAGAGATGGCATTGTGCCTGCAATGTGGCCAGTTAAGCACACACAATGTGATCCAGATCACATGCAGTCTCTTTAACGGCAGAAAACCTGAGTTTCTGAGCGAATCAGTAAGTTTTTTACCCCTGATTGACGTGCTGGCCACCATTGCTGATGGCCAGCCGTGCAATTGGCCTTCAAAGATCGTTGTAGAAAGGCAGCAACGGGCCTTCTTCCGGACGTCGACCTTCCGCGCCATACGGCTTGAGATTGAGTAACGCGTCCGTCGCCTGGCGGGTGGTGACCTTCGGACTCGCCGGACGTTGGGTCACGGCGTTTTCATCGCCGACGTGGCCCTGCGGGATCACCAGCGACGGGTGATCGAACGGCGCCCGTTCCCACGCTACACGCGGGTCGGTCAGGCCGACTTCCATGAATTTCACCAGTGCATCGATCTCGTCCGTAGTCAGGTTGAGGCTGGTCATGTCCGGATCGAGGTTCGAGGTGTTGTGTTGATTCGCCGACGGATGCTCGAAACCGCTGGTGTTGTTCGAGTCCTCACCACGGCGGTCACCACCACGGTTGTAAAACTCCATGACTTGCTTGAGCGTCGCGCGGCTGCCGTTGTGGAAATACGGGCCGGTCAATGCAATGTTGCGCAAGGTCGGGGTCTTGAAGGCGCCGTCAACCGAATCGCGGAACCCGACATTGGGCTTGAGCGTGGCATCGCACGGGATGGCAGCGCTGAGCGGCGCTTCAAAAGTGCAAACGTCGACATCCAGCGGATCAGGAATGTTGCCGCCCTGCAGCACCTTGTTGTATTGACGGCTGAATGACCATGGATTGCCCCAGGCATCGACGCCACCCAGGGCCAGATCTTCAGAGGTCGGCCGCACGCCGGTGTTGTAGAAACCGTTGTCATAAAGGGTCGTCAGATTGTCGGCCATGACCATCCGTTCGATGCGCTCACGCGGATGCATCAGCAGACGACTGGCGGCGTTGGTCAGTTCTGGCCCACCGTGGCAGTTGACGCATTTGCCCTTGCCAAGAAACAGGTTCATGCCTTCGACCTGCTGCGCGCTCATCGCGGTTGAGTCGCCTTGCAGGTATGCATCGATCGGTGCCTGATCAGAAATCAACGTCGATTCGTACAGCTGAATCGCTAACCCGAAGAACAGCGGGAAGTTGGCTTCCATCTGTGTGTAAGGCGCGCCGCCCACCAGCACATTTTGCGTGGCGTTCCACAGGCGTGGCTGGAAGGCGTTCTTGATCAATTCGCGATAGGTCGGGCGCCGCGCGCCGGACACCGAAGCGAGTACGGAGTCGCTGGAGGAAATCCGCTGCTGTTTAAGCATCAACTGATCGAGCATACGCCGGCCAATGTCAGCAAAGGTGCGGCCGCCGCAGGACATTTCTACCGCACTGCCGGGCGGCCCCACTGCTTGCGAGGCGGCGGAGGCATCGTTGAGCGCCAGTCTGACTTTCGTCGCAACAGTGCTGCGCTCGCTGGTCACGTAAATCCCGGCGTCCGGATCACGATTGCCAAATGGCGAGAAACCGTTGAACACGTTGTTGGCCCGGCCGTCCCAGAAGTTGCGCACGTTGAACGCAGCGTTGATCACCGACGGCGCATTACGCCCGGTACTGCGGCGCACGTTGATGCCGCCGACCTGAAAGATACCGTCCGGCTGCTGGGTGCATTTGTCGAAGCGCGGTTGATTGGGTTTGACGAAATTGGCGTCGAACACACCTTGTGAGCCGACCACGTCGTCGGTCGAATAAACGATCGGTGAGTTGCGCTCCAGCGGATTGCTCAGCACATGGGTCGGGAAGTCGGTTTTTTTCAGCGTGTAGTTCGGCCCGCCCTTGCCGCCGGACAGGGTCGCGTAGGACGCCACGTCACCGGGAATGTCGGACGCCACAAACGGTTTATTGAAGATCGACGCGACGTTGGCGTTGGTGTGCGCCTGGCCGGGATTGAGCTGGTTGGTGATGCGGTGATCGACGCCAGCGTGGTAATGGCAGGATGCACACGCGGTGGCGCCATCACTGCCGACTTCCATGTCCCAGAACAGCGCTTTGCCAAGAAGGATCGCGGCGGAGCGGTTGAGTACATAGTCGGTCATCAGGTCAACCTTGCGCCCGCCTTCGGTTCCGGAGGGATCGGGCGGCACCATGCCACGCAATGATTGCAGGCTGGGGACTTCGGGTACCGGCGGATCCACTTCTGCGGGTGTCGCGGCCATCGCGCCGCAGGCAGTAAGTGCGAGGGTTAACCAGGCAAGTCGACAGATGTTCATGTGCTTCACCCTGACGGTTGTTGTCGTGAGTTCGCCGGGCGAGAGGCGTCGTGAAACAGCACAGGATTTCTCATGGGCGCCGGTTAATCAGCGCAGTGCAATTAATTGGCCACCCCGCAAAGAAACATTTTGAATCAATAAATCCGTGGGCCAGACACTGGCGGCTACCGTTTCTGCTGGGGAATCACCCCCAGTGTTGGGGACAGACTCCAGCACAAAAAAAAACCGCTGCCCCCGAAGGAGCAGCGGTTTTTCAAAAGACCGCGTTAAGGCTTAGTAGCCCAGTGCGAAGTCTTCTTCTTTCATGTCCATCAGGTTGTTGGCGCCCGACAGCATGGTGGCCACGTGGGTGCGGGTACGTGGCAGGATGCGCTGGAAGTAGAAGCGCGCGGTTTGCAGCTTGGCGGTGTAGAACGCTGAGTCGCCAGTGCCTTCTGCCAGTTTTTCGGCAGCCAGACGTGCCATGTCGGCCCAGAAGTAAGCCAGGCAGGCATAACCGGAGTACATCAGGTAGTCCACAGAGGCCGCGCCGACTTCTTCGCGATCTTTCATGGCGGCCATACCGACCTTCATGGTCAGCTCGCCCCACTCCTTGTTGATTGCCGCCAGCGGTGCGACGAACTCTTTGACGGCTTCGTTGCCTTCGTTGTTCTGGCAGAACTTGTGGACGATCTTGGTGAAGCCTTTCAGAGCCTCGCCTTGGGTCATCAGCACTTTACGGCCCAGCAGGTCGAGTGCCTGGATGCCGGTGGTGCCTTCGTACAGCATCGAAATGCGGCTGTCGCGAACGTTCTGCTCCATGCCCCACTCGGCGATGAAGCCGTGGCCGCCGTAGATCTGCACGCCGTGGTTGGCGGCTTCGAAGCCGACTTCGGTCATGAAGGCTTTGGCGATCGGCGTCATGAACGCCAGCAGTGCGTCGGCTTTCTTCTTCTCTTCTTCATCCACGCCGTACTTGACGATGTCGACCTGTTTGGCGGTGAAGTACACCATCGCACGGTTGCCTTCGGCGAATGCCTTCATGGTCAACAGCATGCGGCGTACGTCTGGGTGCACGATGATCGGGTCAGCGGCTTTGTCCGGCGCTTTCGGGCCAGTCAGGGAGCGCATTTGCAGACGATCGCGAGCATATTTCAGGCCGCCCTGGAAGCCGATTTCGGCGTGGGCCAGACCTTGCAGGGCGGTACCCAGGCGAGCGGTGTTCATAAAGGTGAACATGCAGTTCAGGCCTTTGTTCGCCGGGCCGATCAGATAACCGGTGGCGCCGTCGAAGTTCATCACGCAAGTGGCGTTGCCGTGGATGCCCATCTTGTGTTCCAGCGAACCGCAGGTCACAGCGTTGCGTGCACCGACGGTGCCATCAGCGTTCGGCAGGAACTTTGGAACGATGAACAGGGAAATACCTTTGGTACCAGCCGGTGCATCCGGCAGGCGAGCCAGCACGATGTGGACGATGTTGTCGGCCATGTCGTGTTCACCGGCCGAGATGAAGATCTTGGTGCCAGAGACTTTGTAGGAACCGTCGGCCTGAGGTTCGGCCTTGGTGCGCAGCATGCCCAGGTCGGTGCCGCAGTGCGGTTCGGTCAGGCACATGGTGCCGGTCCATTCGCCGGAGACCAGTTTGGTCAGATAGGCTTCTTGCTGCTCAGACGTGCCGTGCTCGGAGATGGTGTTCATCGCGCCGTGCGACAGGCCTGGGTACATGCCCCACGACCAGTTGGCTTCGCCAACCATTTCGCTGACTGCCAGGCCCAGGGACTCAGGCAAGCCCTGACCACCGTGCTCGACGTCGTGCGCCAGGCTTGGCCAGCCGCCTTCGACGAATTGCTTGTAAGCCTCTTTAAAGCCAGTCGGGGTTTTCACGCCGGACTCGCTCCAGGTGCAACCTTCGAGGTCGCCCACGCGGTTCAGCGGCGCCAATACCTGCTCACAAAACTTGGCGCCTTCTTCGAGAATGGCGTCAACCATGTCCGGAGTTGCGTCTGCGCAAGCCGGAAGGCTCTGATAGTGCGCTTCGTAGCCGAGCAGTTCGTCACGAACGAAGCGAATATCACGCAAGGGGGCCTTGTAGTCAGGCATAGCGATAAACCTCTGCTGATGTAACCGGGAATGAACGACCGTGTTGATTTGTTGTGACGGTCAAACAGTTGTTTGAAACATACGTTTACGCCGAAATCTTGTCAAGCGTCGATCTTTTGCCGTTCGTCTTCACAACTTTCAAACGCCGGACACAGCAAACCGCCATGCGCTCGAAGGAGCCACGGGCGATAGAAAAAGATTAGTTGAGGAAGAAGGACTTACAACGAAAAACGCCGCGACAAGGCGCGGCGTTCGGCATGCACAAAGCGAGAAATGTCAGGCGAAGGTGTCGATGATCGTACCGAGCACTTCATCGGAAGCCTTGGCGACTTTCGCGCCCAGTTCCACTTGAAACTTGCCCTGGGCCATCTCGACCATGTCACTGCCCAAGTCCATTTGCTGACTGCGATCGACGCCACGCAGGCGATCGATCTGAGCCTCGGAAGACTGACTGCTGACCGAGCGTTCAATAGTGTTGTTGGCGATCTGGCTGGCCGCTTGATCGACACGGTTCTGCCCGGTCTGAATAGTGCTCAAACCAGCATAAAAAGCTGTGTTACCGGAGATTTCCATGGGAGTTCTCATCCTTGGGAAGGATCAATGCGTGCCATTGAACCAGACGCGTCAGAAAAACACCCGTCAAAAACACTAATGGCACAGTGCCTGCCCATAGGCAGGCTTCATGGGTGAAAACTAGTCAAGCAGATCCAATTGCAAATGCTCGGCAACCGCCTCGGCACTCAATGTCTTGAGTTTCGGCACGCGCCCCAGGCACGGCGCCGGAATCCGCTCGGCCAGCGTCGCCAGATTCTCCTCCAGCCGCGACGTCTTCGGATCGATGATGTTGGCCACCCACCCCGCCAGTTGCAGGCCATCACGCGCAATCGCCTCAGCCGTCAGCAACGCATGGCTGATACACCCCAGCCGCACACCCACCACCAGAATCACCGGCAGCTTCAGCGCGATGGCCAGATCCGACAGATTGTCCTGATCCGCCAACGGCACCCGCCAGCCACCCGCGCCTTCGATCAGGGTGAAATCGGCATTCATCGCGAGAATCTCGCGCATCGGTACCAGCAATGATTGCACTGTCAGCGCCACGCCGGCTTCGCGCGCAGCCAGATGCGGCGCAATCGCCGGCTCGAAGGCCACGGGATTGACCTGTTGATAACTCAACGACAAAGAACACTCCGCCAACAGCGCCAGCGCATCGGAATTGCGTAACCCCTTGGGCGTCACCTCACAACCGGAGGCGACCGGTTTTCCCGCCGCCGTGCTCAACCCCGCCGAGCGCGCTGCGTGCAGCAATCCTGCGGCAACCGTGGTCTTGCCGACGTCGGTGTCAGTTCCAGTGATGAAATAGGCGGCGCTCATAAAGGTTTCTCCAACACGGCGTAGACCACCTGATAAGTCGCCGGCAAACCCGACGCCTCACGGAACCGCTCGTATGCCTCGACCAGGCCAAGTATCCGCGCCCGCCCGGTCAACCCGCCCGGTCGCCCGGGGTTCAGATTGTGCGCACCCAGCGCTTTCAACTCATGGGTCAGACTGCGCACATCCGGGTAATGCAGCACATGCGCCTGATTCTCCAGACTCACCGTGCGCAATCCACTGGCCGCACACAACTGCTCATAGCGGGCGAACTCGCGGAAACGGTTGACGTGCACCAAGCCATCGACCTGACGCCAGCTATCACGCAATTCGTACAACGTTCCGACACAAAGACTAGCAAACGCGAAAATCCCCCCGGTTTCAGTACGCGAAACGCCTCACTGAGCACCGAATCAAACTCCGCACACCACTGCACCGCCAGGCTGGAGAAGATCAAATCGCAGGTGCCATCCTGCAATGGCAGACGCTCCGCATCACCGGCAATGAAATGCTCGGCGCCACCCAACGGACGGGCGTGTTCAAGCATGCCCTCGGCGATATCCAGCGCCAGCCCCTGCCGCCCGGTGAATCGCTCAGCCAACGCACGGGTGAAGTAACCGGTGCCGCACCCCAGATCCATCCACCGCGATGGCGAAAAACCTGCCGGCAAGCGTTGCAGCAATTGTGTACCGACATCACGTTGCAACTCGGCGACGCTGTCATAACTGGCCGCCGCGCGGGAGAAAGAGGCCGCCACCTGACGCTTGTCAGGCAAGCCGCCGGGCAGCGCAACAAGGGACAAATCAGTCATCACCGCACTCATGTAGAAAAGCCTGGATCGCACCCGCCACTCCATGGGGGTCCTCCAGAAGAAACGCATGGCTGGCCTGTTCGATCAGACCAATCTCGATATCCGGCAACAGCGCGAACAATTCGCCCGCCGCCTCCGCAGGCACCAGGCTGTCCTGCCCGGCGAACAGATGTAACTGCGGGCCGCGAAACGCCTGCAAGGCTTCACGGGTGTCCAGTTGCGCGAGCAATTCCAGCCCGGCCATCAACGCGGCCGGCGCAACGCTCGGCGCAGCGCCAAGCAGCAGTCGCGACAATCCGCGCGGGTCCTCGGCACCTTGGGCACACAGCAGGGAAAATCGCTTGAGGGTAAGCCGCGGATCAGCATTGCAACCGGCGAGAAAGCCATCGAACGTCTCGCCGGGCATCGCACTCGGCCATTGTTCGTGGGCGACAAAAGAAGGGTTGCTCGCCAGTGTCAGCAAACCGCAGCAACGTTCGCCACGGCGCGCCGCCAACTCGGAGGCGAGCATGCCGCCGAGCGACCAGCCACCGAGCCAGACATCTTGGGGAATGCGCTCATCAAGTACATCGAGCCAGTCCTGCACGTCGCTGGAGTCCAGCTCAGGCAACGGCTCGATATCGACGTTCAGGTGCTCGTCGAGCCCTTGCAATGCGGCGGCCAAGGGTTCCATCGGCGAAACGCCGAGGCCCCAGCCGGGCAGCAGGATCAGGCGATTACGCATGGCTTGGCTCCGACGACAGTTGGGCAAAGCAATCGGCCAGTCCTTCTAACAATAGCTGCACCTGCGCCTCGCTGTGGGCGGCGGTCAGAGTCACCCGCAGGCGCGCACTGCCAGCAGGCACGGTGGGCGGACGAATCGCCGTGACCATCAGCCCGCGTTCACGCAGCATCTGCGACAAACGCACCGCGCGCCCCGCATCACCGATCATGATTGGCTGGATCGGCGTGAAGCTGTCCATCAGTTCCAGACCAATCTGTTCGGCACCATGGCGGAACTGGCGGATCAGCGTCTGCAAATGTTCGCGACGCCAGTGTTCGCTGCGCAGCAGTTCCAGACTTTTCAGTGTCGCGCAGGCGAGCGCCGGTGGTTGGCTGGTGGTGTAAATGTACGGACGGGCGAACTGGATCAGGCTTTCAATCAGTTCTTCACTGCCAGCAACAAACGCGCCTGCCGTGCCGAACGCCTTGCCGAGGGTACCGACCAATACCGGCACATCCTCCAGGCTCAAACCGAAATGCTCGACAATCCCGCCGCCATTGGCGCCCAGCGGGCCGAAGCCGTGGGCATCGTCGACCATCAGCCATGCGCCTTTGGCCTTGGCCTCAAGGGCCAGTGCCGGCAGGTCGGCAAGGTCGCCGTCCATGCTGAACACGCCATCGGTGACCACCAGCGTATTGCCGGTGGCTTTCTCAAGACGCTTGGCCAGACTCACCGCATCGTTATGCAGATAGCGATTGAATCTGGCGCCGGACAACAAGCCAGCATCCAGCAAAGAGGCGTGATTGAGACGGTCTTCCAGCACCGTATCGCCCTGCCCGACCAGCGCCGTGACCGCGCCGAGGTTGGCCATGTAGCCGGTAGTAAACAGCAGCGCACGCGGGCGCCCGGTGAGATCGGCCAGCGCTTCTTCCAGTGCGTGATGCGGGCCACTGTGGCCGATCACCAGATGTGAAGCGCCACCGCCCACGCCCCAGCGCTCGGCACCGGCGCGCCAGGCTTCGATCACTTGCGGGTGATTGGCCAGGCCCAGATAGTCGTTGTTGCAGAACGCCAGCAACGGCTGGCCGTCGACCACCACTTCGGGCCCTTGCGGGCTTTCAAGCAGTGGGCGCTGGCGGTAGAGGTTTTCGGCACGACGGGCAGCAAGGCGTGCGGCGAGATCGAAAGACATGCAGGCCTCGACTTTCATGTGACACAGATCCCTGTGGGAGCGAGCCTGCTCGCGAAGAGGCCTTTACATCCAACATCAACGTCGACTGAGGCACCGCTTCGCGAGCAGGCTCGCTCCCACAGGGGTTTTGCATTTCTTCAGGGGAATCCGAAGAGGTTTTTACACCGCCGCGTTGTAGAACTGCTCGCTGCTCTTCTGCTCCACCAGCGCCTGCTCGATCGCAGCCTGGTGCACTTCATCGGCGTGCTCTTCGCGGGCTTCCGGTTGAATGCCCAGGCGCGCGAACAACTGCATGTCCTTGTCGGCCTGCGGGTTGGCGGTGGTCAGCAACTTGTCACCGTAGAAAATCGAGTTGGCGCCGGCAAAGAACGCCAATGCCTGCATCTGCTCGTTCATCGCTTCGCGGCCGGCGGAAAGGCGTACATGGGATTGCGGCATGAGGATGCGCGCCACGGCGAGCATGCGGATGAAATCGAACGGGTCGATGTCTTCAGCGTTTTCCAGCGGCGTACCGGCGACTTTCACCAGCATGTTGATTGGCACCGACTCCGGGTGCTCCGGCAGGTTGGCCAACTGGATCAGCAGGTTGGCGCGGTCGTCCAGCGACTCACCCATGCCGAGAATGCCGCCGGAGCAGATCTTCATCCCCGACTCACGCACGTAAGCCAGGGTCTGCAGGCGCTCGCTGTAAGTACGGGTGGTAATGATGCTGCCGTAGAACTCCGGCGACGTGTCGAGGTTGTGGTTGTAGTAATCGAGCCCGGCCTTGGCCAGTGCTTCGGTCTGCTCCTGATCGAGACGACCTAGGGTCATGCAGGTTTCCAGGCCCATGGCTTTTACACCCTCGACCATTTTCAGCACGTACGGCATGTCTTTGGCCGAAGGATGTTTCCACGCTGCGCCCATGCAGAAACGGGTCGAACCAATGGCCTTGGCGCGAGCAGCCTCTTCGAGGACTTTCTGCACTTCCATCAACTTTTCTTTTTCCAGACCGGTGTTGTAGTGACCGGACTGTGGACAGTATTTGCAGTCTTCCGGGCAGGCGCCGGTCTTGATCGACAACAGGGTCGACACCTGAACGCGGTTGGCGTCGAAATGCGCGCGATGCACCGTTTGCGCCTGGAACAGCAAGTCGTTGAATGGCTGTACGAACAACGCTTTGACTTCGGCCAGTGACCAGTCGTGACGCAGGGTGGCGGTGGTGCTCGCGCTCATGGGTAGTTCCTTGGTTATGCTTGGCTGGCGCCGGGGAAACGGAATACCCACAGGCGCTACACGGATGTTCGGCATATTTAAGGAAGAGTCATGAGCTGTCAACCACGATACGAAGGACAGGTTTACATCTGTTTAAAAAACATACAGATCTGTTTGTTGTGTGATGAGCCCGCAGAAGCAGAAGTGCCAATCTGCGATGCCTGCGAAGCCGAATTGCCTTGGCTCGGTGACCACTGCCAGACCTGCGCCCTGCCGCTGTCCGCAGCCGGCCTGACCTGCGGCGAGTGCCAGCTAGAGCCGCCGGCATTCGAACAGGTCGTCGTGCCATGGCTTTACGGCTTCCCGGTAGACAGTCTGATTACGCGTTTTAAACACAACGCGAAATGGCCGTTTGGCCACCTGCTCGCCGACGTTCTCGGGCAATACCTGCAACATTGCTTCGATGAGGGTTTGCCCAGGCCCGACGTGTTGGTGCCGGTACCACTGGCGAGCAAACGCCTGCGTCAACGCGGGTTCAATCAAGCCGCGATGTTGGGGCGATGGTTGAGCAAACAGCTCGATCTGCCATTTGAAGAACAGGTGCTTCGGCGGATTCACGACACTAACGCCCAGCAGGACCTCGACGCCAAGGCGCGCAAGCGCAATTTGCGTCACGCCTTCGCACTCGCGCCCGACGCGGATGTGAAAGGTCGGCACTTCGCGTTGATCGATGACGTACTGACCACTGGCGCCACGGCCCAGGCACTGGCGCGACTGTTGAGGGATGCAGGCGCCGCTCGGGTCGATGTCTACTGCTTGGCCCGGACCCCGAAACCCGGAAACTGAGGCCAAACACAATCCCCCTGTAGGAGTGAGCCTGCTCGCGATAGCGGTGGAAAGGTCAGCATAGATGTTGGCAATGACAACGCCATCGCGAGCAGACTCACTCCTACAAGGGATCTCTGCTCGGCTTGACTCTCGCGTCGCAAGCCGCCAACTTCACTTCCCACCGCCACAGCACAAAAGCACCCATCCATGTCCATGCCTTCTCTGTTGTCCCAGCACATCGTCCGCCGTCCGCAGCGCATCGCTTTGCTGCAACACATCGCCGAACAAGGCTCGATCACCCGCGCCGCGAAAAGTGCAGGCCTGAGCTACAAAGCGGCGTGGGACGCCATCGATGAGCTGAACAACCTGGCGCAAAAACCTCTGGTTGAACGCGCGGTCGGTGGCAAGGGCGGCGGTGGCGCGAAGTTGTCGGATGAGGGCGAACGAGTGCTGCGTCTTTACCAAAAGCTGCAAGCCTTGCAAGCGCAGGTACTCGAAGCGGCGGAAGATGCCAGCGATCTGGATTTGCTCGGGCGCCTGATGCTGCGCACCAGCGCGCGTAACCAGTTACACGGCAAAGTCGTGGCAATCGAAGCTCATGGGCGCAACGACCTGATCCGTCTCGAGCTGGCCGAAGGCCTGTGCCTCGATGCGCAGATCACCCACGACAGCACCGTGCATCTGGAGCTGCAAACCGGCACCGAAGTGGTCGCCCTGATCAAGGCCGGCTGGCTCGAATTGCTCGCCAGTGATCAACCCGCAACGTCTGGACACAATCTTCTCAAGGGCACCCTCGAAGCGATTCTCGACGCCGAAGACGGCCCCAGCGAAGTCCGCGTCTCCCTGCCGAACGGCCACACCCTCTGCGCGCTGGCCGAACCGCTGGACTTGCGCACTCGCAAATTGTCCGTGGGGCAATCGGTGCAGGTGCAGTTTTCGCCGTCCAATGTGCTGATCGGTACACCGCTCTAATCAAGCCCTGCAACGAAAGCGTCATCGACGCTCATTAAGGTGTCTGCCAAAACCAAGCAGGGAGCCTGATGTGAGCCTATTAGAAGAAAACCAATCGACTGACCTGGAAAAAATGGTCGGCCTCAGCCGTCGCGGTTTCATCGGCGCGGGTGCGCTGTGCGGTGCAGCGATGTTCCTCGGCGGCAGCCTGTTGAGCCGCAGCGCACTGGCCACCGGCGTCAGCGCCGGCAACAGCCGCCTGCTCGGTTTCGAGAGCATTCCCGCTGCGACCACCGATGTCATCACGCTGCCCAAAGGCTACAAGTCTTCGGTACTGATCAGTTGGGGCCAGCCGCTGCACAAGAACGGCCCGGCCTTCGACCCTAGCGGCAATGGCACCGCCACCGCACAGGAAGTGCAGTTCGGCGACAACAATGACGGCATGAGCCTGTTCGAATTCCCGGATGATCGAAACCGCGCCTTGATGGCGATTAACAATGAATACACCAACTACCGCTACCTCTACCCGCACGGCGGCATGCCGCAATCGGCCGAAGACGTGCGCAAGGCGCTGGCCTGCGAAGGCGTGTCGGTGATCGAGGTGCAGCGCAAGAACGGTCAATGGCAGTTCGTCCAGGGTTCGCGCTACAACCGCCGCATCCACGGCAACTCGCCGTTGCGCATCAGCGGCCCGGCGGCCGGCCACGACTTGATGAAAACCGCTGCCGACAAGCACGGCAAGAAAGTCCTCGGCACCTTCCAGAACTGCGCCAACGGTAAAACCCCGTGGGGCACTTACCTGACCTGCGAAGAAAACTTCACCGACTGCTTCGGCAGCAGCAACGCCCAGCAGCAGTTCGACCCGGCGCAGAAACGCTATGGCGTGTCGGTCGCCAGTCGCGAGATCAACTGGCACCCGTACGACCCGCGTTTCGACATGGCGAAGAACCCCAACGAACTCAACCGTCACGGCTGGGTGGTCGAGATCGATCCGTTCGATCCGCAATCGACCCCGGTCAAACGCACGGCGCTGGGCCGCTTCAAGCATGAAAACGCCGCCCTGGCCGAGACCGACGACGGTCGCGCCGTGGTGTACATGGGCGATGACGAGCGTGGTGAGTTCATCTACAAATTCGTCAGTCGCGACCGCATCAATCACCGCAACGCCAAGGCCAACCGCGACATCCTCGATCACGGCACCCTGTACGTGGCCAAGTTCGATAACGGCGACAGCAACCCCGATCACCCGAAAGGTCAGGGCCAGTGGATCGAATTGACCCACGGCAAGAACGGCATCGACGCCAGCAGCGGTTTTGCCGATCAGGCCGAAGTGCTGATTCACGCGCGCCTCGCCGCCAGCGTCGTCGGCGCCACGCGCATGGACCGCCCGGAGTGGATTGTGGTCAGCCCGAAGGACGGCCAGGTTTATTGCACCCTGACCAACAACGCCAAGCGTGGCGAGGACGGTCAACCGGTGGGCGGGCCGAACCCGCGTGAGAAGAACGTCTACGGGCAAATTCTGCGCTGGCGCACCGACCGCGATGATCATGCTTCGAAGACGTTTGCCTGGGACCTGTTCGTGGTTGCCGGTAACCCGGGCGTTCACGCCGGGACGCCGAAGGGCGGCTCGAAGAACATCACTCCGCAGAACATGTTCAACAGCCCGGATGGTTTGGGTTTCGACAAGGCCGGACGCTTGTGGATTCTGACTGACGGCGATTCGAGCAATGCCGGGGACTTTGCCGGGATGGGCAATAACCAGATGCTCTGCGCTGATCCCAAGACCGGCGAGATTCGCCGGTTCATGGTCGGGCCGATTGGTTGTGAGGTAACGGGGATCAGCTTCTCGCCGGATCAGAAAACCCTGTTTGTCGGGATCCAGCATCCGGGTGAGAACGGTGGATCGACCTTCCCTGAGCATCTGCCGAATGGCAAACCGCGGTCTTCGGTGATGGCGATTACCCGTGAGGATGGCGGAGTAGTCGGCGCCTGATCGGGCCTCATCGCTGGCAAGCCAGCTCCCACAGGGGATCGCATTCCAAATGTGGGAGCTGGCTTGCCAGCGATGGCGTCAGCACAGACACCATCCACCTTTCCGGCTGCCATCTGCGCTACCATGCTGGGCCGGACGCGGCAGCCTGCTGCGCGCAGGAGTCAGCATGGCCCACCCGTTTGAAACCCTCACACCCGACCTCGTCCTTGATGCCGTTGAAAGCATCGGGTTTCTCAGTGATGCGCGCATTCTGGCGCTCAACAGCTACGAAAACCGCGTCTATCAGGTCGGCATCGAAGACTCCGAACCGCTGATCGCCAAGTTCTACCGTCCACAGCGCTGGACCAACGAAGCCATCCTCGAAGAACACCAGTTCACCTTCGAACTGGCCGACGTCGAAATTCCGGTGGTCGCGCCGTTGATCCACAACGGTGAAACCCTGCACGAACACGCCGGTTTCCGCTTCACCCTGTTCCCCCGTCGTGGCGGGCGGGCGCCGGAGCCGGGCAATCTTGATCAGCTGTATCGCCTCGGTCAGTTGCTCGGGCGGATTCACGCGGTCGGCGCCACCAAGCCGTTCGAACACCGTGAAGCCCTCGCCGTGCAGAACTTCGGCCACGCCTCGCTGAATACTTTGCTCGAAGGCAACTTCATTCCGAAAAGCCTGCTGCCGGCCTACGAATCGGTGGCCCGCGACCTGCTCAAACGTGTGGAGGACGCCTACGCCAACACGCCGCACCAGAACATCCGCATGCACGGCGACTGCCATCCCGGCAACATGATGTGCCGCGACGAGATATTCCACATCGTCGACCTCGACGACTGCCGCATGGGCCCGGCGGTACAGGACATCTGGATGATGCTCGCCGGTGATCGTCAGGAATGTCTGGGGCAGTTGTCGGAATTGATGGACGGCTACAACGAATTCCACGATTTCGATCCACGCGAACTGGCGTTGATCGAGCCGCTGCGCGCACTACGCCTGATGCATTACAGCGCCTGGCTGGCGCGGCGCTGGGATGACCCGGCGTTCCCGCACAGCTTTCCGTGGTTTGGTACGGAGCGATATTGGGGCGATCAGGTGTTGGCGTTGCGTGAGCAGCTTTCGGCGCTCAACGAAGAACCGCTGAAACTCTTCTGACAATTTCCCCCTGTAGGATTGAGCCTGCTCGCGATGACGCCGGTACATTCAATATTTCTGTTGTCTGACACACCGCCATCGCGAGCAGGCTCACTCCTACAGGTTTTTTTGTGTTCACACATTTCTGACCATTCTGCTCCGACATTCGTCGACAAACTTCCTTACAATCCCTGCTCTGTCAGCTGCCTGAGCAAGGATTCTGCATGCAAGCCGCCAACCCGCGTCGCGGGTACATTCTGGGCCTGAGTGCCTACATCATCTGGGGCCTGTTCCCGATCTATTTCAAAGCCATCGCCGAAGTGCCGGCCGTCGAGATCATCATCCATCGGGTGTTGTGGTCAGCGCTGTTTGGCGCGCTGCTGCTGATGGTGTGGAAACACCCGGGATGGCTGCGCGAATTACTGGATAACCCCAAGCGTCTGGCGATTCTGGCCTTGAGCGGCACGCTGATCGCCGCCAACTGGCTGACCTATGTGTGGTCGGTGAACAACGGACGCATGCTCGAAGCGAGCCTCGGTTACTACATCAACCCGCTGGTGAATGTGCTGCTGGGGATGTTGATTCTTGGCGAGCGTCTGCGCCGTATGCAGTGGCTCGCGGTGGGGCTGGCGGCGGTGGGTGTGGCGCAACAGGTGTGGCAGGTCGGCAGTCTGCCGTGGGTGTCGCTGGTGCTGGCGCTGACTTTCGGTTTCTACGGGCTGATCCGCAAGCAGGCACCGGTCAAGGCCTTGCCGGGGCTGGTGGTGGAAACCTGGATGCTGGTACCGATTGCCTTCGCGTGGTTGCTGTTCAATCAGACCGCGACCAGCGCTCAACCCGAGTTCTGGACCACGTCGCAAGCCTGGTGGCTGGTCGCGGCCGGACCGGTGACGTTGATCCCGCTAGTGTGCTTCAACGCCGCCACGCGACACCTGCCCTACACCACCATCGGCTTCCTGCAATACCTCGCGCCAACGCTGGTGTTGTTGCAAGCGGTACTGCTGTTTGGTGAGCACTTGTCGTCCAGCACGTTGATCGCGTTTATCTTCATCTGGGCCGGTCTGGCCGTTTACAGCGTCGATGCCGTGATCAGTCTGCGCCGGCGCAGTTGATCAAAAAACGCACAACCCTGCGCAGACCACAGTTCTCGTGGTCTGCATAGTTCCTTCCCAAGGTTATCCACAGCGTGATCCCCGCCGTTTGTGTGCAAGTTGTTGAATGCTGGCGGTTTTTTGATCAACTCACGCGAAGCCACGTTCGGCGTGGCCTGGAGCTTGGTCTCTACAGGTTATCCACAGGCGGGTGCACGTTAAAACTGGATAACCCGTGTGGCCCTTAAACGTCTGTGCGTAACACCAGTTCGACCATCAGATCGTCGGCCAGTGTTTCCAGGCGCGACTGCAACACATCGAGGGACAAGGTCAGCGGCACGGCGAGAATCGCTTCGGCGTGGAACAACGGTTCGCTGCTCATCGGTGCCGGCCGCACTTCCGTCACCAGCCGTTCGAGGTTCACGCCCTGTTCGCTCAACAGCCGAGTGATATCGCGCACAATCCCTGGACGATCATTGCCCACCAGTTCCATCGCAATCGGTTTCCAGGTACAGGATTGCTCGATGCCGCTTTCGGCAATCAACACACGAATGCCATGAGTCGACAATGCTTGTAAGGCATCGACTAATTCGTCGTAAGCCTCTGCCGGTACGCCCACCCGCAAAATCCCGGCGAACTGCCCGGCCATCCGCGACATCCGGCTTTCCAGCCAGTTACCGCCATGCTCGGCGATGCATTGGGCGATGCGCTCGACCTGCCCGGGCTTGTCCGGGGCGAAAACGGTGAGTACGAGATGGTCCATGGCGCAGCCCTCTTGTCATGACTTTTGTTATAGAAAGGCAAGTATAGGCAAGGGGTTTGATTCAGCCCGGGCGGCATTTTGTGCGGATGACGTGGGCTGGGTTTTGCAAGCAACCTGTGGCGAGGGGATTTACCCCCGATGGGTGGCGAAGCCGCCCCTGCGCGCTGACCGGTAAACCGGGCTGACAGGGTTTACGGCTGCTGCGCAACCGATCGGGGATAAATCCCCTCGCCACAGAATTCTGTACAGCTGAACTGCGCCATAGCAGGCAGACAGTATTTATGTGTACAACTTTTGATATTTAGCTGGAACAATCCAATGGTTTTTTGAGAACATCCCGTTCCGCGATGTGACCGCAATGCGACATGAGGTCGCAGAACGACGTTATTAGTCTGATTTTCACAAGCGCAACTCATCATGTAGTATGCCTCGGCACGCACTACATAACGCTGGATCGATGTCTGCCCAAGGCATGTTCGCAACCCTGAAAGCCCCGTCAGCAAGGCCCCAAGCCGTTGATTGGTCCCAGCCCAGCCGCCAGCAATGGCATGTACTGGTCGGAAGGTTTGTGGTTTAAATGGCCAGAGGCTTCATTGTCAAATTGAAGAGCTGAAAAGCGAAATAGCTGAGCAGAGTGAGGCAAGCAATGACTGAACACGTTCAAGTCGGTGGCCTGCAGGTCGCCAAAGTCCTGTTCGACTTCGTGAACAACGAAGCCATTCCCGGTACCGGCCTCACCGCCGAAAAATTCTGGGAAGGTGCCGACAAGGTCATTCACGACCTGGCACCGAAGAACAAAGCCCTACTCGCCAAACGCGATGACTTCCAGGCGCGCATTGATGCCTGGCATCAGGAACGCGTCGGCCAGGCCCATGACGCCGCGGCCTACAAAATCTTCCTGCAAGAAATCGGTTATCTGCTGCCAGAAGCGGCTGATTTCCAGGCAACGACGCAAAACGTCGATGACGAAATCGCCCGTACCGCCGGCCCGCAACTCGTTGTGCCGGTGATGAACGCCCGTTTCGCTCTCAATGCCTCGAACGCCCGCTGGGGTTCGCTGTACGACGCCCTCTACGGCACCGACGCGATCAGCGAAGACGGTGGCGCGGAAAAAGGCAAAGGCTACAACAAGGTGCGTGGCGACAAAGTCATCGCCTTCGCCCGGGCCTTCCTCGACGAGGCCGCGCCATTGGCCGCCGGCTCCCACGTCGACTCGACCGCCTACAAAATCGCTGACGGCAAACTGCTGGTCACCCTCAAGGGCGGCAGCAACACCGGCCTGCGCGACGACGCTCAACTGATCGGTTTCCAGGGCGATGCCAATGCCCCGATCGCCATCCTGCTGAAGCACAACGGTCTGCATTTCGAAATCCAGATCGACGCCAGCACCCCGGTCGGCCAGACCGACGCCGCCGGCGTCAAAGACGTCCTGATGGAAGCGGCCCTGACCACCATCATGGACTGCGAAGACTCCGTGGCTGCCGTCGATGCCGACGACAAAGTGGTGATCTACCGCAACTGGCTCGGCCTGATGAAGGGCGACCTGGCGGAATCCGTGTCCAAGGGTGGCCAGACGTTCACCCGCACCATGAACCCGGATCGCAGCTACACCACGCCCAATGGCGGCGAAGTGACCCTGCATGGCCGCTCGCTGTTGTTCGTGCGCAACGTCGGTCACCTGATGACCATCGACGCGATCCTCGACAAAGACGGCAACGAAGTACCGGAAGGTATCCTCGACGGTCTGGTGACTTGCCTCGCGGCAATGCACAACCTCAACGGCAACACCTCGCGCAAGAACACCCGCACCGGTTCCGTCTACATCGTTAAACCGAAGATGCACGGCCCGGAAGAAGCGGCGTTCACCAACGAGCTGTTCGGCCGCATCGAAGATGTGCTGGGCCTGAAACGCAATACGCTGAAAGTCGGGATCATGGACGAGGAGCGCCGCACCACGGTCAACCTCAAGGCCTGCATCAAGGCGGCCAGCGAGCGCGTGGTGTTCATCAACACCGGTTTCCTCGACCGCACCGGCGACGAAATCCACACCTCCATGGAAGCCGGCCCGATGGTGCGCAAGGCCGACATGAAGGCCGAGAAATGGATCGGCGCCTACGAGAACTGGAACGTCGATATCGGTCTGAGCACCGGCCTGCAAGGTCGCGCGCAAATCGGTAAAGGCATGTGGGCGATGCCCGACCTGATGGCAGCGATGCTCGAACAGAAAATCGCCCACCCACTGGCCGGTGCCAACACCGCCTGGGTGCCATCGCCGACGGCTGCTGCGCTGCACGCGCTGCACTACCACAAGGTCGACGTGTTCGCCCGTCAGGCCGAGCTGGCCAAACGTGCCCGCGCTTCGGTTGACGACATTCTGACCATCCCGCTGGCGGTCAACCCGAACTGGACGCCAGAGCAGATCAAGAACGAACTGGACAACAATTCCCAGGGCATTCTTGGCTATGTGGTGCGCTGGATCGACCAGGGCGTTGGCTGCTCGAAAGTACCGGACATCAATGACGTCGGCCTGATGGAAGACCGTGCCACGCTGCGTATCTCCAGCCAGCACATCGCCAACTGGCTGCGCCACGGTGTGGTCACCGAAGCGCAAGTGATGGAAAGCCTCAAGCGCATGGCGCCGGTAGTGGACCGTCAGAACGCCAACGACCCGCTGTACCGTCCGCTGGCGCCGAACTTCGACAGCAACATCGCCTTCCAGGCGGCAGTCGAACTGGTGATCGAAGGGACCAAGCAGCCGAACGGTTACACCGAGCCGGTGCTGCACCGTCGTCGTCGCGAGTTTAAGGCTGCCAACGGCCTGTAATTCTACGTAGACGCTGGATATGAAAAAGCCCTGATCTTTGGATCAGGGCTTTTTTTTGTGAAAGCAGAATCAAAAGATCGCAGCCTTCGGCAGCTCCTACAGGTGATTGTTGATCGTTCCCACGCTCCGCGTGGGAATGCAGCCCGGGACGCTCCGCGTCCCAACAGCGGACGCAGAGCGTCCATTGAGGCATTCCCACGCAGAGCGTGGGAACGATCGGCAAATCAGGCGCTATGGCTCTATGCCCAACTCATGTTTGACCAACCCGAGCAACTTGCCCGTATCAATCGGCTTGAGCAGAAAATCCACCACGCTCAAATGCATCGCCGCAATCGCGTCTTTCACATCGGCATCGCCGGACACAATGATGATCGGCAGCGCCGCCCGCACCGATTCGCGCACCTGTCGAATCAGCTCAAGGCCATCGACATTGCCCATGCGCAAATCAGTGATCACCAGCCCGATCGAAGGTTTTTCCTCGAGCATCTTCAGCGCCGTTTCGCCGCTGGCGGCGGTCATGCAGCGAATACCGTCCAACGCCAATATCTCCGCGAGCAACTCCCGAGCGTCCTTGTCGTCATCGACGATCAGCACACGCTGCGGCGGCAGGTCGGGTTCGAGCATCACAGCGCTGAGCGCTTCCCGCTCGGCGTCGCTCAAAATATCGTGGTCGGACATGGCGTTCTCTATGTTTCCAAATCAATCACCTGCACAGTCGTCAGACATCGCCAGGCAGAGCTTCAATGTGCACTTCGTCGGATTTTTTTCCAATAGCCGGACGGTTGAATTCCCGACTGATTTTGTAGGGCACTTCCCAAATGTGCCCAACGGCATGGCAAACCTAGACTTACGTCCAATGGGCACCCTGCTCGCCGGGGCCGACCATGGCTGCAACGATCCGACAACAACAATTCGAAAAAGACTGCGGTAATGGTTATGAGTAAAGCGGACGCCTTCACCCAGGCAGGGAAAACCGCGGTGTTGCAGAACATTCAGGGCACCCTGCAATTCCTTCAGCGCTTCCCGCCCTTCAATCAGATGGAACACGCCCACCTCGCCTATCTGGTGGAGCAATGCCAGCTGCGCTTTTACGCTCAGGGCGAGAGCATCATCAAACCCACCGATGGCCCGGTCGAACACTTCTACATCGTCAAACAGGGCCGCGTGGTGGGTGAACGTCAGCACATCACCAAGCCCGGCACCGAAACCACCTTTGAAATCACCACCGGCGAATGCTTCCCCCTCGCCGCGCTGCTCGGCGAGCGGGCAACGCGCACCGAGCATCTGGCCGGCGAAGACACCTTCTGCCTGCAACTGAACAAACCGGCGTTCATCAAACTGTTCGCGCTGTCCAACGCCTTTCGCGACTTTGCTTTGCGCGGGGTCAGCAGCCTGCTTGATCAGGTCAACCAGCAAGTCCAGCAGAAAGCCGTGGAAACCCTCGGCACCCAGTATTCGCTGAACACCCGACTGGGTGAATTGGCCATGCGCCATCCAGTGACGTGCAGCCCTGAAACGCCATTGCGTGACGCGGTGAAGTTGATGCATGAGCAACAGGTCGGCAGCATCGTCGCAGTGGATGAACACAAGGCGCCGCTGGGGATTTTCACCCTGCGCGACCTGCGCCACATGGTGGCTGAAGGCGTGGGCGATTTCAGCGAAGCCATCGAACATCACATGACCCGTGCGCCGTTCTATCTGTCGCCGGATCACAGTGCATTCGACGCGGCGATTGCCATGACCGAGCGGCACATCGCTCACGTCTGCCTAGTCAAGGATCAGCGCCTGTGCGGCGTGGTGTCCGAGCGTGATCTGTTTTCCCTGCAACGTGTCGATCTGGTGCACCTGGCCCGGACCATCCGCAGTGCCCAGCGCGTCGAACAACTGGTGTCCCTGCGCGGCGAGATCGGCCAACTGGTCGAGCGCATGCTCGCCCACGGCGCCTCTTCAACCCAGATCACCCACATCATCACCCTGCTCAACGACCACACTGTGTGCCGGGTAATCGAACTGACCATCGCCGAAAAAGGCGACCCCGGCGTGCCGTTCAGTTGGCTGTGTTTCGGCAGCGAAGGTCGGCGCGAGCAAACGCTGCACACCGATCAGGACAACGGCATTCTGTTCGACGCTCGCGATGCGGCGCACGCGGCGGAAATTCGCGGCAAGCTGCTGCCGATCGCGCAGCAGATCAACCAGAGCCTGGCGCAATGCGGCTTTACTCTGTGCAAGGGCAACATCATGGCCGGCAACCCCGAGCTGTGTTTGTCGCGCGCGGAATGGGCGCGGCGTTTTGCGGCGTTTATCCGCGAGGCGACTCCGGAGAATCTGTTGGGCTCGAGCATCTATTTTGATCTGCGGGTGGTCTGGGGCGATGAGAGCGGTTGCGCGCAACTGCGTCGGGGGATTCTCGAGCAGGTCGGCGACAACCGTCTGTTCCAGCGCATGATGGCCGACAACGCCCTGCGCAATCGCCCGCCGGTCGGGCGTTTCCGCGAGTTTGTACTGGCGCGCAAGAACGGCGAGAAAGCCACGCTGGATTTGAAAGTTCAGGGTCTGACCCCATTCGTCGATGGCGCGCGCCTGCTGGCGCTGGCCAACGGCATCGACGCCAACAACACCCTCGAACGCTTTCGCCAACTGGTCGATAAAGAAGTCATCGAACCACTCGACGGCGCCGCGTATGAAGAGGCTTACCACTTCATTCAGCAAACACGCATGCAGCAACATCAGCTGCAGACCCGGGAGAATCTGCCCTACTCCAACCGTGTCGATCCCGACAGCCTCAACCACCTCGACCGACGCATCCTGCGCGAATCCCTGCGTCAGGCTCAACGCCTGCAAAGCAGCCTGACCTTGCGGTATCAGCTATGAGCCTGTTCTCGTGGCTGCGTCCGGCCAGCCCGGTGGTGCCGGCCGATCTGCAACACCGCCTGGCGCAGTTGCCGGCGATCAGCGAGTTGAGCGATTGCAGCCTGCGCGAACAGCGCTGGGTGGTACTGGATCTGGAAACCACCGGGCTGAACCTGAACAAGGATCGCGTGTTGTCGATCGGCGCCGTGGTGATCGAGGACGCTGCGATCGATTTCAGTCAGCAGTTCGAACGGACCTTGCAATGTCGTGAACTGAAGCTCAGCCCCAGTGTGTTGATCCATGGCCTGGGGCCGAATGAACTTGCCGCCGGCAGCGACCCGGCCGAAGCGTTAGTGGACCTCATGGAGTTTATCGGCGACAGCCCGGTGCTGGCGTTTCATGCGCCGTTCGATCAGCACATGCTCGGGCGCGCGCTGAAGGAGCATCTGGGGCACAAGTTGCAGCAGGTGTTTCTGGATGTCGCGGATATTGCGCCGCTGGTGTGCCCGCAGGCGAATATTCGCGAGGCCGGGCTGGATGAGTGGATCGACTGGTTTCGCCTGGAGGTGTTCGAACGGCATAACGCCAGTGCCGATGCGCTGGCCACGGCGGAATTGGCGTTGATTCTGTTCAGTCGGGCGCGGGGGCAGCAGATTCATAGTCCGCTGAATTTGCAGCAGCGCTTGAGTCAGTGGAAGCGCCGACAACAAGCGCCGTCCTTTTAGATTTCCGTTGGCTGTTCTGGCCTCTTCGCGAGCAGGCTCGCTCCCACATTTGGAATGTGATGCCTTGTGGGAGCGCGCCTGCTCGCGAAGAGCGATGACGTGGTTTCCCTGATGCCACCTGACCAGTGGCCAATTGCTAACCATTCCCACCTCTGCCAGAATCGCGAACAATTCGCGTTAGTTAATATTTCCCAATCGGTGATGTCCGGTGTCGTCAGTTCCAAGCCCTCACAATCAGCTCGTCGGTGCGATGTATCGCGACCATCGCGGTTGGCTGCTGGCGTGGCTACGGCGCAACGTGGCCTGTCCGCAGCGGGCCGAAGACCTGAGCCAGGACACCTTCGTGCGCCTGCTCGGCCGCGATGAACTGCTGACACCGCGCGAGCCCCGAGCCTTTCTCGTGGCGATTGCCAAGGGTCTGTTGTTTGACTACTTCCGCCGCGCCGCGCTGGAGCAGGCTTACCTCACCGAATTGATGCTGATCCCCGAGGGCGAACAACCGTCGGTGGAGGAACAGCAAATGATCCTCGAGGACCTCAAAGCCATCGACCGTCTGCTCGGCAAACTGTCGACCAAGGCCCGCGCCGCCTTCCTTTATAACCGCCTCGATGGCCTCAGCCATGCCGAGATCGCCGAGAAACTTGGCGTTTCAGTGCCGCGCGTGCGCCAGTATCTGGCTCAGGGGATTCGTCAGTGCTACATCGCGCTGTACGGTGAGCCGACGTGAGCCCTGCCAGTTCCAGACCGGTGCCGGCGCATGTGCTGGATGCGGCGATTGCCTGGCAGTTGACGCTCGATTCGAGCAGCCCGCTGGAGCGCGAGGAATTCGCCAAATGGCACGCGGCCAATGAAGAACATGCCCGCGCATGGCGTCAATTGGGCATGCTCGACCAACGCTTCAGCGTGGCCAAAGGCCCGGCCCGCAGTGCACTGCTGCAATCGCGCGAAGGCATCCGCCGGCGCGTGCGCAAACTGGGCAGCGGTCTGGCCAGCGTTGTCGCGGTGATCGGTATGGGGCTGTTTGCCGCCGAGCATTATTTGCCGATGGACTATTGGCTGGCCGATCAGCGCACCGCAACCGGCGAACAGCGCACCGTACGCCTGGCCGACGGCACCGTGCTCAACCTCAATACTCACAGTGCCGTGGATGTGCGCTTCGATGAGAAGCAGCGCCTGATCGTCTTGCAGGAAGGCGAGATCCTCGTCGAAACCGGCCACGGCGATGCACGGCCATTTATCGTCGAAACCCGCGAAGGCAGCATGCGTGCATTGGGCACGCGGTTCCTGGTCAAGCGCGAAGAACAAGGTACGCGTCTGAGCGTGCTGCAATCAGCGGTGGCGGCACGCACGCAAGCGAATCCCGAAGAACAGATTTTGCGCGAAGGCCAGCAAGTATTGCTGCGCGGTGATGGGCTGGGCTCGATTGTCGCCCTCACGCCCGGCGCCGATGCCTGGACGCGCGGCATGCTGGTGGTGGATAACGCTCGACTGAGCGATCTGGTGCATGAGCTGGGTCGTTATCGTCGTGGGCATCTGGGCGTTGCGCCGGAAGTGGCTGACTTGCGAATCACCGGCAGCTTCCCGCTGCATGACACCGACAAAGCCTTGAGCGCCCTGCTGCCAACCCTGCCAGTGCAGATCGAGCAGCACACACCGTATTGGGTGACGGTGGCCAAGGCTGATTCCAAGCCTGAATGATCGGGTGGCTGAGCGGTCGCTATCGCTGGCAAGCCAGCTCCCACAGGATTAAGTGCTGCCCACAAAGTTGATGTTTACAGCACTCCCTGTGGGAGCTGGCTTGCCAGCGATGAGGCCGCCAGCAGCTCCACAAAACCAGGCTCGCCATGTCTATCAGCAGCACCGCTGCAAGTTAATCGAAATTATTTCCATCCAGCCCTATCACTTTTTGGTTTTCATCCGGCACACAGGCAATTGAGAAATATTTCCATTCAGGAGCCGCCGTATGTCCCGTTCGCTAGACACCTTGTTGCGCCCCAGTCTGCTGGCCGTCGCCATCGCTTTCAGCACTCCTCTGATCAGCAGCCCGTTGCTCGCCGTTGAACAAGCGTCCAGCGTTCGCGCCTACAACCTGCCGGCGGCGCCCTTGGCCACCACCCTCAACCAGATCGCCAGCCAAGGCGGCCTCGCCCTGTCGCTGAATCCTTCGCTGGCGGCGGGTAAGACCTCGGCACCGGTCAACGGTCAGTACGATGCGGCCGGCGCTCTGCGCGCGGCCCTGCAAGGCACCGGTCTGCAACTGGAACAGGCCAGCACGGGCACTTACACCTTGGTTGCCGTGCCGGAAGGCGTGATGGCGCTGCCGGAAACATCGGTCATCGGTGTGGAAAATCTGGAAACCGCTTGGAGCCCGGTCGAAGGCTACACCGCCACCCGCACCGCCGCCGGCACCAAAACCGACACCGCGCTGGTTGAAGCACCGCGTTCGATCTCCGTGGCCACGCGCCAGCAGATGGACGACCGCAGCGTGCACAGCCTCGATGACGCCGTGCGCTACATGCCCGGCATCACCGCCAGCAGCTACGGCAGCGACACGCGCATCGACTGGCTGCGCGTGCGTGGTTTCGAGCCGACTCAGTTTCTCGACGGCCTGCCACTGCCAAGAGGCATCTACGCCAACCCGAAACCGGAAACCTGGAACCTCGATCGCCTCGCCCTGCTACGCGGCCCGGCTTCGTCGGTTTACGGCCAGACCCCGCCAGGCGGTCTGCTGGACATGGTCAGCCGTCGTCCAAGCGCCGAAGCCAGCAGCGAAATCCAGTTGCAGTACGGCAGCGACAACCACCGCCAGATCAACTTCGCCAGCACCGGCAAGATCGATGACGCCGGGCAATTTCTGTATGGCATCAGCGGCGTGGTGCGCGACAGCGACACGCAGATCGACCACATCGAAAACAAGCGCTACAACATTGCACCGAGCCTGACCTGGAACATCGACGACGACACCAAGTTGACCTTGCTCTCGCAGTTCACCCGCGACGATACCGGGGTCACCAGTCAGTTCTATCCGATCCAGGGCACCAAGATCGACATGCCGTTCGGCAAGATTTCCCACCACAAGAACCTGGGCGATCCTGACTACGACTTCTACGACCGCACCTACTACGCGCTCGGTTATGCCTTTGAACATCGCCTGAACGATGTATGGCAGTTCAAACAGAATCTGCGTTACACCAAGTCCGATCTGTCGTTCCAGACCGTGACCGTCAACAGCTACAACACGACCATTCCCGGCTTCACCGTTGACGATCAGGGCAATGTCGGTCGCGGCACCACCAATGTCGATGAGGACATCAGCCAATTCGCCGTGGACAACAACTTCCAGGCCGACTTCGCTACGGGCGACATCCGTCATACCTTGCTGCTGGGTCTCGACCATCAGCGCAGCAACGACAACTACACCTCGATCTTCGGCAGCGCGCCGGACATCAACGTCAACAACCCGATCTACGGCCAGCCGATTACGCGTCCGCCACGTTCCTCGGCGTTCTACGACTACAACCAGAAAACCAACCAGACCGGTCTCTACGTGCAGGACCAGATGGCGCTGGACCAGTGGCGTCTGACCCTGGGCGGTCGTGAAGACTGGGTGCACACCAGCACCAGATTCCTCAACAAGGGCGACGCCACCAACACCCAGCGTGACAAGGCGTTCAGCGGTAACGCGGCGATCAGCTATGTGTTCGACTCGGGCTTCGTGCCATACCTGTCATATGCCGAATCCTTCCAGCCAACCAGCGGTGCCGATGCCAGCGTCACTGAGTCGTTCAAGCCGACCGAAGGCAAACAATGGGAACTGGGCATCAAGTACCAGCCACCGGGCAGCAAAACCCTGCTCAGCGCAGCCGTGTATGACCTGACCCAGAAGAACGTCGCGGTCAACAACATCGTCAACAACGTGACCATCACCAGCCAGACCGGCGAAGTGAAAGTCAAAGGCCTGGAGCTGGAAGCGGTTTCGGATGTCACCGATAACCTGAAAGTCATCGCCGCCTACACCCTGGCCAAGTCCGAAGTGCAGAAAGGTGTCGACAAGGGCAATCGCCTGCAACTGATGCCGAACCAGCAAGCCTCGCTGTGGACCGACTACACCTGGCACAGCGGCGTGCTCGACGGTTTCGGCATCGGCGGCGGCGTGCGCTATACCGGCAACACCTACGGCGACAAGGCCAACACCTGGCTGGGCAAGGCCGACGCCTACACCGTGTTCGATGCAGCCGTGCATTACGACCTCGGCCGACTGGACAACAGCCTCAAAGGTGCGTCGCTGGCGCTCAACGCCACCAACCTGTTCGACAAGGACTACATCTCCACCTGCGACGGTTACTACTGCTACTACGGCGACCAGCGCAGTGTGGTCGCCAGCGCTACTTACAAGTGGTAAACGACTGAGCTGAAACAGGCCCTGTTACCAGGCCGTCCCCCGTGGACGGCTTCGGTGTTTTTGAAGGTCATGAAATGAAAAGTAAAACAATTCGCCGCTGGTCGTTCGTCCACACCTGGACCAGCCTGGTTTGCACCGTGTTTTTGCTGATGCTGGCACTGACCGGTCTGCCGCTGATCTTTCACCACGAAATCGAGCACTTGCTCGGCGATGCTCCTGAAGTGCGCGAGATGCCGGCGGACACGCCGCGTCTGAATCTGGCGCAACTGGTTGAGGCCGCGGAAAAACATCGCCCGGATGAAGTCGTGCAGTACTTCGGCTTCGACGACGATGAGCCGAATGCCGTCCTGACGATCATGGCGAAAACCGCCGGCACCGAGCCGAACTCTTCGCACACCTTCATGCTCGATGCTCGCACCGGTGAAGCGCTGGAAACCCCTGCGGCCAACGGTGGCCTGATGCTGTTTATCCTGCGCCTGCATGTCGACATGTTCGCCGGATTGCCGGGCAAATTGCTGCTGGCGTTCATGGGACTGCTGTTTGTCGTGGCGATTGTCTCGGGGACGGTGCTGTACCTGCCGTTCATGCGCCGCCTGAACTTCGCCACCGTGCGTCAGGGCAAATCCACACGCCTGCGCTGGCTGGACCTGCACAACCTGATCGGCGTCGTCACCCTGACCTGGGCGTTGGTGGTCGGCGTGACCGGGGTGATCAGCGCCTGCGCCGATCTGCTGATCGCTGCCTGGCGCAACGATGCGTTGAACACATTGATTGCGCCCTACCGCGATGCGCCGCCGCTGACGCAACTGGCACCGGCCACGCGTTTGCTCGACATCGCCGGCGAAGTCGCGCCGGGGATGAAACCAGACTTCATTGCCTTTCCCGGCACACGGTTCTCCAGCGAACACCACTACTCGGTGTTCATGAAGGGCGGCACGCACCTGACCTCGCATCTGCTGACGCCGGTGCTGATCGACGCCACTACCCTGCAAGTCACCGCCGTGGCCGAACGACCGTGGTACATGGACGCCATGGGCATGTCGCAGCCGCTGCACTTCGGCGACTACGGCGGCATGCCGATGAAGATTCTCTGGGCGACGCTGGATGTGCTGACCATCATCGTCCTCGGCAGTGGCGTGTACCTGTGGGTGGTGCGGCGCAAAGCCGCCAAGCCTGCGCTGGAAACGGCGGAGGCGTCTGCATGAAGCCGCGTCAGTCGAATTTCTGGAAGGTCTTCAGCACGCCGCTGGTGATTGCGCTGCTCAGTGCGGCAGGGTTGTTTGCGGCGTTGCTGGGGGATGGGATCTGGGATGCGTTGAGCTGGGTTGGGCTGGGTGTTCCGGCAATTCTGGCGATCAGGGGATTGCTGCAGCGCAGGTAGTTTCGTTGTCGTCGGTAATGGCCTCATCGCTGGCAAGCCAGCTCCCACAGGGGTTGATGCTGAATCTGAAATTTGTGTCGCTGCAAAAACTGTGGGAGCTGGCTTGCCAGCGATGGCGATCTCACGAACACCATCAATTCCTCGCCAGCCACAGTGGTTGTAGCTAGGCTAACCTCCTGCTCTTCGATGCTCACGAGGTTTGCCAATGTCCGCCCCCAGCATGACCCTGTTCCACAACTCGCTGTCCCCGTTCGTTCGCAAAGTGATGGTGTTGCTGCACGAGACCGGTCAGCAGGATCGCGTCGCGTTACAAGACTGCGTGCTCAGCCCGGTCAGCCCCGATCCGACCCTTAACGCTGACAACCCGCTGGGCAAGATCCCGGCCCTGCGCCTGGCCGATGGCAACGTCATCCATGACAGCCGCGTGATCCTCGATTACCTCGACCACCAACACGTCGGCAACCCGCTGATCCCCCGCGACGGCTCGGCCCGCTGGCGGCGCCTGACCCTGGCCTCGATGGCCGACGGGATCATGGATGCTTCGGTAATGGTGCGTTACGAGCAGGCGCTGCGTGCTCCGGAAAAGCACTGGAACGAATGGCTCGACGCCCAGCGCGAGAAGATCCGCCGTGCGCTCGCACTGCTGGAAACGGACGCGATCGCCGAGCTGACCAGTCACTTCGATGTCGCCGCAATCAGCGTCGCCTGTGCACTGGGCTACCTCGACCTGCGCTTCCCTGAAATGGACTGGCGGACCGCCAATCCACAATTGGCCAACTGGTACTTTGAAGTCAGCCAGCGACCGTCCATGATCGCCACGATGCCCAAGGTTTAAATCGGCGGCGCCTGTTCCGGCCTCATCGCTGGCAAGCCAGCTCCCACAGGATCCTTGTCGGATCGCAAATACGCGCAAGACATCAATCCAGTGTGGGAGCTGGCTTGCCGGCGATGGCACCACCTCGGTTCCGGCGGTAGTGACGCAAAGATCAACGTCACCAACACCTCGGCCTCTCGCTGATCCTCACGCAGCCCGCTCATTGCACCGCCCCAATATCAAACTCCAACGGCTTGGCCGGCTTCTGCCCGATCCCGTACCAGTCCAGTTTGCGCGTCAGCACCATGAACACACCGAGCAAGCCGAACAGCAACAGCGAGCCCATCAACAGCGCGTAATCCTCGGCACTCAACAATCCATAGAGCAGGCCATACAACGCCGCCAATCCCGCCGAAAAACTCAAACCGTGGCGCACGCTGCGCAGCACATGACAAACGTAAAAGCCGATCAACAACACGCAGCCACTGGCCGACAACAGATACGCCAAGGCAAACCCGATGTGCTCTGACAGCGACAGCAGCAACAGGTAAAAGAACGCCAGTGCCACGCCGACCAAGGCGTACTGCACCGGGTGAACCGCCAGACTTTTCAGCACTTCGAACAAGAAGAAACCGGCGAATGTCAGGACGATGAACAGCAGCGCATATTTGATCGCCCGGTCACTCTTCAGATACTGATCCACCGGATCGATGAAGCTCACGCCAAAGCTGCGGCCGTTGAACGCCTCGCAATCATTGCTGCTCACGCAACGGCTCATGGCGTCCTGCAAATTGGTGGAGAAGAACGTGGTCTGCCATTCGGCGCTGAAACCGGCATCGTTGATTTCACGTTTGGCGGGCAGGAAGTTGCCGATGAAGCTTGGGTGCGGCCAGTTGGCGGTGAGGCTCACGCTACTGCTCTTGCCCACCGGCAGCACCTGCAGCGAACCGGTGCCTTGCAGGCGCAGTTCAAAACCGAACGCCAATTCGGTGGCTTTACTGGTGTCGAGCAGCGGCAACGTGACGCGTACACCTTCGCCGAGCCAGCCGACCTGGGTGCCCGGGACAAAGTCCAGGCGCTGGCCGTCGAGCTCCAGTTTCAAAGCGTTTTCGATGCCGCGAATGTCGCTGATGCCGACCGCGAGAAACGGCGCGTCGAACTGGTAGTCGGCGAAATCTTCCTTGATGCCCAACTGGGCCGGCAGCGAGAAATGACCGTTGATGCGGTTATCGGCGTGGAACAACCGCGCTTCGTAAATACCCCGGGCGCGCAATTCGGTCTGCACCTGGCCATCGAGTTCGAAGCGCTCCGGCAGAAAGTACAAACGCCCGCGTTCCTCCCGGGGATCGTCGTAGCGCTTGTTGGTTTTGTCGTTGATCTTCCAGTTGTGAATCACCTTGCGATACGGCACCACCATCACCGGCCCGCTCACTTGCTGGTTGTAACTGGCACTGCGAGCGATGTCCTGCAGCACGCCGTCGCGCAATTGCTGGCGATCGTCGATCACGCCGTCGATCATCATTAACGGTATGAGTAACAGCAGGATCAACAGGGCAATGGCCCCGAGCTTAATGGTCAGATTCTTGTTCATGGGACTCTCCCTGTTTCGATGAGGCAGAGTCTGATTCGGCTGTTTGAGGGTTTTGTGGGGGGAATGTGGAGATTGTGTGGAGACTGCGCTGACCCCATCGCGGGCAAGCCCGCTCCCACAATGATTCAGGTGTACACAATCGTGGCTTACGATAGAAAATCCTGTGGGAGCGGGCTTGCCCGCGATGGCCGTGACACGGTTTCAAGGCAAGCGCAGGGCCACTTCAACGCCGTTTGCAACATTGCGAATGCTCATCGACCCACCATGCAACTTGACCACCTCTTCAACGAAGTTAAGCCCCAATCCCGTGCTTTTGCGCCCACTGTCCGGGCGCGGCAATGAGTAGAAGCGCTCAGTCAAACGCGGCAAGGCGTAATCCGGAATCGGCGCAGTTTCATTGAACAAGCGAACCTCGATCTGCTCGCCGACGCGCTCGGCGCTGAAACGTAACAAC
This sequence comes from Pseudomonas sp. Seg1, assembly GCF_018326005.1. NCBI lineage: Bacteria > Pseudomonadati > Pseudomonadota > Gammaproteobacteria > Pseudomonadales > Pseudomonadaceae > Pseudomonas > Pseudomonas sp. Seg1. The sequence continues at coordinate 5,998,928 of NZ_AP021903.1, forward strand.
CCCTGCGGCGGGGTGAAGTCCAGCGCGTTCTCCAGCAGATTGCCCAACGCCTGGCGCAGCAAAAACGGTTCGCCGATCAGCAACACATCCGCCGCAATCGTCTGTTCGATCCGCAACTGTTTGCCTTCAATCCGCGCTGCCTGCGCTTGCAACAACTCATCGACCAACACCGCCAGCGGCACTGCCACCCGCTCCTCCAGGCCATGCCGTTGTTCGACCTGCGCCAGATTCAGCAAGCGCTCGATCAACTGCTGCATCCGCGCACTTTCGCTGTCGATGTTGCCGACAAACCGCAGTCGCTGAATCGCAGGCATGTCACCTTGCAGCAACTCCGCCGCGCCGCGAATCGCCGCCAGCGGACTTTTCAGTTCGTGGGTCAGGGTGTGCACGTAGCGCTCGACGTAAGCCTTGCCCTCCAATTGCGTGCGCATCTGCTCGACCGCCGTAGCCAGTTGCTCCAGCTCACCGCCGCGATAGTGCGGCACTTCAACGCGCCGACCTTCGCTGACAGCCTCGGCATACCTCGTCAAACGGTGCAGCGCGCGACTCAGCCACCACGACAGCAAGGCGCCGAACAACAGGCCGAGGCCGATCAGGCCCGCACCGTAGAACAGCAAACGCCGTTCGGTGCGATCGACATAGGGCTGCAACGAGCTGTTGGGTTTGGCCACGGTGACCACACCGATGATCTGGCCGTTATCGCGGATCGGGGCGCCGACGTGCATCACCGACGAGGCCGGGTCATCCGGGTCGCTGCGACTGGAACGCGCACCGTATTCGCCGCGCAGGGTCAGATAGACATCGTTCCAGCGCGAGTAATCCTGACCGACCGCCACGCCGCTGGAATCGAGCACCACGATGCCTTTGGCGTCGGTGACGTAGATGCGATGGTTGACCTGATTTTTCGGCAAACCCCAGATGGTCGCTTGCGGCTGGCGTTCGCCATAGGCACGCAGCAACTCGGGCCAGCGGTTCTCGCTGAGGGTGCCTGCCTTGAAATCGTCACGGAGAATTTCCGCCATCAGGTTGGCGGTATCGACCAGGGTTTCTTCGGTGGACTGGCGCACGCCGGGGCGGATTTCTTCCATCACTGTGTTGAGCACGAAATAGCCGGTCAGGCCGACAAACAGCACATACACCAGAAAAATCCTCAGCCCCAACGACATCAGCTGTGCCCCGGGCTGTAGCTGTAACCGAGGCCGCGATGGGTCTGGATCGGTTCGGCGTCGGCGCGCACCAGTCGCAGTTTGGCCCGCACGCTTTTAATGTGGCTGTCGATGCTGCGCTCGTAACCGGCATCGGCGGCGACACCCAGCGCATCGAGCAATTGCTCGCGGCTGAACACCCGTTCGGGTTGGTCGAGCAAGCATTGCAACAGGCGGAATTCGTGGCGGGTCAGACTCAGGGTCTGGCCGCGATAGGCAATCTGCACGCGCTCGAGATCAATGCGAAACAGCGCCGAGGAGGCCTCGATTGGCGGGCGCGGCGCCATGCGCTTGAGGATCGCCCGGACCCGTGCCGCGACTTCTCGAGGGCTGAACGGCTTGACCACGTAGTCGTCGGCGCCGATCTCCAGGCCCACTACGCGGTCGATCTCGGCGTTGCGGGCGCTAAGGAACAGCACCGGCACTTCGCTGAAACGGCGTAGCTGCTTGCAGGTTTCGAAACCACTGATGTCCGGCAGGCCGATGTCGAGAATGATCAGATCGGCCGGCGTCTGGCGCTGGTGCGCCAGCGCTGCCTCACCGAGGCTCACCCAAGTGGTGGTGAACCCCTCGCCCTGCAAGGCAAAAATCAGCGTGTCGGCAATCGCCGCTTCGTCTTCGACAATCAGGATATGAGGCATGGCGTCCGAGCCCGTGGGTTAAGTGCGCGAACGGTGCCCCAAGCGTGCCTTTACGTCAATGAGACCACTTGGCGCTAGCAGTCCGGTTTGTCGGCGGTGAAGCGCCGCGCCGGGTTCACCGCCGCGCCAAATTCACGCAAGGCCTTGGCACCGATCAGCAGCGGATAGTTGAAGTTGCTGCGGTCGGTCAGATTGACCTCCACGGTACGCTTGACGTCGCCCAGGCACAGCTCCAGATCGACCACTGGCCGTTTCGCGACTTCGGTGCTTTCGCCTTCGTCTTCTTCATCCGAACGGCTCTTGATCTTGCTGATTCGCGCGACCTTGTGCTCGTAGACCTTGTTGCTGGCGTCCTTGGTGCCGAGACGGAACCGCACCCAGTCTTCGCCATCACGGGTGAAGGTTTCGATGTCCTTGGCCGACAGCGACGCTGTCAGCGCACCGGTGTCCATCTTGGCCTTGAGCACTTCACCGCCGATTTCCGGCAGCGCGATGTATTCGTAGCGCCCGTACAGGGTCGGCTCGGCGGCCATGACCGGCAGGGCGACAAGGGCAAACAGTGCAAGGAGGGATTTCACGTAAGGGGCTTCCTTGGAAAATGAGGGCGGCAGACGTGGGATTTTAGACAGCCAGCAAGCAATTCGTTCGCCGCTGAGCCCGCATCGCTGGCAAGCCAGCTCCCACAAGGATCTTCAACGAATGTAATTCTTGCGGACACCCGATAAACCTGTGGGAGCTGGCTTGCCAGCGATGAGGCCAGCACATTCAGCGCAATATCTGACCCAAGCATACCCAGCCAAAAGTGAAACATTCGTCACCCCCGATTTGGCCTGTCGCCCGAAGCCACTTATCATGGCGCGCCCATCCGACTTCATAGAGTTGCTTATGCGCCGCCTGCTCACCGGCTGTTTCGTCACCCTGCTGCTGTTGCTCAACACCCTGATCCTGATCGGGCCGTTGCTGGTGTTTGCCCTGCTCAAACTGGTGGCGCCCGGGCGTTGGCGCGATTACGCGTCGTGGGCGGTGATGTGGATCGCCGAGACCTGGGCCGAAATCGACAAGCTGATTTTTCGCCTGTGCATCCCCACCCAATGGGACATTCGCGGGGGCGCAGACCTGCGCGGTGACACCTCGTACCTGGTGGTCAGCAACCATCAGTCGTGGGTCGATATTCCGGCGCTGATCCAGACCCTCAACCGGCGCACGCCGTTCTTCAAGTTCTTCCTCAAGAAGGAGCTGATCTGGGTTCCGTTTCTGGGGCTGGCGTGGTGGGCGCTGGATTACCCGTTCATGAAGCGCTACACCAAGGCATTCCTGGCCAGGCACCCGGAGCTGGCGGGCAAGGATCTGGAGATCACCCGACAGGCCTGCGAGCTGTTCAAGCGCCAGCCGGTGACCGTGGTCAACTATCTGGAAGGCACGCGCTACACCGCGGTGAAAAGCGCGCAGCAACAATCACCGTTCAACCACCTGCTCAAGCCCAAGGCCGGCGGCGTGGCGTTCGTGCTGGCGGCGCTGGGTGAACAGCTGGATGCGATTCTCGACGTCACCGTGGTTTATCCACAGGAGAACATTCCGGGGTTCTGGGACTTGATCAGCGGCAACGTGCCGCGGGTGATCATCGACATCCAGACCCGCGAGCTCGACCCGGCGCTGTGGCAGGGCGATTACGAGAACGATCCGCTGTTTCGCGAGAAGGTCCAGAGCTGGGTCAACCAGCTCTGGACCGAGAAAGATCTGCGCATCGCCGAACTGCGCGGCGAGCGCAACTGAATCAGCTACCGGTGCCGGCGCCCCAGATGCTGCCCAGGCTTTGCAGCAGCGGGCCGCCGACGCCTTGATCACCCAGATACTTGAGCAGCACCGGGGCAAACTGGCCGACCATGCCGCTGTCCATGCCCAATGCGCCGAACGCATTGTTCAGGTCATTGGTGTTCTTGACGTTACCCAGCGCGTTTTCCAGCCCGGCGGATTTGCCCGACGAACCCAGCAAGCCGCTCAACGCCGCCATGTTGCCGCTACCGCCCGACAGCTTGTCGATGCCCGGCACTTCTTTGGCCAATTGCGAATAATCGGTGCTGCTCAATTGGTTCTTGGCCAGGCCAAGCATGGCGCTGGTGCCGCCGACCGCTTGCTGAGGGGTAACACCCAGACCGGTGACGGCTTGCAGCAAACCGGCGGTTTCCGAGGTCGGCGCGGCGGCGGTGGCCGAGTTGCCACCCTGCATGCTCGCAGCCGCTTTGGTCACATCGTCCAGGCTGAAACCGGCGAACACCGGGCTGGCCGCAAGGGTCATCAGCGAAGCCATTGCAATACCGCGTGAAATCTTCATTCAGACATCCTCTTGCGCTGCAAAAACCACCCTTCGACGGGCGGCGAAACTGCCGATTTGACCGGGTATCCGCCGGCATGTTCCAAACCTGCGCATCCATTTTCAGCATAGCCACGTATATAAATCGTGAAACCCCGGAATGGCCGCGATGAATGGCACAAGCGCTATCGCTGAACTAGCCTGTGAGCAACCCGAGATCAGTCCTCGTCGCTTGCCTTTTGCCTGGAGAGATGTCATTTCCATCGCCGACACCGATCAGTTGCGACAGCTGTTGGCCCAGTGCTCATTGGGTGACCGTCGCGCCTTCGAAACGCTGTACCGCAGCGTCGGCCCGCGCCTGCACGGTGTGGCCCTGCGCTTCATGGGGCGTGCGGATCTGGCCGAGGAGGTCTTGCAGGAAAGTTTCGTGCGCATCTGGAACAACGCCTCGCGCTACGAAGCGCATCTGTCGGCACCGCTGACTTGGATGATCAACATCACCCGCAATCAAGCCATCGATCAGTTACGCAAACACCGCGACCGGCCGCTGAGCGATCTTGAGCAGGACGGGTTGGCGGATGAGAGCCCTTCGGCGCATGAGCAATTGAGCAGCGCCCGCGAGGCTCACGCCCTGAACCGCTGCCTGGAAAGCCTCGACAGCATGCAGCGCCAGTCGATCAGCGTGGCGTATTTTCACGGGTTGTCCTGCACCGAACTGGCCGAGCATCTGGCCACGCCGCTGGGCACAGTCAAATCGTGGATCCGCCGGGGCATGGAGCGACTGCGTCGGTGCCTTGAATCATGAACTACCAGACCCCTGCCCTGCGCCGTGCCCTCGCCGCCGACTACGCCATCGGCTTGATGTCCACGGCTGCGCGTCGACGCTTTGAGCAATTGTTGCTGGATGACGCTGCGTTGCGGGCGGAAGTGGCGCAATGGCAGGACACGCTGGCGAGCCTCACCGAATCCCTGCCTGAACAACCGGTGCCCGACCGCGTGTGGCACGGCATTACCGCGCGCATCGAGCCGCAAGTGCTGCATGTGCCGGAAAAACGTCCGTTCTGGAATTGGCTGAGACTCACGGCAGCCGCCGCCTCAATCGTTGTGCTGGTTTTCCTCGGTTCGCTGTACGACCGGGACGACGCCCGCTACCGCGCCACCCTGCTGAGCGCCAATGCGCAACCGGCGCTGAAGGTCGAGGCGCATGCAGATTATCTGCAGGTCGAGCCGCTGACATTGGCGGCGGTTGATGCCGATCGCAGCCTGGAACTGTGGGCGATTCCGGCGGATGGCAAGCCGATTTCGCTGGGGGTGATTCCAGCGGGGGGTAAAGGCAAGGTTGAGTTGAGCGAGGCGCAGAAAGTCTTGATTGGCAAACCGATTGCATTGGCAGTGAGTCTGGAGCCGAAGGGTGGTTCGCCGACTGGGCAGCCGACTGGTCCGGTGCTGTATCAAGGGGCGTTGGCGGCCTTGTAAAGCCCCTCACCCTAACCCTCCCGAAACGTCGGACCGCCCGGAGGAAGAGGGGACTGACCGTGGGATATTTGCGCAATACGCCGACCTGTAATTGCCGTGCCGAATCCATAATCGACTCGATCTTTCAGGTCGACGTATGACACCAGACACCTCGGTCGGCCCCCTCTCCCTCCGGGCGGTCCGACGTTTCGGGAGGGCTGGGCGGGCGGCGTTCCGATGAGGGTACCTTTTGACCTTGGCTCTCAACAAAAAAACGGCGACCCTGAGGTCGCCGTTTTTTTATTGCGATAAGCCCTACGCCGCACTGAACAACTTATGCGGATCAATCACAAACTTCTTCGGCACGCCTGCATCGAACTCGCCGTAACCTTCCGGCGCCTGATCGAGGCTGATCACTTGCACACCCACCACTTCAGCAATGTTGATGCGATCCCACATGATCGCTTGCATCAGTTGACGGTTGTACTTCATCACCGGGGTCTGGCCGGTGTGGAAGCTGTGCGACTTGGCCCAACCGAGGCCGAAGCGGATGCTCAGGCTGCCCATTTTCGCGGCGGCGTCCACAGCACCTGGATCTTCAGTGACGTACAGGCCCGGGATACCGATCTTGCCCGCCACGCGCACCACGCCCATCAGCGAGTTGAGCACGGTGGCCGGGGCTTCGGACTTCACTCCGTCATGGCCGTGGCCACGGGCTTCGAAACCTACGCAATCCACCGCACAATCGACTTCCGGTTCGCCCAGCAGTGCGGCGATCTGTTCGTGCAGCGGCGTGTCCTTGGACAGGTCGACGATTTCGAAGCCCTGCGCCTTGGCGTGGGCCAGACGGATGGTGTTGACGTCACCGACGATCACTACCGCAGCGCCGAGCAGGCGTGCGGAGGCGGCAGCCGCCAAGCCAACGGGACCCGCGCCGGCAATGTAAACGGTGCTGCCCGGACCTACACCGGCAGTGACGGCGCCGTGATAACCGGTCGGAAGAATGTCGGAGAGGCAGGTCAAGTCGCGGATTTTCTCCATGGCCTTGTCGCGGTCCGGCAGTTTCAGCAGGTTGAAGTCGGCGTACGGCACCAGCACGTATTCGGCCTGGCCGCCGGTCCAGTCGCCCATGTCGACGTAACCGTAAGCACCACCGGCACGGGCCGGGTTGACGGTCAGGCAGACGCCGGTGTGTTGCTCTTTGCAGGAACGGCAGCGCCCGCACGCGACGTTGAACGGTACGGAAACCAGGTCGCCGATTTTCAGGTTTTCGACGTCGGAGCCTTTTTCGATCACCTCGCCGGTGATTTCGTGGCCCAGCACCAGACCGGTCTGAGCGGTGGTGCGGCCGCGCACCATGTGTTGGTCGGAGCCGCAGATATTGGTGGAAACCACTTTGAGAATGACCCCGTGCTCGATCTTGCGACCACGCGGGTCCTGCATTTTCGGATAGTCGATTTTCTGTACTTCGACCTTGCCAGCGCCGAGATACACCACACCACGATTGCCAGACATGCTTTCACCTCGCTGTTGTTTTTATGGAACCGCGTTGCCCAGGCAGGCAGCGCGTTGAGTGCTCGGGTATAGATGCTGATTGTTGTGTTGCCTGTTATGGCCTCATCGCTGGCAAGCCAGCTCCCACAGGATTCGGGTTGGATTCAGATTTTGTATACGACACAAATCCCTGTGGGAGCTGGCTTGCCAGCGAAAGCGATCTAGAGAACGACCGTGCGATTGGCGTTGAGAAACACCCTGCGCTCAATGTGATAACCAACGGCCCGGGCCAACGTCAGGCCCTCGATATCCCGCCCTTTGGCAATCAAATCTTCCGGGTAATGACTGTGATCCACCGCCTCGACGCCTTGGGCGATGATCGGCCCTTCATCGAGGTCGTTATTGATGTAATGCGCCGTCGCCCCCACCAGTTTCACGCCCTTGTTGTAGGCCTGGTGATACGGCTTGGCGCCCTTGAAGCCCGGCAGCAGCGAGTGATGAATGTTGATCGCCTTGCCATCGAGCTTGCGGCACAACTCCGGCGACAGCACTTGCATATAGCGGGCAAGAATCACCAGTTCAGCGCCGGACTCTTCAATCACCTGCCAGACCTGACGCTCCTGCGACGGTTTGTCATTGGGGTCGAGGGGGAAATGGTAGTAGGGAATCTGGTGCCAGTCGGCCAGCGGCTTGAGGTCAGGATGGTTGGAGACCACCGCCGCCACATCCATCGACAACTGGCCGATGCGCTGGCGGTAGAGCAAGTCGTTGAGGCAGTGATCGGCCTTGGAAACCATGATCACCACTTTTGGCCGATAGTTCGGCGCGGTCAGTTCGAAGATCATGCCGAAGGCCTGGCCACGCTCGGCGAGGCCGGCGCGGAAGGATTGCTCGTCGAAGCCGTCGGGCTGACGGAATTCCACGCGAATGAAGAAGCGCCCCGAAAGGCGATCATCAAACGAATGGTGCTCGGTGACGTAGCAACCCTGCTCGAACAGAAAACGCGTGACCGCGTCCACCGTGCCGAGGACGCTGGGGCAGTCGGCGGTCAGAATCCATGTGTCTGGGGCGCGGCTCATGGTGCGGTGACTCCTGTTCTTGTGCGGGGTGTCTGAGGGATTTTTTGCCCCTCACCCTAGCCCTCTCCCGGAGGTAGAGGGGACTGACCGAGTGGTCCTTTCGAGCTACACCGACCTGAAATATCGGGTCGAACTCAGGCTCGAAAAACACACAAATCTGCTCCCTTTCCCCCTCTCCCCCCTGGGGGAGAGGGCTGGGGTGAGGGGGTAAGCTTTTAGGCTTGCACGCTCAACCCGTACTCGGCGGAAGCATCCTGCAACCACAACCACCAGTAATCCGAAAAGCTGCGACGAATCAGCAGTTCCCAGGTGTCTTCGGCGGTATGGCGAATCATCAGCTGCGACTTGGCGAACACCGTGCCGACCGCTTTACCCACCGGAAAATTGTTCGGGTGTACGTCATAGCTGGTGGACTTCATCAGCACCTGACGCACGTTCGGCCCGCTCAGTTCGAGCACTTGCTGGCCGCCGCTGACGTTGACGATCGCGATGTGCAGATCGCCCAGCGCTTCGCGCAGTTTCTGTTCGGCGGCGAATTCTTCACCGCTTGGCACGATCAGCAGCCACTCGTCCGGGCCCATCCATTGCAGGCTGGTTTCACCTTTGACGATGACGCTCAGAGCACCGGGCAACTCGATGCCAAGGGCTTTGTGCACGCCGGCGGCGAACGCCGCGTCGTGGCCATCACCACGAATCGTCAGATGGCCGAGGAGTTTTTTCTCACGCACGATCACGCCGGCGTTCTTGCGGCCCTTGCCGGCCAGGCTGGCGAGGTCGGCATGGTGCAGCGACGACTCGGCACGGGCACCGGTGGTCGGGCGTTGTTGGTACACGTTGGCTGTGGTCATAAAGCACCTTCCTGAATTCGTAATCCCTGTGGGAGCGGGCTTGCCCGCGATTGCGATCCGTCAGTCACAGATGTGTTGTCTGATCTGACGCCATCGCGGGCAAGCCACGCTCCCACAGGTACTGTGGTGTCAAATGTTCTGGCGATCACCCTTCGGATCGAAGAACACCGAAGACACAATCTCCGCCTCGATCACGCTGCCATCGGCCAGCGGTGCAAACACCCGCTCACCCATGCGCTTCAGACCGCCCTTGACCACACCCATGGCAAACGAATAGCCGAGGGAGTTGTGCGCGTAGCTGGAAGTCACGTGGCCAACCATGGTCATCGGGATCGCCTGCTTGGTGTTGAACACCAGTTGCGCACCTTCCGGCAGCCATTTGGTCGGGTCGATCGGCTTGAGGCCCACCAGTTGTTTGCGCTGATCACGCACGCAGTCTTCCCGGTTCATGCCGCGCTGGCCGATCCACGAGAACGGTTTGGTACGACCCACGCACCAGCCCATGTTCAGGTCGTCCGGGGTCATCGAGCCGTCGGTGTCCTGACCGACGATGATGAAACCTTTTTCGGCGCGCAGCACGTGCATGGTCTCGGTGCCGTACGGGGTCAGGTTGTATTGCTTGCCGGCCTCGACGATTTTCTCCAGCACGCCCATCGCATAGTCCGCCTGCACGTTGACTTCGTACGACAGTTCACCGGTAAACGAGATGCGGAACACCCGCGCCGGGACGCCGCCGACCAGACCTTCTTTCCAGGTCATGAACGGGAACGCTTCGTTGCTCAGATCGATGTCGGTCACGGCGCTGAGCAGCTTGCGGCTGTTCGGCCCGGACAGGGTCATGGTCGCCCAGTGGTCAGTGACGGAGGTGAAATACACCTTCATGTCCGGCCATTCGGTCTGGTGGTACAGCTCCAGCCATTGCAGCACGCGGGCCGCGCCGCCGGTGGTGGTGGTCATGACGAAATGGTTGTCCGCCAGACACGCCGTCACACCGTCGTCGAAGACCATGCCGTCTTCTTTGCACATCAAACCGTAGCGGGCCTTGCCCACATCGAGTTTGGTCCAGGCGTTGGTGTACACGCGGTTGAGGAACTCGCGGGCATCCGGGCCTTGAATGTCGATCTTGCCGAGGGTCGAGGCATCGAGCAGACCGACGCTGTCGCGCACGGCTTTGCATTCGCGCTTCACGGCGGCGTGCAGGTCTTCGCCGTTTTTCGGGAAGTACCAAGGACGCTTCCACTGACCGACGTCTTCAAACTCGGCACCGTTCTTCACATGCCAGGCATGCAGCGCGGTGTAGCGAACCGGTTCGAAGATGTGCCCACAGTGACGACCGGCCACGGCGCCGAAGGTTACCGGCGTGTAGTTCGGGCGGAACATCGTGGTGCCCATCTGCGGGATGGTCACGTTCAGCGAACGGGCGGCGATGGCCAGACCGTTGACGTTGCCGAGCTTGCCCTGATCGGTGCCGAAGCCCAGCGCGGTGTAGCGTTTGACGTGCTCGACCGACTCGAAACCTTCGCGGGTCGCCAGTTCGATAGCCGCAGCGGTCACGTCGTTCTGCAGGTCGACGAATTGCTTCGGTGCCCGTGCCGTGCCCTTCTCGTGCGGCACCTGGAACAGCGCCAGCGTCGGTTCTTCGAGACGGCTCAGGGCTTTCGGCAAGGTGCCTTCGACCGCCGCGAAACCGGCTTCACTGGCAGCGCGCACGCCACCTTCAAAACCGTCCGCCAGCGAATCGCCGAGACCGTAGACGCCGTTGATGCCACCGACGCACACGCGTTTCTGCGGGGCTTCGCCCGGGATGAAACCGAGGATGTCTTCGCGCCAGGTCGGCTTGCCGCCCAAGTGCGATGCCAAGTGAACCACCGGGCTGTAACCGCCGGAAGTCGCGACCACATCGCAGTCGAGCCATTCGCCCGGGCTGGTCACGGCGTGCGCCTTCACATCAATCGCGGCGACGCGGGCTGCGGTGACGCGCTTGCTGCCACGGGCCTCGATCACGGCACTGCCGGTGAGAATGCGGATGCCTTTGGCGCGGGCTTCTTCCACCAGCGCACCGCGCGGATTGCTGCGGGCGTCGGCGATGGCCACCACTTGCAGACTGGCGTCGAGCCAATCCAGAGCCACGCGATAGGCGTGATCATTGTTGGTCGACAGCACCAGTTTTTTACCCGGTGCCACGCCGTAACGGCGCACGTAAGTCGACACCGCACCGGCGAGCATGTTGCCCGGCACGTCGTTGTTGCCGTAGACCAGCGGACGCTCGCAAGCGCCGGTCGCCAGCACCACACGCTTGGCGCGAACGCGGTGAATGCGCTGACGTACCTGACCGATCGGCGCGCGGTCGCCGAGGTGATCGGTGAGGCGTTCGTGGATGGTCAGGAAGTTGTGGTCGTGGTAACCGTTGACCGTGGCGCGCGGCAACAGCAGCACGTCCGGAGTGTCCTTCAATTCGGCGATGACGCTGGCGACCCACTCCATCGCCGGTTTGCCGTCGAGACTTTCGCGGGAATCGAGCAGGCTGCCGCCGAACTCCTCCTGCTCATCGGCCAGAATGACGCGAGCACCGCTGCGCGCAGCGGCCAGTGCAGCCGCCAGACCGGCAGGGCCGGCGCCGACGATCAGCACGTCGCAGTGCTGGTTCATGTAGTCGTAAGTGTCCGGATCGACTTCGGTCGGCGAACGGCCCAAACCGGCAGCCTTACGAATGTACTTCTCGTAAGTCATCCAGAACGATTGCGGGTACATGAAGGTTTTGTAGTAGAAACCCGGCGGCATCAGCTTGCCGCCGACCTTGCCGAGAATCCCCATCATGTCGTTGTTGACGTTCGGCCAACCGTTGGTGCTGGTCGCGACCAAACCTTGATACAGCGCCTGTTGCGTGGCGCGCACGTTGGGGATCTGCGTGGCTTCGGTAGCGCCGATCTGCAGTACCGCGTTCGGCTCTTCGGCGCCAGCCGCGAAGATGCCGCGTGGACGCGAATATTTGAAGCTGCGGCCGATGATGTCGACGCCGTTGGCGATCAGTGCAGCCGCCAGCGAGTCGCCCTCGAAGCCTTTGTAGGTCTGGCCGTTGAAGGTGAAGCTCAGCACTTTATTGCGGTCGATCCGTCCACCGTTGGACAGGCGATTGGTCTGGCTCATACCTTCTCTCCCAGCGCCGTCGTGGCTGTTTTCGCCGAATCAGCCTTGTCGGTGAATTGCGGCTTGGTGCCGATCTTGTAGGTTTCGAGAATCTCGTAGGTCACGGTGTCGCGGGTGACGTTGAAGTACTGACGGCAACCGGCAACGTGGTCCCACAACTCGTGGTGCAGACCGCGCGGGTTATCGCGGAAGAACATGTAGTCGCCCCACTCCTCGTCAGTGCAGCTTGCAGGGTCCAAAGGACGCGGGATGTGCGCCTGACCGGATGCGTGGAATTCCTCTTCGGAGCGCAACTCGCCGCAGTGAGGACAGAAGATATGCAACATGGGGATTTCTCCTGTTAGTGGGCAACCGCAGCAGCGCCGTGTTCATCGATCAACGCACCGTTGTGGAAACGGTCGATGGAGAAAGGTGCAGCCAATGGGTGCATTTCACCCTTGGCCAGACTCGCGGCAAACACGTTGCCCGAGCCAGGAGTGGCCTTGAAGCCGCCGGTGCCCCAACCGCAGTTGAAAAACATGTTCGGCACCGGGGTTTTCGAGATGATCGGGCAAGCGTCCGGGGTGGTGTCGACGATGCCGCCCCACTGGCGGTTCATGCGTACGCGGGACAACACCGGGAACATCTCGACGATGGCCTGAATGGTGTGTTCGATCACCGGGTACGAACCGCGCTGGCCGTAGCCGTTGTAGCCGTCGATACCGGCGCCGATCACCAAGTCGCCCTTGTCGGACTGGCTGATGTAACCGTGCACGGCGTTGGACATGATCACGCTGTCGATAATCGGTTTGATCGGCTCGGACACCAGCGCTTGCAGCGGGTGGGATTCGATCGGCAGACGGAAACCGGCGAGTTTGGCCATGTGCCCGGAGTTACCGGCGGTGACTACGCCGACGCGTTTGGCGCCGATAAAGCCTTTATTGGTTTCAACACCGATGCACACGCCGTTTTCCTTGCGGAAACCGATCACTTCGGTCTGCTGGATCAAGTCCACGCCGAGGGCGTCGGCGGCACGGGCAAAGCCCCAGGCCACGGCATCGTGACGGGCGACGCCGCCGCGACGCTGAACGGTTGCGCCCATGACCGGATAACGGGTGTTTTTCGAGCAGTCGAGGTACGGGATTTCGTCAGCAACTTGTTTGGCGTTGAGCAGTTCGCCATCGACGCCGTTAAGGCGGTTGGCGCTGACCCGACGCTCGGAATCACGAATGTCCTGCAGGGTGTGGCACAGGTTGTAGACGCCACGCTGGGAGAACATCACGTTGTAGTTCAAGTCCTGCGACAGGCCTTCCCACAATTTCATCGCATGTTCGTAGAGGTGCGCCGACTCGTCCCACAGGTAGTTGGAGCGCACGATGGTGGTGTTGCGCGCGGTGTTACCGCCGCCCAGCCAGCCTTTCTCGACCACGGCGACGTTGGTGATGCCGTGCTCTTTCGCCAGGTAATAAGCAGTCGCCAGACCATGCCCGCCGCCGCCGACGATGACCACGTCGTAGACCTTTTTCGGGGTTGGCGTGCGCCACATGCGCTGCCAGTTTTCGTGGTGGCTGAGCGAGTGTTTGAAGAGGCCGAAGCCCGAATAGCGTTGCATAGTCGTTACTCCAAAACCGCTCAGCGATAAACCGGGAAGTCTGCGCACAGGGCCGAAACCTGCTGGGCAACATTGGCCTCGACATCGGCATCGCCGAGGTTGTCGAGGATGTCGCAGATCCAGCCGGCCAGCGTCTCGCACTGGGTCACTTTGAAGCCGCGAGTGGTCACCGCCGGGGTGCCGATGCGCAGGCCGGACGTCACGAATGGCGACTGCGGGTCGTTCGGCACGGCGTTCTTGTTGACGGTGATGTGCGCACGGCCGAGGGCGGCGTCGGCATCTTTGCCGGTCAGGCCCTGACGGATCAGGCTGACCAGGAACAGGTGGTTGTCGGTGCCGCCGGACACTACATCGTAGCCACGTTTGATAAACACGCCGGCCATGGCCTGAGCGTTGTCGATCACTTGTTGTTGATAGGCCTTGAAGCTCGGCTCCGCCGCTTCCTTGAAGCACACGGCTTTACCGGCGATGACGTGCATCAGCGGGCCACCCTGGGCGCCGGGGAACACGGCAGCGTTGAGCTTCTTTTCGATCTCTTCGTTGGACTTGGCCAGGATCAAGCCGCCACGAGGACCGCGCAGGGTCTTGTGCGTGGTGGTGGTGACCACGTCGGCGTACGGCAGCGGATTCGGGTACAGACCGGCGGCGACCAGACCGGCGACGTGAGCCATGTCGACGAACAGCAGCGCACCGACCTTGTCAGCGATCTGACGGAAACGCGGGAAGTCCAGGGTCTTGGAGTAAGCGGAGAAACCGGCGACGATCATTTTCGGTTTGGATTCGACGGCGAGACGCTCGACTTCGTCGTAATCGATCAGCCCGGTGTCAGTGTTGATGCCGTACTGCACCGCGTTGTACAGCTTGCCCGAGGACGACACTTTGGCGCCGTGGGTCAGGTGACCACCGTGGGCCAGGCTCATGCCGAGGATGGTGTCGCCCGGCTGGATCAGCGCCAGGTACACGGCGCTGTTGGCCGAGGAACCGGAGTGCGGCTGAACGTTGGCATAATCGGCGCCGAACAGTTGCTTGGCACGTTCGATGGCCAGCGCTTCGACTTTATCCACATGCTCGCAGCCACCGTAGTAGCGCTTGCCGGGATAACCTTCGGCGTATTTGTTGGTCAGGCCGCTGCCTTGCGCTTCCATCACGCGTTTGCTGGTGTAGTTTTCCGACGCGATCAGCTCGATGTGATCTTCCTGACGTTGCTCCTCGGCATTCATCGCCGCCAGCAGTGCATCGTCGTAACCCTGGATCTGGTCTTGCTTGCTGAACATCGCGTCTCTCCCAGCGGCATCTGTGCGCCATTCGTCTCGGTAAGGCACTGGCAATCAAGGCAGTGCCCTTTGATGCCGATGGTATGACCGGCGCAGACAGCTCAAATGCCTACGGACGCCACGCAAAGGTGCGTTTACGACATGGCGGGGAATGGCCTTGCCAGACTCGACCTCGAAAACACTGGAGAACCCTGTGGGAGCTGGCTTGCCAGCGATGGCGGTGGCCCATCTGGCATTGATGGCGGCTGACCTGCCGCTATCGCTGGCAAGCCAGCTCCCACAGGGTTATGCGGCGACTTGGCGGATAAGTAGTAGCAGGAGGAAATGTGCGGGATAAAGGGCATACGCCCAGCGGCGCATTGGGGGTGGCTGGAGATGTCGCACATGTCGCAACAGGAACATTCCGAGCAGTGGCGCAAACAGACAGGTGGCAATGCCAAAAATGGCAACGCTATTACCGAACCTCGCCGAGTCGTACAGCACCTGCCACTGATTGGCGGCCAGACATATCAATCCCGACAGCAAGCTGAAGTACCACGGACGACGAAACACCCACAGCATCGCGAGCGGTAGCAGAACGCCGAAGAAGCCGAACATCAGTCGCTCAGAAAACACAGCGGCCAGCACCAACGCAGCGACACCCAGCAACCGCGACATGATCGATGGATCCTGCCAGCCGCGCGCCACCAACAAGCCCAACGCTAATGTCGGCATGACGTTCAACGTATCCGGATCGGGAATGTACAAACGGTAAGGAATTTCACTCACGGCGCTGAACAGCAACAGCCAGCCCAGATAACGCCATTCGGTTTTCCGCGCTCCGGCCCGGGCAAGATTCGCCGCCATCGCCAGACAGAACCACGGAAACGCCAACCGCCCCGGCACGTAGAGCCAATCGGCGCTGATCCCGACATATCGCAGGTGATCGAGCAACATGCTCAGCAGCGCCAGCCACTTGAGCAGATCCAGGGCGCCGTCACGTTTTCTCAGGTGCATAATCGGCAAGCGTCCATGTAATGTTCTGCCAGCGACATCCCGTGTGCTCCCCGGAAGATCTTCGGTAAAGTGCGCACCATCATTGACCAACGAGGCGCCACAAGCACCTCGATCACGGAAGCCGGCCATGACCGACAAGAGCCAACAATTCGCCAGCGACAACTATTCCGGTATCTGCCCTGAAGCCTGGGCTGCCATGGAACAGGCCAACCACGGCCACCAACGCGCTTATGGCGATGATGAATGGACCGCACGCGCGTCCGATCATTTCCGCCAACTGTTCGAAACCGACTGCGAAGTGTTCTTCGCCTTCAACGGCACCGCCGCCAACTCGCTCGCGCTGTCTTCGCTGTGCCAGAGTTACCACAGCGTGATCTGCTCGGAAACCGCCCACGTCGAAACCGATGAATGCGGCGCCCCGGAATTCTTCTCCAACGGTTCGAAACTGCTGATCGCCGGCACTGAAAACGGCAAGATCACCCCGCAGTCGATCCGCGAAGTCGCCCTCAAGCGCCAGGACATTCACTACCCGAAACCACGCGTGGTGACCCTGACCCAAGCCACCGAGGTCGGCAGTGTCTACACCCCGGAAGAAGTCCGCGCCATCAGCGCCACCTGCAAGGAACTGGGCCTGCACCTGCACATGGACGGCGCGCGGTTCTCCAACGCCTGCGCGTTCCTCGGCTGCTCGCCGGCCGACCTGACCTGGAAGGCTGGCGTCGACGTGCTGTGCTTCGGCGGCACCAAGAACGGCATGGCGGTGGGTGAAGCGATCCTGTTCTTCAACCACAAACTGGCCGAAGACTTCGACTACCGCTGCAAACAGGCCGGGCAACTGGCGTCGAAAATGCGCTTCCTCTCGGCGCCATGGGTCGGCATCCTGGAAAACGACGCCTGGCTGAAATACGCCCGCCACGCCAACCACTGCGCGCAATTGCTGGCCGAGCTGGTCAGCGACATTCCGGGCGTCGAACTGATGTTCCCGGTGCAGGCCAACGGCGTGTTTCTGCAACTGTCGGAACCGGCGATTGCCGCGCTGACCGCGAAGGACTGGCGCTTCTACACCTTCATCGGCAAGGGCGGCGCGCGCTTCATGTGCTCGTGGGACACCGAAGAAGAGCGCGTGCGCGAACTGGCGCGCGACATCCGCGAAGTCATGTCTGCCTGATCTCACTCCACCTCACTGATCGTTCCCACGCTCTGCGTGGGAATGCCTCTCGGGACGCTCCGCGTTCCATTTCCCCCGCCAGCGTTACACCTTGGCATCGTGATGACGCGGAGCGTCAATGGCTGCATTCCCACGCGGAGCGTGGGAACGATCTTGGCTCGGGAATGACTTTTCCCACCGCAATACCAGACTTCCCCTCTATCGCGAATACCCTGTCCGTCCCACCCTGATCGTTGCCACGCTCCGCGTGGTAATGCATCCCGGGACGCTCCGCGTTCCATCTCCAATGCACCGCAAGATTCAAGGAAGAATCCCATGGGCCGCAGCCGCTACACCATTACCGAAACTGACAAACCCCATTTTCTGACCTGCACGGTCATGGAATGGTTACCCCTGTTCATCCGCCCTTACATCGTCGACCACCTGCTCAACTGCTGGCGTTATCAACAGACTCATCATGACTTGAGGCTGTACGGCTTCGTGATTCTGGAAAACCATCTTCACTTTGTCGCCCAAGCACCCGACCTGAGCAAATGCCTCAGCCAGTTCAAATCATTCACCGCGCGACAGATTATTGATGACCTTCAAAGCAAGGGCGCCGAAAGAGCACTGAAGCGCCTTCGTTTCAACAAGCGGGCACACAAGCAAGATCGGGTGTATCAAATGTGGCAGGAAGGCTCTCATGCAGAAATGGTCTACAGCGAAGAAGTCATGCGCCAGAAACTCGATTACATCCACAACAACCCGGTAAAGCGTGGTTATGTAGAGTTGCCGGAGCACTGGCGGTATTCGAGCGCCCGAAATTATGCAGGACTAGAGGGATTGATCGAGATTCAACGCTGGTACTAAAGCAGCTGGCCATCCCCTTTCGGATCGTTCCCACGCTCCGCGTGGTAATGTCTCCCGGGACGCTCCGCGTTCCAGCCCCACCACTGATGCGACGCCGAGCACAGTCATGACGCGGAGCGTCAAAGGCTGCATTCCCACGCGGAGCGTGGGAACGATCAGGGCACCTATTTCAGTCGCGTCAGCTCCTTGGTCTACATTGTCTGTCGAGCCCTCCGCTCTCATAACAATAAGCAGGAGCATCGGCATGTCGTTACAAGGCAAAACCCTGTTCATCACCGGCGCCAGCCGTGGCATTGGCCGTGAGATTGCACTGCGGGCCGCGAAGGACGGGGCCAATATCGTCATTGCGGCGAAGAGCGCCGAACCCCACGCCAAATTGGCCGGCACTATTCACAGTGTGGCCAAAGAAGTCGAAGTGGCGGGCGGCAAGGCCTTGGCGCTGCAGGTGGATGTGCGTGATGAAGACGCCGTGCGACAGGCACTGGCCCAGGCCAACGAGCATTTCGGCGCGATCGATGCGCTGGTGAACAATGCCGGGGCGATCAAGTTGACTGGCGTGCAACACATCGAACTCAAGCGTTTCGACCTGATGCACCAGATCAACACCCGCGCGGTGCTGTTGTGCAGCCAGGCTGCCCTGCCCTATCTGAAGAAATCCGCCGGGCACATTCTCAACTTGTCGCCGCCGTTGAATCTGGCGAGTAAATGGTTCGCCCAGTTCAGCCCTTACACGGTGACCAAATACGGCATGAGCATGCTGACGCTGGGCATGAGCGAGGAATTTGCCAGTTACGGGATCAGTGTCAATTCGCTGTGGCCGCAGACGATGATTGCGACGGCAGCGATCGAGTTTCAGCTGGGCAATCGCGAGTCCTTCAAGCACGCGCGTACGCCGGCAATCATGGCTGATGCGGCGCATGTGATTTTGAGTAGTCGCGGGCGGCAGATCAGCGGGCGGTTGTTGATTGATGAGGAGATTTTGCGGGAGAGCGGCGTAACCGAATTCGATCATTACCGATTTGATCCGGACAGCACTGCAACCCTGATGCCCGACCTGTTCGTGGATTAAATACCATCTCCCTGTAGGAGTGAGCCTGCTCGCGATGGGGCCGGAACATTCAACGAAGAGTTGACTGACCTAACGCTATCGCGAGCAGGCTCACTCCTACAGGGATCTTTAGCGCCCGTCAGAATTCGATGCGCACGTCGCCTTTAGGCACACTGCAGCACGACAAGATAAATCCTTCCGCCTCGTCGTCCTCGGTAATCCCGCCGTTGTGCTCCATCTCCACCTCGCCCCCCAGTTTGAGCACCTTGCACGTCCCGCAAATCCCCATCCCGCAAGCCTTCGGAATCATCAGCCCAAGCTTGGCCGCCGCCGCATGCACGGTCTCGCCCGGTGCCACACGAATGCTCTTGCCCGACGCGGTGAATTCCACCTGATGCAGATCCGCCGCATCGATTTCCGGCGCATCGGCGGCCTGTTCGGCTTGCTCCACCGCATCGGCACGCGCCTCGGGCGGCGTCGCGCCGAAGGACTCCTCGTGATAACGCGCCATGTCGTAACCGGCGTTTTCCAGCAAACGCTTCACCGCCGTCATATACGGCGTCGGGCCGCAGCAGAACACTTCGCGCTCAAGGAAATCGGGAACCATCAGTTCGAGCATCTTGTGATTCAGATAGCCGCGGTACCCGGCCCACGGCTCGCCCAGACCGTGCTTTTCACAGATCAAATGCAGGCTGAAGTTATCGATCCGCGACGCCATGTGTTCCAGCTCGCGGTGGTAAATGATGTCCTTTGGCGAGCGCGCGCTGTGGATAAAGGTCATGTCGACGTTGGCGTTGGTGTCGTAGAACCACCGCGCCATCGACATGCACGGGGTGATTCCCACGCCGCCGCTGAGGTAGAGGACTTTCGGGCTCGGGAAGTCGATGGCATTGAACAGCCCGACCGGCCCGTGCACCGCCAGCTCCTGCCCTTCATGCAACGTGTCGTGCAACCAGTTGGAAACCTTGCCGCCCGGCACTCGTTTGATCGTCACCGAAAAGCTGTACGGCACCGACGGCGAACTGGAGATCGTGTACGAACGCATGATCGGCTGGCCTTCGATTTCCAGCTCCAGGGTGACGAACTGGCCGGGCTTGAAGAAGAACAGGATCGGCTGGTCAGCCATAAAGCAGAAGGTGCGCACGTCCCAGGTTTCCTGGATGACTTTGACGCAACGGACGATGTGTCGGCCATTGGCCCAGGTCTGGGTGGTGACCGGATTCAGGAAGCTGTTGGACATGCTGTTCTCCACGGCCGACTGTCGGCCTCATGTCGGCGATTCTGCGTATAGCGCGAACCGCCCGTTTACCTATCCGCGACATTGACATACTTATCGCGACCAGCCCCCAACCACCGGGGGTTGCGCGTCGGGAACAGATTGCACCATGTCGCCCATGGATAAGGTTCCGCCCAGCGCCGGCCCCACACTCGCCTCAACACCCAAACAGATTCTTTACACCTTGCGTAGCAACTGTTTACAGCACACCTGATTAGCCACTTTCGCCGGCCACGCAGATGGCCATGAGGATCACATCGATGGACGTCACCGCAAAAATCAGCCTGGGCGATCCGCTGGAACCCGCACGCAAGGCCACCGCACAAATGCTCCAGGAACGCGAGCGCACCTTTTCGCTGCCACAACCGTTTTACAGCGACGAGCGGCTGTTCGATATCGACATGCAGGAGATCTTCCAGAAGGAATGGTTGATCGCCGGCATGACCTGCGAAATCCCGGCCAAGGGCAACTACCTGACCCTGCAGATCGGCAAGAACCCGATCATCGTCATCCGTGGCGCCGAAGGCGTGGTGCATGCGTTCCACAACGTCTGCCGCCACCGTGGCTCGCGTCTGTGCACCAGTGAAAAAGGCAAAGTCGCCAAACTGGTCTGCCATTACCACCAGTGGACCTACGAGCTGGACGGTCGTCTGCTGTTCGCCGGCACCGAAATGGGCGCCGACTTCGACATGAAGCAGTACGGCCTGAAACCGGTGAACGTGAAAACGGCCGGCGGCTACATCTTCATCAGCCTGGCCGAGAATCCGCCGGCCATTGATGACTTCCTGTCGACGCTCAACCACTACATGGAACCGTACGACATGGAGAACACCAAGGTGGCGATCACCACCACCTTGATGGAGAAGGCCAACTGGAAACTGGTGCTGGAAAACAACCGCGAGTGCTACCACTGCAACGCGTCGCACCCGGAACTGCTGAAAACCCTGCTGGAATGGGACGACGTCACCGACCCGCGCGCCGATCAGGCGTTCAAGGATCACGTTGCTGCGTCCGCCGCCGCCTGGGAAGCCGAGAAGATTCCTTACGCCCACGCCAGCTTCGGCCTGCGTAACCGCATCGTGCGCATGCCGCTGCTCAAGGGCACCGTGTCGATGACTCTGGATGGCAAGCAGGGCTGCGCGAAACTGATGGGCCGGATCAAGAATCCGGACCTCGGTTCGATGCGCATCCTGCACCTGCCGCATTCGTGGAACCACTGCATGGGCGACCACATCATCGTCTTCACCGTGTGGCCGATCAGTACGCAGGAAACCATGGTCACCACCAAATGGCTGGTGCACAAGGATGCGGTTGAAGGCGTCGATTACGACGTCGAGCGTATGCGCCAGGTGTGGGACGCGACCAACGACCAGGATCGTCGTCTGGCCGAAGAGAACCAGCGCGGGATCAACTCCACGGCCTACCAGCCTGGGCCGTACTCCAAGACCTATGAGTTTGGTGTGGTCAACTTTGTCGACTGGTACAGCGAGCGCCTGTTGAACAACCTCGGTGCCGAGCCTGCGCCATACCTAAAAGGCGTCCCGGTTCAGGGCTGATTCCCTCCTGCCTGATCGTTCCCACGCTCTGCGTGGGAATGCAGCCCGGGACGCTCTGCGTCCCAAAAGGCCGAACGCGGAGCGTCCGTTGAGGCGTTCCCACGCAGAGCGTGGGAACGATCAGTCAGTGAGATGACCACCTCACACTGCCATCCTCACCAATAAACTCCTCAAAAATCTCCTCCCCCACCAACCTGATTTTCGCGTACCCGTTTAGCACCCGCAGCGGATACGCCGGGTCGTTGGCATCCTGCGTCTCCGACCACAACACCCGCGAATGCCCGTCCAGCTCGCTGGCATTGCCGTAGGGAATCGCCCCGTGCCCGGCGCAACGCGCATGCAGACCACCCTGTTGCGCGTAGACGATGCCGTTGTGCAAATGCCCCCAATACCAATAATCCGGCTCGCGCCCCAGCGCATCGCACACCGGTTGATACAGCGCAGTCTTGTTGTGCCCGGAAATATCGAAGCCCTGGTGATGGCTGAGCACCATGATCTTTTTGCGTTTCGGCAGGCCTTTCATCCACTCGATCTGCGGCTCGTTGAGGGTGCCGTCCATGTACAGGTTCATCGCATCCGAGGCGTACGCCGAATCCAGCCCGACCACCAGCCAGTCATCGTTGATCAAGGCGAAGTAACTGGTGCCCTGCTGCCCCGGAAAACGCTTTGCCAGTTCCTTGAAATAACCGTGGGCGCCGCTGTACATCTCGTGATTGGAGTTGAGGGTGAACGAGCCGTGGCTGCCCATCGGCCAGCCGGCCATGTCGACGTCTTCTTGGGAATGGCTGCCGGCGTAGTAAACGTCGCCCAGATGGATGGTGAAATCAGCCTGGGCCAGTTGCATCTGATTGGCCACCGACACCGCCGGTGCATGGCTGTCAAACGGCCCGGTGCCCCAGTCGCCGGCAATCGCCAGGGTCACGTCGCGCTCCATCTGCACCACCGCCGGATCAGTGCCGAAGGTCGCGTGATGACGCAGGTTTTCGATCCACTTGAGCAGCGCCTCGCTCCACAGCAGATCGAGCAATTCCCACTTGCGACAACCAAGCAGACTGCCGTCCTTCAGCACCCGGGTTTGCAACTGATCGCTCGACTGCGGCAAGGGCGCGGCGTTGCCAATGCGCAGGATCGACAAGCCGTGGGACAACTCCCACGGCACTGTCGGTTCATCCGTCGGCAGCTCGCCGTTTTTCAGCACGTACTGCGCCTGATCGTGCCCCCGCTGCAGCAATTTGATGATCGCCTGGAACTCCTGCGGCTCCAGCTCGCTGATGAGCTTCATCCAGGCCATTTCCATGCGCGTGAACAAGCCGTGAATGCGCACTTTGACCTTGTCGTATTCGTGTTTCAGATGACCGACTGCTGACATGGCGTAATCCTCTATCCAATAGGGTTCACAGGGTTTTCATGAATTCGATCAGCGCACGCTTGTCGGCGTCCGACAGCGTCGTGCCGTACAGGTGACCACTGTTGTGGTTGCCCTCCAGCCGCGTGTCGTACTTGAAGTCCGCCGAGGCCTTGGCCTGTGCGCCGCTGGTGACGAACCCGACATTGACCGGGTCGTACACGTCGGAACCGGTGATGAACACCTGCGGACGTTTTTCCGGTGGTTGCAGCAGGTCCCACAGGGTCGGCACCGAGCCGTTGTGCAGGTACGGCGCGCGCAGCCAGATGCCGTCGGTAGGCGTGTTGCTGTAGCTCTGGGTCTTGCGGTAGGCGCCGAAGTCGAACGGCGGTTTTTTGAAGGAGTGGAATGCGGCCACCAAGCCTGTGGTAAACGAATCGAGCCGGTGCGGATCGGTGCCGAGCTGGTCGATGTTGGTAGTGACCTGTCCGGTATCGGTGCGACCGAAGTCATGACAACCGGCGCAGTTGTTGTCCCAGATCGGTTTGCCCTGCGCGACCTTGGCCTGATCCAGCGCCCACGGCCACGCCGGCGCCTTGTGCCCGAGCAGCCAGTTGGTCACGCGATTGAAGCTCGGCGGCAACACCGATTCCGGCGTTGCACCCACGGCCATCGCGGCAGCGTAGTTGCGTTCGTGGATCTTGTTGTTATTGCCGTCCCAGTGCAGGTACATCGATTCCCGCGGTTTCTGGTTCCATACCTGCGGCAGGTCGACGGTGCCGATGGTCGAGTCATCCGGGAAGCCGAACACCACCATTTTCGTCGGGTTAAAGGTATCGGTGCGGCCCGGGCCCTGTTGCGGACGCAGCTTCTGCCAGGCGTACGCCTGTTTCTGCTTGAGCAGCGCGCTTTTCGCCATCGGCATGATCAGATAACGGTTGTAGAGCTTTTCGAAAAAGCCCAACTGGAACTTGGCGTTAATCGCCGCCATCACCGCGTCGGTGGTGAATTTCGGGTCGCTGGCGCAATCGTAGGCGAACCACTGGAAGGCTTGCAGTTGCAGGGTGTTGGCCGGCGCACTCGGCACGTTTACGGCGACGTCGCTGGCATTCGCCCGGTAGGAACCGGTGTGGCACAACGCGCAGTTCGGCTCGACGGTCGGGTAGCCAATCTGCCGCTTGGCCATGCCGATTGGCAGGTCCTTGCCGTTCTCGAAGAGAAAGCCGAAGACTTCCCAGCCGCCGGGTTTGGGCATCTTTTCCGGGCACATTTGCGGCAGCACGGCGAACAGGTAATACGGGATGCGCGCTTCGATGCCGAGGCCAATGGCGGCGTATTTATAGTGGTCTTCGTCGGAGGCATATTCCTGTTCAGGGACGACGCGGAGCATCTGATACCAGGTTTCATAACCAATGAAGCCCAGCACCGCGACCACGATCAACGTGCCGACCTTGAAGGCGTGACTCTGCCATTGCCGCTGCCACGCCGCGCGCCATTCGCGCCAGCCATCGCAGAGCAGCGCCCATGGCCGGTTCTCCGGCGCGGTGCCGAGGTAGAGGAGAATTCCGAGGATCAGGAAAAAGCTCAGATCGCCCATCAGCATCGGCACGAACACCGAGCCCTGAATGCTGGTGTTGATCAGGTAGATCCAGAACACCACCGCGATCAACCGCGTCAGTACGCACAGCCAGGAATGCACCACATAGCGCGGCGCGTTGAAGCCCGACGGCATGTAAAACACGCTGATGCCGATCAGCAGCATCCCGGCGTTTTCCAGCCACGGGTCGGAGAGTTGCGGCGGCAATCCGACCACGGATGTCAGCAATCCCGGCGCGAATAGCGCGGGGATCGCGAACACCATGTTCATCGCGATGCCGAGCCAGATGAAGCGTTGAAACCAGCGGATGTAGCTGTCCATATCGTCCATTTCCTTGTACAGACCTGAGAGGTGCAGCGCCTGATACACCGCTATCGCGAGCAGGCTCACTCCTACAATTGGAATGCGTCCCCCTGTAGGAGTGAGCCTGCTCGCGATGCAGTCGGCTCGGTTCTGGATCAACCGAGGGCAGTTTTCTCCAGGTGTTCAAGGATGATCGGATAGACATCCACCACCGCGTTCTTGCCGAACATGCAATCGATGTGGCCGTAGCCCGGCACCACCTGCCGGCTATAGCGCTCCGGCCCGTGCATGTCGCACAAACGCTGATAGGTCTTCAGCGTGCTTTCCGGCAGATAGCACTGGTTGTCGGCACCGCTGATAAAGCAGATCGGCATGGTCAGCCGATCGAAGTGCGGCATGTACACATCGTTGCCTTTGAAATCCACCAGATGCCCTTTGCGCACGATCAGCGCCAGGTGCTCGAAGGTCTCGATGTTCGACTCGCCGAACAGCTCGTGCAGGTTGTCGTGCAGGGTTTCGTTGAGGGTGTCGTGGCGATACAACGAGGCGTACATGAAGGTGATGCGGTGGCACACCGGGTTGGTGCAATAACCCTGCGCCTCGATCCGCGCGTAGCCATTCAGCGCCTTGTCGTAGAGTTTGTTGAACCAGTTTTCCTTGCTGTCGGCGTAAGCGGTCATCGACTTGATGCCGATCGCATCGAGCATTCCCGGCAGGTGCAATCCAGCCTTTAATCCGGTGGCGGTGGCGACCACGGTGTCCGCGGCAATCTGCGAGCAGACCACCGAACGCACGCCCTGCAACCCGGCGAGCAGCGACATGAAGAAGGTCGTTGCACCGTAGCAATGCACCACGCATTGCACGTCTTTGGCCTGAGTCTCCTGCTGAATCTGCGCGATGGCAGCCTTGAAGTCGTACTGGGCAATCTGGTCGCCGTTCCATTCCTTCTTGCTCGCCGGCAACAGAATGCTCACGCGGAAATCCAGCAGCCAGACGTCGTAATCGTGCTTGCACAGGTATTCGAGCAGGTTAGTCTGGATGGTGTCGGTGGAGAAGATATTCGAACCGACGCCCAAACCATGCACCAGCATCACCGGGCCTTTGCTGCCGGCCTGATAACGGCTCAGGCGCAGTTCGACACCGTCCTCGGTGGGGAAAAAATGCACCGCCGGGGTTGGCGCATCCAGTGGCCGTTTCAGCCGTGGCGGCGCGTCGGGGTTGAAGTAGATATCGCCGGCAAACACCCCGCCGTAACTTTCCCAGAGAATCCCGGCGAAGAACTTGCCGAACCGCGCCAGCCCTTCGATGCGCTCACGCTCGTTGCGCGCATTGAGCACTTTCATGGTGGTCATCTGTTTGGCGAAATCGGTCGGATGAATGTGCATCACCCCCGAGCCGATGACCTCGCCGCTCTTGTCCGGCCCGCGATACAACGTCACGTACAGCGTGCTGGTGTCGTGCCAGATATTCAGCACGCCGTTGTCTTCCGGCACGGTTTTGAAGGCGCTGAAAAAGTAATCGTTGCCGTCCTCGGCGGTCAGCTTCATGTCGTATTTCATGTGGCGCGTATCGACCTGCTGCTCGAACTGCTCGAACAGGTTGAACACACCGTTGCTGGCGGTCAGCGGTTCTGGCGACAGCGCCGGGGCGATGACCGTACCGACGATGGTTGCGGCGTGCTCCGGCTCCTTGATCATCCGGTTCATGTCGGCGGCGGTGATGGTCAGGGTGAAGTCGATCGGCGAGTTGTCCGCCTCGCCGCGTTTGGCGGCGGCTTCATAGACTTTCAGATCGGTGCTTTGCGCAGCAGTGAAGGCCCGGGAGAAATAGCCCTTCATGGTTTCGGTGAACTGCACGCCAAGGGTTGGCGGCGCCACCGGTTTGCGTGGTGCCGATGGCAGCGTGTAGTCGATCTGCCAGCCACGGTCGGCGGCGAGCAGGCCCATGTTGCGTTCGCTCACGGCGGAAATGGTCAGCAGCGGATTGACCGCCAGCGACGTCGGAATCACCGCGCCGTCGGTCACGTACAGATTGGCGTAGACATCGGTGCCGGCCGCACCGCTGAACACCTGGCCCTTGTGGTTGACTACGCCTTGGCCGGCATCTTCGCCCATCACGCAACCGCCCAGCGGGTGCACCGAGACGATGCTGTGCTTGAGCAATTTGGTCCAGATCGGGTTCTCCACCCAGACGCCGCCCAGCGCCTTGGTGCTCTGGTGCAGACGCTCGTTGCCGAGTTTGAAGTTCTCTTGCTCGCCAACGCCGGGCCAATCGATACGCAACTGATCCTTGTTATCCAGCACCATGCGCCCCTGACCGCTGTCGTGGCTCATGATCAGGTAGGTCTGCATGTTGTGCAGAGCGCCGTAGTACGGGCCGCGCAGGAAACTTTCCGCTTCGCGTTCCTTGTATCTCACCTTGCCGCTGAAACTGTCGTCGCTGGCGACGCCGATCATCTCGGCGAACCCGGCCATGCTCGGCACCATCGGCCGGCCAAGGGCGCCGGGAATCGATCCCTCTTCAATGACCATGCGGCTGCGCCAGTCACCTTCGGTACGCATGTCGATCACCGACGTGATGCACGGGCCAACCGGGTGCAGTTCCTTGGCAGGGTGCGCGCCGAAGCCGATGCCGTTGATGGTCTGCTCGCAGTTGTGGCCGAAGCCGAGGATGTCGCCATTGCCGCTCATGTTCTCGCCGAGCTGGCCGGACATCACCAGGCCTTTGTCGCGCGAGCGCAGGAGAATTTCGGTAGAGCCGAGCGTTCCGGCGGAGACCACGACGATGTCGGCCTTCACAAACAGCGTCGGCGCGGAAAACTTCTCGCGGCCGCTGTCCAGATACTGGAAGTGCACGATCCAGCCGTCACCGTCACGCTCCAGATGCCGCACTTCGGCCTGGCAGAAAATCTCCGCACCGTGGTTCCAGGCGTCCGGCAGATAGTTCATCAGCGTGGTGTTCTTGGCCTTGTTGTTACAGCCCGACACGCAGTCGCCGCACTGGTTGCACGGCAGTTGCTCAACACCGACGTGGTTGAGGTTGTTCGGCAGTTTGTCGAAGGTCACGTTGATCGGCGGCTTGTAGAAGTGCGCGCCCTGCTTGAGGTAATCCGCGGACTTCTTGTTGGCGTCGAGCTTGGGCAGGTTCGGTGCAGTGCTCGGGTAAGGATTGGGTTTGAGCATCTCCCGAGCACGGGCGTAACCATCCTTGAGCAAGGTGTCGCGATGCTCGCGAACCGCTTGCGGCCAGCGTGGGTCGTCGAACACACCGGGCTCCGGCTCGAGGGCAACGTTGGCGTTGATCAGCGACGTACCGCCGAGGCCGCAACCGACCACGACGTTCTGCTGGGCGTTGACGTGCAGGTCGAACAACCCCGTGCGCGAGCCGATATGGCCATCGGGATCGTGCACCTGCAATTCTTCGGTGGCGGCAATCATGGTGTTGGGGTATTCGCCGGGCTGAATCTCTCGGCCGCGCTCGAGCAAACACACCCGTTTGCCGGCCCGGGACAGGCGCGAGGCAGCAATGCCGCCGCCATAACCGGAGCCAATGACGATGACGTCGTAATGTTCCTTGATCTCGCTGATGGGCGTTGCAATGCGTGTCATGAGACTGATCCTTTCTCAGGCTGATGGGGCAACTCTGCGGTTGCCTGCAATCAATGGGCGAACGAGCACCTGGCCTCCGGGGCGGACCCGGCGACAGCACAGCGGTTGGGGCAGGACTTACGCGCTATAGACGCGCGTGTTGATTGGCCGCACGACGTAACGTGCGCTTGCGTGGCGAGGGGGTTGGGCGATGTGGGCGGCTATCCATCATGCGTTCTCCCAGAACCAGATGTGGATAAGTGACGGCTGTCCTTGTGCCATTGCAGTGAAGACAGCAGAGGATTCGAAGTCAAGGCAACGCCTTAGAACTGTATGAAATGTGATCAAGTGCCGTTTGGACTATGGCGGGCGGGGCTTACACGGTTTGACGAACAAGTTATCCACATAGCCACCCACAGCATATGGGGGTAACTGTGGATGACTCGGAAAATAAGTGGCTGATCTGTGAAGAAAAATCGTGACTTATCCAGAAGGACGGTTTGCGAGAGGTATTGGATATTTTTTGATCACTTGCGTGTAAGCCACGTTGTACATGGTCTGTAGCGGATGGCGAACACGTTATCCACAGAAGAGCCAACAGAGAACGGGGGTAACTTCGGCTTGTCTGTGGAAAAGCGTCGAAGGCTTTGTGAAATCGGGGTTTACGCGGGAGTTTTGCGTAAAACCAGACGATTTGATTGTTTTTTGATCGACTCCTCGTAAGCCACGGTTTATATGGGTCTCAGCGGATAGCGAACATCTTATCCACAGAAGCGCCAACAGAGATTGGGGGCAACTTGGCGAGTTATCCATTGGAAAAAGCCAGAAAAAACCGCAGCTTAGGCTGGTTGTTTTTTGATCGGATGGCTGAAAGGCTTGATTGACGTGGGGTGCAGTGATGGGCGAACACGTTATCCACAGATCCGCCAACAGGGATTGTGGGTAAACAGCCTGCCCTCATCGGAACGCCGACCGCCCAGCCCTTTCCCGGAGGGAGAGGGGGCCCACAGAGTTGTATCGGACAAATAGATCGACCTGCAGCACCACGGTGACCTTAGCTTGGCCAAGCCTGAGTTTGCGCTGATCTTTCAGGTCGATGTAACGCTTGAAAGCGCCACCGTAGGTCCCCTCTCCCTCCGGGAGAGGGGCTCTTCAGCGGACGACACCTTCTTCGATCAGCAGTTTGAGGATGGCTTCAGCTCCGGCCTCTGCGGTAACACCCTTGAGCACCTGCCCCCCGCCACCACTGGCCTTGGCCGTCGCGGCTTTCATTCGGTCGGCACCGCTTTTGGCCTTGATCACCTTCAAGCGTTTCGGCCGTGGTTTGGCCGGTTGCAAAGTGGCAACCGCGAGCAACTCATCATCCACAACTTCCACATCTTCAGCCTGCAAGACACCCCGCCGCGCCGGGCCATAAGCGCTTTGCCGAGGCTTTGGCGCAGCGTTATCCACAGTCGCCAGAAACGGCAGTTTCACCTTCAAGCGCCGCCGCTGCCCCCGGGGCAATGCTTGCAGCACCAACGCCGAACCGTCGTTGATCGACTCGACCTGCGCCAGCCCGACCACCAATGGCCAGCCCAACCCTTCGGCCAGCAGAAACGGCAGCATCCCCGAACCTTCACCGGTTTCCGCCTGACTACCGGTCAGCACCACCTGCGCCCCGGCATCGCGCAGATACGCGGTCAGCGCCGGCAGCGCATCGGCGCCAGCTGGTTGTTCCAGCACATGCATCTGTTCCAGGCCCATGCCCAGATAGGCGCGCAGTGCCGGTTCCGCGACATCCCCGGCATGCAGCACTTGCAGGTTATCCCCAGCCAGTTGCAGGCCCAGTTCCACGGCGCGGGCATCCTGTTCGGCGCGGCGTGGCCGGCCCGAAGTCGGGTGGGCACCAATGGAAACCAGGCTGATGACATTGCTGTTCATAACTGTGTCCTTCCCTTAAGCCGCATCGCGCTTGGCGTCGTTGCGGTAAGCCGCTACCGCCGCGATCAAGGCTTGAAGTATCTCCGCGCTCTCGCCGATCACCGACAGGTCGGCGCGTTTGATCATGTCGCACCCCGGATCGAGGTTGATCGCCACCACTTTGTCGCAAGCACCGATGCCTTGCAGGTGCTGGATCGCCCCGGAGATACCCACAGCCACGTAAACCCGTGCGGTGACCCAGGTGCCGGACGCGCCGACCTGCCGATCACGGGCCATGAAGCCATCGTCCACCGCTACCCGCGACGCCCCCTCGGTAGCGCCGAGTGCTGCCGCTGTTTCGTGGAACAGCTGCCAATCCTTGACGCCGTTACCGCCGGAGAAAATGAATTCGGCTTCGGCCATCGGAATTGCCGCCGGGTCCACTGCGACCGCACCGAGATCCTCGATCCGCGACAGGCTGCGCGCGACACTTGTGGATAACTCCACCGGCAGCGCTTCATGGCGGGTTTCGCTGACCGGTTCGGCGCACTCGGCCGACGCCAGAATCAAGCGTGCGACCGGGCGGGCAAGGTCTTGCAACCCAGCACCGGCGCGGCCGATGCATTCCTGATCCTTGACCTGCCAGACGCGGGTCGCCGGGCGTTCGCCCAATGCAGCAGCAAAGCGACGGCCGAGTTCACCGCCACCGCTGCGGCTGTCCGGCAGCAACCAATGGCGCGGGTTGAATTGGTTATCCACAGCGCGCAGACCTTGCACACGTTGTTCCGGTGCATAACCGCTGAACTCATCGCCCTCAAGCACCAGCAAGCGATCGACGCCCGCCGTGGCGAAGGCGTTTTCCTTGTGCTCGCCAAACACCACCGCCAGCACTGCGCCGTCCCTGCCGGCCAGTTGATGCGCGAGACCCAGCAGGTCGCGGTCGTGGCTGCTCAGGCGGCCGCCGACCATGTCCGGCACCACGCTGATGTAGAACGCCGGGGCCGCGACCTGATGCAGCGGCAACTGCACTTCAACCGTGGCCGAGCGTTTGACCGCCCCGCCCTGCTGCGCGCCGCTACGGTCGATGCGTTTGATGCCGTTGGGGCCGATGAAGCCGATGCCATGCAGATTCTTGCGGATGACGCCGTTGGGGCCCATCCAGCTGTGTTGCGCCGGTTGCATCGCCGCGTGCAGCGGGTGCAGACGGTTACGGGCAATCCATTCGGCGCGCGGGTCGCGGCGGATAATGTCGCTCATCAGTGGGCCTCCGCAGGTTCACGTTTGGCCGGTGCAGTCGGCTTGCCTGGCGCGGCGTCTTCGAGCAGCGCATCGGCCACCAGTTCGGCGATGTCCTTGATCATCGGACGCGGTTCGACCACGCCTTCGAGCATCGCCGTGCACTGTGGACAACCCACGGCCACCAGCTCGGCGCCGGTCTCGCGGATGTCTTCCATGCGCATGTCGGGAATCCGCTGCTTGCCCGGAATGTCGGTGATTGGCGCGCCGCCACCGCCGCCGCAGCAGCGCGAGCGGAAGCCGGAACGTTGCATCTCTTTGACCTCGATGCCGAGGGCACGCAGCACTTCACGCGGCGCCTCGTACTCGCCGTTGTAACGGCCGAGGTAACACGGATCGTGATAAGTCACGCTGTTGCCTTTGTGCTGACCAAGATTGAGCGCGCCAGCCTGGATGATTTCCGCCATGTAGGTGCTGTGGTGCTGCACCAGGTAGTGGCCGTCGAAGGCGCCGTACTCGTTTTTCAGCACATGGAAACTGTGCGGATCACAGGTGACGATGCGGTTGAAGCTGTATTTGGCCAGGGTCTGGATGTTGCGTTTCGCGAGCAACTGGAAGGTCGCTTCGTCGCCCAAACGACGGGCGACATCGCCGCTGTCGCGCTCTTCGAGACCGAGTACGGCAAAGTCGATTTTCGCCGCCTTCAGCACTTTGACGAAGGCGCGCAAGGTGCGCTGGTTACGCATGTCGAAGGCACCATCGCCGACCCAGAACAGCACGTCGGTGGACTTCTTCTCGCTGAGCAGATTGAGGTTCAAGTCCGCCGCCCAGTTCATCCGCCCGCCCGGGGCGAAACCGCCGGGGTTGTCGGTGGCGATCAGGTTTTCCAGAACCTCGGCGCCCTTGTTCGGGGTCGCGCCTTTTTCCAGAGTCAGGTGGCGGCGCATGTCGACGATGGCGTCGACGTGCTCGATCATCATCGGGCATTCCTCGACGCAGGCGCGGCAAGTGGTGCACGACCACAGGGTTTCGGCATCGACCAGACCGTTGACGATCGGTTGATGCGGATTGCCGCTGTGCTCACCAATTGGCTTGCCGGGATACGGGCTACCGGCGAATTTCGCGTCAGTGCCGCCAGCCAGGCCGACGACCATGTCCTGAATCAGTTTCTTCGGGTTAAGTGGCTGGCCGGCGGCGAAGGCCGGACACGCGGCTTCGCATTTGCCGCACTGCACGCAGGCGTCGAAACCGAGCAACTGGTTCCAGGTGAAATCCTTGGGTTTTTCCACGCCCAGCGGCGCGCTTGGATCATTCAGATCCAGCGGTTTCAAACCGGTGGAACGGCCGCCACCAAAACGCTCGGCGCGACGGTGCCAGGCCAGATGCAGGGCCCCGGCGAAGGCGTGCTTCATCGGCCCGCCCCAGGTCATGCCGAAGAACAGTTCCGACACGCCCCACAGCACGCCAATCCCGAGAATCGCTGCCAGCAGCCACCCGCCGAAGTTCTCCGGGAGGATCCCGGCCACCGGCAAGGTCACCAGAAAGAACGACGCCGAGAACGCCAACAAGCTTTTCGGCAGGCGCATCCACGGGCCTTTCGACAACCGTGCCGGCGGGTTGCGTCGACGCAGATAAACGAAGATTGCACCGACGAACATCACCGCCGTCATCAGCAGCAAGGCGTAACCGAGGATGCGGTTATGCAGGCCGAAACCATGCACCAGAATCGCCAGCACAATCGACGCCACCGCACCGCCGGCCGTGGCCACGTGGGTATTGGCGATGTATTTGTCCCGCGCCACCACATGGTGCAAATCGACCATGTAGCGCTTGGGCATGGCGAGCAGGCCGCCGATCAGATCGACCTTCGAGGCCCGGCCCCGACGCCACATCGCTACCCGCCGCAACGCGCCCAGCACCGCAAGGGCCAGGGCTGCGAACAACAGGATTGGAAGAAGGGTGTTCAACATAGGTGAAGCTCCCAAAGACCGCAGGGTCTTGCAGGTCGAGTTGCCTTACTCGGTCACTGTGGGAGCGGGCTTGCCCGCGATTGCATTCTGTCAGTCACAGTTGCATTGACTGACCCTCCGCTATCGCGGGCAAGCCCGCTCCCACAGGGTCATGTGCAAGCCTTTAGAAGTCTTTACACAGTCTGAGTGCGTCATAAATCGCGGCGTGGGTATTACGCTGCGCCACGCAGTCACCGATGCGGAACAGCAAGTAACCGTCACCCGTGGTGCTCAGCGACGGCTGCGGCTTGATCGCGAACAGTGCGTCAATTTCGATCTGGCCCTTGTTGCGCGAACCGTCCTTGAGCCCGTAATACAGCTCTTCGTCCGGACGCACGCCGTTCTCCACTACCACCTGATCGACTACCCGCTCCTCTTTGGCGCCGGTGTATTCGTTCTCCAGCACCGCCACCAACTTGTCGCCCTCGCGGTAGACCTTCTCCAGCATCATGTCGCCGGTCATGATCACTTCTTTCGGGTACATGCTGCGGTAGTAGGTCGGGAACGACGTACCACCGATGGCCACGCCCGGTTTGATGTCGTCGGTGACGATCTCGACCTGGCTGCCCTTGTCGGCGAGGAAGTCGGCAACCGACATCCCGGTGAACTCACAAATGGTGTCGTAGACCAAGACGTTCTTGCCCGGCGCGACCTTGCCGTCGAGCACGTCCCAACTGCTGACCACCAGCCCTTCGGCGGCGCCCCAGTGTTCGTTCTGCTCAAGGAACGGATGACCGCCCACCGCCAGCACCACCACGTCCGGACGCAAGTCCATGATGGTCGCGATATCTGCCGCCGTGCCCAGACGCAGGTCGACTTTCAGCCGCGCCAGCTCCAGCTGGAACCAGCGGGTGATACCGGCGATCTGGTCACGTTGCGGCGCTTTCGACGCGGTGGTGATTTGGCCGCCGATGAATTCTTTCTTCTCGAACAGCGTCACGTCGTGGCCACGCTCGGCCGACACACGCGCCGCTTCCATGCCCGCCGGCCCAGCACCGACGATCACCACTTTGCGTTTCACACCAGTGGATTTCTCGATGATGTGCGGCACGCCCATGTATTCACGGGAGGTCGCGGCGTTCTGGATGCACAGCACATCCAGCCCCTGATACTGGCGATCGATGCAGTAGTTGGCGCCGACGCACTGTTTGATCTGGTCGACCTGGCCCATCTTGATCTTGGCGATCAGGTGCGGGTCAGCGATGTGCGCGCGGGTCATGCCGACCATGTCGACGTAACCGCCCTCCAGAATGCGCGTGGCCTGGTTCGGGTCCTTGATGTTCTGCGCGTGCAGCACCGGTGCCTTGACCACTTCCTTGATTCCGGCAGCCAAGTGCAGAAACGGCTCCGGTGGATAACTCATGTTGGGGATAACGTTGGCCAGGGTGTTGTGGGTGTCGCACCCCGAACCGACCACGCCGATGAAGTCGATCATGCCGGTGTCGTCGTAATACTTGGCGATCTGTTTCATGTCCTCGTGGGACAAACCGTCCGGGTGGAACTCGTCACCGCACAGACGGATGCCGACACAGAAATCGTCGCCGACTTCCTTGCGCACAGCCTTGAGCACTTCCAGACCGAAACGCATGCGGTTCTCGAAGCTGCCGCCCCATTCGTCGGTGCGTTTGTTGACCCGTGGGCTCCAGAACTGGTCGATCATGTGCTGGTGCACGGCGGACAGCTCAACACCGTCGAGACCACCGGCCTTGGCCCGCGCCGCAGCGGTGGCGTAGTTGCCGATCACCCGCCAGATTTCTTCCGGCTCGATGGTTTTGCAAGTCGCGCGGTGCACTGGTTCACGGATGCCCGACGGCGACAGCAGGGTCGGCCAGTGCTCGCCGTCCCAGCGCGAGCGGCGGCCCATGTGAGTAATCTGGATCATGATCTTGGCGCCATGCTTGTGCATGGCGTCGGCCAGATTCTGGAAGTGCGGGATGATCCGGTCATCCGCCAGGTTCACCGATTTCCACCAGCCTTGCGGGCTGTCGATGGCCACACTGGAAGAACCGCCGCAAATCGCCAGGCCGATGCCGCCCTTGGCTTTCTCTTCGTAGTATTTGACGTAGCGGTCGGTGGTCATGCCGCCGTCGGTCGCGTAGACCTCGGCGTGCGCGGTACTGAGCACGCGGTTGCGGATGGTCAGTTTGCCGATCTGGATCGGCTGGAACATTGCTTCGAAAGCCATGGCGGGTTCCTCGACTTACAACGGCTTGACGGTGAACAGGCCGTCGTCGTGGCCTTCTTCGGAGCCACCGTAGACTTGCTCGGCAACCGTGCGAATCTTGCTGCCGCGCGCTTCAAGTATCTGATCCATGGCACCGGCAAACCAGCCGGTGAACATGTAGTCGACCTTGCGCCCGACCTTGCCGTAGACGTAGACGAACGCCGAGTGTTCGAGCTTGACGCTGGCGGTGCCTTTGTCGAGGTCGATGTCCTGGATCTTGAATAGGCCCCAGCCGCGTTGCGACAAGCGCTTCATGTAGTGTTCGAACACCGCGACGCCTTCCAGGCCGTGGCATTCGGCTTCTTTTTCACACCAGTGCCAGGCGGACTTGTAGCCGGCCTTGTAGAGGATTTCGGCGTAGGCGTCGGCGCCCAGCACTTCCTCGATGCCCATGTGGTTATTCACGAAGAAGTGGCGTGGCACGTAGAGCATCGGCAGGGCGTCGGAGGTCCAGACACCGGTTTCGCTGTCGACTTCGATTGGCAATTGCGGGGCGATCTTGGCCATGGAAACTTAACTCCAGAAAATTTGGTTTGTTACCCCCGGCGCGGACGGCCGGGGGAAAGGATTCAGAAGTGCGGTGGCTTATTCGCCCCAAACATCTTTCAAGACGTTGACCCAGTTCTCGCCCATGATCTTGCGCACGACGCGCTCGGAGTGGCCGCGCTTGAGCAGGGTTTCGGTCAGGTTCGGGAACTCGCCGACGGTGCGGATGCCCAGCGGGTTGATGATCTTGCCGAAGCTGGTCAGACGACGGGCGTAGCCCTTGTCGTGGGTCAGGTATTCGAAGAAGTCCTGACCGTGACCCTGGGTGAAGTCGGTGCCGATGCCGATGGCGTCTTCGCCGACAATATTCATGGTGTATTCGATGGCTTCGGCGTAGTCGTCGATGGTCGAATCGATGCCCTTGGCCAGGAACGGCGCAAACATGGTCACGCCGACAAAACCGCCGTGATCAGCAATGAACTTCAATTCTGCATCGGACTTGTTGCGCGGGTGCTCCTTGAGCCCCGACGGCAGGCAGTGGGAATAGCAGACCGGTTTTTTCGATTCGAGGATGACTTCTTCCGACGTCTTGGAGCCGACGTGGGACAGGTCGCACATGACGCCGACGCGGTTCATCTCGGCAACGATTTCGCGACCGAAGCCCGACAGGCCGCCGTCACGCTCGTAGCAACCGGTGCCGACCAGGTTCTGGGTGTTGTAGCACATCTGCACGATGCCGACGCCGAGCTGCTTGAACACCTCGACATAGCCGATCTGGTCTTCAAACGCGTGGGCGTTCTGGAAGCCGAAGAGGATGCCGGTCTTGCCCTGCTCCTTGGCGCGACGGATGTCGGCGGTGGTGCGCACCGGCATCACCAGGTCGCTGTTCTCGCGGATCAGCTTCTGGCTGGCAGCGATGTTGTTCACGGTCGCCTGAAAGCCTTCCCACACCGACACAGTGCAGTTGGCCGCCGTCAGACCGCCCTTGCGCATGTCTTCGAACAGCTCGCGGTTCCATTTGGCAATGATCAGACCGTCGATAACGATGCTGTCGGCGTGTAATTCGGCTGGGCTCATCAGGCGTCCCCTTATTGGCGATTCATGCGCCGAATCGTCTGCCGGCGCTTTGGGGCCAGCATATGCCTCGGTGCCCGGGCGCCCGGGTGCAAAAACGACAGGGGAATTGCCGAAAGCGTCAATCCGCGACAAAGGGTCGCCAGGCGCTCCGATCAGCTACCTGTTCAAGCCCGCCAGCTTGAGCCAGAATCTGGCGCATCTTGGATACACCACTGGATTAGAGCGGCGACAACATGAAATCGATCTTCCTGGCCCTGGCACTGATTGCGACCGGCGTACACGCCGCCGAAGAGACCGACAACAACCCGTGCGACGCGGTGGAAAACGACGTCCAGACCTTGGAATGCTCGACCTACAGCCGCACCACCGCCGAGGATTTGCTCAAGGACAACTACGCCAGCCTCGCCGAGCGCATGCAGGCCACCTACGGCAAAAACGCCGCGCAACTGGCGGATATCACCGCCAAACTCAAAACCGCCCAGCAGCAGTGGCTGAAGACACGGGATGCGGATTGCGCGGTGGAGGCGTTCCCGGCGACGGCGGGGAGCAAGGCCTTCACGATTGCGCAGAATGACTGCGTGGCGCGGATGAGTGATGAACGGTCGGAGTTTTTGGAGTCGATTGGGCAGGAATAGTCCTAAAAATTTGAAGGAAAATTGGCACTGCTTTCTGCAATTGCCTCGTGAATCTCTTCTTCTTACGGCACATGCCGACTTCGCCTACACCTATTGCGTGAAAGCCCCGATCTACGGGCGCTTCACGCAATATCCTGACAACTGTTCTTGATTGGCCACCTTAAAAATATAAGCAAAGACTCGCGAATCTTATAAAAGACTTATATTCTTCCATGAACAGCATCCACTGGACACGAAAGGCCGTTAAGCAACTCTTGAAATTGCACTCTGTGCATCAGGTACAGGTTCGAGATGCCGTTACGGCGCTTGCCGACATGCCTGATATGGGCAATGTCAAAGCACTGATTGGCCATGACTACTCCTACCGCCTGCGTGTCGGTAATTATCGAGTCATGTTCGACTGGGATGGCGCAATCAAAGTGGTCAGTATTCAAGAGGTCAAGAAACGCGATGAACGCACCTACTGACATCCAAATCATCAACGACGCCGAGGGCAACCCCGCCTTCGTCGTCATTCCCTACGCGCAGTACGTTGCGCAAAAAATGCAGCCCGACCTGATTCCCCATGAGGTCGTCAGCCGGATGGTCGATGGGGCAACACCGATCCGTGCCTGGCGCGAGCACCTGAATCTGACACAGGAAGAAGTCGCCAAACGCATGGGCATTTCGCAACCGGCGTTTGCCCAGCAGGAAACAGTCGCCAAGCCTCGCAAGGCCACGCGCGAGAAAATTGCAGCAGCCTTCGGCATCACAGCCAATCAGCTTGAACTGTAAGCTGCCCTCTTCACTTGAAGGAATTCCCCATGAACATCTGCGGCATCGAAATCAAAGGCAGCGAAGCGATCATCGCCGTGGCCGCTCTCGACGGTTCGACCCTGAGTCACGTCGCCCTCAGCACCAAGAAAATCGCCCTCGACGATGACGACGAGGCGGCCAACGTCAAACGCTTCGCAGCGCAGGTTGCTTCGTTTGTGCGCGAGCATTCGATTGATCGGATTGCGATCAAGAAGCGCAGCAAGAAGGGTGAATTTGCCGGTGGGCCGACGACGTTCAAGATTGAGGGGGTGTTTCAGTTGCTGGATGGGTGTGAGGTGACGTTGTTGTCGCCGCAGACGATCAATGCGCAGGCCAAGAAGCACAATTTCGAGCTGCCGGGGACGCTGAACAAGTATCAGCATGAGGCGTACAAGGCGGCGTGTTCGGCGTTGGTGAAGAAGTAACCCGATTCCCGACATCACACGGAACCTGTGGGAGCGGGCTTGCCCGCGATGGCGGTGTGTCAGGCAATGACAATGTTGGATGTGCTGGCCTTATCGCGGGCAAGCCCGCTCCCACAGGGTTCTATAGCGTTACTGAAGCCGTTCAGGCTTGGGCGGTGCGGCGGTCTTCACGGGGGCAGCGCGCAAAGCGGGCGCGATAGCTACGGGTGAAGTACGACGGCGATTCAAACCCGCAGGCGATGCTGACTTCCAGCACGCTCATGTCAGTCTGACGCAGCAGCTGCCGGGCCTTTTCCAGTCTCAGACGCAGATAGAAATTACTCGGTGTGTCGTTCAAATGCAGCCGAAACAAACGCTCAAGCTGCCGCCGCGTCACCTTGATCGATTCCGCCAGTTGCAGCGTGGTCAACGGCGGCTCGCTGTGTTGCTCCATCTCGCCAATC
Source organism: Pseudomonas sp. Seg1 (assembly GCF_018326005.1). NCBI lineage: Bacteria > Pseudomonadati > Pseudomonadota > Gammaproteobacteria > Pseudomonadales > Pseudomonadaceae > Pseudomonas > Pseudomonas sp. Seg1. Next base: position 6,038,930 of record NZ_AP021903.1, read on the forward strand.
ACCTGCACCAGTTTCTTGTTATTGATGCCGTAGCGCGTGGCGACTTCCATGCGCTGGTGGTCCTTGCGCGGGCGGATCCGTCCCAATACGAACTGCTCGCTGACCTGAATCGCCAGTTGCGGGCCGTGGGCCTGGGCGATCAGGTCGAGCATCAAATCGATGGAGGCGGTACCGCCGGCCGAGGTGATGCGCCGGCGGTCAATCTCGAACAGTTCCTGGGTCACACTGAGCTGTGGATAAGATTCCTTGAAGGCATCGATGGCTTCCCAGTGCAGGGTCAGGCGATGGCCATCGAGCAAACCGGCCTCGGCGAGCACGAAACTACCGGTATCGATGGCGCCGAGGGTGACGCCTTCGTTATCCAGCCGCCGCAGCCAATGTTCCAGCGTCGGCGTGGCGCACTTCAGCGGTTCGAACCCGGCCACCACCAACAGCGTCGCACCTTTCTTCAAAGGTTCCAGCGCCGCATCGGCGTTGACCGACATGCCATTGCTCGCCAGCACCGCCCCGCCATCGGCACTGAGCACATGCCAGCGGTACAACTCGCCACGAAAACGGTTGGCCACGCGCAGCGGTTCAATCGCAGAGATAAAGCCAATGGCGGAGAACCCCGGCATCAGCAAGAAGTAGAAGTCCTGGGACATGGGCGCACTCGGTTGGCGGGTAGCGTGGAATGTTGATACGCCAGTTGTCTTCGGCATTCAAGAGCACAGGTCGCTACAGTGCAAATGCCAGTCGCCGCAGTGCGCTTTCAAAGGCACACAGCTGCGTAACTTTGCATCACCGGCGCATCAGACGCCGGGAACCACAATAAACGACCTGCCGAGGAACCCGACATGAAACGACTGATCAGCAGCTGTGTTCTTGCACTCAGCGGTACCGCTTTCTTGAGCGCCAGCGTCATGGCGGCCGAACCCGCGTCTTGCCAGAACGTACGCATGGGCGTGGTCAACTGGACCGACGTGATCGCCACCAGTGCCATGACCCAGGTCCTGCTCGACGGCCTCGGCTACAACACCAAACAAACCAGCGCGTCCCAGCAAATCATCTTCGCCGGTATCCGTGACCAGCGGCTGGACCTGTTCCTCGGCTACTGGAACCCGCTGATGACCCAGACCATCACCCCGTTCGTCGACGCCAATCAGGTCAAAGTCCTCGAAGCACCGAGCCTGAAAGACGCCCGCGCCACCCTCGCCGTGCCGACCTATCTGGCCGACAAGGGCCTGAAAACCTTCGCCGACATCGCCAAATTCGAGAAAGAACTGGGCGGCAAGATCTACGGTATCGAGCCGGGCTCGGGCGCCAACACGCAGATCAAGGCGATGATCAGCAAGAACCAGTTCGGCCTCGGCAAATTCCAGCTGGTTGAATCCAGCGAAGCCGGGATGCTCGCCGCCGTTGATCGCGCCGTGCGCCGCAAGGAGGCCGTGGTGTTCTTCGGCTGGGCGCCGCACCCGATGAACGTCAACGTAAAAATGACCTACCTCACCGGCAGCGATGACGCCCTTGGCCCGAACGAAGGCATGGCCACGGTGTGGACGGTCACTGCGCCGAAATACGCCGAACAGTGCCCGAACGTCGGCCGCCTGCTGAGCAACCTGACGTTCACCGCCGAAGACGAGAGCCGGATGATGCAGCCGCTGCTTGATCACAAGGACGCCTTTGAGTCGGCCAAGCAATGGCTCAAGGATCACCCGGAAGACAAGCAGCGCTGGCTTGACGGTGTAACCACATTCGACGGCAAACCGGCCGCTGAAAATCTCCAGCTGACCAGCAAATAATCCCCCGATTGGAAAGCCCCTCACCCTGACCCTCTCCCTGAGGAGAGGGAACCGGACGAAGCTTCGCAACCCCGAAATGGGCTGCGGACAGACCCATCACGCCTGAAGGAAACCGCACCATGAACCACGACGTCATCATCACCTGCGCACTCACCGGTGCTGGCGACACGACCGCCAAGAGCCCCCACGTGCCGGTAACCCCGAAACAAATCGCGGCGGCGGCGGTGGAAGCGGCCAAGGCTGGCGCCACCGTTGTGCATTGCCATGTGCGCGATCCGCAGACCGGCAAGTTCAGCCGTGACGTGGCGCTGTACCGCGAAGTGATGGAGCGCATCCGCGAGGCCGACGTCGACATCATCGTCAACCTCACCGCCGGCATGGGTGGCGACCTGGAGATCGGTGCCGGCGAGAACCCGATGGAGTTCGGCCCGAACACCGACTTGGTCGGCCCGCTGACCCGCCTGGCCCATGTTGAACAACTGCTGCCGGAAATCTGCACTCTCGATTGCGGCACGCTGAATTTCGGCGATGGCGACACCATTTATGTCTCCACCCCGGCGCAATTGCGCGCCGGCGCCAAGCGCATCACCGAGCTGGGCGTGAAGGCCGAGCTGGAGATTTTCGACACCGGGCACCTGTGGTTCGCCAAGCAGATGATCAAGGAAGGCTTGCTCGACAACCCGCTGTTCCAGTTGTGCCTGGGCATCCCGTGGGGCGCGCCGGCCGACACCACCACCATGAAAGCCATGGTCGACAACCTGCCCGCCGATGCGGTGTGGGCCGGGTTCGGCATTGGCCGCATGCAGATGCCGATGGCCGCGCAAGCAGTCCTGCTCGGCGGCAACGTGCGGGTCGGGCTGGAAGACAACCTGTGGCTGGACAAGGGCGTGCTGGCAACCAACGGCCAACTGGTCGAACGCGCCACCGAGATCCTCAGCCGCTTGGGCGCCCGGGTACTGACCCCGGCGGAAGGTCGCAAGAAAATGGGCCTGACCCAGCGCGGTTAACCCTACATCTATTCCCTTTGGGAACCGGAATTGTGGCGAGGGGATTTATCCCCGTTCGGCTGCGCAGCAGTCGCAAAATTCTTGGGGCCGCTGCGCGACCCAACGGGGATAAATCCCCTCGCCACAAGAACCGGTTTCACACGGGATCACCGAATATTTTCAGGAATTCGCCATGAGCTTTATCACCAACATCAAAACATTCGCCGCCCTCGGCAGCGGTGTCATCGGCAGCGGCTGGGTGGCCCGTGCCCTCGCCCATGGCCTCGACGTGGTGGCCTGGGACCCGGCGCCCGGCGCTGAAGCGGCACTGCGCAAACGCGTAGCCAATGCCTGGGGTGCGCTGGAGAAAAACGGTCTGGCGCCCGGCGCCTCGCAGGATCGTCTGCGTTTTGTCGCGACCATCGAAGAGTGCGTCTGTGATGCCGATTTCATTCAGGAAAGCGCCCCGGAACGACTGGAGCTGAAACTCGATCTGCACAGCAAAATCAGCGCGGCGGCCAAGGCCGATGCGCTGATTGGTTCGAGCACTTCGGGTCTGCTGCCGAGCGAGTTCTACGAGAGTTCGACGCATCCAGAGCGCTGCGTGGTCGGTCACCCGTTCAACCCGGTTTATCTGCTGCCATTGGTCGAAGTCGTGGGTGGCAAGAACACCGCGCCGGAAGCTATTCAGGCAGCGATGAAAGTCTACGAATCCCTCGGCATGCGCCCGTTGCACGTACGCAAGGAAGTGCCCGGTTTCATCGCCGACCGTTTGCTCGAAGCGCTGTGGCGTGAGGCGCTGCATCTGGTCAACGACGGCGTGGCGACTACCGGTGAAATCGACGATGCGATCCGCTTTGGCGCCGGTTTGCGCTGGTCGTTCATGGGCACGTTTCTGACTTACACGCTGGCCGGTGGTGATGCCGGTATGCGCCACTTCATGTCGCAATTCGGTCCGGCCTTGCAGTTGCCGTGGACGTATCTGCCGGCGCCCGAGCTGACGGACAAGTTGATCGATGATGTGGTGGATGGCACCAGTGAGCAGCTTGGCCGCCACAGCATTTCGGCGCTGGAGCGCTATCGTGATGATTGTTTGCTGGCGGTGCTTGAGGCGGTGAAGATCACCAAGGAAAAGCATGGCATGAGTTTCAGCGAGTAATGCGTTCGCTTCAAACCGTTGCCCTCACCCTAGCCCTCTCCCAGGGGTAGAGGGGACTGACCGCGTTGTTCATGCGAGCTACGCCGACCTGCACCACCGAGCCGAACTCCAATATTGAAAGGCCCCCGATCGGCTCCCTTTCCCCCTCTCCCCCCTGGGGGAGAGGGCTGGGGTGAGGGGGTAGCTTTTGATCTTGAAGACCACCTGACTGCCGGAACCCAATCATGCCCACCCTCACCACCTACCAAACCCGCATCATCCCCGAATGGGTCGACTACAACGGCCACCTGCGCGATGCCTTCTACCTGCTGATCTTCAGCTACGCCACCGACGCTCTGATGGATCGCCTCGGCATGGACAGCAACAACCGCGAAGCCAGCGGCAATTCGCTGTTCACCCTTGAACTGCACCTCAACTACCTGCACGAAGTGAAGCTCGATACCGACGTCGAAGTGCGCACGCAAATCATCGGCCACGACAGCAAACGCCTGCACCTCTATCACAGCCTGCACAAGGCTGGAGAGGATCAGGAACTGGCGGGCAACGAACAGATGCTGTTGCACGTTGACCTCTCAGGCCCACGCTCGACGCCTTTCAGCACGGACACCTTGAGCCATCTGCAAAGCATCGTCGCCGAGCAGCAAGACCTGCCCTCTCCCACCTACATCGGCCGCGTCATTGCCCTGCCACCCGCCCGGTAAATTCATCGATCACAAGGAGCCGCCATGCACACCGCTGCCGCTGTTGCCGATTTCCGTACTTATCCGTTGATCAGCGCGCTGAGCGGCGTGCAGAGTCTGGCGGATCGCGTTGCCATCGAGTGGGCTGACGGGCGCATCAGCCCGTTTCACCACGTCTGGCTGCGGGACAACTGTCCGTGTCAGCACTGCGTTTATAGTGTCACTCGCGAACAGGTCTTCGAAATTGTCGATGCTGTTGAAGACCTCAAGCCTGTCGCTGCACACATCGACACCGACGGCTGCCTGCGCATCGACTGGCAGGATGGCCACCTCAGTCGTTTCGATCCGGGCTGGTTGCGTGCGCATGCCTACGACGACGAATCACGCGCCGAACGTCTGGCCGCCAAGCCCAAGGCGTACCTGTGGCACAACGATCTGCAGTTGCCGGTATTCGAATATTCGGCGCTGATGAACGACAACGGCGCGTTGCTGCAATGGCTGATCGCTGTCCGCGACATCGGTCTGACCCAGGTGCGCGGCGTACCGACCGAACCGGGTTCGCTGAAGCAGATCGCGCAGCGCATTTCCTTCATTCGCGAAAGCAATTTCGGCGCGCTGTTCAACGTGCAATCCAAAGCCGACGCCGACAGTAACGCCTACACCGCTTTCAATCTGCCGCTGCACACGGATCTGCCCACCCGCGAGCTGCAACCGGGGCTGCAATTTCTGCATTGTCTGGTGAATGACGCCGAGGGTGGCGAGAGCATTTTTGTCGATGGCTTTGCGATTGCCGATGCATTGCGCAGCGAAGACCCGGCGTCGTTTCAGGCGCTATGCGAAATCCCCGTGGAGTTTCGCAACAAGGATCGCCACAGCGACTATCGGTGTCTCGCGCCGATCATCGCTTTGGATGCGCTGGGCCGGGTTGCGGAAATTCGCATGGCGAATTTTCTGCGCGGCGCGTTCGATACGTCGGTGGAGCAGATGCCGTTGCTCTATCGCGCCTATCGACGCTTGATCGCGATGACCCGCGAGCCACGGTTTCGGCTGATGCAGCGACTTAATCCGGGGGAGCTGTGGTGCTTCGATAACCGCCGCACCTTGCATGCGCGCAATGCGTTTGATCCGGCGACCGGGGCGCGGCATTTCCAGGGGTGCTACATCGATCGGGATGAGTTGTTGTCGCGGATTCTGGTGTTGCAACGCTAGACCGCGTCATCGTTCATCGCGGGCAAGCCCGCTCCCACAGGGTTCGGCGTCGAAAACAAATAATTGATCAGACCCAAAACCTGTGGGAGCTGGCTTGCCAGCGAAGGCGTCAGCAGCAACACGCCATTCTCTGGCTCACAGCCAAAAAAAGCCCCGATACAAGCCGTGACAGGATCGGGGCAGAAGCTACTGTTGAGGAGCTGCCGTGCGAGGGTGACCAAACCTTCGTGTTGCAAGCTGAGTTCAGTGTGCCCACTCCCCTCAACGACGAGTTAGCCGAAAACGACCTGTTCATAGCCGTCGCGGCCACTGCGACAAATCGCCCTTGCCGTCCCTTCCCATGCCTACCAGAATCGAGCCACGACCTCCGTTGCCGAAGAAGGATGCGCGTCATGATGTATGCCGATTTGATCGATCAGGAAGACCTGTTGGGACAGCTCAAGGCATTGGGTTTTCAGGTACCGAGTGGCTCCACAGCGGAGCAGGCCTGCGAGTGTGCAGTGCGCGGTCTGGATAATGTGCGCGCATTTGAACTGCGCAAGATGGTCAAGGATATGTACACCAGCGGCGCGAGTATTCAGCCAGCGGTGCGTCAGGCGATCGACAAACAGTTGTTGCCGGCATTGGCGCAATACCAACAGACCCACAGCGCCTGACAGGCCGCCATCGCTGGCAAGCCAGCTCCCACATTGATCCGGGCAAACACAACATTTGTGTACTGCACAGATCCTGTGGGAGCTGGCTTGCCAGCGATAGGGGCGACTCGATCTACAGCCTTACGCTGGCAAACGTCGACTCGTTACGCGCCTGACTCAACGCCGACATCGGCCCCGACAGCGGCGACATCACAATCGCCTGCGGCAGCGGCAGCATCGCCACTTGCTGGGTGGTGTTGGAACCTACGCGTTCGTCACGCGGCGGAATGCCGAAGTATTCGCGGTAGCACTTGGAGAAGTGCGGCGTCGAGACGAAACCACACACCGAAGCCACTTCGATGATCGACATCGGCGTCTGCTTGAGCAACTGCCGGGCGCGGATCAGGCGCAGCTTGAGGTAGTAGCGCGACGGCGAGCAGTGCAGGTATTTCTGGAACAGCCGCTCCAGCTGGCGACGCGATACGGCGACGTACACCGCCAGTTCGTCGAGGTCGATTGGCTCTTCGAGGTTGGCTTCCATCAGCGCGACGATTTCCTGCAACTTCGGCTGGTTGGTGCCGAGCATGTGCTTGAGCGGCACGCGCTGGTGATCCTGCTCGTTGCGGATACGTTCGTAGACAAACATTTCCGAGATCGCGGCGGACAGTTCACGGCCGTGATCGCGGCTGATCAGGTGCAGCATCATGTCCAGCGGCGCGGTGCCGCCAGAGCTGGTGAAACGGTTACGGTCGAGGGTGAACAGGCGCGTGCTCATCGCCACGCGCGGGAAAGCTTCCTGCATCGCCGCCAGACATTCCCAGTGCACGCTGCAATCGAAACCGTCGAGCAGGCCGGCGCAGGCCAAGGCCCAACTGCCGGTGCACACGGCGCCGAGGCGCTTGGACTGGCGCGCCTGGCTTTGCAGCCACGAGACGTGTTCACGGGTAACCGTGCGCTGAATGCCGATCCCGCCGCAAACAATCACGGTGTCCAAGGGCGGGGCTTTGTGCATGGAGGCATCGGGAGTGATTTGCAGACCGTCACTGGCCCACACCTGGCCGCCATCGACGGTGAGGGTGCTCCAGCGATACAGCTCACGACCGGACAATTGATTGGCCATGCGTAGCGGTTCTACCGCAGAGGCCAGGGAAATCAGCGTGAAATTGTCCAGCAGCAAAAAGCCGATGGATTGAGGCGCACGGTTCTGGGGTTGGGCCCCGGAGTTGAACGACGTCATCGCGGTATCTCCTCACACAAAGCGGGTGATGGCCTCAGGCGGAGGCTCTTGTTATTGCCGCGTGCTCATGCGGGAGACGGGCTTTGTTATGACAGAGCAATTGCCATGCCTAAAATTGAATGGCCGTTCAATAACTCCTGAAAACGACGTCGCGACGTGTCTATTCGAGACGTCCGACGAAAGGTATTTCGAAGTGCCATCAGCGTTGGTGAGAGCCCTGCTCCGTTGCCTGTGAGCAAATCGGTAGCACTTGTGGGAATGGGCTTGCGCGCGGTTGTTTCGGAGTGTCACCGCAGGCACGGGTGACGGACGGTAGCGTGTGCTGATTGCCTGTTACAGGTGGGAAAGACTCTTATCTGATTGCGACGCGCTAAAAGGTGGCGTGATTTGATTACCGTGTTCACTTGGTGAGCAGTTTTGACTGGTCCGGCCTCATCGCTGGCAAGCCAGCTCCCACAGGGATTGCTGATGCTCACAAGATTTCAGCAACACCCGACAACTTATGAGAACCAGCTCCCACAGGGATTTTCTGTGTGATCAAGATTTCTGTATCACAACAGAACCTGTGGGAGCTGGCTTGCCAGCGATTGGGGTCAACTTGGTCTTAGCACTCAACAGCACTGACCGCCAAGCCACCGCGCGATGTCTCTTTATATTTGTCATGCATGTCGGCACCGGTATCACGCATGGTACGGATCACCCGATCCAGCGAGATAAAGTGCTGACCATCGCCACGCAACGCCATTTGCGCCGCGTTGATCGCCTTCACGGCGGCAATCGCATTGCGCTCGATGCACGGCACCTGCACCAGACCGCCAACCGGATCGCAGGTCAGGCCGAGGTTGTGCTCCAGACCGATTTCTGCGGCGTTGCACAGTTGCTCCGGCGTCGCCCCGAGGATCTCCGCCAGCCCTGCCGCCGCCATCGCGCAGGCTGAACCGACCTCGCCCTGGCAGCCGACTTCGGCACCCGAGATCGAAGCGTTCTTCTTGCACAGAATCCCTACCGCCGCCGCACCGAGGAAATAGTCGACCACGTTGGCGTCGGTGACCGCTTCGCTGAACTTCATAAAGTAGTGCAACACCGCCGGGATGATCCCCGCCGCACCGTTGGTCGGCGCCGTGACCATGCGCCCGCCGGCCGCGTTCTCTTCATTAACAGCCAGGGCGAACAGATTGACCCACTCCATCGCACTCAACGTCGAGCCGATCACATTGGGCTTGTTCAATTCCTGCAGGCTGCGATGCAACTTCGCCGCGCGCCGACGCACATTCAATCCACCGGGCAGGATGCCTTCGTGCTTGAGGCCCTGCTCGACGCAGTCCTGCATCGCCCGCCACAGCTTCATCAGCCCGGCGCGGATTTCCTCTTCGCTGCGCCAGACCTTTTCGTTGGCCATCATCAATTCGGCGACGCGCAGGTTGTTCTTCTTGCACAGCTCCAGCAGCTCCACCGCGCTGGAAAAGTCATAAGGCAACTCGGTGCGATCCAGATCGACCACGCCACTGGACGCCTGCGCCTGATCCACCACGAAACCGCCGCCCACCGAATAGTAGGTGTCGTGATGCAGTTCACCGTGATCACCCTCGGCAACAATCGTCATCGCATTGGGATGGAACGGCAGATTCTCGTCGATCAGGCGCATGTCCCGTGCCCAGACAAACGGCACCGACAAACGACCATCCAATAGAAGGGTATGAGTTTCACGCAGCGCCTGAATGCGCGGGCCGATCTGCGACGGGTCGATAGCGTCCGGCCATTCGCCCATCAGGCCCATGATCACCGCGTTGTCGCTGCCGTGACCGATACCGGTGGCCGACAACGATCCGAACAATTGCACTTCTATACGACGCACCTGTTCCAGCTGGTGCTTGTCCCTTAGCGACTCGACGAACAACGCCGCGGCGCGCATCGGCCCGACGGTGTGGGAACTGGAAGGGCCGATGCCGATTTTGAACAGGTCGAAAACGCTGATAGCCATTGCTGCAGAGCTCCTGAGGATGCCGATCCGGGGCGATAAGCGCCCGCTGGCGGAGCTGCTACGCTCAAGCTGCGATCCGCCGGAATGCCCGCATCATCAGGCTTTTGTCAGGTCGCACGGCGTCTGACACCGACGCACTCATGCCCACTAACGCCGTGCCGCTTTCGTCCCCGGTTTTCGCCGTTTTTATGCGGTTCAGATGGCCAGACGGGGCCAAAAAAAGCTGTAAGCGACGTCACTGACACTGGATGCGACCATCCCTGTACTGGATACGACGCCCCCTGTAGGCGTCAGATTTTCACTGGTACATGATCGTTATGACTCGATTGCAAGGCGCCGTGGTAGAGCTGTCTCCAGAACGCCATCCAACCGCAACCTATAAGTGCGGTGGTCCACAGTCGGAACACTGCCAAAAAAAACACCAAGGAGTCCATCCATGAAAGGTTCCCCGTCGTTGTTGTTGGCCGCCATGCTGAGTCTGCCGTTACTGGCTCAAGCTGCAGAACCGGCGCAGTGCATTACCGTTAACTTCTCCGATGTCGGCTGGACCGACATCACCGCCACCACCGCTACCACCTCCGTTGTCCTCAACGCCCTCGGCTACAAGACCAAGACCACCATGATCTCCGTGCCCGTGACCTACAAGTCGCTGGCCGACGGCAAGAACATGGACGTGTTCCTCGGTAACTGGATGCCGACCATGGAGAACGACATCAAGGCTTACCGCGAAGCTGGCACCGTGGAAACCGTGCGCACCAACCTCAAGGGTGCCAAGTACACCCTCGCCGTGCCGCAAGCCCTGTATGACAAGGGTCTGCATGACTTCGCCGACATCGCCAAATTCAAGAAAGAACTCGACGGCAAGATCTACGGCATCGAGCCTGGCAACGACGGCAACCGTCTGATCCAGAGCATGATCGACAAAGACGCCTTCGGCCTGAAAACCGCCGGTTTCAAAGTCGTCGAATCCTCCGAAGCGGGCATGCTCTCGCAGGTTGACCGCGCGCAGAAACGCGACACCGCCGTGGTCTTCCTCGGCTGGGCGCCGCACCCGATGAACAAGCGCTTCAAGATTCAATACCTGACCGGTGGCGATGACTTCTTCGGCCCGGATTTCGGTGCTGCAACCGTGGCGACCAACACTCGCAAGGGCTACGCCACCGAGTGCAGCAACGTCGGTCAGTTGCTGAAAAATCTGGAGTTCACTGTCGACATGGAAAGTGAACTGATGGGCAACATCCTCGACGACAAGATGAAGCCTGACGCGGCCGCCAAGGCCTGGCTGAAAAAGAATCCACAGGTGCTCGATACCTGGCTCGCTGGCGTGACCACCATTGACGGTAAACCTGGCCTGGAGGCCGTGAAAGCCAAACTGCAGTAATCGCTTATGCCGGGGGAGCCAGCTCCCCCGGGCTGTTTATTTCCTTGCATGCGGACGTTCACTACCATGCTGATTGATCAGAAAATACCTTTAGGCCAGTACATCGCGGGCTTCGTTGAATGGTTGACGCAACACGGCGCCAGCACCTTCGACGCAATCGCCGTGACCCTGGAAACGATGATCCACGGCGTGACGTTTGCGCTGACCTGGTTCAACCCGCTGGTCTTGATCGGCCTCATCGCTCTGATTGCGCATCTGATCCAGCGCAAATGGGGATTGACCGCTTTCGTTATCGCCTCCTTCCTGCTGATCCTCAATCTGGGGTACTGGCAGGAAACCATGGAAACCCTCGCCCAGGTCATGTTCGCGACCCTGGTCTGCGTGGTCATCGGCGTGCCGTTGGGCATCGTCGCCGCGCACAAACCGATGTTCTACACGTTAATGCGTCCGGTACTCGATCTGATGCAGACCGTACCGACCTTCGTTTACCTCATTCCTACCCTGACCCTCTTCGGGCTGGGCGTGGTGCCGGGCCTGATCTCCACGGTGGTGTTCGCCATCGCTGCGCCGATCCGCCTGACCTACCTGGGCATCCGCGATGTCCCGCAAGAACTGATGGACGCCGGCAAGGCCTTCGGCTGCTCGCGTCGCCAATTGCTCTCACGGATCGAACTGCCTCACGCCATGCCGAGCATCGCTGCCGGCATCACCCAGTGCATCATGCTGTCGTTGTCGATGGTGGTGATCGCGGCACTGGTGGGCGCCGACGGACTCGGCAAACCGGTGGTCAACGCACTGAACACTGCTGATATCGCCCTGGGCTTCGAAGCAGGCCTGGCGATCGTACTGCTGGCGATCATGCTCGACCGTATCTGCAAACAACCCGACGCCAAAGTAGGGGGTGACGCATGAGCATAATTCGCTTCGAAGACGTCGACGTAATCTTCTCCAAGGATCCACGCGAGGCACTCAAGCTGCTGGATCAGGGCATGACCCGCAACGAGATCCTGAAAAAGACCGGGCAGATTGTCGGCGTGGAAAAAGCCACGCTGGACATCAATAAAGGCGAGATCTGCGTGCTGATGGGCCTCTCCGGTTCCGGCAAATCGAGCCTGCTGCGCTGCATCAACGGCCTCAACACCGTGAGCCGCGGCAAGCTGTTCGTCGAGCATGAAAACCGTCAGATCGACATTGCCTCCTGTACCCCCGCAGAGCTGAAAATGATGCGTACCAAACGCATCGCCATGGTGTTCCAGAAGTTCGCCCTGATGCCGTGGCTGACGGTGCGCGAGAACATCAGTTTCGGTCTGGAAATGCAGGGTCGCCCGGAGAAGGAACGCAAGAAACTGGTCGACGAAAAACTCGAACTGGTCGGCCTGACACAGTGGCGTAACAAGAAGCCGGATGAACTCTCCGGCGGCATGCAACAGCGCGTGGGCCTGGCGCGAGCATTGGCGATGGACGCCGACATTCTGTTGATGGACGAACCGTTTTCGGCACTCGACCCGTTGATCCGTCAGGGTCTGCAGGATGAATTGCTGGAACTGCAACGCAAGCTGAGCAAGACCATCGTCTTCGTGAGTCACGACCTTGATGAAGCGCTGAAACTCGGCAGCCGAATCGCAATCATGAAAGACGGCCGGATCATCCAGTACAGCGTGCCGGAAGAGATTGTGCTGACCCCTGCGGACGACTATGTGCGCACCTTCGTCGCGCACACCAATCCGCTCAACGTGCTCTGCGGTCGCAGCCTGATGCGCACGCTGGACAAGTGCAAACGCATCAACGGTTCGGTGTGTCTGGATCCGGGCGGCGACTCGTGGCTGGACCTGGCCGAAGGCAACACCATCAAGGGTGCGCGGCAGAACGGTTCGGTACTGAACCTGCAGAACTGGGCGCCGGGGCAAGCGGTGGAAGGGCTGGAGCGCAAGCCAACGCTGGTGGATTCGAATATCGGCATGCGTGATGCGTTGCAGATTCGTTATCAGACCGGCAACAAACTGGTGCTGCACGATAACAATCATGTGGTGGGGATCTTGGGCGACAGTGAGCTGTATCACGCGTTGCTGGGCAAGAACCTGGGGTAAGAACCCCGGACACAAAAACGCCGCGAGAGGATCGCGGCGTTTTTGTTAGTGCAGATTATTCCGCTGCAAACAGAGAACCTGTGGTGAGGGGATTTATCCCCGATGGGCTGCGGAGCAGTCCCCAGCCGGCAACTGCGATATCCAGATAAATCGCGATCGCAGGTTTCAGGGCCGCTTCGCGACCCATCGGGGATAAATCCCCTCACCACAATGTTCGGCGGTGCATTCGCTACACCGCCGATCCTCAAGGTTTAGCTGTACACCCGGCCAAGGAGTTGCCGATGGCTTTCAAACTGATCGAGCACATCGCGTGTGATCTGATCCTGCGTGAAGCCCATCAGGTCGTAATCCTGGCTGCCGTTGTGCAAATACACCTCGGCGCGGTAGTAACGCTGGCGCGCTTCATCGGACTGGGCCGATTCGGTCGGGGTCGCCAGATAACCGTCCAGGCTCACTTCGTAAACGAACGGGTTGCCCTCTTCCATCTCGATGCGCACGCCCATGCAACGCTTGGATTTACCCAAAAGCGTTTGCACTTCCAGACCCTGCGCACGCATTTGCGCGGCAGCGTCTTCCAGCGCCGGGCTGACCTGCTTGTCCATGAAACGCTGCACCACCGATTGGCTCGGTTGCAGGTCCAGTTGCGTCAGACGCTCGCTGAAACCGCGACGACCACGTTCAGCCAGTTGCGCCTGCTCCTGTTCGATCTGCACGTCCTGACGCATTGCCTTGTGCAGGCCGAACATGAAGAACACCAGCACCACCGAGAACGGCAGACCGGCCAGCACCACCATGGTTTGCATGGCTTCGAAGTTACCGGCAAACAGCAGGCCGATGGTCACCAGGGTGATCACGACCGACCAGAAGATTCGCAGCCAGTGCGGCGCATCTTCGTCGACGTTGCCGCCCTTGCAGGACAGATTCGCCATCATTACCGCGCCGGAGTCGGCCGGGGTCAGGAACAGCACGAAGCCAACAAAGATCGACACACCGATGACGATTTTCGACGCCGGGTAATGCTCAAGCAACTGATAGATGGCCATCGACGGCTGTTCCAGCGCCGTCTTGCCAAGCTCGACCGCCCCCTGGTTCATCACCAGATCCAGTGCCGAGTTACCGAAGATCGACAGCCAGGCCAGGGTGAAGCCCAGCGGAATCAGCAGCACGCCGGCGACCAGTTCGCGCACGGTACGACCACGGGAAATACGCGCAATGAACATGCCTACAAATGGGGCCCAGGAAATCCACCACGCCCAGTAGAACAGAGTCCACAGACCCAGCCAGCGGTCGGACTTGGCGTTGTCGCCTTCATAGACGTACAGGTCGAACGTCTTCAGCACCACGCCGTTGAGGTAGTCGCCGATGTTCTGCACGAAGCCGTTGAGCAGGTGCAGGGTCGGGCCGAACAGCAGGACGAAAATCAGCAGACCGCTGAACAGCACGATGTTCAGGTTGGACAGACGACGGATGCCGTTTTCCACACCGGACACGGCAGCGATGGTTGCCACGGTGCTCATGACGATGATCACGATCAAAAGGTTGGTGTTGCTGTGCTCCATGCCGAACAGGTTTTCCAGGCCGGAGGACACTTGCAGCGAGCCGATCCCCAGGTTGGTCACCAGACCCAGCAGGGTCACGAACATGCCGAAGCCGTCCACCGCGTGACCGGCCGCGCCTTTGACCCAACGCTCACCCACCAGTGGATACAGCGCCGAACGCAGGGCCAGCGGCTGGTTATGACGATAGGCAAAGTACGCCACGGCCAGACCTACCAGTGCGTAGATCGCCCAGCCGTGCAGGCCCCAGTGCAGGAAAGTCAGTTGCACCGCCTGACGCGCGGCCATGTTGGTGGCCGCTGCGCCTTCCGGCGGATTGAAGTAGTGATCCAGTGGCTCGGAAGCGCCGAAATACAGCAGCGAAATACCGATACCCGACGAGAACAGCATCCCCGCCCAGGCGCCGTAACTGAAATCCGGGGTGTCGTCCTTGCTGCCCAGTTTGAGTTTGCCGTACGAGGAAAACGCCAGGCCCACGACAAATACCAGATAGGCGGCAATCACCACCATGTAGTACCAGCCGAAGCTGCGCGACAACCAGGCCTGAGCCACACCCAACAAACTGCCAGCCTCTTTCGGGGCGATCATCAGAATGGCGGTCAACAACAGAATCAGCGCGGTAGAGGTGTAAAACACCCAACCGTTGACCGTCACCTTCTCGGGCGGGGTCTTTATAAGCGAGGCAGAACTCATGGCACAAATGCTCCAGGCAGTGCGAGAGAAGAACACAAGGCAACACGGAACCCGACCAATCGGTTAGTTGGCAGCCGACCGGCGGGTGATATAAAGACACCCCGAAAAAAGCCCGAACCTGCCGAAATGGCGCTGCGAATCGCTTTCGTGGCCAAAGGCATCCGGACGTTCATCCGAAACCTGGCCCTGAGCGTCTTGCCCTTTCAACACGTCCATCGAATCGCGAACCGCGCCATGCCCCATACAGGTTTCAAGCATTTTCGGATGTCGGTTTTATCGCCACTTACACGTAGGAAAAATCTGTAGGCAGCGACGATTTGTCGCAGATCTTATTCTTTGTTGATTGAACGTTCAATCAAAACAAAATAGACTGGCCCTCAATCCGATAGGCGTCATTCGCCCCTCGGAAGGCCTAAGGAGATGTGCAAGATGCCCAAGGTCGGTATGCAACCCATCCGCCGCCAACAACTGATCGAAGCCACTTTGCAGGCGGTCGATCAGGTCGGAATGGGGGACGCCAGCATTGCGCTGATCGCCCGTTTGGCCGGTGTCTCGAATGGCATCATCAGTCATTACTTTCAGGACAAGAACGGCCTGATTGCCGCCACGATGCGGTATCTGATGAACGTCCTCAGCGAGAACGTCACCGCGCGCCGTCAGGCGCTGGCAGACAGCAGCCCACGGGCGCATCTGCAGGTGATCATCGAAGGCAACTTCGACGCCAGCCAGGTCAATGGCCCGGCAATGAAAACCTGGCTGGCCTTCTGGGCCACCAGCATGCACCAGCCGTCTTTGCACAGGTTGCAGCGGATCAACGATCACCGTCTGTATTCCAACCTGTGCTGCGAGTTCCGCCGTGTGCTGCCGCTCGAAGATGCGCGCACCGCAGCGCGTGGCCTGGCAGCGTTGATTGATGGCTTGTGGTTGCGCGGCGCTTTGTCGGGAGACGCTTTCGACACGGCGCAGGCGCAACAGATCGCTTACGAATACATGGATTTCCAATTGGCCAAGAAGGTGAGCTAGAGCACACAGAAAACGCTCGGCCCCTGAACGCCACCGCAGCCTCACCGCGGTGGTCAACGCCAACCACTAATGCACTTGCGAGGACACTATGGCCCGTTTCGAACTGCAAAAACTTTACATCGATGGTGCGTACTCCGACGCCGGCAGCGATGCCACCTTCGAAGCCATCAACCCGGCTAACGGTGAAGTCCTCGCACTGGTGCAACGTGCGACCAAGGAAGACGTCGAGCGCGCTGTCGTCAGCGCTGAAAAGGGCCAGAAAATCTGGGCTGCGATGACCGCCATGGAGCGTTCGCGCATCCTGCGTCGCGCCGTCGACATCCTGCGCGAGCGCAACGATGAACTGGCTGCTCTGGAAACCCTGGACACCGGTAAAGCCTTCTCCGAAACCAAGTACGTCGACATCGTTACCGGCGCCGACGTGCTGGAATACTACGCAGGCCTGGTACCCGCCATCGAAGGCGAGCAGATCCCGCTGCGTGACACTTCTTTCGTTTACACCCGTCGCGAGCCGCTGGGTGTGGTGGCCGGTATCGGCGCGTGGAACTACCCGATCCAGATCGCGCTGTGGAAATCCGCTCCAGCCTTGGCGGCCGGTAACGCGATGATCTTCAAGCCAAGCGAAGTCACCTCGCTGACCACCCTGAAACTGGCCGAGATCTACACCGAAGCCGGCGTTCCGAATGGCGTGTTCAACGTTCTGACCGGCAGCGGCCGTGAAGTCGGCACCTGGCTGACCGAGCACCCGCGCATCGAAAAAATCTCCTTCACTGGCGGCACCGACACTGGCAAGAAAGTCATGGCCAGCGCTTCGGCTTCGTCGCTGAAAGACGTGACCATGGAACTGGGCGGCAAATCCCCGCTGATCATCTGCGACGACGCAGATCTGGATCGCGCTGCCGACACCGCGATGATGGCCAACTTCTACAGCTCCGGTCAGGTCTGCACCAACGGCACTCGCGTGTTCGTACCGGCTCATCTGAAAGCCGCCTTCGAAGCCAAGATCGTTGAGCGCGTTGCGCGCATCCGCATCGGCAACCCGGAAGACGAAAACACCAACTTCGGCCCGCTGGTCAGCTTCCCGCACATGGAAAGCGTGTTGGGTTACATCGCCAAGGGTAAAGAAGAAGGTGCCCGCGTACTGTGCGGCGGCGAGCGTCTGACCGACGGCGAATTCGCCAAAGGCGCATTCGTTGCTCCGACCGTGTTCACCGATTGCACCGACGACATGACCATCGTTCGTGAAGAAATCTTTGGCCCGGTCATGGCGATCCTCTCCTACGAAACCGAAGAAGAAGTGATCCGCCGTGCCAACGACACCGACTTCGGCCTGGCCGCCGGTATCGTCACCAAAGACCTGAACCGCGCACACCGCGTGATTCATCAACTGGAAGCCGGTATCTGCTGGATCAACGCCTGGGGCGAGTCCGACGCAAAAATGCCGGTGGGCGGTTACAAGCAGTCGGGTGTTGGCCGTGAGAACGGGATCAGCTCGCTGAACAACTTCACGCGCATCAAATCGGTACAGGTCGAGCTGGGCGATTACGTCTCGGTGTTCTGATCTGACGCAGAGTCTGGATGGGCCCTTGTGGCGAGGGGATTCATCCCCGATGGGCTGCAAAGCAGCCCCCTCCAGACACTGCAATTCTCCAGACAGAACCCAGTCGCTGACTTAACGACTGCTGCGCAGCCGGTCGGGGATAAATCCCCTCACCACAGAGGATCTTCTCCACAGGGAGTTTCCTCCTCTGCTTAGGTTTTGCAGCGTCCCGGCGATCTTGACCTGACCAACTTCAAAGAGGGTGCATTCAATGTCCCAAGAATTCGATTACATCATCATCGGTGCCGGCTCGGCCGGTAACACCCTGGCGACCCGTCTGACTGAAGACGCCGGCGTCACCGTTCTGCTGCTCGAAGCCGGCGGCCCGGACTATCGTTTCGACTTCCGCACGCAAATGCCCGCCGCACTGGCGTTCCCGCTGCAGGGTCGTCGCTACAACTGGGCGTACGAAACCGATCCAGAGCCACACATGGACGGTCGCCGGATGGAATGCGGTCGCGGCAAAGGCCTCGGCGGTTCCTCGTTGATCAACGGCATGTGCTACATCCGTGGTAACGCGATGGACTACGACGGCTGGGCAAAACTGCCAGGCCTGGAAGACTGGAGCTACCTCGACTGCCTGCCGTACTTCCGCAAAGCGGAAACCCGCGACATCGGCCCGAACGACTACCACGGTGGCGACGGTCCGGTCAGCGTGACCACGCCGAAGGCTGGCAACAACCCGCTGTTCCACGCCATGGTTGAAGCTGGCGTGCAGGCCGGTTACCCGCGCACCGAAGACCTGAACGGCTACCAGCAGGAAGGCTTCGGTCCGATGGACCGCACCGTGACGCCGAACGGCCGCCGTGCTTCCACCGCCCGTGGCTACCTCGATGTCGCCAAGAAGCGTTCGACCCTGACCATCGTCACTCACGCTCTGACCGACAAGATCCTGTTCGAAGGCAAGCGTGCCGTTGGCGTGCGTTACCTGGTCGGCGACGCTGAAGAGCGCGTTGAAGTCAAAGCCCGCAAAGAAGTCCTGCTGTGCTCCGGCGCCATCGCTTCGCCGCAGATTCTGCAACGTTCCGGTGTCGGCCCGGCAAAACTGCTGGAAAGCCTCGACATCCCGGTCGTACACGATCTGCCGGGTGTCGGTGAAAACCTGCAGGATCACCTTGAGCTGTACCTGCAATACGCCTGCACTCAGCCGGTTTCGCTGTACCCGTCGCTGCTCTGGTACAACCAGCCAGCCATTGGTGCCGAGTGGCTGTTCAACGGCACCGGCATCGGCGCCAGCAACCAGTTCGAAGCCGGCGGTTTCATCCGCTCGCGTCCGGAATTCGAATGGCCGAACATCCAGTACCACTTCCTGCCGGTGGCGATTAACTACAACGGCAGCAACGGTGTGAAAGAGCACGGCTTCCAGGCGCACATGGGTTCTATGCGTTCGCCGAGCCGTGGCCGCATCCAGGTCAAATCCAAGGATCCGCGTCAACACCCGAGCATCCTGTTCAACTACATGGCCACCGAGCAGGACTGGCAGGAATTCCGTGACGGCATCCGCCTGACCCGTGAAATCATGCAGCAGCCTGCTCTGGACGCTTTCCGTGGCCGCGAAATCAGCCCGGGCATCGAAGTGCAAACCGATGAGCAGCTCGACAAGTTCATCCGTGAGCACGCCGAAACCGCGTTCCACCCGTCCTGCTCGTGCAAGATGGGCACCGACGACATGGCTGTGGTTGATGGCGAAGGTCGTGTGCACGGCATGCAGAGTCTGCGCGTGGTCGATGCTTCGATCATGCCGATCATCACCACCGGTAACCTGAACGCACCGACGATCATGATGGCCGAGAAAATCGCCGACAAGATCCGTGGTCGCAAGCCGCTGCCGCGTAGCACCGCGCCGTATTACGTCGCAGGCAATGCGCCAGTGAAGGGCAAGCCGATGCGTGATATCACGCCTGCTGCTCAGTAATTCCGTTATACCGCGTCACGGCTAATCGCTGGCAAGCCAGCTCCCACAGGGTTTTGCGTCGTTCACAAATATTGTGTTCAACAAAAAAACCGGTGGGAGCCTGGCTTGCCAGCGATGAGGCCCTTGAGTAATACCGAGGCGCGGCCTTCGCGAGCAGGCTCGCTCCCACATTGTTTTTGAGTACTCACAGATTTTGTGTTCACTGGAGATCAATTGTGGGAGCGAGCCTGCTCGCGAAGGGGCCCTCACATTCAGCACAAATTCCCCCGCTGCACAGTAATTCCTCCTACACCCCCTCTTCACTTGATCCTACCCCCACGCAGGCCTACTCTAGACCTCGCGCAACCGTTTCACCCCTCCCCGCCGAATCGCCTCACCCCGCAACTCCATAACAAGGAGGTTCCCGAATGTTCGATTTCCACCCCCAGCTCAAGCAGCGCTTCGCTGCCTTGCGCACGGGCGCTGAGTTTTTTTCCCTGCGGTATGTACGCGAGTCCGGCCAGTATCTGTCGGTGCGCAAGAACGTCGCCGAACCGCCAAGCCTGAGCCGTGATGAAGGCGCGATGCTTACCGTTCGCGTCAATGGCGTTGAAGCCTATGCGGCGACCAACGACCTCTCGCAACAAGGCCTGCAAGCTGCCCTTGAGCGCGCAGAAA
This sequence comes from Pseudomonas sp. Seg1, assembly GCF_018326005.1. Classification (NCBI taxonomy): domain Bacteria; kingdom Pseudomonadati; phylum Pseudomonadota; class Gammaproteobacteria; order Pseudomonadales; family Pseudomonadaceae; genus Pseudomonas; species Pseudomonas sp. Seg1. The sequence continues at coordinate 6,059,510 of NZ_AP021903.1, forward strand.
TCCAGGCCCGCCGGCTCAAGCCGCACGCGCTGCTCGACCTGCGCGATCAGCCCGTTTCCAGCGACCGCGCTGACTACTTTTCACCCAATCTCGAACAACCCTTCCCGTCCCTGAGCGAATGCTTTGAGTTGCTCGGCGCGGAATCCGCCTCGGTGCCAAAGGATGAGCGCCTGGTGAATTGGGAAGTGAGCATCGGCATTACCCATGTCGAGCAGATCTACCTGAGCAGCGCCGGAGCCGAATTGCGTCAGGCCCAGCGCTTCGTCTACCCAGGCCTCGACGTCACCGCCTACGACGGCAACGACAGCCAGACCCGCAGCCTCGGCCGCGAGAACTTCGGCCAACAGGGCGGCGCTGACGTGATCAGCCGCTGCGGCCTGGTTGGTGCCGGTCCGCAGGTGGCCGACCAGGCCCTGCAACTGCTGCTCGCGCCCAACACTCCGCAAGGGCCGCGCGACCTGCTGTTGATGCCCGATCAGATGATGCTGCAGATCCACGAATCCATTGGTCACCCGCTGGAACTCGACCGGATTCTCGGCGACGAGCGCAATTACGCAGGTACCAGTTTCGTCAAAGCATCTGATTTCGGCAGCCTGCAATACGGCTCGAAACTGCTCAACGTGACCTTCGATCCGGGCATCCCCGAAGAACTCGCCAGTTACGGCCACGACGACGATGGCAGCAAGGCCAGCAAGCAATTCCTGATTCGCGAGGGCCTGCTGCTGCGACCATTGGGCGGTGCTCTGTCGCAGTTCCGCGCCGGTCTCGACGGTGTCGCCAACAGTCGCGCCTGTGGCTGGAACCGCGCGCCGATCGACCGTATGGCCAACCTCAATATCGAACCGGGCGACCAGCCGCTGAACAAGCTGATCGAAGGCATCGAGCACGGCATTTTGATGAGCACCAACCGCTCGTGGTCGATTGACGATGCACGCAACAAATTCCAGTTCGGCTGCGAATGGGGCCAGTTGATCGAAAACGGCGAACTCAAAGGCGTGGTGAAAAACCCGAACTACCGGGCGATTTCCGCGCACTTCTGGAAAAGCCTGCGCGCCGTCGGCGACGCCAACACCGTCAAGGTGCTGGGCACGCCAAACTGCGGCAAGGGCGAACCGAACCAGGTGATCCGCGTCGGCCACGCTTCGCCGGCCTGCGTATTCAGCAATGTTGATGTGTTTGGGGGAGACGCCTGATGAGTACGGTCAAGAATCAGGCTGAGGCCTTTAAAGTACTGGTCAACTGGCTGCGCGACACAGTGCGCGAGCCGGAACAGTTCACCCTCAGCTATGCCGCCGAATCGTCGGCGTTCGTGCGTTTCAACCACGCCAAGGTGCGTCAGGCCGGGCAAGTGCAGCAGGCCGATGTCGGCCTGAAACTGATCAACGACGGCCGCCATGCCGACTTGCACATCACCCTCTCCGGTGATCTGGAAGGCGACCTGCAACGCCTCGCCGAAGGCCTGCAACAATTGCGCGAAACCCTGCCGCTGCTGCCGCAGGATCCGTATCTGTTGCTCAACCACAATGGCTGGCAGAGCAATAACGTGCAGGAGCATCCGCTGCCGGACACCGAGCAGGTAGTCGACGAAATCTGCGCCGCCGCCGAAGGTCTGGACCTGGTGGGCTTCTATGCCGCCGGCCCGATCAGCCGTGGTTTCGCCAGTTCTTCAGGCGCCTTCGGCTGGCATCAGGCGAACAGCTTCAACTTCGATTTCAGCCTGTTCCACGAGAACGGCGAGGCCGTGAAGGCCAGTTACGCCGGGCACGACTGGAGCAGCGATGGTTTCGCCAAACGCTTCCAGCAGGCGCGCGAGCAACTGGAATTCCTTGGTCGGCCGTTGCGCACCTTGGCACCGGGGCAATACCGCGCGTATCTGGCGCCGGCGGCGCTGGAAGAAATCATGGGCATGCTGAGCTGGGGCGGTTTCTCGGCGCAATCGATCGCGAGCAAAAGCAGCCCGTTGCAGAAGCTCTATGTCGGCGATCAGGCGTTCAGCCCGCTGGTGTCGCTGGATGAGAAAGTCAGCGAATCGTTGAGCCCGGCGTTTTCCGGTGAAGGTTATCCACGCAGCGATCTGCGCCTGATCGTCGAAGGCAAGGCTGGCGATCAATTGGTCGGTTCGCGCAGTGCGGCCGAATACGGCCTGACGGCCAACGGTGCCAGCGGCGGTGAATCGCCGAGTGCATTGAACATGGCTGCCGGTGATCTGTCGCAAGCAGAGATCCTCAAGCAATTGGGCACCGGGCTGTACATCAGCAACCTGTGGTACCTGAACTTCTCGGATCAACCGGCGGCGCGCATGACCGGCATGACCCGCTTCGCGACCTTCTGGGTCGAGAACGGCGAAATCCAGGCCCCGGTCAGCACCATGCGTTTCGATGACAGCGCCTACAGCTTGCTGGGTTCGCAGCTGGAAGCACTGACCGCCGAGCGTGAGTTGCTGCTGTCGGCGAGTACGTATAGCCAGCGCAATACTTCCTCGGCGTTGCTGCCGGGGGCGCTGGTCAGCCGACTGACCCTGACCTTGTAATACCGCAACACCGCAGTACCTGTGGGAGCTGGCTTGCCAGCGATGGCGGACTTTCAGGCAACAACGATGTTGAATCTGAGGGCCTCATCGCTGGCAAGCCAGCTCCCACAGGGTAGTGTTCCGTCTGATCCACTTTCTCAGAGGTTCCATGCCCACTCGCCCGCCTCTCGACGCCATCACCGCCCGCTGGTTGCCGTGGGTCGTCGCCATTGCGTTCTTCATGCAGTCCCTCGACGGGACCATCCTCAACACCGCCCTGCCGGCCATGGCCCGAGATCTGGCCGAAGACCCTCTGCGCATGCAGGGTGTGGTCATCTCCTACATGCTCACCGTGGCGCTGTTGATCCCCGCTTCCGGGTGGATCGCCGACCGCTTCGGGACCAAGAAAATCTTCTTCGGCGCGATCCTCCTGTTCAGCTTCGGCTCGCTGCTCTGCGCGTTGTCGAGCAGCCTGAGCATGCTGGTTGGCGCCCGCGTCATCCAAGGCTTGGGCGGCGCGCTGATGTTGCCGGTCGGTCGACTGGTGGTTTTACGTGCCTATCCAAGATCGGAACTGGTGCGGATCATGGGTTTCATCACCATCCCCGGCCTGCTCGGCCCGTTGATCGGCCCGACCATGGGCGGCTGGATGGTCGAATACCTGACGTGGCACTGGATCTTCCTGATCAACCTGCCGGTCGGCGTCATCGGCTGCTACGCAGTGTGGAAGTTCATCCCCGACCTGCGCGGCACCGAGCGCACACGCTTCGATAGTCTTGGTTTCCTGTTGTTTGGCGCGGCGATGATTCTGATCACCATCGCCATGGAAGGGCTCGGCGAACTGCACCTGCCGCACCTGCGGGTGATGTTGCTGTTGTTCGGCGGCATGGCCTGTCTGGCAGCGTATTGGTTGCGCGCCGGACACATCGAAAACCCGCTGTTCGCGCCGTCACTGTTCAAGACCCGCACCTTTGCCGTGGGCATTCTCGGCAATCTGTTCGCACGTCTGGGTAGCGGTGCCCTGCCGTTTCTGGTGCCGTTGCTGCTGCAAGTGGCGCTCGGTTATTCGCCGTCGCAAGCGGGGATGAGCATGCTGCCGCTGGCCGCTGCGGCGATGGTCGCCAAATGGGTGGCGCGGCCGCTGATCGAACGTCTCGGTTATCGCATTGTGCTGACCGGCAACACACTGGCGCTGGGGATCATGCTGGCGAGCATGGGCCTGGTCAGCGAGCAGACACCGTACTGGCTGCTGCTGTGTCTGCTGGCGGTTCTCGGCGCGATCAACTCGCTGCAATTTACGGCGATGAATACGGTGACGTTGATTGATCTGGATGATGCGAGCGCCAGCAGCGGCAACAGTTTGCTCTCGGTGGTGGCGCAGTTGTCCCTGAGTCTTGGGGTTGCCTGCGCGGGCGCGCTGCTCGGCGGGTTCACGGCGGAGATCGGCAACGACGGCGTCGAGACCGTATTGGGCGCGTTCCAGTTGACCTTCGTCACGGTCGGGATCATGGCGATGCTGGCGGCGACAATTTTCTCGCAACTGTCGAAAGAAGACGGCCGCCGCGCCAAACGCCCGGAAGAGCACATCGAACACTGATTTGCGCTGAAGGGCTTTTGTGGCGAGGGAGCTTTGTGGTGAGGGGATTTATCCCCGACGGGTTGCGCAGCGACCCCAAGAAAGCTGAATGCGATCAGTCTGATGCACTGAGGCGGCAGGTTTTGGGGCTGCTTCGCAGCCCATCGCGGATAAATCCCCTCACCACAGAGGCTCCTCTGCCACAGCTTCATCTATGGTCCGGGAACAACTCTGGGCTGTTGATTCAGTCACTGTTCGTCCAGAACTTTCGAGGAAAGTGGCCCGGGGCTGCTACACTGCGCGACATTTTGTTTTGCAGGCCAGTCCCGTGACCACCATCGCCACCGCTTTTAATACTCTGCCGCTGTCCGCCGCCATGCTGGCTAACCTCGAATCACTCGGTTATGCCCAGATGACGCCGATCCAGGCGCAGAGCTTGCCGGTGATCCTCAAGGGGATGGACCTGATCGCCCAGGCCAAGACCGGCAGCGGCAAAACCGCTGCGTTCGGCATCGGCCTGCTCAACCCGATCAACCCGCGCTACTTCGGTTGCCAGGCGCTGGTAATCTGCCCGACCCGTGAGCTGGCCGATCAGGTTGCCAAGGAAATCCGTCGTCTGGCCCGTGCCGAAGACAACATCAAGGTCCTGACCCTGTGCGGTGGCGTGTCGTTCGGCCCGCAGATCGCTTCGCTGGAACACGGCGCGCACATCATCGTCGGCACCCCGGGGCGCATTCAGCAGCACCTGCGCAAGGGCTCGCTGGTGCTCGATGGCCTGAACACGCTGATCCTCGACGAAGCCGACCGCATGCTCGACATGGGTTTCTACGACGCCATCGAAGACATCATCGTCAAGACGCCAGAGCGTCGTCAGACCCTGCTGTTCTCCGCGACTTACCCGGTGGGCATCAAACAACTCGCCTCGAAGTTCATGCGTGACCCGCAAACGGTGAAAGCCGAAGCGTTCCACGATGACACGCAGATCGAGCAGCGTTTCTACGAGATTTCCCCGGAAGACCGGATGAGCGTAGTGACCAAAGTCCTGCACCACTTCCGCCCGGCGTCCTGTGTAGCCTTCTGCTTCACCAAGCAGCAGGTGCAGGAAACCGTCGATCACCTGACCGCCAAAGGCATTTCCGCCGTCGGCCTGCACGGCGATCTGGAACAGCGTGACCGCGACCAGGTGCTGGCGATGTTCGCCAACCGCAGTACTTCGGTACTGGTTGCCACCGACGTTGCCGCCCGTGGTCTGGACATCGACGCGCTGGACATGGTGATCAACGTCGAACTGGCCCGCGATTCGGAAATCCACATTCACCGCGTCGGCCGTACCGGTCGTGCTGGCGAGAAAGGCATTGCGATCAGTCTGGTTGCCCCGGGCGAAGCACACCGCGCTCAAGCCATCGAACAACTGCAGAAATCGCCGCTGAACTGGGATCAGGTCGACAACCTCAAGTCCCAGGGCCTTGCCCCGCTGCAACCGCCAATGACTACCCTGTGCATCGGCGCTGGTCGTAAAGACAAAGTGCGTCCGGGCGACATTCTTGGCGCATTGACCGGCGACGCCGGCATTCCGGGTGCGCAGGTTGGCAAGATCGCGATCTTTGATTTCCAGGCCTACGTGGCGGTTGACCGCACTGTGGCCATGCAGGCTTTGCAGCGTTTGAACGACGGCAAGATCAAGGGCCGTTCGCTGCGCGTGCGTATCCTCTGACCCGATCGTTCCCACGCTCTGCGTGGGAACGCATCCTGTGACGCTCCGCGTCACGATTCAACAGCGGACGCAGAGCGTCCATGGCGGCATTCCCACGCAGAGCGTGGGAACGATCATTGTGTGAGGACACCGTTTTGCGCTCTACCGAAGTCGTGATCATTGGCGCTGGCGCCGCTGGGTTGATGTGTGCACTGACCGCCGCCGGGCGCGGGCGTCAGGTGTTGCTGCTCGACCACGCGAACAAGGCCGGCAAGAAAATCCTGATGTCGGGCGGTGGCCGCTGCAACTTCACCAACATGTACACCGAGCCGAGCAATTTCCTCTCGCAGAACCCGCATTTTTGCAAATCGGCACTGGCGCGTTACACCCAGTGGGATTTCATCGGCATGGTCGGCAAGCACGCCGTGCCGTACCACGAGAAAAAACTCGGCCAGCTGTTCTGCGATAACAAGTCCAGCGACATCCTCGAAATGCTCCTCACCGAATGCGATCAAGTCGGTGTCGACCTGCGTCTGGACACCTCGATCCAGACCATCGAGAAAGTCGAAAATGGCTACCTGCTCGACACCACCCTCGGTCAAGTCCAGTGCCAGTCGCTGGTAATTGCCACGGGTGGTCTGTCGATCCCGACGCTGGGCGCCACCGGTTTTGGTTATCAGGTGGCCAAGCAATTCGGCCATGAACTGCTGCCGACCCGCGCCGGGCTGGTGCCGTTCACCATCACCGATCAGCTCAAGGAATTGTGCACCGAACTGTCCGGGACTTCGGTGGATTGCCTGGTCAGCTGCAACGAGCAGAGCTTTCGCGAGAATATCCTGTTCACGCACCGTGGCCTCAGTGGTCCGGCGATTCTGCAGATTTCCTCGTTCTGGGAATCCGGCGACACGGTGGAGATCAACTTGCTGCCGGATCACGACGCCGCGAGCTGGCTGCAACAGCAAGTGGCCGAACGCCCCAATAGCGAGCTGAAAACGTTGCTGGGTGAAATCTTCACCAAGAAGATGGCCAACCTGCTGGCGGACAACTGGTTCATCTCCAAGCCGATGAAGCAGTACACCCACGCGGAACTGGCGGAGATCGCCGAGAAGCTCGGCAGCTGGAAAGTCGTGCCGGCGGGTACTGAAGGTTATCGCACCGCCGAGGTAACACTCGGTGGCGTGGATACCCGCGAAGTGTCTTCCAAAACCATGGAGTCGCTGAAAAGCCCGGGCCTGTATTTCATCGGCGAAGTGCTCGACGTCACCGGCCACCTGGGCGGCTTCAACTTCCAGTGGGCCTGGGCCTCGGGTTACGCGGCTGCGCAGTACGCTTGATTCAAAGCTAAATACAAAATCCTGTGGGAGCTGGCTTGCCAGCGATGAGGCCGGCGGATCCAACATAATTGTTGCCTGTCAGGCAGCCATCGCTGGCAAGCCAGCTCCCACAGGGTTCCGTGCCCAATTCAAGATTTAATCCAGCACAAGATCTCAAAGGAACACTTTTTGCTGTCAGATGTGATCGGCGCCATTGCGTCGGCGTCATTACTGGCTCAATTTAGCGGCATCGCCTCGGAAGGCCTTCGCACTTCATGTCCTCGACCTCGTTTCGTCAGTCTTTGCGGCGCCTGTGGGCGCTGGATAAATTCAGCTACAGCGTGCGGGTGTTCATCGCCCTGACCGGCAGCATGGCGCTGTGTTGGTATCAGGATGAAATGGGCCTGCTGATCCCGTTGTTCCTCGGCATTATCGCCAGCGCCCTGGCCGAGACCGACGACAGTTGGCAGGGCCGCCTCAACGCACTCGCGGTGACGCTGGTGTGTTTCAGCATCGCCGCGCTGTCGGTGGAATTGCTCTTCCCCTACCCCATCGTGTTTGCCATTGCCTTGGCGCTGGCCAGCTTCGGCCTGACCATGCTCGGTGCGCTCGGCGAGCGTTATGGGGCGATTGCCTCGGCAACGTTGATTCTTTCCGTGTACACGATGATCGGCGTCGATCAACGCGGTGGTGCGGTCACTGATTTCTGGCACGAACCGATGCTGCTGGTGGCGGGTGCGGCGTGGTACGGCTTGCTCTCGGTGTTGTGGCAGGCGATGTTTTCCAATCAGCCGGTACAGCAGAGCCTGGCGCGGTTGTTCCGTGAACTGGGGTTTTACCTGAAGTTGAAATCCTCGCTGTTCGAGCCGATCCGGCAGATGGACGTCGAAGCACGACGGCTGGAGCTGGCCCAGCAAAATGGCCGCGTGGTGGCGGCACTGAACAGTGCCAAGGAAATCATTCTGCACCGGGTCGGCAACGGTCGCCCCGGCTCGAAAGTCAGCCGTTACCTGAAGTTGTACTTCCTCGCTCAGGACATCCACGAACGCGCCAGCTCTTCGCACTATCCCTACAATGCGCTGGCCGAAGCGTTTTTCCACAGTGATGTGCTGTTCCGCTGCCAACGCCTGTTGCGCCAGCAAGGCAAAGCCTGCCGCGCACTGGCCGAATCGATCCAGATGCGCCAGCCGTTCATCTATGACGCCAGTTTCGCCGAAGCGCTGAGCGACCTCGACGCCTCCCTCGAACACCTGCGCATCCAGAGCAATCCGGCATGGCGCGGACTCCTGCGTTCGTTGCGCGCACTGGCAGCCAACCTCGGCACCCTCGACCGTTTGCTCAGCGACGCGAGTAACCCCGACGCCCTCGCCGACGCCACCGACAGCAGCCTGCTCGACCGCTCGCCACGCAACCTCAAGGACGTGTGGATTCGCCTGCGCACGCAACTGACACCGACTTCGTTGTTGTTCCGCCATGCCCTGCGCCTGCCGCTGGCGCTGAGCATCGGCTATGGCATGGTGCATTTGATTCACCCGTCGCAAGGCTACTGGATCATCCTCACCACCCTGTTCGTCTGCCAGCCGAACTACGGCGCCACGCGGCGCAAACTCGGTCAGCGGATTTTCGGCACGGCCATCGGCCTGACCGTGGCATGGGCGCTGTTCGATCTGTTCCCGAGTCCGTTGGTGCAGTCGTGTTTCGCCATCGCCGCCGGCGTGGTGTTCTTTACCAACCGCACCACGCGCTACACCTTGGCGACGGCGGCGATCACCATCATGGTGCTGTTCTGCTTCAACCAGGTCGGCGACGGTTACGGGCTGTTCCTGCCGCGACTGTTCGATACTTTGCTCGGCAGCCTGATTGCCGGCCTGACGGTGTTCCTGTTCCTGCCTGACTGGCAGGGCCGACGCCTGAACAAAGTGCTGGCCAACACCCTGACCTGCAACAGCATCTACCTGCGCCAGATCATGCAGCAATATGCCGCCGGCAAGAGCGACGACCTCGCTTATCGTCTGGCCCGGCGCAATGCGCATAACGCCGATGCGGCGCTGTCGACGACACTGGCGAACATGCTGATGGAGCCGGGGCATTTCCGCAAAGAAGCGGATGTCGGTTTCCGCTTTCTGGTGCTGTCGCACACCTTGCTCAGTTACCTGTCAGGGCTGGGTGCGCACCGCGAGACGCAGTTGCCGGCGGAGGTGCGAGAGCATTTGATCGATGGGGCCGGGGTGAAGCTGGCGACGAGCATTGATGAAATCGCCCAGGGGCTAGCGAGCAAGCAGCCGATTGCGATTCAGAGTGATGAAGAAGAAGCGCTGGCCAACGAACTGGAGCAGATGCCCGATGAGATTGATGAAGGGCAGCGCCTGGTGCAGACGCAATTGGCGTTGATCTGCCGGCAGTTGGGGCCGTTGCGCACGTTAGCGGCGCATTTGATCAAGGACACCTCCGAAGTTTGAGGTGGCCTGACTGGCCTCATCGCTGGCAAGCCAGCTCCCACAGTGGGTCGAGTGATTCACAAAATTGTGCTTCACCAAAGACCCTGTGGGAGCTGGCTTGCCAGCGATGAGGCCCTCAGCAACAACACAACTCTGGGATCAGACACCTACATCCCATGCTGGCGCAGCAAGCGGTCATAACTGCCATCCGCCTTCATCGCCGCTATCGCCCGATCAAACCCCGCCACGATCTGCTCATGCTGCGGATTTTTCAGGCTCACCAATATATGCAGGCTGTTCTCGCTCAACGGTTTGGGCAAGAACTCCACCGAATTGCGCACCTTGGCTGATTCCCGCGCCAGGTAGTACTTCGCGACATACTCGTCCTCCAGCGTCAACTTGACCCGGTCCGCCGCCAGCATGCGCACCGCCATGGCGAAGTTATGCACAGGGACTTTCTGCAACGCCGTGTCGGCATCAAATGGCGGCGAATAGGCATAACCGCGCACCACTGCAATCGGGTATGTGTGCAATTGCTGCAGATTGGAGTATTCAAGCGGCGTGTCTTTGCGCTTGAGGAAGCGGATGCGGTTGAGCAGGTACTCACCGGAAAACTGCCCGAGTTTCGTCCGCTCATCGTTGTACCAGGCGTTGACCAGTACATCGTAACGGCCTTCGCCGACACCCAGCAGCGCCCGTGCCCACGGCACCTGTTCATAACCGCTGGCATAACCGGCCCGGGCCAGCGCGGTGCTGACGATGTCGGTGGCCAGGCCGCCATTGACCAGCGTGTCGTCGGTAAAGGGTGGCCAGATATCGAATACCAGCCGCAGCTTATCGGCTGCAGCGTTCTGACCCAGCAAGAGCAATCCGATCAAAGCAAAGGCTCGATGCAATCGCGGCATGCTTGAAAATCCTTAGCGGGCGAGCTGCCCGGCGTATTTTTCAGTCAAAACCCAAGGCCCCTTACCGGCGAAACCCAGGCCCTAACGTTAGCTCATTGAAGCCAGTGCACAGCGCTCTCCAGCAGATTACACAAAGAAGACACCGTCGCGAGAAAGGAATGATGGCATTTTGACCTTTATCACAGACTCTTCAGCCATACAGACATCTTTGGCGTCTGCGCTTAGTATCGGGCGACGCCTTCAAGGAATCGAAAAATGACAATCGAATGGGTCTGCAAACATCACAGTGATTTGGGCAAAGAACAGTTGTACGCACTGCTGAAACTGCGTTCGGAAGTTTTCGTGGTCGAACAGAAATGCGCCTACCCCGACCTCGATGGCCAGGATCTGGACGGTGACACCTATCATTTGATGGGTTGGGAGGATGACCAGTTGATGGCGTATCTGCGCCTGCTGGATCCGGAATCCCAGGGCGGTGACGTGGTGATCGGCCGGGTGATAACTGCGCCGCAAGGGCGAGGCAAAGGGCTTGGGCACGAAATGATGGAACAGGCGCTGAAACAGGCCGAGAAGCATTGGCCACAGGTGCCGATCTATCTGTCGGCACAAGCGCATTTGCAGGGGTATTACGGCAAGTACGGGTTTGTGGTGGCGGGTGAGGAGTATCTGGAGGATTACATTCCGCATATCGGGATGCGTCGCTCCTGAAAGCCCCATCGCTGGCAAGCCAGCTCCCACAGAGATCTGCGGCAAACACACTTTTTGTGAATGACAGAAAAACCTGTGGGAGCTGGCTTGCCAGCGATGGCTTCAGCTCAGTCAACGCAGGACTCAGGGATATTCCAGCACTGCCTTGATCTGCCGCAAATTACGCTCGATCCACCCGCGATCAATCGCCCCCCACTCGCGAATCCGATAGCGCCCGGCATGGTTGCGTGCGCCCTCTTCCTGCTCGAATTCACAAACGATATCCAGATCCGCCAGTGCCGCAATCGTGTCCTGCGCCGTGCGCCGGGGCATGCCGGTCACTTCGGTCAGCGTCGGCACACTCGGCGCCAGACCGCTGTCGATCAGGTACGCCACGTACAAGCGGCGGTAGAAACTGCTTTTGGTCTTGCTGACGTCCATCCACACCTTCCTGGTTGCGTACTGTTAAGCCTGCAGATCCCGCCACGTCAGGTACACGCGCAGATCAAACTCGACCTGGTGATACCCCGGCAGCATGTGCTCACACAATTTATAAAACGCCTTGTTGTGATCCGACTCTTTGAAATGCGCCAGTTCATGCACCACGATCATCTTCAGAAAATCCGGCGCGGCATCCTTGAACAGCGAGGCGATACGAATCTCTTTCTTGGCCTTGAGCTTGCCGCCCTGCACTCGCGAAACCGTGGTGTGCAGACCGAGCGCACGGTGGGTCAGATCGAGGCGGTTGTCGAACAGCACTTTGTCGATGGCCGGGGCGTTGCGCAGATATTCCTGCTTCAAGTCCAGTGCGTAGCTGTACAGCGCCTTGTCGCTCTGCACATCGTGCCGCCCCGAATAGCGCTGATCCAGGTATTCACCCAGACGCCCGTCGGCAATCAGTTGGCGCACCTGATCCTGAAGTTGCGCGGGATAGGCCTGGAGGTACTTCAACACAGTCATGGACGAGCGACACGGTTCGAAAAAGGTGCGCCAGTGTAGCGAATTCAACCGGGCAGTGCGCTCCAGTCAAACGGCGCGGCGAAGCTTGCAACGTCCTCGGCGATCAGTGGTCGTGCGACGAGGAAGCCTTGCACATACTCGCAGCCGTGGGCTTGCAGCCATTGATACTGCTCGATGGTTTCGACACCTTCGGCAATCACCAGCAAACCGTATTGCTTGCACAGGTTGATCACCGTGCTCACCAGCGAAGCGTCCCTTTCGGAGTCCGGCAACCGGGCGATCAGATGGCGATCAAGCTTGAGCGTATCGAGCTCCAGGTCACGCAGATGCGTCAGCGAACACGGCCCGGAGCCGAAGTCGTCCAGCGCCACGCGCACCCCGAGATTGCGCAGCAAACGCAGTTGTTTGCGGGTTTCATCCGGGTTTTGCATCAATGCTTCTTCGGTGACCTCGACTTCCAATTGCCGTGGCTGCAAAGAATGTCGCTCCATGACCTGACGCAACTCGGTGACCAGATTCGGCAGGCTGAACTGGGTGTTGCTCAAACTCACGCCGAGCACCAGGTCTTCGGCAAACAGGGTTTCCCAGGCTTTGCGCTGACCGGCACCGCGATGATAAATCCAGCTGCCGAGACGGCTGATCAATCGCGCCTCCTCCAGCAACGGCAAGAACAACCCCGGCGGCACATCGCCAACGCTCGGGTGCTGCCAGCGCAACAGCGCTTCAAAGCCACGAATCTGGCCGCTGTCGATGGCCACCTGCGGTTGATAGACCAGATTGAAATCGCGGTTTTCGATGGCCGTGCGCACGCTCTCCTCGAGCATCAAACGCGAGCGCGCCCGGCCATTCATTTCGTGATCGTAAAAACGATATTGCTGACGCCCGGCGCGCTTGGCCTCGTACATGGCGATGTCCGAGGCGCGCAGTAATCCGTCGAGGTTCGAACCGCAATCCGGATACGTCGCGATGCCGATACTGGCACCGAGGGCGATGTCCAGCCCTTCGATCTGCTGACAGATCGACACACGTTCGATGAGTTTCTCGGCGATCTTCGCCGCTTGCTCGGGAAACTCCAGATCCAGCAACGCCGTAAATTCATCCCCGCCCATGCGCGCAAGAATGTCGAACGGCCGTAGACACGCCTTCAACTGCTCGGACACCCAACGCAACACGCGGTCGCCGGCATCGTGGCCAAGGGAATCATTGACCCGCTTGAAACCGTCGAGGTCCAGATACAGCAGCACCCAACTGCTGTCGCTGCGCTCACCGCGCAACAACAGGTTCTCCACGGTCTGGTAAAAACCGCGACGGTTGAGTAACCCGGTCAAGGGATCGGTCACGGCTTGGAATTCGAGCTGTTGGTGCAGGTGGCGCACCACCGACATGTCGAGAACCGTCACCACCATCGCCTGTTGTTCAGTGGGCAGCGCCGCGCAGGACAAGGCCACCGGCACCTGCTGGCCGGGCGCTGTGCGCAATAACGCATCGTGAAGTCTCAGGGTTTCAGCACGCTTGAAGCTGGCGTAAAACTCGGATTCGGCCCACAGCGGGATGTGTGGTTTCTGCAGATAATCCAGAAATTCCTTACCCTCCAGCTCCTTCACCGGCGCGTTCAGCAGGCGCGAAATCGCCGGATTGGCAAAGCGGATCAAGCCATCCTCGCCCACCACCAATATCCCCTCGGCAGCGTTATCCAGCACCGAGGCATTGAAGGCGCGCGCCACTTCCAGGTCATGACTCAAGCGCTGCAACGCGCGGCGATTGCGCTGGTGTTCCAGCAACGCCTGCACTTTCGGTTTAAGGATTTGCGGATCAAACGGTTTGAACAGGTAATCCACCGCGCCGCTGGCGTAGCCCTTGATCACGGCGTCCTGGGATTGCTCGTTGGCAGTCAGGAAAATAATCGGCGTGAGGCGCGTACGCTGACTGCCGCGCATCAGGCGCGCGACTTCAAAGCCGTCCATGCCCGGCATCTGCACATCCAGCAGCACCAGATCGACGTCGTGTTCGAGCAAAAGATTGAGCGCCTCGAAACCGGAGGCCGCGGTCAACACGTGCCAATCCTGACGCTGCAGCAACGCGCGCATGCTGATCAGGTTTTCAGGGTAATCATCAACGATCAAAAGGACAGAGCTGCCTTCACTTGGCGGGGGTTGCACGCATTCCATGCTGCTTCTCTTGTCGGGACATCAGACCGGTTCCGGTAAAAACCGTACACATACTGAGCCTTCACTCTAGTCGCGGATCTGCAAAAGCAGAAGCTGTCATCAGGCCATCATTTAACCAATGTCAGGTCTAGCCGACTAACGGTCACGCGTGAAGGCCCCTGAAACCGGGAAAGATGGCATTTCGACAGGATGTTGACGCCAAACGTCCGCCGGACGGCGGTTAACAAAAAAACCCTCTACGCTTATAAAGGCCGCCCCAAAACGTGCGGCCTAGAGCTTCTGGCACGTGCGTGCAGTGAAACTTGAGTGGAAGAACCGACATGATCGACCTCGCAACCTGGAACCTCAGCGTTCCCGTTGGCAGCCCGCCATACACCGTCGAAACCTCCAAACTGGTGAACGGCTTCAAGGATCAGTACTTCCATTCCGACACCGGCACTTTGTTCTTCTGGTCACCGGTTACCGGGTCAAAAACCGAAAACGCCATCTACCCGCGCACCGAACTGCGCGAAACCTACAGCAACGGCACCCTGCGCAACTGGTATTACCCCGACGCCGACAACTCGTTGCGTGCCACCGTGACGGTGAACAAGGTGCCCAGCTCCGGCAAGATTGTCATCGGCCAGATCCACGCGTACGAAAGCCAGAAGCCGATGGTCAAACTCGAGTACCAATACAAGACCAAAACCGAGACCGGTAACCTGGTGATCAAGGTGCGCATGCACTCGGATGACGACGAGGGCCGGGTCATCACCCTCGCCACCGGGATCAAACTGGATCGCGAATTCAACTACCTCATCCACTTAAGCCCCGGCGGCGCACTCGGCATCAGCGCGGCGGGTTATCAGTGGGACAGCCAGATCAGCGCGACGTGGCGCAACAAGCCGCTGTACTTCAAGGCCGGGGTTTATGTGCAGGACAACACCGGCTACACCAGCGAAGGCGGCCAGGTCACCTTCAGCAAACTCGATATCGACCACGACAAATAACTCTTTATTGACACACATCCTGTGGCGAGGCAGCTTGCTCCCGCTGGGGCGCGCAACGGCCCTGAAAAAGCGAGGTCTGCTGCGCAGTCCAGCGGGAGCAAGCTCCCTCGCCACAGTGTTATTTATTGCCAGTCGGACATCCTTTAAACGTGGTTGTTTAGATTTGTCGGCCGTTACTTCCGGATGCCTACAACAGCTTGCGTCGTTGCCTACGGGTACGCCAGAATCCGCCGGCTTGTGCGCCTGGCGGGCCATCGGTAACTTGATTCGCGTCACTGATTTCCAGTGATCGGGTTTAGTAGCCCGTGGTTTCAAGCTTGGTGCTCAAGCATCTATCAGTCAGGGATTCCGATTCCTGCGCTTGATGGTAGCTGTGCGCAGGGCACCTTCGGGTGCGCCGGCTTGCTCGAAACCCCGGTCTACTAACCTGCGTACAGTTGCCTCCACTTTGATTAGTAGCCAGAGCGGGGGCACTACAATCAGGTTTCGAGCAAATGATCAAATCAACGCCTCACCCGCCGGTCACCGACCCGGCCTCCCCGTACGAATCCCTCAATTCCAAAAAACTCAACGACGCCGCTGAACGCGCCCTCGACCACTACCTCAGTCCCGCCGCCTGCATCATGGCCAGCACCAACAAACCCGAGCCGATGTACCTCGCCAACCCGAAGTACAACACCGAATCCCTGCTGGCCAACGCCAGCGAAACCCTGGGTTCAGCCAGCGAAATGCTCAACAACTTCGCCGCCATGCTCGACACCTCACACCGCAAGACTGCGTTGGGCATAGCGCAGGTCGTCATGCTCGGTGAACTGGCGGTGAATCAAGCGCTGGATCACGTGGAGTTGAAGGAATAGCCACCCATATCGGACTTTTCATCTAAAAACCTCTTGGATGTCCGCTGTAGGTGACAATTCCTTGTCACTGATGGGAAATCATCCACAGATAAACCCGCCCCGCGGCGGGTTTATTCTATAACAGTCCAACGCTCCGACTTATTTGCCCTTAGTCTTCAACTCTTCCTTCAGATAACGCCAGTAACATCGCTTCCAGCGAGATCGTTTTGGTCTTCGAAGTATTACCGGCAGTAGCGAATACTTCATTACGAGCGATACACACATCACGCATCGGGATCACAGTGACTCCGGAGATCTTACGTGGGTGAAATTCGCTCAAATTGCTTAAATAAAGGGAACAGACCTGCTTAAATTCCAACTTCTTATACCGAATTCATGAATTACCCGAACAGATCATCGCGAATGACTATAAAAAACTGTCATTTCTATCAGGTTACAAGAAACAGACTTCAACTTAACCTCATCAGCGTGATACCGGAAAAACGACTTCGGACTGAAATTTAGCCCGAGCCTTAAATATCGCGAGCAAAAGGTTAAGAAAATAATGCTTACTTTCCAAGGAACCGTCTCTGATACAGGCGAAAGCAATCCCGCCACACTTACATTTGATGACCTAAGCCAACAGGGTGGCAAGTTAAATAATGGGAAAATGAAATATTACGGGCTTAACTTCACCGTCACCGGGAACTATACCGCGAAGACATCCAGATCTTTTAATCTTCAGGCAAAAGCAAAAGCTTCAGATGGGGATGAATATGGGCATGGAGACAGTTCACTCACCATCACCCTGAAGTCGTCCGATGGCAACGACAATCAGTTGGGCGGTACTGTTAAAGTTCTCGCAGGCGGGCCGAATGTGGGTAAGACCTACAATATGAACTTCACAAGAGGGTAACCCCAGAGCACAAAAAACCCGCCTTTCGGCGGGTTTCTTGAATCAGCAAATTAACGATCAGGCTCAGTTAACCTTAGCGTTCAACTCACCCTTCAGATAACGCTGGAACATCGCTTCCAAGGAGATCGGCTTGATCTTCGAAGCATTACCCGCAGTACCGAACGCTTCATAACGAGCGATACACACATCACGCATTGCAGTCACGGTCGCGCCGAAGAATTTACGTGGGTCGAATTCGCTCGGGTTGGTGGCCATCAGGCGACGCATTGCGCCGGTGGATGCCAGACGCAGGTCGGTGTCGATGTTGACCTTGCGCACGCCATACTTGATGCCTTCGACGATTTCTTCAACCGGTACGCCATAAGTTTCTTTGATGTCGCCGCCGTACTGGTTGATGATCGCCAGCCACTTCCGGTTTCATGGACGAGTAAACGTGCATCAGCAAGGGCAGCGGTTCGCAGTGAAGCGTGGATAAAATGTTTCGTATACGCTACCTTCAATATTAAATGTTACGGTAGCGACACATGGACCACTCTCTGTTGATTAACCGGCTCGGCATCCAATTACGTCAAAAACGTATAAATCGTGGCCTGACGCAGGCTCAGCTTGCCGATCTGGCGGGACTGACGCGATACAAAGTCATCGCGGTGGAGAAAGGCACCCTTTCCGTCGGCATGATCGCTTACGCGCGCGTTTTGGCTGCTCTGGACTGCGAACTCTCGGTGGTTCCAGCAACGATGCCAACCCTTGAAGAGCTTGGGGATTTATTCGAATGAAAATGGCCTCTCTTCAAGTCAGTACCCCACAAGGTAATAGCGGCAGACTTTTCAGCAACGCCGAGGATTTCACTTTTCGTTATCACGAAGATGCATCGCCCAAAATGGCCATCAGCCTCTCGATGCCTGTACGGCATGACGAATTTCGTCGGCGCGAACTGCACCCTGTTTTTCAAATGAACCTGCCAGAAGGCTATGTGCTGGAGCAGTTACGCAATCGCTTGGCCAAGACAGTCAACGTCGACCCAATGCTGCTACTGGCGCTTTCCGGAAGCACATCGCCCATTGGCAGGGTTCACGTACGCTCTGAAACCGTTGATGCCTTGTTGGAGGAGCAAGAATTTCCGGGAGAGAAACTCGAAGAGATTCTCACGTGGGACGGCACGGAAGATATCTTCGCCGACATGCTTGATCGCTACATCCTGCGGGCAGGCATTTCAGGCGTTCAACCCAAGTTGCTGGTGCCGGAACGACAAGAGGCAGAGTTGCCGCGAGTGACATCCAAAACCTCGGACCTGATCATCAAAAGTGGCAGAGACGAATTCCCAGGCCTGGCGATCAACGAATTCCTTTGTATGTCCATGGCAAAAGACGCGGGCATTCCCGTTCCGCCGTTTTATCTTTCCGACAACGCCAAGCTATTTGTCATGCGCCGCTTTGATCGCGACGATCAGCTCAACCCGATCGGTTTTGAAGACATGGCCGTGTTGATGGGGCTGCCAGCTACTCAGAAGTACAGCAAAAGTTATGCAGCCATCGCGAAGGCTGTTCGAGTGTTTTGCCCAGCGAAACACTTGCGCACGTCCCTCGATCAACTCTTCGATAGCGTTGCCCTGAGTTGCATCGTCGGAAATGGCGACGCTCATTTGAAAAATTTCGGTTTGCTCTATTCAGAACCCACGCAACGCGATGCGCATCTGGCGCCGGCTTACGACATCGTCAACACCACCGCCTATATTCCGGAAGATGTTTTGGCGTTGGATCTGGCGGGCAACAAGTCAATGTTCGCCTCCCGACAAGGACTGCTGGAGTTTGCCCATACCTGTGAAATCGAGCAGCCCAGAGAGCGTATTCAAAAGTTGCTCATCGCTGTTGAAGAGGTGCTGAAGCGCCATTCTCAGTATCGGGAACAGGCGCCTCACGTGTTTACTGCCATCAAGCAATCAGCAGCACCATTTGCTCTGACTTTTGGATAGCTTCACTGCACGCAGACATTGCAGCCCACAAAAAACCCGCCTCACGGCGGGTTTCTTGTATCAGCGGTTCAAAGCCAAGGCTCAGTTAACCTTAGCGTTCAACTCACCTTTCAGATAACGCTGGAACATCGCTTCCAGAGAAATCGGCTTGATCTTCGAAGCATTACCCGCAGTACCGAACGCTTCATAACGAGCGATACACACATCACGCATTGCCGTCACGGTGGCGCCGAAGAATTTACGTGGGTCGAATTCGCTCGGGTTGGTGGCCATCAGGCGACGCATTGCGCCGGTGGATGCCAGACGCAGGTCGGTGTCGATGTTGACCTTGCGCACGCCGTACTTGATGCCTTCGACGATTTCTTCAACCGGTACGCCGTAGGTTTCTTTGATGTCGCCGCCGTACTGGTTGATGATCGCCAGCCACTCTTGTGGCACCGACGAGGAACCGTGCATTACCAAGTGGGTGTTCGGGATGCGTTTGTGGATTTCCTTGATGCGGTCGATCGCCAGCACGTCGCCGGTCGGTGGCTTGGTGAACTTGTAGGCGCCGTGGCTGGTGCCGATGGCGATGGCCAGGGCATCAACCTGAGTCTTCTTGACGAAGTCAGCGGCTTCTTCCGGGTCGGTCAGCATTTGGCTGTGATCCAGAACGCCTTCAGCGCCGATACCGTCTTCTTCACCGGCCATGCCGGTTTCCAGCGAACCCAGGCAGCCCAATTCACCTTCAACCGAAACGCCGCAGGCGTGAGCCATGGCTACGGTCTGTTGGGTAACG
Organism: Pseudomonas sp. Seg1; assembly: GCF_018326005.1. Taxonomy (NCBI): domain Bacteria; kingdom Pseudomonadati; phylum Pseudomonadota; class Gammaproteobacteria; order Pseudomonadales; family Pseudomonadaceae; genus Pseudomonas; species Pseudomonas sp. Seg1. The sequence goes on from NZ_AP021903.1 coordinate 6,079,250, forward strand.
CGGACGTTGTATTCGTAGTCGGTCGGGGTCTTGCCGTCTTCGCCGAGGGAGCCGTCCATCATCACCGAGCTGAAGCCCAGCTGGATCGAACGCTGGCAGACGTCAGGGCTGGTGCCGTGGTCCTGGTGCATGCACACCGGGATGTGCGGGAATTCTTCGATCGCGGCCAGGATCAGGTGACGCAGGAACGGCGCGCCAGCGTATTTACGGGCGCCGGCCGAAGCCTGGACGATCACCGGGGAGTCAGTCTTGTCAGCGGCTTCCATGATGGCGCGCATCTGCTCAAGGTTGTTGACGTTGAAGGCTGGAACGCCGTAGCCGAACTCGGCTGCGTGGTCCAACATCTGGCGCATGCTGATAAGTGCCATTGTGTGTGTCTCTCCCGGTTTGGGTCGTTAATCGTGCCAGCCTGCCGGAGCGGCGGCGGCTATTCAAGTGATTGCAGATCGGGGGTCGAAGCCCGGTCTGGTGATTCGATAAAGCAAATTCTGTTTGTCACTGAAACTCTGTGGCGAGGGGGCTTGCCCCCGTTCGGCTGCGCAGCAGTCGTAAATAGCTTTGGGAGCGCTTCGCACTCCAACGGGGGCAAGCCCCCTCGCCACAAAAGCCCCCCACATTAGAGTGGTGATGTGTCAGTTATTGCGCTTTGCAGCCGCGGCCAATCAAGTCATTGGTGGCGACCCAGTACACCAGGCCTTCGTCACCCTTGACGTGAAACGCCAGCATGCCATCGCTGTACAACGTGCCCGAGGCGCCCGGCTCTTCTTTCAGGCGATAGACCTGATCGCCGCCACCCAGTCGAACATCGACTTCCTTCTGGCTGGCATCGGCGTAACGCCACAGCACTTTGGCCTGGCTGTCGCAGGTCCAGGTGGTCCAGTTATCCGCCGGGGCGGACGACTGAAACAGGTTCAACTGCGCGCAACCGCCCAACAATGCCAACGCCGCAATGGCGATCAAGCCTTTCATCCGTGTTCCTCGACTGACGGCGCACGCCGCCAGCCCTGAGTTAAAGAGTCAGACCCGTCAAGGACAACCATGTTCCTTGGCCGGGGTTTGCGTCTCGTATTTATCCAGGCCGTCCGGCCCCGAGCGCTTGTTCAGCACCGGGTTGGTTTCGGCCTGCCAGTCGGCCTGATAACAGCCCTTCTGCGACTCGCTGGGTGCTGGCGTCGCTTCGGCCTTCGGGTTACTCCCGCAGGCCGCCAGCGTACCGGTCAGCAACAACAGTGCTAACGACTTGACCATGTGACCACTCCTTTGCCTGGCCAATCGGGCGGCCTCAGGCCTTGGCCCGGCTTTCCAGGACTTCTACGGCTGGCAGCACTTTGCCCTCGACGAATTCGAGGAACGCGCCGCCACCGGTGGAAATGTAGGAGATTTGCTCAGCCACGCCATATTTATCGATAGCGGCCAGGGTGTCGCCACCGCCAGCAATGGAGAACGCCGAGCTTTCAGCGATGGCCTGAGCCAGCACTTTGGTACCGTTGCCGAACTGGTCGAATTCGAACACGCCGACCGGGCCGTTCCACAGAATGGTTTTCGACGATTTCAACAGTTCAGCGAAGTTGGCAGCGGTCTGCGGGCCGATGTCCAGAATCATGTCATCAGCGGCAACTTCAGCGATCAGTTTGACAGTGGCTTCTGCGGTTTCGGCGAATTCTTTGGCAACCACCACGTCAACCGGCAGCGGCACGCTGACCTTGGCGGCGATGGCGCGCGCGGTGTCGAGCAGGTCCGGCTCGTACAGCGATTTGCCCACCGGGTGACCGGCCGCAGCGAGGAAAGTGTTGGCGATACCACCGCCGACGATCAGTTGATCGCAGATCTGGCTCAGGCTGTTCAGCACGTCGAGTTTGGTCGACACCTTGGAGCCGGCAACGATCGCAGCCATTGGCTTGGCCGGCGCGCCCAGGGCTTTGCCCAGTGCATCCAGTTCAGCAGCCAACAGAGGGCCAGCAGCGGCGACTTTGGCGAACTTGGCCACGCCGTGGGTCGAACCTTCGGCGCGGTGGGCGGTGCCGAAGGCGTCCATCACGAACACGTCGCACAGGGCCGCGTATTGCTGGGCCAGTTCGTCAGCGTTCTTTTTCTCGCCCTTGTTGAAGCGCACGTTTTCGAACAGCACGATGTCGCCGGCCTTGACGTCTACACCGCCCAGGTAATCGGCCACCAGCGGCACTTCGCGGCCCAGAGCCTTGCTCAGGTAGTCGGCGACTGGCTTGAGGCTGTTCTCGGCGGAGAACTCGCCCTCGGTCGGACGGCCCAGGTGCGAGCAAACCATCACCGCCGCACCTTTTTCCAGGGCCAGCTTGATGGTCGGCAGCGAAGCCAGGATACGCGCGTCGCTGGTGACAACACCGTCCTTGACTGGGACGTTGAGGTCTTCGCGGATCAATACGCGCTTACCTTGCAGATCGAGGTCGGACATCTTCAACACGGTCATGGGTCGCACTTCCTACGGTTTTTTTGAAGTTGCTGTTTGCAGATAGTGTTCTGCAACATCCAGCATTCGGTTGGCAAAACCCCATTCGTTGTCGAACCAGGCCAGGATGTTTACCAGTTTGGGGCCGGAAACACGGGTCTGACTGGCATCGACGATGGCCGAATGTGGGTCATGGTTGAAATCACAGCTTGCGTGGGGAAGCTCGGTGTAAGCCAACAGGCCTTTGAGCGGGCCGCTGGTGGCAGCCTCGCGCAGAATCCGGTTGACCTCATTGGCGTCGGTCGCGGTGGCGGTCTGCATCGTGATGTCGAGGCAAGACACGTTGACCGTCGGCACGCGTACGGCTTTGGCCTGAATTCGCCCGGCAAGTTCCGGCAGCAGGCGCTCGATACCGCGCGCCAGACCAGTGGACACCGGGATCACCGACTGGAACGCCGAACGCGTGCGGCGCAGGTCTTCGTGGTGATAGGCGTCGATCACCGGCTGATCGTTCATCGCCGAGTGAATCGTGGTGATCGACACGTAATCGAGGCCAATCGCCTTGTCGAGTAAACGCAACAGCGGCACGCCGCAGTTGGTCGTGCAGGAGGCGTTGGACACCAGCAACTCATCACCAGTCAGGCAATCCTGATTGACGCCGTAAACGATGGTGGCGTCGACATCCGCCTCGCTGGCCATCGGCTGCGAGAACAACACGCGTGGCGCGCCGGCGTCGAGAAAGCGCTGGCCATCTTCACGGGTGTTGTAGGCACCGGAACACTCAAGCACCAGATCGACACCAAGGGACGCCCAATCGATGCCTTCGGGGGTGGCACTGCGCAGGACCTTCACGCAGTCGCCATTAATATGCAGACAATCGCCTTCTACTCGCACTTCGCCGGGAAAGCGGCCGTGAGTGGAGTCGAAGCGTGTCAGGTATTCGATGCTGGCCATGTCAGCCAGATCGTTGATCGCGACAATTTCAAACCCGGCTTTCTCGCCTCGCTCAAACAACGCACGCAAGACGCAACGACCAATCCGGCCGTAGCCGTTGAGTGCAACTTTGTAAGGACGCGGTTGAGGCATGGGGTTCTCGATTACCGTGGTGAATCAGAAAGCTCTTTATTGTCTGAAGCGACGCTATCGCGAGCAGGCTCACTCCTACATGGGCAACGTAAAACCCTGTAGGAGTGAGCCTGCTCGCGATGGCGTCAGCCCGGACAACACAACTGTCGGACTTAGTCTTCCAGCAGCTCTTCAGCCTGACCCAGGATGTTTTCCAGGGTGAAGCCGAACTCTTCGAACAGTGCCGAAGCCGGAGCCGATTCGCCGTAAGTGGTCATACCGATCACGCGACCTTCCAGACCCACGTACTTGAACCAGAAGTCGGCGTGAGCCGCTTCGATCGCGATACGCGCGCTGACCTGCAACGGCAGCACGGCTTGCTTGTAGCCCGCGTCCTGAGCATCGAACACGCTGGTGCAAGGCATGGAAACCACGCGCACCTTACGGCCCTGCTCGGTCAGTTTGTCGTACGCCTGAACAGCCAGGCCCACTTCAGAACCGGTCGAGATCAGGATCAGCTCAGGCTCGCCTGCGCAGTCCTTCAGAACGTAGCCACCGCGGCTGATGTCGGCGATCTGACCGGCATCGCGCTCTTGGTGCTGCAGGTTCTGACGCGAGAAGATCAGCGCCGATGGGCCGTCCTTGCGCTCCAGAGCGTTTTTCCAGGCCACGGCCGATTCAACGGCATCGGCTGGACGCCAGGTGTCGAGGTTCGGTGTGGTACGCAGGCTGGTCAGTTGCTCGATCGGCTGGTGCGTCGGGCCGTCTTCGCCCAGACCGATGGAGTCGTGGGTGTAGACGTGGATCACTTGCTTCTTCATCAGCGCGGACATGCGCACGGCGTTGCGGGCGTATTCCATGAACATCAGGAAGGTCGCGCCGTAAGGCACCAGGCCGCCGTGCAGAGTGACGCCGTTCATGATCGCGGTCATGCCGAATTCGCGCACGCCGTAGTACATGTAGTTGCCGCTGGCATCTTCAGCGCTGACGCCTTTGCAACCTTTCCACAGGGTCAGGTTGGAACCGGCCAGGTCAGCCGAACCGCCGAGCAGTTCCGGCAGCAGCGGGCCGAACGCGTTCAGGGTGTTCTGGCTGGCTTTACGGCTGGCGATGGTTTCGCCTTTGGCCGCGACTTCAGCGATGTAGGCCGAGGCTTTTTCGGAGAAGTCGGCCGGCAGCTCGCCGCTCAGACGACGCACCAGTTCGTTGGCTTCGGTCGGGAACGCGGCGGAGTAAGCAGCGAAACGCTGATCCCACTCGGCTTCAACAGCACGGCCAGCTTCTTTGGCATCCCATTCGGCATAGATGTCGGCCGGGATTTCGAACGGGCCGTGATTCCAGTTCAGCGCCTGACGGGTCAGAGCGATTTCCGCGTCACCCAGTGGGGCGCCGTGGCAGTCTTCTTTGCCCTGCTTGTTCGGCGAACCGAAACCGATGGTGGTCTTGCAGCAGATCAGGGTCGGCAGCGGGCTCTTGCGCGCGGTCTCGATGGCGGTCTTGATCTCTTCCGGATCGTGACCGTCGACGTTGCGGATGACCTGCCAGTTGTAGGACTCGAAACGCTTCGGCGTGTCATCGGTGAACCAGCCTTCGACTTCGCCGTCGATGGAGATGCCGTTGTCATCGTAGAAAGCGATCAGCTTGCCCAGGCCCAGAGTACCGGCCAGGGAAGCGACTTCGTGGGAAATGCCTTCCATCATGCAGCCATCACCCAGGAACACGTAGGTGTGGTGGTCAACGATATTGTGGCCAGGACGGTTGAACTGCGCGCCCAGCACTTTTTCAGCCAGAGCGAAGCCCACGGCGTTGGCCAGACCCTGACCCAGAGGGCCAGTGGTGGTTTCGACGCCCGGGGTGTAACCGAATTCCGGGTGACCCGGGGTGCGGCTGTGCAGTTGACGGAATTGCTTGAGGTCGTCGATCGACAGGTCGTAACCGGTCAGGTGCAGCAGCGAGTAGATCAACATCGAGCCGTGGCCGTTGGACAGCACAAAGCGGTCACGGTCGGCGAACGATGGATTGCTCGGGTTGTGCTTGAGGTAGTCGCGCCAAAGCACTTCGGCGATATCTGCCATACCCATAGGGGCACCGGGATGGCCGCTGTTGGCTTTTTGCACGGCATCCATGCTGAGGGCACGAATGGCGTTGGCACGCTCACGACGGCTAGGCATCGCTGATCTCCTGGGTGTGAATAGATTGAAACGGAAAAAAGGAGGGCATTTTCCCTCACCGGAGCGCCTCGGGGCAATGACAGATAGTCATCCGAGGGCGTTTTTCCCATGGTTAACGGCGGTTTCCGTTGGTGAAACCTTTCCGCTGTTCGTTTGTAGAGTTAACCGTTTCGTGAGAAGTGCCATTTATCGAGCAATATCAAAACTTTTTGATATTGGCCTTGCGGTGATTTACCCCCGTCTCTAGACTGCTGCCCCATGAACTTACGCGTGCCTTCCATTCGCCATGACGATTGCGACGAGCTGGCGGCCCTGTGCAAGGCCGGCGGTGATCCGCTGCGGCTGAATGTACTGCGCGCGCTGGCCAACGATTCGTTTGGTGTATTGGAACTGGCGCAGATTTTCGGCATTGGCCAGTCCGGCATGAGTCATCACCTTAAAGTCCTGGCGCAAGCCGATCTGGTGGCGACCCGCCGCGAAGGCAACGCGATTTTCTATCGCCGCGCCCTGCCCCACACCGAACTGCTGGGTGGCAAGCTGCACGCTGCACTGTTAGAAGAAGTCGACAATCTGGCGCTCCCGGACGACGTCCAGGCGCGAATCGCTCAGGTTCACGCCCAGCGAGCCGCCGCCAGCCAAGACTTTTTCGCCCGGGTCGCGGAGAAATTTCGCGCCCAGCAAGACCTGATTGCCGGCCTGCCGCAGTATCGTGAAAGCGTGCTGGCCCTGCTCGACAAACTGAATTTCAATGGCGCTGCCACGGCCATTGAAGTCGGCCCCGGCGATGGTGCTTTTCTGCCGGAACTGGCACGCCGCTTCGGCACCGTAACCGCGCTGGACAACAGCCCGGCGATGCTCGAACTGGCACGTCAGGTATGTGAACGCGAACAACTGGCTAACGTCAGCCTGCAATTGGCCGATGCATTGAACGGCACCAGCCTTCAAGCCGATTGCGTTGTACTGAATATGGTGCTGCACCATTTCGCCGCACCGGCCGAAGCGCTCAAGCACATGGCCGGCCTGCTGCAACCGGGCGGTAGTCTGCTCGTGACAGAGTTATGTAGCCACAACCAGAGTTGGGCCAGGGAGGCCTGCGGTGATCTGTGGTTGGGGTTTGAACAGGACGATTTGGCCCGTTGGGCCACCGCTGCGGGACTCGTTCCCGGGGAAAGCCTCTATGTAGGCTTACGTAATGGTTTCCAGATCCAGGTCCGCCATTTTCAGCGACCGGCTGGCGACACTCACCATCGGTAAATTCAGGAAAACATCGAGATGAGCGAATACTCCCTCTTCACCTCCGAGTCCGTGTCTGAAGGACATCCGGACAAAATCGCCGACCAGATTTCCGATGCGGTGCTGGACGCCATTATTGCCCAGGACAAGCACGCACGCGTTGCCGTGGAAACCCTGGTCAAGACCGGCGTGGCCATCGTTGCCGGTGAAGTGACCACCAGCGCCTGGGTCGACCTGGAGCAGATCGTTCGTGACGTGATCTGCGACATCGGCTACACCAGCTCCGAAGTCGGCTTCGACGGCGCGACTTGCGGCGTGATGAACATCATCGGCAAGCAGTCCCCCGACATCAACCAGGGTGTTGACCGCGCCAAGCCTGAAGATCAGGGCGCCGGCGACCAGGGCCTGATGTTCGGCTACGCCAGCAACGAAACCGACGTGCTGATGCCAGCCCCGATCACCTTCTCACACCAGCTGGTGCAGCGTCAGGCCGAAGCCCGTAAATCGGGTCTGCTGCCATGGCTGCGTCCAGACGCCAAGTCGCAAGTGACTTGCCGTTACGAAGGCGGCAAGGTGGTTGGTATCGACGCAGTTGTTCTGTCGACCCAGCACAACCCTGAAGTGTCGTACAAAGACCTGCGCGAAGGCGTGATGGAGCTGATCGTCAAGCACGTGCTGCCTGCCGAACTGCTGAGCAAAGACACCCAGTTCCACATCAACCCGACCGGCCAGTTCATCATTGGCGGCCCGGTAGGTGACTGCGGTCTGACCGGTCGCAAGATCATCGTCGACAGCTACGGCGGCATGGCCCGTCACGGCGGTGGCGCGTTCTCCGGTAAAGATCCATCGAAGGTTGACCGTTCGGCAGCCTACGCTGGCCGTTACGTGGCCAAGAACATCGTCGCTGCCGGCCTGGCCGAGCGCTGCGAAATTCAGGTTTCCTACGCGATCGGTGTGGCCCAGCCTACTTCGATCTCGCTGAACACCTTCGGCACCGGCAAGATCAGCGATGACAAGATCATCAAACTGGTTCGCGAAGTGTTCGACCTGCGTCCATACGCAATCACCACCATGCTGGATCTGCTGCACCCGATGTACCAGGAAACTGCAGCGTACGGTCACTTCGGTCGCGCTCCAGAGACCAAGACTGTTGGCGAAGACACCTTCACCACCTTCACCTGGGAAAAAACCGACCGCGCCGACGCTCTGCGTTCTGCTGCTGGTCTGTAAGACTTCCCCGGCGGTACAAAAAGCCCCGCATGGTTCGCGCCGTGCGGGGCTTTTTTATGCCTGAAATACGATTCCTGAACCCAAACGAATAACCCTGTGGGAGCGGGCTTGCCCGCGAAGAGGCCCGCAAGAGCGACATCAGATTCCGCATAGAAACACTCAGCAAAACACCTTGCCGACCCAACTTAAAATACTCGCCTAGCCTTCAAGCATTCCCCTTGAGCAAGGACGCTCACGATGCATGCCACGCTGCGCCTGTTAATTACTTTGCTGCTGACGCTCCTTACTCTAAAGGCTTACGCCGAATGCCCGAACTGGCCGCCCGACCAGGCCCAACGCGAAATCACCGCGCTGCAAAAACAGATCGACCAATGGGACGATGCCTACCACCGCGAAGGGCGCTCGCTGATTGCCGACGAACTCTATGACCAATCACGCCTGCGGCTAAACGAATGGCGAGCGTGCTTCAAATCGCCTGCGACGATCGAGGCCGTGCGCACAGCCTCCGGGCCAGTCGCACATCCAGTCGCCCACACCGGTCTGGATAAACTTCACAAAGCCGAGGCCGTGCAAGCCTGGCTGCGTGATCGCAAAGAGGTCTGGGTGCAACCCAAGGTCGATGGCGTTGCGGTGACACTCATTTATCGCGATGGACTTTTGCAGCAAGCAATCAGTCGCGGCGACGGGGTCAACGGACACGACTGGACGGCATCGGCGCGCAAGATCAAAGCGATTCCGCAACAACTGACGCAACCTGTGGATTTGCTGGTGCAAGGTGAACTGTATTGGCGCCTGAACGAGCATGTGCAGGCCCGTTCCGGCAGCGTCAACGCCCGTGCCACGGTGGCCGGGTTGATGGGACGCAAATCCCTGAATGACGAACACGCCGCCGACATCGGACTGTTTGTCTGGGACTGGCCGCAAGGGCCTGCGCAATTGCCTGAAAGATTATCGACATTGGCGACACTGGGTTTTCCCGCCAACGAACTTTACAGCCACCCTGTCAGCGAGTTCGCCGATGCACAAAAATGGCGTGACCACTGGTATCGCTCACCTTTGCCGTTCGCCAGCGATGGTGTGGTTTTGCGCCAGAGCCAGCGCCCACCCGCCGAACGCTGGCAGCCTCGCGCGCCCTATTGGGCCGTCGCCTGGAAGTACCCGTTCGCCCAGGCTATGGCCAACGTACGCAAAGTCAATTTCAAAGTGGGGCGCACCGGGCGCATCACCCCGGTTCTGGAACTGACACCGGTCATGCTGGATGACCGACAGATCAAACGGGTCAGCGCCGGTTCGCTGAAGCGTTGGGAAGAACTGGATATCCGGCCCGGTGACCAGGTGGCAATCAGCCTGGCAGGGCTGACGATTCCGCGCCTCGACAGCGTTGTGTTGCGCACCACTGAACGGGCGGACATCAATATCCCCAGCGCCGACGACTTCCACGCCCTGAGCTGCTGGCAACCCACACCCGGCTGCGAAAGCCAGTTTCTCGCCCGCCTGACCTGGCTCAGTGGCAAACACGGACTGGCGATGCAACATGTCGGTCGTGGCACCTGGGAGAAACTTCTCGAAACAGGCCGCCTGAACAACCTGCTGGATTGGTTGACCCTCGATGCGCCAGAGCTTGCTAACATTGCCGGTTTCGGCGACCGCAGCAGTGAGCGCCTGATCTACAGTTTTCACAGCGCCCGCCAACGACCATTCGCACAGTGGCTCAAGGCACTGGGCTTGCCGCCAACAGGTGAGGCAAGGCTGGCTGAGTCGTGGCAGGCACTGGCACAACGTGACACCAAACAATGGCAGGCAGAAGCCGGCATCGGCCCCGGTCGCGCGGCGCAATTGAGCGCATTTTTCCGCGACCCGCAGGTGCTGGCCTTGAGTCAAACCTTACGCGCCGCCGGTATCGACGGCTTCTGAACATGCAATCCCGGTGCGCCGGGAACCCAACGGCCGCCGAAGCGCTCCAACAGCGCAGTGCCCGACCGACCTGATTGCCTTTGCACATGGAGCTTTTATGAAATTTCTCACACCGCTCGCCCTGCTCACTCTTTGTGGCGTAATGGCCGCGCCCGTGATGGCTGCCGAAGATGCTCCGGGCCTCACCGGTTGCGCTGCCAAGAAGCAGGGCATCATGAACCAGATCGAGCAGGCCAAATCCCGTGGCAATGCCGATCAGCAGGCGGGCCTGGAAACTGCGCTGCGCGAAGTGACCGAACATTGCACTGATGCAGGCTTGAAGAAAGAACGCGAAAACAAGGTGCTTGAAGCCAAGCACGAAGTGAGCAAACGCCAGGCTGACCTCGACAAAGCCATGAAGAAAGGCGATCCCGAGAAGATCAACAAACGCAAAGACAAGCTCGCCGAATCGCGCAAGGAACTGCAGGAAGCGCTGGACGAAATCGATAAGTAATTGATGCCCCTGTGGCGAGGGGATTTATCCCCGATGGGCTGCGAAGCGGCCCCAAGTCCATGCAACTCAGCTGTAACAGGCATACCTGGTTGAATGGATTTGCGACGGCTACGCCGCCGATCGGGGATAAATCCCCTCGCCACAGGGTTACTCAGCAGTCTTGAAGATCAATGATCCCGAAATTGCTTATGGCAAGCGCTGCAGGCATCTTCAACTTTCTGCACCGCAGGCCCGAGGTTGCTGGCCTTGTACGGCTGGACCTTGCTGGCGATCACCAATTCACCGGTGGCAGCTTCAAGGGTGCGAGCCATTTCCTGAAACTGCGCCTGTTTCTGCCAGACATCGTCCTTGGCGCTGGTGTGATCTTCTTCGCGCACCTGCGGGAAATGCTTCCACGGCTCATGAGACAACGCATCAAGCTTTACCGCACCTTCAGCAAACTTCGGCCCGTCGAACGGAATACGTCCACGCAACATGCCACCCAGATCTTCACCGGTCTTGAGCATCTGTTTGAAGATCGCCTTGCGTTGCCCCAGCGGAGAGTTCGGATCGACACCGCCACAGGCGGACAAGGTCAGACAGGCCAGCAATACAACAGCAATTCTTTTAAGAGTCATGGTGGCTTCAGGTCACGGAAATCGGCGGCCAGTATCCCCGCGTCACCGCCAAACACCAATAGCCCTATTAAAATACGGGTTGTTCGAGCGCATGGAGCACTCGGGCAACCGGCACAGGAATCACTCCATGAACAGCCGTTTCAAGGCCTGGCGTCATCCACTGATCGCGACTCTACCCCTGCTGGCGATTCTCGCCGGCTGCACCGGGGGCGACAGCGACAAGCCGAAAACCCATGCGCTGGCCACTTATTCCAGCGCAACCTGGGAAGCACTGCCTGTCGTATCCGACAGTGATCTGGTCGCTGGCTTCGGCTCGTGGCGCAGTGCATGCACTCGACTCAAGGCCGACCCGGTCTGGGGCACGACCTGTGCGGCAGCCGCTAACGTGCCACAAAGTGCCGGCGAGATTCGTGCGTTCCTCAAGCAGAACCTCGACGTGTTTGGCCTGCGCGCTGAAAACGACAACCCCAACGGCTTGATCACCGGCTACTACGAACCCGTCTACCCCGGCAGCCTGACGCCCACTGACGTGGCCAACGTGCCGGTGTATGGCGTCCCCGAAGACATGATCATCGTCTCGCTGGACAGCATTTATCCCGAATTGAAGGGCAAGCGCTTGCGCGGTCGCCTCGAAGGTCGCGTGCTCAAACCCTACGACGATGCAGCGACCATCGAGTCCAAAGGCGTGAAAGCGCCGGTAGTTGCCTACCTGACCGATCCGATGAACCTGCAATTTCTGCAGATCCAGGGTTCCGGGCGCATTCAGACGCAGGACGGCAAGCAGCTGCGCATTGCCTACGCCGACCAGAACGGCCACCCATATCGGCCGATCGGCCGCTGGCTGGTCGAGCAAGGCGAGCTGAAGAAAGAAGACGTCACCATGAGTGCGATCAGCAACTGGGCCAAAGCCAATCCGGCGCGCATCCCTGAACTCCTCGGCAGCAACCCGAGCTACGTGTTCTTCACCCGCAACCCGGACAGCAACGAAGGCCCGCGCGGCTCGCTGAACGTGCCGCTGACTGCCGGTTACAGCGCGGCGGTGGACCGCAAGGTTATTCCGCTGGGCAGTTTGTTGTGGCTGTCGACTACGCGCCCCGACGGCACGGCGCTGGTGCGTCCGGTGGCGGCGCAAGACACCGGCGGCGCAATTGCCGGCGAGGTTCGTGCGGATCTGTTCTGGGGCACCGGCGACGCAGCCGGACAATTGGCCGGGGACATGAAACAGCAGGGGCAGATCTGGATGCTTTGGCCAAAAGGTGCGGCGCTGCCGCAAGTGCCGCAGGTGGCCGATACGGAGAAGAAATAACTCTTCAGATCATCGGTGGCTGTTAGAAAGCCATCGCGGGCAAGCCCGCTCCCACAAGCTTCCTTGGTGTACACAGAATTTCTGTTCACCACTGATACCTTTGGGAGCGGGCTTGCCCGCGATGAGGCCATCAGCAACACCGGTAATCAAACAGACACAAAGAAGAACGAAGCAATCAACCCCATCCCCACAAACCACACCAGCGACCGCAAGATCGCCCAGTCAGCCAGATAGCAAATGATGTACAGCAGGCGACTGGTGATAAACAGCACCGCCAGCACATTGACCGTCACCAGCTCAGCAGTCCCCACCAGATGCGCGACGATGACCGCAGCGGCAAACGCCGGCATCACTTCAAAGCTGTTCAGTTGCGCCGCATGCGCCCGACGAGCCACACCGTTAAGGCTTTCCAGAAAATCGCGCGGATCGTGATTGTCACTCAGCCGGTAGCCACCCACGGCTTTCGCCACGCCGGTGCAGATATACGGCAGAAAAATCGCGATCAACACACACCACAGAGCCACCGTCATAACGCCGTCCTTTTTTCGAGTCATAGAATTCGCGAGCGGTCAGAACTTCATCACCAGCATGCCGATCAGCACCAGCCCACAGGCTAAGAGCCGTGGCCGGCCGAAAGGTTCTTTGAGATAGCGCATACCAAACAGCACCACCAGAATCACGCTGATCTCGCGCAATGCCGCCGCTTCTGCAATCGAGCCCAACTGCATCGCCCACAGCACCAGAGCGTAGCTGAACAACACGCAGAATCCGACGGTCAGCCCCAGCTTCCATTGTTCACGCCAGAACTGCATGAACGCCGGGCGCTTGGCCACCCACGCAAGCAGCGGAAACGGCCAGGCACTGAGCAGCGTGACCCAGACCAGATAATCCAGCGGGTGCGACCAGCGCCGCAACGCCTGACCGTCGATGTAGGTGTAGCAACCGATGCACAGTCCGATCAACGCAACCACCGGCAACATTGACCACGGCAGATGCTTGCCGCCACCGCCCTGCCAGAGCAGGCAGGCCATGCCAAAGGGAATCAGCATGATCCCGAAGATCTGCTGGGTGGTCAGCACTTCGCCGGCAAAAATCAGGGTCAACGCCAGCACCACCAGCGGTGACAAACCGCGCATCAGCGGATAGACCAGACCGAGGTCGCCGACCCGATAGGCCTGGATCAGCAGATAGCGATACAGCAGTTCGAACGCCGCCGAAGCCAGTATCCACGGCCAGATTTCCTGCGGCGGCAGGCTGATGAAGGGCAACGCCAGCGTCACGAACAACAGCGCCACCGTGTCCATGCACGCCACCACCAGCAGCCGTTCGGCGCTGAATTTGATCAGGGTATTCCACGCCGCATGCAACAGCGCCGCCACCAACACCAGAGCTGTCGCCAGCATGTTCTACTCCTTGTTTTTTGCGGTTGACCCTACACCAATGTCTGCGGCTGACCAACCGAGGGGACATCATTGTGTCTCCGCCCCGAATCAGCCCATCCAACCCCTGCATCGAAGAATCGGTGCGCTGTCTTTCCACCCCTCATCCAAAGGACCCCGGATGCTTGAACTTGTCGCCGCTTTTATCTGTTTGACCACCCTCCTGACCTTCGTCAATTTCCGCTTTATCGGCCTGCCGCCGACCATCGGCGTGATGGTCACCGCACTGATGTTCTCTCTGTTGCTGCAAGGCCTGAGCCTGCTCGGCTACCCAGGCCTCGAAGAACGTGTGCAGCAACTGATCGGCCAGATCGACTTCGGCGACCTGCTGATGAACTGGATGCTGTCGTTCCTGCTGTTCGCCGGCGCCCTGCACGTCAACCTGAACGACTTGCGCAGCTACCGCTGGCCCATCGGCCTGCTGGCAACATTCGGTGTATTGATCGCGACCGCCGTGATCGGCAGTCTCGCCTATTACATTTTTGCCTTGTTTGGCTGGCATGTGAGTTTCCTCTACTGCCTGCTGTTCGGTGCGCTGATTTCGCCGACCGACCCGATCGCCGTGCTCGGCGTACTGCGGACCGCCAACGCCTCGAAACCGCTGAAAACCACCATCGTCGGCGAATCGCTGTTCAACGACGGCACTGCGGTTGTGGTGTTCACCGTGTTGCTGGGCATCGCCCAGCTCGGCGAAACCCCGACCATCAGCGCCACCGCCATGCTGTTCGCACATGAGGCGATTGGCGGCGTGCTGTTCGGTGGGCTGATCGGTTATCTGGTGTACCTGATGATCAAGAGCATCGAGCAGCACCAGATCGAAGTGATGCTGACCCTCGCACTGGTGATCGGCGGTTCGGCGATGGCGTCCGAACTGCACGTCTCGGCGCCGATTGCGATGGTGGTCGCCGGTCTGATCATCGGCAACCTCGGTCGCAACCTGGCGATGAACGACATGACCCGCAAATACCTCGACGGCTTCTGGGAGCTGCTCGATGACATGCTCAACGCACTGCTGTTCGCGCTGATCGGCATGGAACTGTTGCTGCTGCCATTCAACTGGGCGCACGTGGCGGCGGCCAGTTTGCTGGCGCTGGCGATTCTGCTGTCGCGCCTGCTCACCGTGGCCCCGGCCATCGTCCTGCTGCGTCGTTGGCGCACGGTGCCGCGCGGCACCATCCGCATCCTGACCTGGGGCGGTTTGCGCGGCGGTGTCTCGGTGGCGTTGGCGCTGGCGCTGCCACTGGGTCCGGAGCGTGATCTACTGCTGAGCATCACCTATATCGTGGTGCTGTCGTCGATCCTGCTGCAAGGTTTGACCATCGGCAAACTGGTCAAGCACGCGACTCGCAACGAGCCGGCAAGCGTGACTGAAGCCGCGCACTGATACATCCCCTCGACCCGTCGTGGAACACCTTCACGACGAACTGCCGAGCAACTCGAGCAGATGCCGCATCGCCAACGGGCGGTGCGGCGTCGAGCCACGCATCACCACCAGTTCCCGCGAATAACGCTGCCCGTCGCCCACCGGCAATACACACATCCCCTCCAGCGCCATCCCGGCCCATTGCGGCACCAGCGACACTCCCATCCCCTGCGCGACCAGCATGACGATGGTCTCCAGTGCATCCAGTTCACACAGCACGTTCGGCTCAATGGCTTGTTCATCCAGGTAGCGCTGGGCAATCTGTCCGCCCCACGAGCGTGCGTCATAACGTATGAACGGATGCTCGCGTAACAGCGTTGCCAGCGACTGCCCGGCGTGCATGGCCGGGGCGACCAGAATCAGTGGCTCAACCTTGAGCACGGCCAGTGCCAATGCCTTCGGCGGCTGGAACGGCGGCCTGACCAGGATCGCCGCGTCAAGCTCACCCGTGAGCACTTTTTCGTAAAGGCTTTTCGAGTCGCCCGGTGTGATCTTCAGCTTCAAATCCGGCGCCGACAGCGACAGTCGCTCGATCAAGGCGGGCAACACACCCGTCAGCGCGGTGGAAATGGCCCCGATCTTCACTTCTCCGGACAGACCGTCATGGTGCCAGTCGCTCTGTAAAGCCTGCGCCTGTTCGATGATTGCCCTGATCTTCGGCAGCATCAGCAGGCACTGGTCGGAGGGTCGCGCCGCATGGGCGGTGCGCAGCAATAACGTGCAGCCCAACTCGCGCTCGAGCGCTTGCACACGCTGACTGATAGCGGCGGCCGTGCGATTCTCGCGGCGTGCTGCTGCTGCAATCGAGCCGGTCTCGACCACGGCCACCAGGCTTTTCAGAAACCGTACATCCATAAGTTTTCCTTTCGCTCAGAACAAGGCGAAGCCGTTTTGCCCCGCCGTACAGCCTGTTTACCCTGAGCGCTCCTTCACTAGGGGACATCATATGAACAGACCTTTTCACGCTGCATACCATGTTTGCGATCTGCAACAGACGCGGACTTTTTATCGAGATGTGTTGGGCTGCACTGAGGGCCGCAGTACCGAGACCTGGGTCGACTTCGATTTCTTCGGCAACCAGATCTCCCTGCACTTGGGCACACCCTTCGCCACCACCCGTACCGGGCATGTCGGTGAACATAAAGTATTAATGCCGCACATTGGCGTGGTGCTGCCGCTGGATGAATGGCTGGCACTGGCCGAGCGCTTGAACCGCCTCGGCACCGCTTTCGAGATTCCACCCGTGATCCGCTTTGCCGGCGAACCCGGCGAGCAGCGCACGATGTTCTTTCTCGACCCAAGTGGCAACCCGATTGAGGTCAAGGGCTTCAAGGACTTCGCCGGTCTCTTCGCACACTGAGCCTCCCCCCAACAAACACAACAACAAAGGGGTACACCATGACTACCAGACAACCCACCAGCCTTGTCACTCGCATCATGCTCGGGCTGGCCGCCGGAATAATCGTCGGCATCCTTCTCAATCAGTTTCCCGAACACAAGATCTGGTTCATCGACAACCTGTTGCAGCCGGCGGGGGATCTGTTTATCAGGTTGATGAAAATGATTGTCGTACCGTTGGTCTTTGCGTGCATGGTGGTCGGCATCGCCGGGGCAGGCAGCACCAAGGCGCTCGGACGCGTCGGGATCAAGACGCTGGTGTATTTCTTCACGATCACCAGCATCGCCATCGTCTTCGGGCTGATCGTCGGTAATGTATTCCAGCCCGGCGCGGGTGCGGACTTCAGCAGCACGCTGCAAGCACCGGTCACCGGCCTTGCCGCTGCGGGGGACACACAGAATCTGGGCCGAACGCTGGTCAACATCGTTCCGGATAACATCGTGCTGGCCATGTCCCAAGGCAAACTGCTGTCAGTACTGTTTTTCGCCATCCTGTTCGGCTGCGCCTTATCGATGCTGCCCGAAAAGCAAAAGGCGCCACTGATCGCGGTGATGCAGGCGGTTTCGGATACCATGTTCAAGGTCACGCATCTGGTCATGCACTATTCGCCGATCGGCATCTTCGGCCTGATCGGCGTCACCGTCGCCAGCTTCGGTCTCAGTGCCTTGCTGCCGCTGGCCAAACTGATCGGTATCACTTACGTGGCAGTGCTGCTGTTCGCGCTTGGCGTGCTGGGGGTGGTAGCGCGCATGGCCGGGATCCGCTTTTTCCACCTGATTCGGGAAATTCGCAGTGAACTTCTGCTGGCTTACAGCAGCGCCGCTTCGGCCACGGTGATGCCACAATTGATCGAGAAGATGGAGCGTTATGGTGCGCCGCGTCCTATCACCAGCATGGTCATTCCATTGGGCTACTCGTTCAACCTGGATGGCGCATCACTGTTCGCCGGACTGGGCACGCTGTTCATCGCCCAGGCTTACGGCATCGACCTGGGTCTGGCCGATCAGGCGATGCTGGTGCTGATCATGGTGCTGACGTCCAAAGGCGCCGCGGGTGTGCCGGGCTTCATGTTCATCATTCTGACCGCGACCCTGACCGCCGCCGGCTTGCCGGTGGAGGGCGTGGCGATTATCGCTGGCGTCTATCGACTGATGGACATGCCTGTCACAGCACTCAATGTGTTGGGCAATGCATTGGCGCCGCTGGTCATCGCTCGCTGGGAAGGACAGCTCAAGATGCCTGAAGGTGAACCGACCGCCGAGCCGGTCAGCCCCTCATTCAAAGCTTGAAACTATTGAGTCTTGCTGTCGCGGTCATCTGCGCGGGGTGCGCCAGGGTCTGACTTGTCAGCCTTGGGCACGCCGCTTTCGCTGCGAATCTGCGCATGGCTGATCAGGGCGAAGATGAAACTGCCGCCGATGATATTCCCCGCCAGCGTCGGCCCGGCGAACACCATCCAGAAATCACTCCACGGCAGTTCGCCGGCAAACACCAGATACGACACTTCCGCCGAACCGACCACGATGTGGGTGAAGTCGCCCAACGCCATCAGGTAAGTGATGAGGATGATGATCCACATCTTGGCGCTTTCCATGGACGGGATCATCCAGACCATGGTGGCGATCATCCAGCCGGAGACGATGCCCTTGGCGAACATCTGGCTGGCGTGGTTTTCCATGACCTTGCGGCCTATTTCAAGGAAGGCCTGGTCGGTCCTGGTGTCGAAGATCGGCAGTTCAAGCATCACGTACGCCACCAGAATGGTGCCGCACAGGTTGCCGAACAGCACCACGCCCCACAATCGAATCAACCGGCCGAAATTGCGCAGGGTCGGTTTGGTCATCACCGGCAGTACGGCGGTAAGAGTGTTCTCGGTGAACAGTTGCTGGCGCGCGAGGATCACCGCGAGGAAACCCGCGCAGTAACCAAAACTGGCGATCACCTTGAACTCGTCACCTTCGGGCAGGCGCGAGTTGAGCAGGCCCATGCCCATCAGCGACAGGCCCATGGTCAGCCCTGCGGCCAGCGCTGACCACCACAGTGCGGCAATACTGCGCTCCAGTTCCTGGTCGCCTTGGGTGCGGATGATCTCGTGCAGAACCGCCGCGCGGGGCGGCTGGCTTTTCTCGACTTCATGTTTTTCATCGGTCGAGAGGTTGGGGGTCTTGCCGTCTGTCGGGGTGCTCATGGCGGGGGAACCAGTGGGGGGCTTTCAGCTACGACCCGCGCCATTCACAGCTGTTCAGTGGTCAGACAAATATGTGCTGACTTCAAAACCGCCATCGCGGGCAAGCCCGCTCCCACAGGGGATTGCGCTGAACCTGTGGGAGCGTGGCTTGCCCGCGATCGGAGCGCCGTCGATGTCAGTTGCTGACCAGCTCATCTTCCTTGAACTGGTCTTTGACGTACTTGATCTCGGTCCGCCCGTGCGGAGCCGGCAGGCCGTCCTCGCCCAGATTCACAAAGACCATTTTCTCGACCGTAAGGATGCTCTTGCGGGTGATCTTGTTGCGCACTTCGCAGGTCAGGGTGATCGAGGTGCGGCCGAATTCGGTGGCGGTGATGCCCAGTTCGATGATGTCGCCCTGGCGCGAAGCGCTGACGAAGTTGATTTCGGAGATGTACTTGGTCACCACGCGCTGATTGCCCAACTGCACGATGGCGTAGATCGCCGCTTCTTCGTCGATCCAGCGCAGCAGGCTGCCGCCGAACAAGGTGCCGTTAGGGTTCAGGTCTTCGGGTTTTACCCATTTGCGGGTGTGGAAATTCATGTTCACTCCTGAGCGTTTGCCGAAAGATGGGCGCCATCTTGGCAGACTGATCGGTCATGCTCCATGAGCCTTCTACTATGGTCGCTATTAGCGATCTTCATTTGGCCGACAGAAACCCTTTGGAAGATCAGTCTAGACGGCTATAATCGCCCCCGTTTCAAAACGGTCATCTTCAATTGATACCGTTTTCCCGCCACCTGTCCGAGGGGCGCTGCAGCAGGTTCAACCTGTCAGGCTCGGATGGGGCGTTGACTGGCCTTGGCCGGACACTAAACGCACAACGGCGCCCATTCGCATACATTACGAATGGAGGCTCTTCATGAGCGCTGTTATCACGCCTGCAGATTTTAACGATTACAAAGTTGCCGACATGTCCCTGGCTGCCTGGGGCCGTCGCGAAACCATCATCGCCGAATCGGAAATGCCGGCCCTGATGGGTCTGCGTCGCAAGTACTCCGGCGAACAGCCGTTGAAAGGCGCCAAGATCCTCGGCTGCATCCACATGACCATTCAGACTGCCGTGCTGATCGAAACCCTGGTTGCCCTGGGTGCCGAAGTGCGCTGGTCGTCGTGCAACATTTTCTCCACTCAGGATCAGGCTGCTGCCGCTATCGCCGCTGCCGGTATCCCGGTTTTCGCCTGGAAAGGTGAAACCGAAGAAGAGTACGAGTGGTGCCTGGAGCAGACCATCCTGAAGGATGGCCAGCCATGGGACGCCAACATGATCCTCGACGACGGCGGCGACCTGACTCAGCTGCTGCACGACAAGTACCCACAGGTTCTGGATCGCGTTCACGGCGTGACCGAAGAAACCACCACCGGCGTACACCGTCTGCTGGACATGCTGGCCAAGGGCGAGCTGAAAATCCCGGCCATCAACGTCAACGACTCGGTGACCAAGTCCAAGAACGACAACAAGTACGGCTGCCGTCACAGCCTGAACGACGCGATCAAGCGTGGTACCGACCACCTGCTGTCCGGCAAGCAAGCGCTGGTCATCGGTTACGGTGACGTGGGCAAGGGCTCCGCGCAGTCCCTGCGTCAGGAAGGCATGATCGTCAAGGTTTCCGAAGTTGACCCGATCTGCGCCATGCAAGCGTGCATGGACGGTTTCGAACTGGTTTCGCCGTTCATCGACGGTATCAACGACGGTTCCGAAGCAAGCATCGACAAAGCGCTGCTGGGCAAGATCGACCTGATCGTGACCACCACCGGTAACGTCAATGTTTGCGACGCGAACATGCTCAAAGCCCTGAAGAAGCGCGCCGTTGTCTGCAACATCGGTCACTTCGACAACGAAATCGACACCGCTTTCATGCGCAAGAACTGGGCATGGGAAGAAGTGAAGCCACAGGTACACAAGATCCACCGTACCGGCCCGGGCGCTTTCGATGCGCAGAACGACGACTACCTGATCCTGCTGGCCGAAGGCCGCCTGGTGAACCTGGGCAACGCCACTGGTCACCCGAGCCGCATCATGGACGGTTCGTTCGCCAACCAGGTTCTGGCGCAGATCTTCCTGTTCGGCCAGAAGTACGCCGACCTGTCGCCAGCCCAGAAAGCCGAGCGTCTGACCGTTGAAGTACTGCCGAAGAAACTCGACGAAGAAGTGGCCCTGGAAATGGTTCGCGGCTTCGGCGGCGTGGTCACGCAACTGACCAAGCAACAGGCTGACTACATCGGCGTCACCGTCGAAGGCCCGTTCAAGCCGCACGCTTACCGCTACTAAGACAAGAGCAGCTGCGAGCGTCTAGCTTCAAGCGGCAAGCGAGGTCAAAAGCCGAACTTGCCGTGCGAAGCCTGAGGCTCCGCCCCTATTTCAAAACAGTGTCAGGCCGCAAGCTTCAGGCACAAGAGACCGGCGCACCTCCGCTGCTCTTGCAGCTTGAAGCTTGCAGCTTGTAGCTGGAGGCTCCCTCCATGTCCCAAGACCGTCGCTACAGCTTCGAGTTCTTCCCGACCAAGACCGATGCTGGGCATGAAAAGCTGCTCAACGTTGCCCGTCAGTTGGCAACGTACAATCCCGATTTCTTCTCCTGCACCTATGGCGCTGGTGGTTCGACCCGTGATCGCACCCTCAACACCGTTCTGCAACTGGAAAGCGAAGTCAAAGTACCGGCCGCACCGCACCTGTCGTGCGTCGGCGACAGCAAGGACGACCTGCGCGGCCTGCTGAACGAGTACAAGGCTGCCGGCATCAAGCGCATCGTTGCCCTGCGTGGCGACCTGCCGTCCGGCATGGGCATGACCAGCGGTGAGCTGCGTCACGCCAATGAACTGGTTGAATTCATTCGTGAAGAAACCGGCGATCACTTCCACATCGAAGTCGCCGCTTACCCGGAGATGCATCCGCAAGCGCGCAATTACGAAGACGATCTCGCCAACTTCGTGCGCAAGGCCCGCGCTGGCGCCGACAGCGCGATCACCCAGTATTTCTTCAACGCCGACAGCTACTTCTACTTCGTCGACCGTTTGCAGGCGCTGGGTGTGGATATTCCGGTAGTACCGGGAATCATGCCGATCACCAACTACAGCAAACTCGCGCGCTTCTCCGATGCCTGCGGTGCGGAAATTCCGCGCTGGATCCGCAAGCAACTGGAAGCCTACGGCGATGACAGCCAAAGCATTCAGCGCTTTGGTGAGCAAGTTGTCAGCGAGATGTGCGAGCGCCTGCTGCAAGGTGGCGCGCCGGGACTGCATTTCTATTCCATGAACCAGGCTGAGCCTAGCCTGGCGATCTGGAATAACCTGAAGTTACCGCGTTAAGCGTTAGAAGCAGGATCAAGAGATCGCAGCCTTCGGCAGCTCCTCCAAGGGTTGTCGTTGCTGCGATTTTTTGCGTTTGAATCCGCGAATTAGAGCTTGTGCGGCCACTTTCTGGCTCTTTCACGTTTCTCGTCGTAATCTCAAGCCATGCCTTTGATCGCGCAGTTATTCACCGTGCTGGTTTTTGCTTGCCTGAGCTTCGCCGCTCGAGGCGAGAAGCTGCGCATTGTCACCGAACCGTGGGCGCCTTATGTCTACGAGGAGAACGGCAAAAACCTCGGGCTCGACTACGAAACCACCGCCATCGTGTTCAAGCGCCTGGGCATTGAAGTCGAATGGCAATTCCTGCCATGGAAACGCTGCCTGTCGATGCTGGAAACCGGCCAGGCCGACGGCGCACTGGATATCTTCCACAGCGACGAGCGCGATGCCACCCTGCTCTACCCCAGCGAACCGCTGTCGGATGTCGAGTTCGTGATGTTCTACGCCAACGATCGACCGCACCCCTTCAGCAACCTCGAAGAACTCAAAGGCCTGACCATCGGCACCTCACCGGGTTATCTGTACAGCCCCGACTTCAGCGAATCGACACTGTTTACCCGCGAACCGGCACCGACCCACGAAGCCAATTTCGGCAAACTGCTGCGTGGACGCATTGACCTGCTGATCACCGACCGCCGCGTCGGCCAGCATTTGCTCGATCAGTTGAATATTCGCGATCAGATCAGCGAAAACCCCACAGTCATTAGCCGTCAGAGCCAGTTTCTTGCGGTTCGGCGCAATGCCGGGATGGATTTGCTGGTGCAGCGTTTCGGTGCCGAGCTCAAGCGATTCAAGCGCGAACCAGCGTACGCCGAGCTGAGCGCACGCTATGGCGCGGCGCCCAACGTTGCCGCACCGCTGGGCAATGCCTCGGCCAACAGTAAAACCGTTGAGCAGCAGGAAAGCAGCGCGCAATGAATGCTCTGTTATACTCCGGCGTTCCCGCCAGGCTCACGCCCGGACGCCCGGAACCGTAACAGGCCTCTCGACCCGCTACAGCGCAGCTTTCAGCCCGCGCGAGCGCTCCTGACGTGCCTTTGGAACCGCAGCAGGACCGGACGGGATTACGTCCTCTTAAACGTGATTCGCGCCAGGCAAGACTCCCATTGGGCCAAGCCCTAACTAAAACAGGATTACTCATGTCCTTTGCTTCCCTCGGTCTCTCCGAGGCTTTAGTCCGCGCCATCGAAGATGCGGGCTATACCGAGCCTACTCCGGTGCAACAGCGGGCTATTCCCGCCGTGTTGCAAGGTCGCGACCTGATGGTTGCGGCTCAGACAGGTACCGGTAAAACCGGCGGCTTCGCCCTTCCGATCCTGGAGCGGTTGTTCCCCAACGGTCACCCGGACAAATCCCAGCGTCACGGCCCGCGCCAACCGCGCGTCCTGGTCCTGACCCCGACCCGCGAACTCGCGGCCCAGGTACACGAGAGCTTCAAGATCTACGCCCGTGACCTGAAATTCGTCAGCGCCTGCATCTTCGGCGGCGTCGGCATGAACCCACAGGTTCAGGCCATGTCCCGTGGCGTCGACGTTCTCGTCGCCTGCCCGGGTCGTTTGCTCGACCTCTGCGGCCAAGGCAGCGTTGACCTGTCCCACGTTGAAATCCTCGTCCTCGACGAAGCTGACCGCATGCTCGACATGGGCTTCGTCCACGACGTGAAGAAAGTCCTCGCACGTCTGCCGGCCAAGCGTCAGAACCTGCTGTTCTCGGCAACGTTCTCCAAAGACATCACCGATCTTGCCGGCAAGCTGCTGCATAACCCGGAACGCATCGAAGTGACGCCGCCGAACACCACGGTCGAGCGCATCGAACAGCGCGTGTTCCGTCTGCCGGCCAGCCACAAGCGTGCGCTGCTGGCGCACCTGATCACCGCAGGTGCTTGGGAACAGGTGCTGGTGTTCACCCGCACCAAGCACGGCGCCAATCGCCTGGCCGAGTACCTGGACAAACACGGCCTGCCGGCTGTGGCGATCCACGGTAACAAGAGCCAGAACGCTCGCACCAAAGCCCTGGCCGACTTCAAGGCTGGTGAAGTGCGCATTCTGGTCGCCACCGACATCGCTGCTCGCGGTCTGGACATCGATCAGTTGCCACACGTGGTCAACTTCGAGCTGCCAAACGTCGATGAAGATTACGTACACCGTATCGGCCGTACTGGCCGCGCCGGTCGTTCGGGCGAGGCGATTTCGCTGGTCGCACCGGACGAAGAGAAACTGCTGAAAAGCATCGAACGCATGACCAAACAGAAGATTGCCGACGGCGATCTGATGGGCTTTGACTCCAGCACCATCGAGGCCGAGAAGCCTGAAGTGCGCGAACGTCCCGACGTGCGCAACCCGCGCAATTCCCGTGGTCCTCGCGGCGACGGCCCGAATGGCGGCGGCGGTGGCGGCGGTCGTAAAGACAAAGGCAAGGACAAGGGCAAAGAGAAACCTGCCGGCGAACGCGGCGAACGCCCTGCCCGTCAGCAGAAGCCACGCGAAGGTACTCCGGCCCGCGAACAGCGTCCGAGCCAACCGCCACGCGCAGCAGCTGATCGTGCACCGGACGAGTTCCTCGACGACGATATCGATAACTTCGGCAACCGCGTTGACTACGTGCCCAAGCCTGCCCCTGCCGGCGGCCGTGGCCGTCGTCCAGGCGCACCGGCTCAAGGCGCAGGCGCTGGTGCCGGCGCACCACGCGGCGGTCAGCCGCAAGGTCGCCAGAACGGTCCGCGCAACAGCAACGGTTCGAGCACCGGCACCCCGCCGGGCAAACGCAGCGGCCCACGCAATGGTGCGCCGCGTGACGGTCAGTCGGGTCGTCGCGACGAATCATCCTCGTCGTCGCGCAACCGTCGTCCGGCCCGTGACGATCAGCCACGCAGCGAACCCGCCGTGCAGAACCCGCGCAGCACCGGCCCGAAGATCATGCACAAGGAGTCGAAGGCTGATCGCTTCCCGACCCCTGAGCAGCTCGATCAACTGCCAAGCCGTCCGCGTGGCGAAAAACCAGCCTTGCTGACCCGCAATCGCTGAGTTGACGCCGCATTGAAAAATGCCCCGCCTCGAAAGAGTCGGGGCATTTTTTATGGCGCCACAAATACCCCTGAATCACCGCATCTCCCCTGTGGGAGCGAGCCTGCTCGCGAAAGCGGTCATTCAGCCAACATCATTGCTGACTGACCCGCCGCCTTCGCGAGCAGGCTCGCTCCCAAAGGGGATGTGTGTATGTGTCGCAGGCAATAAAAAACGCCCCCGGTCTTTTGATCGGGGGCGTTTTTATGTGGCCGGGGAAAGTTATTTAACTTTCACACCTTCCAGCGAGATGTCCAGGTCCGCGGTTTGCGAGGAAGGACCTGGGCCCTTGATCCCGAAATCGTTCAGGTTAAGCGTGGTCTTGGCGTTAAAGCCAGCACGTTCGCCGCCCCATGGATCCTTGCCTTCGCCGTTGAACGTGGCCTTGAAGGTCACAGGCTTGGTCACACCGTGCAGGGTCAGGTCACCGGTCACGTCAGCGGTCTTGTCACCGGTCGACTTGACGGCGGTGGAGACGAACTTGGCGTCAGCGAATTTGCCCACGTCGAGGAAGTCTTTGCTGGCGATGTGCTTGTCACGCTCGGCATGGTTCGACCACAGGCTGGCGGTTTTCACGTCAACGGCAATCTTGCTGGCTTCAGGCTTGGCCGAATCCCACGAGAAAGTACCGTCGAAGTCTTTGAACGTACCGTGGATGAAGCTGTAACCCAGGTGGCTGATTTTCCAGTCAACGAAGGCGTGCTGGCCTTCCTTGTCGATTTTGTAATCCGCAGCCATGGCCTGACCAGCCGAGAGCAGTGCAGAACCGATTGCCAGAGCGGCCAGAGTCTTTTTCAACATGCTTTCTTTTCCTTTGAGTCGAGGTTGAACTTCAGGCTTTGCGACCGAGCATTCGCGTCAGGGTCGCATCACGATCGATAAAGTGGTGCTTCAATGCTGCCAACGCATGGAGACCGGAAAAAATTACCAGCGCCCACGCCAGCCAGAGATGAATCACCCCAGCGGTATCTGCCTGATCCGGTAGCCCGGAGACCAGTGCAGGAACTTCAAACAGGCCAAACACCGGAATCCCGACACCGTCTGCGGTGGAAATCAGGTAACCGGCAATCATCACAGCGAACAGCGCCAGATACAGAAACCCGTGGCCGAACTTGGCGCCGATGCGGGTCATGCGGCTGTAGCTTTGCAGCGTCGGCGGCGGTGGGCTGATAAAGCGCCACACCACCCGCAAGACCATCACACCGAGCAGCACCAGACCGATGCTCTTGTGCAGATCCGGCGCGTCTTTGCGCCAGGTACTGTAGTAATCCAGCCCGACCATCCACAGACCCAACGCGAACAGCCCGAAGACCACCAGCGCCACGCCCCAGTGCATGAAGATGCTGACCCAACCATAGCGCGAAGAAGAGTTACGTAGCTGCATTGCCCAAATCCTGTGAGAACTGCGAACCAAGACTAGCGAGTTATCTATCGAATTAAAGCGGAAAATTTCGCTTTGAAATATCGAGAAATACGATCAAGAGTCTGGAAGTGGTGAATTAAGGAAGGATTAAAAGGAAAAGTGCGGAGGGATGCTAGGTGGAAGATCCTGAAGATGTGCTGTTTGAACAGGCCTCATCGCGGGCAAGCCCGCTCCCACAGTGGTCGGTGGCGGTCACAAATTCTGCGTTCACCTCAGAAACCTGTGGGAGCTGGCTTGCCCGCGATGAGGCCGTTACAGGCAAAAAAAAGCGCGGCATAAGTGCCGCGCTTCTTCATTCACCACAAGGCCTTACTGCACCTTGGTCTCAGTCGCTGCAGCAGGCTTGGCTGCTGGCTTCTTCGCCGGTTCAGCCTTCTTCGCTGCCGGTTTCGCCGCAGGCTTTTTCACTTCGGTTTTAGCCGCAGGCTTCTTCGCCGCTGGCTTGGCCGCCGCTTTCTTCGCAGGCTCGGCTTTCACCGGAGCGGCAGGCTTCGGTGCCTCCACCGGAGCTGGCGCAGGTGCCGGGGTCGGCGCAGGCGCTGGAGCGACCGGAGCTGGAGCCGGCTCTGGCGCTTTCACAGGCTCAGGCTTCTTCTCGTCATCCGAACCACCAAACAGATTGCTGAAGAAGTTGCCCTTCTTCGCTGCCACGGCACCCGCCGCGCCTGCCGCTGCTGCGGCCGGTACCACTTTCGCCGGTTCAAACGATTTGCCAGCTGCCAGATCTTCAACCTGACTGGCCGCACGCTGGCCGGTGCGCAGCGCGCCTTCCAGTGTGCCCGGGTACAAGGTGTCGGTGTGTTCGCCGGCGAACGCTACGCGTTGCAGCGGACGTTCCCAGATACGCCAGAACTTGCTGATCTGGCCCGGGCCGTAAGCCAGGTAGGCGCCGCCCATCGACGGGTCGGTGCTGTAGCGACGGATTTCATAACCGGTGAACGAGCCACGGGCCTGTGGATAAAACGCGTGCAGACGGATCAGCACCTGATCGACCATCTGCTTGTCGCCAAACGCCTGCATCACACGGGCGTTGTCGCCAGAGAGGTTGATCACCACGTTGGCGCCGCCCTTCAGCGCTGGCTCGATCCAGAGCATGCCCAGACCGGCGTTGCTGTAGATCTCGCCGGACATGCGCGCCTTGCTTTCCCACACCGGCGTCTTGAACTTCAGCATGATCTGGTCGCGCCAGCCGTAGTTGGTGCCCTTGATCGCGGCCAGGTGCTGAGCGTCCAGCGCCGGGGTCAGCGCAATCTTGTTCAGCGCGCGCAGTGGCACGGCCAGCACCACGTAGTCGGCCTGGTAGCCAACACTGCCGACTTTGACGGTCACGCCGTCCTTGTCCTGAGTGATGGCCGAGACCGGCGAGTTGGTCTTGATGGTCTTGATCTGTTTGACGAACGCCTGTGCCAGCACCTGGCTGCCGCCGACCAGACGCGAAGCGCGCAGGTCACGGTCGGAGATGCCGCGATAGACGCGGTTCTGCTGAGCGAAATACAGCAGCGACAGGCGCGAAGGCTCGTCGTAGTGAGTGCGGATGTCCTGGTTGATCAACTGACGCGCCGTGGCCGGCAGGTTCTGCTTGTCGAGCCAGCTCGACACGTTGATCTGATCCAGTGCGTGCAGAGTGTTGGTCGCCGCCGGGTTTTGCGGGTCATCAATCGAACGCGCCAGATCGTCGAGGGTTTTCTGATAGCGCTTCAAGGCATCGGCGGTGGCCGGTTGCTTGGTCGCCAGATCAGCAGCAGAGAAATACTCGCCGTCGATCAGATAACCCGGCGTCCGCACGAATTCCGGCGCTGGCGTGGTGCCCAGCTTGAAAGTCGAAACGTACTTGTTCAGCACCGGCTGGGTCTTGTCGTTGCCGATCCACTCGCTGGTGGCCATGCCCGAGCGACCGCCCAGACTTGGCTTGGCTTCCAGCAGCGTGACCTGCCAGCCTTTGTTTTGCAGTTCGTAAGCGGCGGTCAGGCCCGACAGGCCGCCGCCGATCACGATTGCGGTTTTATCCTTGGCCAGCGCCGTAACGCTGAACAGCCCCAACATCACCAGCGCACAGGCGCGCAGCCAACCGACAGACATTCAGCGAACTCCGGAAAAACACGTAGGAAAAAGCAGTTTTGCGGGTCAGACGACCCAAAGAACCGCGAAGAATACGTCAGCCATCAAAACGCCGCCAGCGACGTCTATCGGCCCATACAAAGTAGCTCAATCGACACAATGGGTTGTCCCGACGCGATGCATTGCATAGGCTTGCGCGATTGTTTGCCCGCGCCAGACGCGAGCCGCCTCGAGGAGACTGTAAATGGGCCTGAATAACCAGTGGATGCAACGCGATCTCGCGGTGCTGTGGCATCCCTGCACCCAGATGAAAGACCACGAACAGCTGCCGCTGATCCCGATCAAGCGCGGCGAAGGCGTCTGGCTCGAAGACTTCGAAGGCAAGCGCTACCTCGACGCGGTCAGCTCGTGGTGGGTCAATGTGTTCGGCCACGCCAACCCGCGCATCAACCAGCGCATCAAGGATCAGGTCGATCAACTGGAACACGTGATTCTGGCCGGTTTCAGCCATCAACCGGTGATCGAGCTGTCCGAGCGTCTGGTGAAGATGACGCCGGAAGGCCTGAACCGGGTGTTCTACGCCGATAACGGGTCGTCCTGCATCGAAGTCGCGCTGAAAATGAGCTTTCACTACTGGCTCAATCGCGGCCAGCCTGCCAAGAAGCGCTTTGTCACTCTGACCAACAGCTACCACGGCGAAACCATGGCGGCGATGGCCGTTGGCGACGTGCCGCTGTTCACCGAGACCTATAAAGCGCTGCTGATGGACACCATCAAGGTGCCGAGCCCGGATTGCTACGGGCGCCCTGAAGGCATGAGCTGGGCAGAGCACTCGCGCAATATGTTCGCGGCCATGGAGCAAACCCTGGCCGAGCATCATGACAGTGTTGCGGCAGTGATCGTCGAGCCGCTGATTCAAGGCGCCGGCGGCATGCGCATGTATCACCCGGTGTATCTGAAACTGCTGCGCGAGGCCTGCGACCGCTACGGCGTGCATTTGATCCTCGACGAAATCGCCGTCGGCTTCGGCCGTACCGGGACGATGTTTGCCTGCGAGCAGGCCGGCATCCGTCCGGACTTCCTCTGCCTGTCCAAGGCCCTGACCGGTGGTTACCTGCCGCTGGCGGCGTGCCTGACCACCGACGAGGTTTACAGCGCGTTCTACGACGATTATCCAACACTGCGCGCCTTCCTCCATTCGCACAGCTACACCGGCAATCCGCTGGCGTGCGCGGCGGCGTTGGCGACGCTGGATATCTTCGAGCAGGACAATGTGATCGAGAACAACAAGGCACTGGCCCAGCGCATGGCCTCGGCGACGGCACATCTGGTCGATCACCCGAACGTCTCTGAAGTGCGCCAGACCGGCATGGTGCTGGCCATCGAGATGGTCAAGGATAAAGCCACGAAAGAGGCCTACCCTTGGCAGGAGCGCCGTGGCTTGAAGGTGTTCCAGCATGCGCTGGAGCGTGGCGCGTTGCTGCGGCCGCTGGGCAGCGTGGTGTATTTCCTGCCGCCGTACGTGATCACCCCGGAACAGATCGACTTCCTCGCCGAAGTCGCCAGCGAAGGTATCGACATTGCTACGCGTGACAGTGTCAGCGTGGCGGTGCCGAAAGACTTTCACCCCGGTTTCCGCGATCCGGGCTGATCTATTTCACTTAAGCTTCAGCGGTGACCGGACTACAGTCATCGCTGGCAAGCCAGCTCCCACAGGTTCTGCGCAAAACCTTGTGGGAGCTGGCTTGCCAGCGATGGGGCCGCCAGACTTTTACAAACTTTACAGAGACCCCGCATGAGACTGTCCCGCTTCTTTATCGACGCCCCCCTGAGCACTGGCGAACACGAATTGCCGGAAGCCCAGGCGCATTACATCAGCCGCGTGCTGCGCATGGCCGAGGGCGATGCGGTGCAGCTGTTCGACGGCTCCGGTCATGAGTTTCGCGGATCGCTGGTAGAAGTCGGCAAGAAACGCGTCGTCGTACAGATAGACGAACAATTGCCCGGCCAGGTCGAATCGCCGCTGCAGATCCACCTCGGCCAGGGCCTTTCCCGTGGCGAGCGGATGGACTGGGCGATCCAGAAAGCCACCGAGTTGGGCGTGAATGAAATCACCCCGATCTTCAGCGACCGCTGCGAAGTCCGCCTGAAGGACGAACGCGCCGACAAACGCCTGCTGCACTGGCGTCAGGTGGCGATCAGCGCTTGTGAGCAATGCGGGCGTTCGCGGGTGCCGGTGATTCATCCGCCGGTGCTGTTGGCGGACTGGATCAAACAGACCGAGGCTGATCTGAAGCTGGTGCTGCACCCGGTTGCCCAGCCGATGGTGAGCCATGCCAAACCGGCGACGTTGGCGTTTCTGATCGGGCCTGAGGGTGGGCTGACGGATGCTGAGGTTGAGCAGGCCAAGGGCAACGGCTTCCATGCCGCCCGCCTCGGCCCGCGAGTGTTGCGCACCGAGACCGCGCCGGTGGTTGCACTGGCGGTGGCCCAACAACTTTGGGGTGATTTCTAGGACGCCATCGCTGGCAAGCCAGCTCCCACAGATTTCTTGTTGACCACAACATTTGTGAACAACACTGAACCCTGTGGGAGCTGGCTTGCCAGCGATTGGCAGCGCCTCGGTCTACAGGACGTAAAACATAATCGCCACAAAGTGCAGCAGGCTCCCGGCGATGACGAACAGATGCCAGATCCCGTGTGCATGTCGCAACCGGTGGTCCAGGGCAAAAAAGATAATCCCCACGGTGTACAGCACGCCGCCCGTGGCCAGCCAGGCAAAACCGATGGTGCCCAGCGCCGCAATCAATGGCTTGACCGCCACCAGCACGATCCAGCCCATCACCGCGTAGATCACGATCGACAGAATCCGCGCCTCGGAACGCGGTTTGATCTCCTGCAAGATCCCGATCAGCGCCAGCCCCCAGACAATCCCGAACAGCGTCCAGCCCCACACCCCGCGCAGGGTCACCAGACAGAACGGCGTATAACTGCCGGCAATCAACAGGTAGATCGAAAAGTGATCAACCTTCTTCATGATCGCTTTTTTGCGCCCGCGCACGCTGTGGTACACGGTCGATGCGCTGTAAAGCACCAGCAGGGTGAAAGCGTAAATCGCCACACTGACAATCTTCCATGGACTGCCATCCAGGCTGGCGATCACCAGCATCCACACCCCGCCGATAAAAGCCGCCACCGCCCCGACCAGATGGGTCCAGGCGTTCAATCGTTCTCCGTGATACATGTATCGCTCACCTCAATATTCATTACCGCAGCGCGCAAGGCTCGGGCCTTGAGCGTAAAAGCGCAATGTTTCTGTTCAACGCGAACCTGCGCGTGCCCGGTTAATTGGGCACAATCGGCCGATACCAAAAAGAGTCCACGCCATGCTGATCGACGAAGAATTGACCCTGAAAAAACTCGAGGTGTTCCTCGCCTTCATGCGCACCGGCAATCTGGCCCGCGCCGCTGCCGAATTGCAGACCAGCAATGTCAGCGTGCATCGCGCGATTCACTCGCTGGAGAGTGCCCTGCGTTGTCCGCTGTTCAAGCACGAAGGCCGCAACCTGACACCACTGGAAAGCGCTTATGTGCTGGAAGAACGCGCACAGAAGCTGATTCAGGACGTGGTCGAAAGCGTACGCCTGACCCGCGAAGCCGCCGGGTTCTCCGCTGAACGTTTCAAGCTTGGCTCGTTGTATTCGCTGACGGTGAAGACCGTACCGCAACTGATCATGGGCCTGAAGATCCGCCGCAGCGAACTCAACATCGATCTGATTCTTGGCTCAAACATCGACCTGCTCTACAAGCTGAAGAACATGGAAGTCGACGCGATCCTGGTGTCGCTGGACGACAGCATCAACGACCCGGATTGCGAGCAGATTGCGCTGTTTTCCGATGACATTTTTCTCGCGACGCCAGCAGATTCAAGGTTTGCCCAGCGCAGTGAGGTGGATTTGGCGGAAGTACGTGATGAAACGTTCATCACGCTGACCCAAGGCTTCGCGACCCATCAGGATGGTGTGCGGGTTTTCAAGCAGGCGGGGTTCGAACCGAAAGTGGCGATGCAGGTGAATGACATTTTCACGCTGCTGAGCATGGTCAGTTCAGGGGTGGGTTATGCGTTGCTGCCAGGGCGGATTGCGGCGGTGTATGAGAACCGGGTGAAGTTGATTCCGTTGCAGGAGAAGTACCGGTTGCAGCAGCACATTGGTGTGGTGTTCTTGAAGGCCAAGGAGAGGGATCCGAATCTGCTGGCGTTGTTGGCGGAGTGTCGGATGTATGCCAATCGGCAGATCACCCCATGATCGTTCCCATGCTCCGCGTGGGAATGCCTCAATGGACGCTCCGCGTCCGCTTTGGGACGCAGAGCGTCCCGGGCTGCATTCCCACGCAGAGCGTGGGAACGATCAGTTAGAGAGGCTCAGCCCACAATCCCGCGAACAATGAAGTACAACAACGAAGGCCCCAGCAAGCACCCCAGCCCGGTATGGAACGTAGCCGTCAGCGCCCCATAAGGCACCAACCGCCGATCCGTCGCCGCCAGCCCAGCCGTCACCCCGCTCACCGTCCCGGCCAACCCGCCAAACACCATCGCCGAACGCGGATTATCCAGGCCCATCCAACGCGCCGCGACCGGCGTGCCGACCATCACCAGAATCGCCTTGATCAACCCGGTGGCAATCGACAGCGCCATCACATCCGAACTCGCACCAATCGCCGCCCCCGTCACCGGCCCGACGATATAAGTCACCGCGCCCGCGCCAATGGTGGTCATGCTCACCGCATCGCGGTAACCGAAGGCCCAGGCCATGCTCGCGCCGACAATGAACGGCAGGATCGTGCCCAGCAGCAGCGCAATCACACCAATCATCCCGGCCTTCTTCGCCTCGGTCGCCTGCACTTCGAACGCGGTGGCGACGATCGCGAAATCACGCAACATCGCCCCGCCCATCAGGCCGATACCGGAGAACAGCGTCAGATCCGCCAGGCCCTTCTGCCCGCCAGTCATGGTGCCGCCGACCCAGGCCAATACCAGACCAATGACAATGGCAATCGCCGAGCCGTGAATGCGCCCGAACGTCAGACGTTTCGAGAGAATCACCGACACCCACATGATCACGCCGACGAAGGCGAAAGCAGTGACCAGACCGTTGTGTTCCAGACCGTTTTCAATGAGTGCCCACATGTCAGCGACCTCCTACCGGGGTGCCGACCGGAGTGACTTCCACCGGTTCGTCGGGCAATGGCTCGCCCTTATGGGTGCGGCTGATCAAGGCAATCGTGCAACCACACACCACCACCGAACCAATCGCCGCCAGCACCGCCACCGGTCCGCCGTGCAGGGCGGTGACGACGTTTTGTTGCGCAGCCATCGCCACCACCACCGGAATATACATCGCGCCCCAGAAGCCGACGCCCATCTCGCAATCCTTGGTCATGCCACCGCGCTTCTGCATCCACAACCGCGCGCAGATCAACAGGATCATGGCGATGCCGACCCCGCCGACATTGGATTTGACGCCCAGCAGCACACCGAGCATGTCACCCATGATCACCCCTGCCAGCGTACAGATCGCCAACAGCGCCACACCGTAAATAATCATTGTTGTAGTCCTCAAAGTGCATCGTCGAATGTTGTTTTTGTTGTTCGAAGCCTGAGTCGCGGCGGTTTAGAGTTGGCGGCTTCCCTCCTCACGCAACAGCGCCTGCAAGGTGTCGAGCCGCGCACTGTCGAAGGCAGTGACAGTGCCCGATTCGAACACCCGGCGCGCCAGCCCGGTCAGCACCGCACCGGGCGGCAGTTCGATCTGTAACCGTACACCGCGCTCGTAAGCGCTTTGCACGGTGCCGCGCCAGTCCACCACGCGGCACATGTTGAAAGCGAGGTCGTCGCGTAGCGCTTCGGGCTTGATGACCGGACGCGCACGACTGCCGCTCAGGTAAGCAATTTTCGGGGTTTTCAGTTCTACCTTGGCGAAGGCTTCGGCAAGGGTTTGCGCCGGTTTTTCCAGCAGCGGGCAGTGCGACGGCACACTCACCGCCAGACGCTTTGCCAGACCGGCGCCACGGCTGCGCGCCAGATCGGCGACCGCTTGCATCGCCTCGTCGCTGCCGGCAATGACGACCTGGTTATCGGCGTTGATGTTGGCCAGGTACACCGGCGAATCTTCGCTGTGCACCTGCGCCAGCAGCGTTTCGACGGTGGATAACTGCAGACCGATGATTGCGGTCATGCCATAGCCCTGTGGATAAGCCTGCTGCATCAACTCACCGCGCAGGCTGACCAGATGCAACGCATCGCTGAAGCTCAATACACCCGCAACCACCGCTGCCGGGTAAGCACCGATGGACAAACCGGCGACGTAATCCGCCGTGAGTCCGTCCTGCAACAACTGCCGTGAAGCCGCGACCCCGGCGATCAGCAGACAAAGCTGCACCGCCCTCGTTGTGCGCAGCGCCTCGGCAGAGTCAAGCAACCGCACATCTTCACCGAGTACATCACTGGCCTCGGTCAACGTTTCTCCAGGCAAACGCTGGAGCATGCCTGCTTGCTGCGCGCCCTGGCCGGGAAACACCAGCAGACTGCTCACGCTGCCTGCTCCTGCGGATTCCACGGATCGGCGACCAGACAGGCCTGATCGACGTTTTTCAGCAGCACCCGTGCCGAACCGCTGGCCCACTCGCGCAGGGCCACAGCACCGAACGGCGTCTGCAATTGCATGTCGACCCGGCACAAGACCTGATCGAACAACGCGACCAGTTTTCGTGCCTGATTACGGGTGAGCAGTTGCGGGGTACGCAGGATCAGATCGAGATCACTGGCCGCGTGCATCGCTTTAAAACCACTGGCCAGTTCAAACCCGACGCTGCCGCTGACACCCCAGACCCAACCGCAGTCATCAAGCATCGGCCGCAGTTGCTTGAGCGCCCGCATGACCGGTAAATCGCACTCGCAATCGACATGACACAGCGCTTCGGGGCTAACCCGACAGGCAATCGAATCGAGCGCCATAAAAGCAGCCAGCCGCTGCTCGCGCAACACACCGCGCACGCCCACGGCCACAAAACCCTCGGTGCACACGGCCCGGCGCACCACCACCGGTTGCCCGGCGGCCAGCGACTCGACTGCCCACAGCGGCGCATCCGCCGGCAACTGCGCAGGCGTCATGCCCCAGAGCAGGTCGTGAGCCAGCGGCGTATTCACCACTGCGCCCTCAGCAGTTCACGCACTTTGCTGGAAGCGGCACGATTGTTTGCGCCGAGGCGATTGCTCAGATCAGTGTTGGAGATATCAGCGATGGCTTGCTTCAAACACTCGTTAACCCTTGATAGATCTTCCGCTGTCGGTTGTTCGATCTGCTGCACCGACAGGGTTTCCCAGAGCAATCCGAGACTCGCATAGCTGTCGATGTCGTAAGCCATCGGCGGCACACTGGCGGCCAGTGCTTCCAGCTCTTCGACACTGCGCAAGGTCACCCGCGCTGCCGACGCCTTGCCCATCGCATGCACCATCACCCCCGGATCGCGCAGCGCGATCAAGCGGTTGGCCTGATAACCGTGAGCGAGAAACGCCCCGGACATGGCCTTGCCCACCAGCAACGCAATCACCGGATGCCCGGCCAAACGCGCGCGGGCATAGCTGTCCGCAGCGCCGGCCAAAGCCTGATGGATGCCGAGGGCTTCTTCGCGGCGACCATAAGCCTGACTCGGTACGTCGACGATGGCGATGATCGGGCGCTTGTGCGTTTTGTCACGGTCAGCGCTGATTGCATCATCCACAGCCTTGGCCAGACCCCAGCCTTCGAGCAAGCCGACTTCGCCATTGCGAGCACGAGGGAAACGGTTGTCCGGGTCAGCGACCACAGCGATAAAACGCCCGAGTTCGCCATCGGCCACTTGCAACGACGGCGGCAAACCTTCCACGGCTTTCGCACCAGCGCTCAAGGCGTTGAACCAGTTCAAACCGCGCAGTGAATAACCGCTCATGAGCGCTCTCCTTGATACAGATCGCGAACCACCGACGGTTCGATTTGCTGGTCAGTGTTCAGACTGCTCAGGCGTTGCAGAAACCATTCGGCGCGTTGACTGCGCGGCTGCGCCGGCAAACCTTGCTGAAGCAATTCGCCGACCTGCTGGCGGATCTGCGCCACATCATCGGCGACATAACGATCCACCAAGCCGCTGGCGAAACGCTGCTCGCCACCGGTCAGGCTCCAGATGAACGGCCGGTCGCGGGAGTCGTATTCTTCGATCCCGGCTTCCTGCTCAATCACCTGCGGGCCGTTCAGACCGAGGCGCGCTTCCTGAGTCACCAGCAAATAGCTGCACAGCGCCGCCGCAATCGACATACCACCGAAGCAACCAACGCTACCGGCGACCACACCAACCACCGGTTGGTACCGCTGCAAATCGACAATCGCCGCATGAATATCAGCAATTGCCGCCAAACCGAGGTTGGCCTCCTGCAAGCGCACGCCACCGGTTTCCAGCAGCAACACCGCGCGAGTAGGAATGCCTTTACGGTTGTCCTCAGCGGCCAGTTCCAGCGCACCGGCAATCTTCGCCCCGCCGACTTCGCCAAGGCTGCCGCCCTGGAAAGCGCCTTCAATCGCGGCAATCACCACCGGCAAACCGTCGAGGCTGCCCTTGGCGATCACCACGCCGTCATCGGCTTGCGGCACCACGCCCTGGCGTTCGAGCCACGGCGACATGACGCGTTGAAACGGGTCAAGCAGTTCGCGGAAGGTCCCGGCATCGAGCAAGGCTTTCGCCCGTTGCCGCGCACCGAGTTCGACGAAGCTGTGTTTGTGCAAAAGCGCTGCGCTGTCAGTCATGGCCGATCTCCTCGAAACCTTGTTCCAGACGCAGACGCACCACGCCGGGTGTCGCGCCGAAATCGTGGATATCGATGGCCATGGCCGGCGGCGTGGTGCCGTCGAACATCCGCGCAAACAGATGCTGCCAACGCAACTGCGCACCGTTGACCGAGGTCTGCACGTTGATCGTCAACTTGCCGGCCAGGCCCGGTTCGATCAGCACTTCCAGATCGCCCGAGCCGACACAACCGACCAGCGCGCGCCCGCGTGGCGGCTGCCCGGCGGGGAATTCAAAGGATAAGGTTTCCATCAAAACGCTCCCTGAAGGATGCCGTCGCGCTCGATACGGTCGAGCAGCAGCGTGGCGGCGAGCAAGTCGGCGGCGCCACCGGGCGAGGCATTCAATGCGATGAGTTGTTGATCCAGTTCGTGCAAGCGACGGCGACCGCTGAGGCTGGCGCTGCCACCGGCGTCGAGCACTGCTTGCGCGCCGTGTTGCATGGCGTGCAGGCCTTGTTCGCCAGCGCGATAGAGCACGCAGGTGTCGGCCAGGTCAGTCATGATTGCGAGCAAGGCGTCGAGTCGGGCGTTCTGTTCGCCATGCCCGGCGGTGCGGCTTTTTTTCAGTTGCGGCAGGCCACGTTGCAGCACGGACGGGAAGCCGAGTTGCGCTTCCTCA
This sequence comes from Pseudomonas sp. Seg1, assembly GCF_018326005.1. Lineage (NCBI taxonomy): Bacteria > Pseudomonadati > Pseudomonadota > Gammaproteobacteria > Pseudomonadales > Pseudomonadaceae > Pseudomonas > Pseudomonas sp. Seg1. Next base: position 6,117,585 of record NZ_AP021903.1, read on the forward strand.
CGGGCGCCGCGAGCGCCGTAACGCAGGGCGACCTGGGCGCCATGGCTCAGTGGTTGGGGTGCGTAACGGTCATCCAGCAAGGCCAGACGTGCGGCGCGCAGGGAGACTGCGTTGGCGCGGGAGGATTGCGGTTCCAGCGCAGCAGCAGTGACCAAAAGCCCCAACGCCCAGATCGCCCCGCGATGAGTGTTTACGCCATTGGTGGTGGCGAGCATGGCTTGCTCGCCTTCACGACCGATGCGGCCAATCGCTTCGCGCAACGTTGAATTTACTTCACCGGTTTCAACCGCCGCTTCAGACATTTCCTTGAATGCCGGCCACAGCGACAACGCCGACGCGTGCATCAGGCCCAGGTGCAAATCGGTGTGCGCGCCGTTGCCACGCCGGTCGACCAGTGCCGGTTTCGGCGACAGATCCGCTTCGTCGATCAACGCGTCCACCGCCAGATCGGCCAATCGATCAGCCAGGGACAGCGGTTTCGCTTGCAGGTTAAGTGCGTGCATTACCAGCTCCTGAATTTGGCGGGCGGGTTGTACAAGCCACCCGACCACTCGACCAGATCAGCCACGCTTTTCGCCGCGAGCAATTCGCGGGTGGCGTCAGTGCGGCGGATGCCAAGGTCTTCGGGCAAGGCGATCAGGCCTTCGCGGCGCATGCGTTCGGTGTCTTTCGGGTTGTGGCGCAGGCCGATGGCGGTGACGCCCGCTACGGCGGCGATCATCGCCTGACGCTCGTCCAGCGAACGAGCTTTGTACAGGTAGGCGATGCCTTCTTCGGTGAGCAGGTGGGTGACGTCGTCGCCGTAGATCATGATCGGCGCCAGCGGCATGCCGCTTTTCTTCGCCACTTCCACCGCGTCGAGGGTTTCGACGAAGGTCGGTTTGCCGCCCTCCTGGAAGGTCTCGACCATTTGCACCACGAGTTTCTTGCCGCGTTCGAGCATCGGTTGCTGCGAGTCGTCATGGCGCATATCGAGCCACGCCGGGGTGCCGTGACGGCGACCGCGTGGGTCGTGGCCCATGTTCGGCGCACCACCGAAACCGGCGAGGCGGCCACGGGTGACGGTCGAGGAATGGCCATCGCCATCGACCTGCAGCGTCGCGCCGATGAATAGATCCACCGCGTACTGCCCGGCCAGTTGACAGAACATCCGGTTGGAACGCAGCGAGCCGTCGCGGCCGGTGAAGAATACGTCGGGGCGGGCGGCGATGTAGTTTTCCATGCCTAGTTCGGTGCCGAAGCAATGCACGCTTTCGACCCAGCCGCTTTCGATCGCCGGGATCAGCGTCGGGTGCGGGTTGAGCGTCCAGTTGCGGCAGATTTTGCCCTTGAGACCGAGGGATTCGCCGTAGGTCGGCAGGATCAGTTCAATGGCGGCAGTGTTGAAACCGATGCCGTGGTTGAGTGACTGCACGTTGTGTTTTTCGTAGATCCCGCGAATCGCCATCATCGCCATCAATACGTGTACAGGCTTTATATGGCGCGGGTCGCGGGTGAACAGCGGTTCGATGTAGAACGGCTTGTCGGCGACCACGACGAAATCGACCCATGACGCGGGAATGTCTACGCGGGGCAGTTCGCTGACGTCGTCGACCAACTGGTTGACCTGGACGATGACGATGCCGTCGCTGAACGCGGCAGGCTCGATCAGTGCCGGGGTGTCTTCGGTACTGGGGCCGGTGTAGATGTTGCCGGCGCGGTCGGCCATGAACCCGGCCGAGAGCACGACGTTGGGAATCAGGTCCACCACCAGCCGGGCGTAGAGTTCGATGTAGGTGTGGATCGCGCCGATTTCCAGCAAGCCGTCTTCGAGCAACTGGCTGATGCGCAGGCTCTGGGTGCCGGCGAAAGAGAAATCGAGCTTGCGGGCGATGCCGCGTTCGAACAGATCAAGGTGCTCGGAGCGACCGACGCTGGGCATGATCATGTGCAGGTCGTGGAGCTTTTCCGGGTCGGCCTTGGCCAGCGAGCGCGAGAGGAAATCCGCCTGCTTCTGGTTGTTGCCCTCCAGCACCACACGGTCGCCGGGATGAATCAGCGCTTCGAGCGCGGCGACGATCTTGTCGGTGGGCAACACCACACCGTCGGCCAGCCCGCGCACCTTGTCGAGACGCCGCTGCTTCTCGTCACGCCGCCGCGTCCAGCGCGAGTCGGGGGAAATTGTTGTTGTCATGCTCACTCCACGGGGTTCGCTGTCGTGGAGCAAAGTTAGGCGTGTGGGGTGGGGGCATCAATCAAGCGCAGTGGTGAATCATTACGCTGAGCGTAACGTTCACCGCCGCCTTCGCGAGCAGGGTCGCTCCCACAGGGGATCTCTATCGTCCGCGAAAACCGGGGGGCACTGAAGATCTAATGTGGGAGCGAGCCTGCTCGCGAAGAGGCCAGCCAAAGCGGCGTAAGTTCTGGATAAGTCCGCCGATGAGTCAGGGGGTTGGCCGGTAGGAAGTTGCTTATGCCACTGGCCCCATCGCTGGCAAGCCAGCTCCCACAGAGTTTTGTGTGGCTCACAAAATTCGAACACAACTCGGACCCTGTAAGAACCTGCAGGCCAGCTCCCGCAGGATTCTGCGGGGTTCACAGATTTGAATACGACTCGGACACCGTGGGAGCTGGCTTGCCAGCGATGGGGCCTGTCAGATCACTGAAAGCTCTGGATCAATGGATCAGGTCAGCATCTACCAACAACTTCTCCAGTCCCAACAAATCCGGGACCTTCGCTACCTGCTCTCCGACCTGCACCGCCGCCTGCTCCAGCGCACACAACGGCACATCGACGTAACTCAACTGGCTATCGAGCTTGTAAGACCGCGGAATCCCCTGCACCAGCAGCGCAATGAACTTCAACTCCGGCAATCCACCGAGCGCATTGAGAATCACGATCCGCGCCCGCTCGCCAATGACAATTTTCTGCCCGCACGCCGACTCGAAACTCAGCAGCGGAATCTGCCGCTCGCGCCACATCACCCGCCCCAGATACCAAGGAGGCGTGTCCAGGTCGAAGGCGCTGGCCTGATAGTCGATCAGCTCGGCCACCGCGACGTTGGGCAGGATCAGATTGCGATCCGCCAACGGCAGCAGCAAACCGGTGAGTTGACTGCTGCGCTGATTGTGCCGGCGCTCATGCATGTTTCTTGCTCCAGTGGGCAATGCTTTCGAGCAGCACCGATTCCTGGTACGGCTTGCCGAGGTAGTCGTTGACGCCGATGGCCATGGCGCGGTCGCGGTGTTTCTGGCCGGTGCGCGAGGTGATCATGATGATGGGCAGGTGTTGCAGGCGTTCGTCGTTGCGCACTTGGGTGGCGACTTCGAAGCCGTCCATGCGCGGCATTTCGATGTCGAGCAGCATCAGGTCGGGCATGTGTTCTTCCAGCAGGAGCATGGCGTCGACACCGTCCTTGGCGGTCAGGACGTTCATGCCGTGGCGTTCGAGCAAACGACTGGTGACCTTGCGCACGGTCACCGAGTCGTCGACCACCATGACCAGCAACGGCTTCTGCGGCTCGCTGTCGATGTCCGGCAGCGTCGGATACTGCGCAACGCGCGCCTGCATTGCGCGGATCGGCGCCAGCAAATCGAGAATCAGCACCACCCGGCCATCGCCGAGAATCGTCGCGCCGGACACGCCCTGCACCGCTGCGAACTGCGGGCCGAGGCTCTTCACCACAATCTCGCGAGTACCGGCCATGGTGTCGACCTGCACCGCTATGCGTCGGTCGTTGTACTGCACCAGCAACACTGGCAACGGCAGGCTCTGCCCCAGCAGTTTCGGCCGCGATGAAGTTTTCAGCAGTTCGCCCAGATAGCACAACTCATAGCGTTGGCCACCGTATTGATAACTCGGCGGATCGAGACGGAAATGCCCGTCCAGATCATTCGGCAAGACACGGACAATACCGTCGATGGTGTTCAGCGGAATCGCATATTGATCCTCACCGCACTGCACCATCAACGCACGGTTGACCGACACGGTGAACGGCAGGCGAATACGGAAATGCACGCCCTGCCCCGGCACCGAATCAATGCTCATGCTGCCGCCCAACTGGCGGACTTCTTCGTGCACCACGTCCATGCCGACGCCACGCCCGGAAATCTGGGTGATTTTCTCGGCGGTGGAGAAACCCGGCTGAAGGATGAACTGCAACACGTCGCGGTCGCTGATCTCGGCGTCCGGCGCGAGCAATCCGCGCTTGATCGCCTTGCGCCGTACGGCCTCCAACGGCACGCCGGCTCCATCGTCGCGGATGTCGAAAACGATGTCGCCACCCTCGCGGGACAGGTCCAGCGTGATAGTACCCTGCGCCGGTTTGCCCGCCGCCAGCCGCGCCTCGGCGGATTCCAGACCATGGTCGACGGCGTTGCGCAGCATGTGCTCCAGCGGCGCGGCCATGCGCTCCAGCACATTGCGATCCATCTCACCTTCGGCATTGCCGACGACAAACGCGACGTCTTTGTTCAGCTCTTCGGCGACCTGACGGACGATGCGTTTCAAGCGCGGCAACATGCGCTCGAACGGCACCATGCGCGTACGCATCAGGCCTTCCTGCAATTCGGTGTTGATGCGGCCCTGTTGCTGCAACAGGTTCTCGGCATCGTGGTTGCGGCGGTCGAGGGTTTCCTTGAGATCAAGCAAGTCGGAAGCGGACTCGAACAACGCCCGCGACAGTTGCTGCAGCTGCGAATGCCGATCCATTTCCAGCGGATCGAATTCTTCGTAACCGAGGCGTTCGGCATCGACTTGCTGTCGGCTGAGGATACGCCCCTGGGTTTCGGTGTCGAGGCGGCGCAACTGATCGCGCATTCGCTCGATGGTGGTTTCCATCTCGTTGAGCGCGACTTGTGCGTCATTGACTTGCTGTTCGATACGACCACGGAAAATCGAGGTCTCCCCGGCCAGATTGACCAGTTCGTCGAGCAGCTCGGCAGAGACCTTGACCATGTCCGCCGCCACCTCGGCAGCCGGCGGCGCAGGCTCGGTTTTAACCGGCAAAGGCAACAGTGGCGGCGCTTCAGGCGTCAGCGGATGGCTGAAACTCTGGATCGCGTTGATCAGCCGATCCGCTGGCGGACACGGTTGCCCGGCGCGCACGGCATCGAGCATTTGCGCCAGTCGGTCATGGCCGCGCTGCACCAGCGCAAACAGCTCGGTCGACGCAGGCAGCGTGCCGGCAGAAAGGCTTTCGTAAAGGTATTCGAGTTCGTGAGCGAGGTCGCCGATCGGGCCGATCTCGACCATCCGCGCGCCACCCTTGAGGGTGTGCAGATCGCGCAGCAGGGTTTCCACTTCCTGGCGATTGCCCGGCTCGGCTTGCCAGCGCAGCAGCGCGGCGCCGGAGTTCTCGATGATGTCGAAACCTTCTTCGAGGAAGATTTCCAGCAACTCCGGGTCATGCCCGGCGCCTTCGTGATCGATGGCCGGTTGCGCCGTTTCGGCCGTGGCGGATGAGCCCTGACGCAGCTGTCGGATCGATTCGATCAGATCCAGCGCCGGGTTCAGCGGTTGGTGGTTTTGCAGCTGTTCAAGCAACAACGCCAAGCGGTCATGGCTCTTGTGCAGCAAACGGCCAAGGGCTTCGCTGTGACTGTAACGCCGATCAAGCAAACCTTCGTAAAGGCTTTCCAGCTCCTGGGCCAGATCGCCGATGGTCTCGACTTCGGCCATCCGCGCACCACCCTTGAGGGTGTGCAAATCGCGCTGCAACGACGACAGCGGCGCGACGTTGTCCGGGTCATTCAGCCAGCGCTGCAAGGCTTGCCCGGCGCTGTCGAGAATATCCACGGCCTCTTCAAGGAAGATCTCGACGATCTCGTCGTCCGGTTCAGACGTTACGGTTTTCTGCGCAAGCTCGGCGGTCGCCGCGCCCAGTTCGCGGATGCTCAAGGTGCGGCTGCCATCGCTGCGGATCAGGCCCATGGATGACGGATCGAGGCTTTCGTCGAGTAGCTCATGCAACGCACGAATCCGTGCCGGCTGCGGGGTGACTTCCTGGCCGGCGGCCAGTTCGTCGAGCATGTTGATCAGCGCTTCGTGGGCGTTTTGCGCCTCATGGAAAAACCGGTCGCTGACCGCGAGGCTGCTTTCTTCCACGGCGCCATAAAGATCGAGCAACGCTTCGCAGAGCACATCGACCGGCAGCAGGTCCGCCAGGTGCGCACCTTCGCCGAGGGTGGTCAGTTCATCCAGCAGCGCACTGAGTTCCTGGCGTTCGCCGGGATGCTGCTGCCAGCGCTGCAAAAGGTTTTCGGCATCGAGCAGGATGTCCATGCCCTGGGCGAGGAAGTTGTTGAGCAACTGCGGATCACGCTTGATGCGCAATCCGGTGTTCGGCGCATTGAGGATCGATTCAAGACGCTCGGCGAGCAGTGTTTCGGTACGTTTGATCAGCGATTGCGCGCCGACAATCGGCGCCAGCGGATCGTGTTTGAGCTGACGCAAACCGACGCGAAACAACCCTTCGGCCTCAAGTAGCAATTCCACTTCATCGAGATCGAGCGGCAGTTGATGCGCCTTGAACTCACGGGCCAATTGATCGAGCGGCGCTGCCAGTTCGGCAATCGGCAGTACGCCAGCCATCGACGCACTGCCCTTGAGGGTGTGCAAGGCGCGCTGCAATTCGTCGCTGGCCGGCAACGGCACATGTTCGGCGGCTTGATCGAGGAAACGGTTGAGACTGGCCAAGTGCGTCTCGGCTTCGTTGCGGAAGATCTCCAGCAACAACGGATCGAGCGCCGCGACATCGTTGACGTCTTCGGCGGCCAGCGGTTCGTCACCCTTGGCCAAGGCGTGGGCGCGAGCGGCAAGTTGATCGACATCGCCGCGCTGGCGCTGGCTGTTGGTGGCGAATTCGCTGATCAGTTCCGGCAGCAACAGCACCGTATCGGTGAGCAGTTGCGGCACCACTGCGCCCGGCTCGACGCTTTGTTCGAGCACGCGGTTGAGCAGGTTTTCCACAGCCCAGGCCAGTTCGCCAAGAATCAGCGCACGGACCATGCGCCCGCTGCCTTTCAAGGTGTGAAAGGCGCGGCGCAGTTCGGTCAGAGCGGCGCGGTCCTGCGGATTGGCCGACCAGCGCGGCAGGTATTCGTGGAGGACTTCGAGGACCTCGTCGGTCTCTTCGAGGAACACTTCGCGCAGTTCATCGTCGACCGGTTCTTCATCGGCCGGCGGCGGCATCAGGCTGCCGGGGGTGATCAGCGCCGGCGGATTGACCGCCGAGACCGGGCTGGCCAACACGTCGGCCAGCGACTGCACAATCTCGGGATCGTCCAGCGCCTGCATGTCCTGCATCACCAGCGCTTCGCTGGGGCTGAGAACTTCCTCGAGAACCGGCACGTCGGGCTCTTCATCCGGAAAATAACCGAGACGGGCGAGGCTCTTTTGCGCGACGTCGAGCAATTGTTCGCTCGGGGCCTGCGGGTCGTCGCTCAAGCGTTCAAGGTAATACTCAAGGCTGCTGATGACATCGGCCAGGTGATCGAGTTGCTCCCAACCCGGCTCGTGCGGATCAAGCAGCAGATGTTCGCGGATAAAACCGTTGCAGGCCTCGACCAGGCTCGCCGCACGATTCAACGGAATCATCGCCAATGCACCGCGCACCTGAGTCAACAGCTCCGGCAACGGTTGCAGGTGCTGGCGGTCCCAATCGGCGTCGATGTAGTCGACGATCATGTCCTTGGCCTGTTGCAGGCAGATGCGCGCTTCCTTGATGACGATCTGATGGATCTGCGTCAGGTCGGTGGTGGGCAGGCGTGAGTCTTCCGGACTTTCCGGCTCGACCGTGCCAACCATTCCGGCGAGCGTCGCCTCGACATAAAGCAGCGCGCCGGCGACGTCCATCAACGTTGCATCGTTGGGTTCGCGGTGGCCCTGGGCGAGGCTTAGCACCACCGCCAGTTGATCGATGATGACCTTGCGCGGCTGGCCGAAACCGAGCACCGCGAGGGTGTCGGCGATTTGCCGCAGCGGCGCCAACAGACTTTCCAGATCCGACGCATGTTGACGGTCGCTGCGTACGAACAGATCGAGGCGTTCCTTGACCCGTACCAGTTCTTCGCACAATGCCGCCAGCACCGAGCGCATCGCATCGCGGTCGGGGCCGGCCAGGCGCGCGCGTTCTTCGTCGACCATCGCGCTGTCGGGCAACGCGTCGTCCAGGGAGTAGCGATCTTTCATGGTCAGCATCTGCCCGGTGGGATGTTCGGCCTTGGCAATATAGAACAACAGGCTTTTCAAAAGCTCCGGCGGTGGCGGCTGGTTGAGGCCGCGCATGCCTTGGTCGAGCAGGCGTTTGAGTTCCTTGTCGGCGTCCTTGAACAGGCTGCGCAGCGCCGGGCTGTTGGCGATGGCGCCGTCGCGCATGCCTTCGACCAGCGCCGAGGCGACCTGCCACAACGGGCTCAGCGGCGCCTCGCCGCTCAGCGCTTCGAGGCGGCTGAAGACTTTCGCCAAGTATTCCAGGTGCGTCTGGTCATCCTGCTCACGCAACAGACCGACCAGAGCCATTTGCAGCATCTGGCGTAATTTGCGCAGCACGTTCGGCAATTCGGCCGGTTCCAGCAGTGCCAACGCGTCTGCACTCAGCGGCGGTAACTCGGGCAATTGCGGGCTGAACAGGCTGGTTTCCGAGAGCAGGCTTTCGCCGCGAGCGCTGCGCAGATCATTGATCAGCGGCAGAACCACCAGCGGCAAATCTCGGCGAGCGCTCTGCACGCGATCGAGGTAGATCGGCAATTGCCCGAGCGCTTGCAGCAGCAAATGCAGGGCTTCGTCGCGATGACTGACACGTTCGTGCTGCAAGGCTTCGACCAGATGCTCCATTTCTTCGGCGAGCAGCGCTGCGCCGTAGAACTCGACGATCTGCAGGCTGCCGTGAACCTGATGGATGTAATCCAGACACTCGTCCAGCCCGGGGAAGGCCTGCGGATCATCGAGCACGGCTTCAATCGCCTGATGCGCCAGTTTCAGCGTTTCGGCAATTTCGCCTTTGACCCACTCGAGGGCCACATAGTCGTGCCGATTACCCATAACCACTCCGCTTACGCTTTATCCGTCGTCGGCGCTGCCGGCAAGGTGAAACCGGAGACCGAACGGCGCAACTGGCTGGCCATTTTCGTCAGGTTGCCGATGCTCTCGGCGGTGGCAGTGGAGCCCGACGACGTTTGCGTGGTGATCTGCTGGATCACGTTCATCGTCAGGGAAATCTGCCCGGCCGATGTCGTCTGCTGCTGCGCGGCGTTGGAGATGCTCTGAATCAGCGCCGCGAGGGTCTTCGACACGCCTTCGATTTCTTCCAGGGCTACTCCGGCATCCTGCGCCAGTCGTGCGCCGCGCACCACTTCGGTGGTGGTCTGTTCCATGGAAATGACCGCTTCATTGGTGTCGGTCTGGATCGCCCGCACCAGCGTTTCGATCTGCCGGGTGGCGGCAGACGAGCGCTCGGCCAGTCGCTGCACTTCGTCGGCAACCACGGCAAAACCGCGCCCGGCATCACCGGCCATCGACGCCTGAATCGCCGCGTTGAGGGCAAGGATGTTGGTCTGGTCGGCGATGTCGTCGATCAAGCTGACGATGTCGCCGATTTCCTGTGACGACTCGCCCAGGCGCTTGATGCGCTTGGCGGTGTCCTGAATCTGTTCGCGAATGTTGTCCATGCCGTGGATGGTGTTGTGCACCACCTCGTTGCCCTTGTTGGCGATCTCTACCGACCGCTCCGCCACCGCCGAAGACTCGGCAGCGTTGGCCGAGACCTGATCGATGGACTGCGCCATGTCGCTGATCGCCGTCGACGCTTCAGAAATCTGCTGCGCCTGATGCTCCGAGGCTTGCGCCAGATGCATGGCGGTGGCCTGGGTTTCCTGTACCGCTGCGGCGACCTGGCCGGCGGTGAGGTTGATCGTCGCGACCAGATCACGCAGTTGATCGACGGAATAGTTGATCGAGTCGGCGATGGTGCCGGTGAAGTCTTCAGTCACCGAGGCGGTCACGGTCAGATCGCCGTCGGCAAGGTCTTCGATTTCGTCGAGCAGGCGCATGATCGCGTTCTGGTTGCGCTCGTTTTTCTCGGCGGTCTCGCGCAACTGGCGGTTGGTTTCACGGACCATGACCATGCCGATCAGGATGATCGAGGCCAGCGCCAGCAAGCCCAGCACATAGCCGCCGATGGTGTCGGTGTTGCGCCCGCCGGCGAGGTTTTCGAAACCGTTGGCGAGGTGCGAGGCTTCGTCAAGCAGGGTTTGCGACAGGCTGAAGATGTTGCTTGCCGACTCACGGACCTTGAACAGCTCCGGTGAGGTTTCGAGAATTTCATCGACGGAGCCGGAGACGAACTGGAACAGCTCGGAAATCTCGCTCAAACGGGCGCGGGCATCGCGGTCTTCGACCTGGGTGATTTTCAGCGTCGGGTTGCCTTGCAGCATGCCGTTGAGCACTTGGCCGAAACGCGTGGCATCGCGGCCAAAGGCATCGGCGGCCTGCTGCGAATTTTCGTCGCCGGCGAGTACGGTGTTGACTGCGCCAAGGATGCGTTCGGCCAGCAGCGACTGACGCTGGGCCATCGCCACTTGCGCGGCCGGAGCGCCACGTTGCAGGAGGATTTCGACGACTTTTTCGTATTCGATCTGCAACTGCGGCACGGTTTCGGCCAGTGTCGCGGCGACCTGATGCAGCGACAGCACAGTCTGTTCGCTGGAGAGAATGGCGTCGGTGTTTTTCAGCAGGCGTTCCCAGTCGAGTTGCACGGCGCGCATTTCCGGGCGCACGGTGGATGGCGCGGGCGGCAGGCCGGTAGCCGGGTCGCCCTTTTTCAGGTAACCCCAGCGCTGGGCGAAATCGTTGCGCGCATCGCTGAGCAGCTTGAACGCGGCAGCCTTGCCGGCGGCAGCTTCGGTGGCGTTCTTGGCGATGCGTTGCGACAGCACGCGCAGCTCACCGGCATGGCCGATGTACTGTTTGTCGTAGTTCGCCTGGGTGTTGAGGTAAGCGAAGTTGGCGAACAGCAGCATGATGAACACGATCAGTGCGATGAACAGCACGATGATCTGCGAGCGACTGCGCGATCCTTCCGCTGGCTTGCCTGTTTTTGCTTTTGTCATCGGTCCTCGCCTGTTTGAAGCTCACCGGTAGAACCTGTAGGAACTAGCCTTGGAAAGTGAAGGGATTCTGTGGCGAGGGGATTTATCCCCGATGGTTGGCGAAGCCGACCCAAAACCTACATTTGAGATGTATCAGATACAACTCATGTTCTGGGGTCGCTGCGCGGCCCATCGGGGATAAATCCCCTCACCACAGAATCCCATTACCACATGGCCTATTCCCACAATGGATTCTCTGTTGTTTCGACTAAATTGCGACACTCATGAACACCGGTGATTTAGCCAGGGCAAACAGGCTGAACACCCGCCAGTTCTGCTCGCGCCGGAAATAGCCTTTGACGAACTCGGCCTTGGAGCCCTGGCGTTTGCTGATCGAAACGGGTTCGAAACTGTCCTGCTCGAAGTGCTGCAAACCAATGACCTCGTCGACCATCAATCCGGCAAACACGTCGCCATGCTCCACCACCAGCACCCGCCGCTGCTTGCGCAAGGGCGACAGCTCATGCCCGAAGAAACCGCACAAATCCATGATCGGCAGCAGCCGCCCGCGCAGGTTAGCCACGCCTTTGACCCACGGCTTGACCCCGGGCAACTGGGTGAAGCGCGGTTCGTGCAGCACTTCGCTGACTTCGCCCATCGGCGCAACGTACCAGTGCTCGCCAAGGCGAAAACCGATACCGCTCCAGCGATCCTGGCGCGCAGGCTGCGACGGCAGGTCGGCCGCCAACAGGCGGCAGCGCTGGTCAATCTGCCAGAGCAGTTCGAACGCGGTCAGCGATTCGCTCATGGTTGCGCGATCAGCCTTTAAGCACGTTGTTCAGGGTCTTGATCAGGGTGTCTTCGTCGACCGGTTTGGTCAGGTAGTCCTTGGCGCCCTGACGGGTGCCCCAGACCTTGTCGGTTTCCTGATCCTTGGTGGTGATGATGATCACCGGGATGTGACTGGTGTCGGCATCCTTGGTCAACTGACGGGTCGCCTGGAAACCGTTGAGGCCGGGCATGACGATGTCCATCAGGACTGCATCGGGCTTTTCCTGACGGGCCAGTGCGACACCGTCGGCGCCGTTTTCAGCTTTGAGCACTTCGTGACCGTGCTTTTCGAGCATGCCGGTCAGTTTGTACATTTCAGTCGGCGAATCATCGACGATCAGGATACGTGCCATGGTTTTCCCCATTTTTCTTGTCGACCCCCGGCCCGCTGGCCGAGCGTCACTGTACGTGTCTTACTGCGGCAAAACGGCGGCGAAGCCCGGAACATGGGCTTGAATCGCGTTGAGCAGTTCTTCCTTGCTGAAAGGCTTGGTCAAAAATTGATCGGAGCCGACAATCCGCCCCTTGGCCTTGTCGAACAGCCCGTCCCTGGACGACAGCATGATCACCGGTGTCGCCTTGAACGCGCTGTTGTTCTTGATTAAAGCGCAGGTCTGATAACCATCCAGACGCGGCATCATGATGTCGACAAAAATGATCCCGGGATGGTTGTCGGCGATCTTCGCCAACGCGTCGAAACCGTCGATGGCCGTGATGACTTCACAGCCCACATTCTTCAACAGTGTTTCGGCGGTGCGACGAATCGTTTTCGAGTCATCGATCACCATGACCTTCAAGGCGCTGGACTGCTGTTCCATAAGGGGGCTCTACCGTCGCCTTTGCGAATCAAATTGTCCGTTTTGCGATGAGTAATGGCTGGAAACCCTTGATGCTCAAGGGCCAGCACGCTATGCCAGCCTTTTTAGCACAGTCTCCAGATGCAATCTATCGACGGGTTTTCCCTTGACCGAAAACCCGCCCGGCGCCACTCTGGCGGCACTTTTTTCATACCGATCCGGTAGCCAATTTTCGAGGAAAACCCAATGAGCGTTCGCGTCGGGATTGTCATGGACCCTATCGCCAGCATCTCCTATAAAAAGGATAGCTCGCTGGCCATGCTGCTGGCCGCGCAGAAGCGTGGCTGGGAGCTGTTCTACATGGAACAGCGCGACCTGTATCAGGCCGAAGGCCAGGCGCGGGCGCGGATGAAGCCGCTGAAAGTCTTCGCCAACCCGGAAAAATGGTTCGAACTGGACGACGAGCAGGACAATCTGCTGAGCGATCTGGACGTGATCCTGATGCGCAAGGATCCGCCGTTCGACATGGAGTTCGTCTACTCCACCTACCTGCTCGAACAGGCCGAAACCGCCGGCGTGCTGGTGGTGAACAAGCCGCAGAGCCTGCGCGACTGCAATGAAAAGCTGTTCGCCACGCTGTTCCCGCAGTGCACCCCGCCGACCATCGTCAGCCGTCGCGCCGATGTGCTGCGTGAATTCGCCGCCAAGCATGGCGACGTGATCCTCAAGCCGCTGGACGGCATGGGTGGCACGTCGATTTTCCGTCACCGCGCCGGTGATCCGAACCTGTCGGTGATTCTGGAAACCCTGACCGCCCTCGGTGGCCAGCAGATCATGGGCCAGGCCTATCTGCCGGCGATCAAGGACGGTGACAAACGCATCCTGATGATCGACGGCGAGCCGGTGGATTACTGCCTGGCGCGGATTCCGGCACAGGGCGAAACCCGTGGCAACCTTGCTGCCGGTGGTCGTGGTGAAGCCCGTCCGCTGACCGACAAGGATCGCTGGATCGCCGCACAAGTCGGCCCGACCCTGCGTGAGAAAGGCCTGCTGTTCGTGGGCCTGGACGTGATCGGCGAAAGCCTCACTGAAATCAACGTCACCAGCCCGACCTGCATCCGTGAAATCGATAATGCGTTTGGCACTGACATTGGCGGCATGTTGATGGATGCCATTGAAAGCAAGCTGCAAGCTGCGAGCCGCGAGCCGCAAGCTTGAAGTCAGTGGTGAGCAGCTTGTCGCTTGCCGCTTGAAGCTTGCAGCTAAAAACCAACATTGCGTTATCATGCCGAGCCCGTAAAAACGCGATGTTGGTTTTTCTGTCATGACCCTCCCGTCCGATCTGCCCGTAGAACTCGCCCATCGTGGCGTGCGCCCGGCCGATCGCCTCGGATTTACCTTGTTTCTTGCGGCGCTGATCCATTTGGCGCTGCTGCTGGGCGTCGGCTTCACGATGGTCGAGCCCAAGCAGATCAGCAAAACCCTGGAAATCACCCTCGCCACCTTCAAGAGCGAAACCAAGCCGAAAAAAGCTGATTTCCTCGCTCAGGAAAACCAGGAAGGCAGCGGCACGCTGGACAAGAAGGCGATTCCGAAGACCACCGAGGTCGCGCCGTTCCAGGACAATCAGGTGAAAAAGGTCACTCCGCCACCGGCCGCCAAACCGGAAGTGCAGGAGGCCGCGCCCAAGGCAGCGGTGACCACCGTGGCGCCGAAGCCGAAAAAGGCGCCGACCAAGAAAGAAGAAACCAAGACCGAGGTCAAACCGACCGTTGACGCGCCTGAGTTCGACAGCTCGCAACTGTCCAGCGACATCGCCAGCCTCGAAGCGGAACTGGCCAAGGAACAACAGCTGTACGCCAAGCGCCCGCGCATTCACCGCTTGAGTGCGGCCTCGACCATGCGCGACAAAGGCGCCTGGTACAAGGATGACTGGCGCAAGAAAGTCGAGCGTATCGGCAACCTCAATTACCCCGAAGAAGCGCGACGCAAGCAGATCTACGGCAATTTGCGCCTGATGGTCTCGATCAACCGCGATGGTTCGCTGTATGAAGTGCTGGTGCTCGAGTCGTCGGGCCAGCCGCTGCTGGATCAGGCGGCGCAGCGCATCGTGCGCCTGGCGGCACCGTTTGCCCCGTTTACCGGGGACTTGTCGGATATCGACCGACTGGAAATCATCCGCACCTGGAAATTCGCCCGGGGCGACAAGCTCTCGAGCAATTAAAGGCATTGCAAAACCCTGTGGGAGCGGGCTTGCCCGCGATGGGGCCGGCACATCCGACATTGATGGCAACTGACCTGACGCCATCGCGGGCAAGCCCGCTCCCACAGGGGTCAGCATCGCTCGCGGTTTTTTGCAGCACTTCCCAGATATCTCCAGCTTGTCAGTTCGCCCCTTGAACGCCACACTATCGCTCATGAAAAACGTCAGCCCCAGCTACCTCAAGCATCACTTCCTGATCGCCATGCCGCACATGGCCGACCCGAACTTTGCCCACACCTTGACCTACATCGTCGAGCACACGGCCAATGGCGCCATGGGGATTGTGGTCAATCGACCGCAGGAGCTGAATCTGGCGGACATTCTTGAGCAACTGCGCCCGGACATCGATCCGCCGGCCCTCTGCCAGCATGTACCGATCTTCATTGGCGGCCCGGTGCAGACCGATCGCGGGTTTGTCCTGCACCCGGCGGGCAAGACCTTCCAGGCCACCGCCGAGCTTGAAGGTGACCTGGCACTGTCCACCTCACAGGACGTGCTGTTCGCCATCGCTGACGGTGTCGGCCCGGCGAAAAGCCTGATCGCCCTCGGCTACGCTGGCTGGGAAGCCGGGCAACTGGAAGCGGAACTGGCCGACAATGCGTGGCTGACCTGCCCTTACGACGCCGACATCCTGTTCAACACCAGCAGCGAATTGCGCCTCGAAGCAGCGGCCAAACACCTGGGGATCAACCTCAGCCTGCTGACCAGCCAGGCGGGGCACGCCTGATGGCCCTGCGCCTGATTCTCGGCTTCGACTACGGCACCAAACAGATCGGCGTTGCCGTCGGTCAGGTGATTACCGGCCAGGCCCGCGAGCTGTGCACCCTGAAAGCACAGAATGGCGTACCGGACTGGAACCAGGTCGAAGCCCTTATAAAAGAATGGAAACCTGACGCCGTTGTCGTCGGCCTGCCGCTGAACATGGACGGCACACCGAGCGACATGTGCGTACGCGCCGAGAAATTCGCCCGCCGCCTCAATGGCCGCTTCAACCTGCCGTTCTATACCCACGACGAACGCCTGACCACGTTTGAAGCCAAAGGCGAGCGACTGGCCCGCGGCGGCCAGAAAGGCAGTTACCGCGACAACCCGGTGGATGCAATCGCTGCCGCTCTGCTGTTGCAGGGCTGGCTCGATGAAAACACCGCACTATTTGAATCCTGACAAGCGCTTCGGCGCTTTTCTTTTGGCTAAAAACCCAGCCATGTCCGGCAGGACGCGGCTCGGGTCAAAGAAGGAGCAACCATGAGTCTGCCCAATCCCGCCGATCTGATCAGCCAGATGGCGACCCGCCTCAAGGCGCACCTTGCCCAGCGTGGCATCAGCGAACCGCGCTACATCGGCATTCGCACTGGCGGCATCTGGGTCGCGCAAGCCCTGCTCAAGGAATTGGGCAGCGACTCGCCATTGGGCACACTGGATGTTTCCTTCTACCGCGACGATTTCAGCCAGAACGGCCTGCACCCGCAAGTGCGCCCGTCCGCCCTGCCCTTCGAGATCGAAGGCCAGCATCTGGTGCTGATCGATGACGTACTGATGAGCGGCCGCACCATCCGCGCCGCCATGAACGAACTGTTCGACTACGGCCGCCCGGCCAGCGTGACTCTGGTCTGCCTGCTCGACCTGGACGCCGGCGAGCTGCCGATCCGCCCCAACGTGGTCGGCGCGACCTTGGCGCTGGCCGCCCACGAGCGCGTGAAGCTGTCCGGCCCCGAGCCGCTGACGCTCGAACTGCAAGATTTCTCCCTTTAATCCGCCCTATTGAGAGTCCCCCTCGCGATGACGCCTCTAGATACCAAGCGCCCGCTGCAGCTCAATGATCAGGGCCAGCTGCGCCACTTCCTCTCGCTCGACGGCCTGCGCCGCGAGTTACTGACGGAAATCCTCGACACTGCCGACTCGTTCCTCGAAGTCGGTGCCCGGGCGGTGAAGAAAGTCCCGTTGCTGCGCGGCAAGACCGTGTGCAACGTGTTCTTCGAAAACTCCACACGCACCCGCACCACCTTCGAACTGGCGGCCCAGCGGCTGTCGGCGGACGTGATTACCCTGAACGTGTCGACCTCGTCGGCAAGTAAAGGTGAAACGCTGCTCGACACCCTGCGCAACCTCGAAGCCATGGCCGCCGACATGTTCGTTGTGCGCCACGGTGATTCCGGCGCCGCGCACTTCATCGCCGAACACGTTTGCCCGCAAGTGGCGATCATCAATGGCGGCGACGGCCGTCACGCCCACCCGACCCAGGGCATGCTCGACATGCTCACCATCCGTCGGCACAAGGGCAGTTTCGAAAACCTCTCGGTGGCCATCGTCGGCGACATCCTGCACTCGCGGGTGGCGCGCTCGAACATGCTCGCCCTGAAGACCCTCGGCTGCCCGGACATCCGCGTGATCGCGCCGAAAACCCTGCTGCCGATCGGCATCGAGCAATACGGCGTGAAGGTCTACACCGACATGACCGAAGGCCTGAAAGACGTCGACGTGGTAATCATGTTGCGCCTGCAGCGTGAGCGCATGACCGGCGGCCTGCTGCCGAGCGAAGGCGAGTTCTACCGCTTGTTCGGCCTGACCACCGCGCGTTTGGCCGGGGCCAAACCCGATTGCATCGTCATGCACCCGGGGCCGATCAACCGTGGTGTGGAGATCGAGTCAGCGGTGGCTGACGGTCCGCACTCGGTAATCCTCAATCAGGTGACCTACGGCATCGCGATTCGTATGGCCGTGCTGTCCATGGCCATGAGCGGGCAAACAGCGCAACGTCAATTCGAGCAGGAGAACGCCCAGTGAAGCTCAGCATTCTCGGCGCCCGCGTCATCGATCCAAGCAGCGGCCTGGATCAAATCACCGATATCCACGTTGAAGCCTGCAAGATCGTCGCCCTCGGCGCCGCTCCGGCCGGTTTCAGCGCAGTTGAAACCATTGATGCTCAAGGCCTTGTGGCCGCTCCGGGCCTCGTTGACCTGAACGTCGCCCTGCGCGAGCCGGGCTACAGCCGTAAAGGTTCGATTGCCAGCGAAACCCGCGCAGCCGCCGCCGGCGGCGTGACCAGCCTGTGCTGCCCGCCGAAAACCAAACCGGTGCTCGACACCTCCGCCGTGGCCGAACTGATCCTCGACCGCGCACGTGAGGCCGGCAACACCAAGGTGTTCCCGATTGGCGCGCTGAGCAAAGGTCTGGACGGTGAGCAGTTGGCAGAACTGGTCGCCCTGCGCGACGCTGGTTGTGTGGCGTTCGGCAACGGTCTGGAGAGTTTCCGCAATACCCGCACCCTGTGCCGGGCGCTGGAATACGCAGCGACGTTTGATCTGACAGTGATTTTCAACTCGCAGGATCATGATCTGGCCGAAGGTGGCCTGGCCCACGAAGGCGCCGTCGCCAGTTTCCTCGGTCTGCCGGGGATTCCGGAAACGGCGGAAACCGTAGCTTTGGCTCGGGATCTGTTGCTGGTCGAGCAAACTGGCGTGCGTGCGCACTTCAGCCAGTTGACCAGCGCTCGCGGCGTGGCGCTGATTGCTCAGGCTCAGGCTCGCGGCTTGAAGGTCACAGCAGATGTCGCGCTGTATCAACTGATCCTGACCGATGAAGCGTTGATCGACTTCAGCAGCCTCTATCACGTACAACCGCCGCTGCGCACCCGCGCTGATCGCGATGGCCTGCGTGAAGCGGTGAAGTCCGGTGTGATCTCGGCAATTTCCAGCCATCACCAGCCGCACGAGCGCGACGCCAAACTGGCACCGTTCGGCGCGACCGAGCCGGGCATCAGCAGTGTTGAACTGCTGCTGCCGTTAGCGATGACGTTGGTTGAGGATGGTTTGCTCGATCTGCCGACTTTGCTGGCTCGGTTGAGCTCAGGACCTGCCGAGGCACTGCGTCTGCCGGCGGGCAAACTGGCGGTGGGTGGGGCTGCGGATATCGTGCTGTTCGATCCGAAGGCCTCGACCGTGGCCGGTGAAGGCTGGCTGTCGAAGGGTGAGAACTGCCCGTTCCTGGGGCACAGTCTGCCGGGCGTGGTTCACTATACCCTGGTGGATGGGCGGATCAGCCACCAGCTTTAATACCGGGTTGCCCCAATCGCTGGCAAGCCAGCTCCCACAGGTTTTGCGCTAACCCGAAAATTGCGCAAGACCTTGTGGGAGCTGGCTTGCCAGCGATGGCTTATTGGAAGGCGCCTCTACCTTCGGCGTTACGCACCGAGACCTGATCGTTCAGCGTCCAGAAGTCATACAGCACGCCGATAAAGAACAAACCGCCCGTCAGCAGATAGATCAGCCCGCTGATCCACTTGCCCTGATACATCCGGTGCACGCCCAGCGCGCCAAGAAACGTCAGCAGAATCCACGCCACGTTGTACTCGATCGGCCCTTCGGCAAAACGCAGATCCGCCTCGCGATCCATCGCCGGGATCAGGAACACGTCGATCAGCCAGCCAATTCCGAGCAAACCGAAGGTGAAGAACCAGATCGTTCCGGTCACCGGCTTGCCGTAATAAAAGCGGTGAGCACCGGTGAATCCGAAGATCCACAGCAGATAACCGATGAGTTTGCTGTGGGTGTCTTTTTCCTTCACACGGGGTAGCTGATAGCTGTTCATGAAGACCTCGTTGCACTCGATAGATAAATATTCTTGAATTCTTTGTGACTTTTTTACAGGTAGCCGACGTATGGCAAATGTTACCGTTGCTACCTCCAAAGCCTTGTAGCACAGGACTTCTGTCCGACAATCGCGTCAATTTGCCGCTTATTTGGTTCCGTTGCCTCCAGAGTCAATCGACCAACGGCCTCGGAAGGGACAAAAAAGCTGTTATAAAGTTGCGCGCTATCACTGAAGAGCCACGCCTAATGCGACCATTTTTCAAGACATGGCTAACCATTTGCCTATTAATGCCACTGGCCGCCCACGCCACCAATCGTGAGCAACGTCTTCCCAACGTTAACGGTTTCACCCCTAAATCCCATGCTTCTGCTCCATCGAGCAAAAGCAAGCAAAGCAAAGTCACCACGCTGAGCAGCAAGAGCCACGGCAAGCTGGTACCGCCGATGGCGAACAAGGAAAGCAGTAACGTCCTTAGCCGCGCAGTGAACGTCCTCGGTACGCCATACCGTTGGGGCGGCAGCAGCCCAAGTAAAGGTTTCGATTGCAGCGGTCTGGTGAAATACGCGTTCAACGACGCCACATTCGACCTGCCACGTACTTCCAATGCCATGGCCAGTGGGCATGGCGAGAAAGTCGAACGCAAGGATCTGAAACCGGGCGACCTGATCTTCTTCAACATCAAGAGCCGTCGGGTCAATCACGTTGCCATCTACCTGGGCAACGACCGCTTTATCCACGCACCGCGCCGTGGCAAGTCGGTGAGCATCGATACGCTGAACAAGCCGTATTGGGAAAAGCATTACGTGGTGGCCAAGCGTGTGCTGCCGAAAGAACCGGCCAGCAAGCAGCTGCGCGTGGTTCAACGCTAACACCGCAGATCGTTCCCACGCTCTGCGTGGGAACGCAGCCCGGGACGCTCTGCGTCCCAAAGCGGACGCGGAGCGTCCATCGAGGCATTCCCACGCAGAGCGCGGGAACGATCATCCTCTCAGAAGTTATCCGGCGTACGCGCCTTCTCCCGCGCATGCTCGCGGCTGATCAAGCCCTTGGTCACCAGGTCCTTCAGGCACATGTCGAGTGTCTGCATCCCCAACGCCCCACCCGTCTGAATCGCCGAATACATCTGCGCCACCTTGTCTTCGCGGATCAGGTTACGGATCGCCGACGTTCCCAGCATGATCTCGTGCGCCGCCACCCGTCCGCCGCCGATCTTCTTGATCAGCGTCTGGGACACAACTGCCAATAACGACTCCGACAGCATCGAGCGCACCATCGACTTCTCATCACCGGGGAATACGTCGACCACCCGGTCGATGGTTTTCGCCGCCGAGGTGGTGTGCAGCGTGCCGAACACCAGATGCCCGGTCTCGGCAGCGGTCAGGGCCAGGCGGATGGTTTCCAGATCACGCATCTCGCCCACCAGAATCACATCCGGATCTTCGCGCAGTGCTGAACGCAACGCGGTGGCGAAGCTGCGGGTATCGCGGTGGACTTCGCGCTGGTTGATCAGGCATTTGCGCGATTCGTGAACGAATTCGATCGGGTCTTCGATGGTGAGGATGTGGTGATGGCGATGGGTATTGAGGTAGTCGATCATCGCCGCCAGCGTGGTCGACTTGCCGGAGCCGGTCGGCCCGGTGACCAGCACCAGCCCGCGCGGGGCATCGGTGATCTTGCGAAAGACGTCGCCCATGCCGAGGTCTTCCATGCTCAGCACCTTCGATGGAATGGTGCGGAACACCGCGCCGGCGCCACGGTTCTGGTTGAAGGCGTTGACCCGGAAACGTGCAACACCGGGGACCTCGAAGGAAAAATCCGTTTCCAGGTGTTTCTCGAAGTCGACGCGCTGGGTGTCGTTCATGATGTCGTAGATCAATTCGTGCACTTGCTTGTGATCCAGCGCCGGCAGATTGATCCGCCGCACATCGCCATCGACTCGAATCATCGGCGGCAGACCGGCCGACAGGTGCAGGTCGGAAGCTCCCTGTTTGGCGCTGAAGGCCAGCAGTTCAGTGATATCCATAGCGCTCCTCAATTCCAGTAGAATGCCGCGAACCTTCAGACCGCCGGCGCCTCTTGATGTCCACGATAGCAGACAACATTCAACTGGTTAGTTCGCGCATCCAGGCCGCTACCGCTGCCGCCGGGCGCCCCGAAAACAGCGTGCAGTTGCTGGCCGTGAGCAAAACCAAACCCGCTGAAGCCCTGCGCGAGGCACATGCAGCCGGCCTGCGCGATTTTGGCGAGAACTACCTGCAGGAAGCCTTGGGCAAACAGCTCGAACTGGCCGACCTGCCCTTGATCTGGCACTTCATCGGCCCCATTCAATCGAACAAGACTCGAGCCATTGCCGAGCATTTCGACTGGGTGCACTCCGTGGATCGCCTGAAAATTGCTCAACGCCTGTCCGAACAACGCCCGGCCGACCTGCCAGCGCTGAACATCTGCATTCAGGTCAACGTCAGCGGCGAGGCCAGCAAATCCGGCTGCACCCCGGCTGATCTGCCGGCACTGGCCGCGTCCATAAACGCGCTGCCGCGCCTGAAGTTGCGCGGGCTGATGGCGATTCCCGAGCCGACCGAAGATCGCGCCGAACAGGACGCCGCATTTGCTGCCGTGCAGAAGTTGCAGGCCAGCCTCGATCTGCCGCTCGACACGCTGTCCATGGGCATGAGTCACGACCTCGAGTCGGCCATTGCCCAAGGCGCCACCTGGGTTCGTATCGGTACGGCCCTGTTTGGCGCCAGAGATTATTCCCAGTCTTGAACGTTTCCAGATAAGGACCAAAACATGAGCAACACACGTATTGCGTTTATCGGTGCGGGCAACATGGCGGCCAGCCTGATTGGCGGCCTGCGCGCCAAAGGTCTGGAAGCCGCGCAGATTCGCGCCAGCGACCCGGGCGAGGAAACCCGCGCCAAGGTCAGCGCCGAACACGGCATTGAAACCTTCGCCGACAACGCTCAGGCCATCGACGGCGTCGACGTCATCGTGCTGGCGGTCAAGCCACAGGCGATGAAAGCCGTTTGCGAAGCGATTCGCCCGAGCCTGAAAGCCAATCAACTGGTGGTCTCGATTGCTGCCGGCATCACCTGCGCCAGCATGACCGCATGGCTCGGCGAACAACCGATCGTGCGCTGCATGCCGAACACTCCGGCGCTGCTGCGTCAGGGCGTCAGCGGCCTGTACGCCACGCGCGAAGTGACCGCCGAGCAGCGTCAGCAAGCCGAAGAGCTGCTGTCCGCCGTCGGCATCGCGCTGTGGCTCAACGAAGAGCAGCAACTGGACGCGGTCACTGCGGTGTCCGGTTCCGGCCCGGCCTACTTCTTCCTGCTGATCGAAGCCATGACCGCCGCCGGCGTCAAACTCGGTCTGCCAAAAGAAATCGCTGAGCAACTGACCCAGCAAACGGCTCTGGGCGCCGCGCACATGGCTGTCTCCAGCGACGTTGACGCTGCTGAACTGCGCCGTCGCGTGACCTCGCCAAACGGCACCACCGAAGCTGCCATCAAATCATTCCAGGCCAATGGCTTCGAAGCCCTGGTCGAAACCGCACTCGGCGCCGCCGCGCACCGCTCGGCCGAAATGGCCGAACAACTGGGCAAATAAGGAGCCTTACATGATTGGATTGAACACCGCAGCGGTTTACGTGCTGCAAACCCTCGGCAGTATGTATCTGCTGATCGTGCTGCTGCGCTTCGTGCTGCAACTGGTACGGGCAAACTTCTATAACCCGCTGTGCCAGTTCATCGTTAAAGCGACCCAGCCACTGCTCAAGCCGCTGCGCCGGATCATTCCGAGCCTGTTCGGCCTCGACATGTCGTCGTTGGTGCTGGCGATTCTGGTGCAGCTGGCACTGATGGCCCTGACCCTGCTGCTGACTTACGGCACCACCGGCAACCCGCTGCAACTGTTTATCTGGTCGATCATCGGCGTAACCGCGCTGTTCCTGAAGATTTTCTTCTTCGCCCTGATCATCAGCGTGATCCTCTCGTGGGTCGCGCCGGGCAGCCACAATCCGGGTGCTGAACTGGTCAACCAGATCTGCGAACCGGCCCTGGCGCCGTTCCGCCGCTTTCTGCCAAGCATGGGCGGTCTGGACCTGTCGCCGATCTTCGCGTTTCTGGCGCTGAAGCTGATCGACATGTTGGTGATCAACAATCTGGCGGCGATGACGATGATGCCGGAAATCCTGCGCCTGCTGATGTGAGCTGGTTTCGCTGGGACGGTGACGACTTGATCATCGAGTGTCACCTGCAACCAGCAGCCCGCAGCGATGATTTCTGCGGGCTGCACGGTGATCGCTTGAAGATCCGCCTGACCGCGCCGCCGGTCGAGGGCAAGGCCAATGCCTATCTGATGGGCTTTCTGGCCAAGGCGTTTGGGGTGTCCAAGAGCCAGGTCAGTTTGCTCAGTGGCGAGTTGAATCGGCAGAAGCGCGTGAAGATCTGTTCGCCGAAGAAGTTGCCGGATTTGCCTGATCTGGTGCGCCCGTGATCGAGTAGTGCAGCACTTGTGGCGAGGGGATTTATCCCCGATGGGTGGCGAAGCCGCCCCTTGCTTTCTTCCAGCCAGTCCGCGTCAGCAGGTTTTGCGACTGCTGCGCAGCCGATCGGGGATAAATGCCCTCGCCACAGGGGGCGCGTTCAATGAATGAATGAGGCCCGATCGTTGCTTGCCGCTAACCCCCCCGGTCTTTAGACTTACGCCTCATTTCAACGAGAGCAGGGTCGATGCCAGCTGCCTTTCCCCCGATTCTGTTGGTCTGGTGACGCCCCAAACGGCGCACTTCAGCGAACCGCTGGCCTTGGCCTGTGGCCGTTCGCTGCCCGCCTATGACCTGATCTACGAAACCTACGGCACGCTGAACGCACAGGCGAGCAACGCCGTGCTGATCTGCCACGCCTTGTCCGGCCACCACCACGCCGCCGGCTATCACAGCCCCGACGACCGCAAACCGGGTTGGTGGGACAGCTGCATCGGCCCCGGCAAACCGATCGACACCAACAAATTCTTCGTGGTCAGCCTGAACAACCTCGGCGGCTGCAACGGCTCCACTGGCCCAAGCAGCATCAACCCGGACACCGGCAAACCGTTCGGCGCCGACTTCCCGGTGCTCACCGTGGAAGACTGGGTGCACAGTCAGGCGCGTCTCGCTGACCTGCTCGGCATCGGCCAGTGGGCGGCGGTGATCGGCGGCAGCCTCGGCGGCATGCAAGCGCTGCAATGGACCATCACCTACCCGGATCGCGTGCGCCACTGCCTGGCCATCGCCTCGGCGCCCAAACTGTCGGCACAGAACATCGCCTTCAACGAAGTCGCCCGCCAGGCGATCCTCACCGACCCCGAGTTCCACGGCGGTTCGTTCCAGGAACAAGGCGTGATCCCCAAGCGCGGGCTGATGCTGGCGCGGATGGTCGGGCACATCACCTACCTGTCCGACGACTCCATGGGCGAGAAATTCGGCCGTGGTCTGAAGAGCGAAAAGCTCAACTACGACTTTCACAGTGTCGAATTCCAGGTCGAGAGCTACCTGCGTTATCAGGGCGAGGAGTTCTCCGGGCGCTTCGATGCCAACACCTATCTGTTGATGACCAAGGCACTGGATTACTTCGATCCGGCGGCGAACTTCGACGATAACCTGGCGAAAACCTTCGAGAACGCCACGGCGAAGTTCTGCGTGATGTCGTTCACCACCGACTGGCGCTTCTCCCCGGCACGTTCGCGTGAACTGGTCGATGCCCTGATGGCGGCGCGCAAAGACGTCAGCTATCTGGAAATCGACGCGCCGCAGGGCCACGACGCCTTCCTGATTCCGATCCCGCGCTACTTGCAGGCGTTCGGCAATTACATGAACCGAATTACGGTGTGAACAAGCCATGAGAGCTGATCTGGAAATCATCCAGGAATGGATCCCCGCCGGCAGCCGCGTCCTCGACCTCGGTTGCGGTGACGGCGAACTGCTGACCTGGCTGCGCGACAACAAGCAGGTCACCGGTTATGGCCTGGAAAACGACCCGGATAACATTGCCGAGTGCGTGGCCAAGGGCATCAACGTTATCGAGCAGGACCTGGACAAGGGGCTGGGCAACTTCGCCAGCAACAGTTTCGACATCGTCGTGATGACCCAGGCCCTGCAAGCCGTGCACTACCCGGACAAGATCCTCGACGAAATGCTGCGGGTCGGCCGCCAGTGCATCATCACCTTCCCCAACTTCGGTCACTGGCGCTGCCGCTGGTATCTGGCGAGCAAGGGCCGGATGCCGGTGTCGGAGTTTCTGCCCTACACCTGGTACAACACGCCGAACATCCACTTCTGCACCTTCGAAGACTTTGAAGAACTTTGTCGCGAACGTGATGCGAAGGTCATTGATCGGCTTGCCGTGGATCAACAGCACCGCCACGGGTGGGCCAGTAAGCTATGGCCTAATCTGTTAGGTGAGATCGGTATCTACCGCGTCAGCAGCCCGGTGCTTGCAGATCATCGGATCGCGGTCTGAGCCACGACTTTTCGAGGAGACGATCATGGGTCGTTTAGCGTTGTTGTTACTCACAGCCTGCCTCAGCGTCAGTGCCATGGCGGCCGACGTCATCAAGGGCGAGCGCAAGGAAACCTTCGGCGACGTGACGGTGCACTACAACACCTTCAATTCCACGTTTCTGACCCCGGACATCGCCAAGGCAGCAGAGCTTGTCCGCAGCAAGAATCAAGGCGTGATCAACGTCTCGGTGATCAAGGATGGCAAACCACTGGTCGCCAGCGTCACCGGCACGGTCAAAGACCTGACCAGCCAGAGCGTGCCGCTGAATTTCCGCCAGGTGACCGAACAAGGCGCGATCTACTACATCGCCCAGTACCCGGTGGAGCAGCAGGAAACCCGCACCTTTGAAATCAAGGTGCAGAACGGCGACAAGATCAACACCATCAATTTCAACCAAGAACTCTTTCCCGGCGAATGATGAACCTCAAGCAGCTCGTACTGGCCAGCCATAACGCCGGCAAACTCAAAGAACTCCAGGCCATGCTCGGCGACTCGGTGCAACTGCGCTCGATTGGCGAGTGGAGCAAGGTCGAGCCGGAAGAAACCGGTCTTTCGTTTGTCGAGAACGCGATCCTCAAGGCGCGCAATGCCGCACGCATTTCCGGGCTGCCGGCGCTGGCCGACGACTCCGGCCTGGCAGTGGATTTCCTCGGCGGTGCGCCGGGCATCTACTCGGCGCGTTATGCCGACGGCAAAGGCGATGCGGCGAACAACGCCAAGCTGCTCGACGCCCTCAAAGACGTGCCGGAAGCCGAGCGCGGCGCACAGTTCGTCTGCGTGCTGGCGCTGGTGCGCCACGCTGATGATCCGCTGCCGATTCTTTGCGAAGGCCTGTGGCACGGGCGCATCCTGACCGCCGCCAGTGGCGAACACGGTTTTGGCTATGACCCGCTGTTCTGGGTGCCGGAACGTAACGTGTCCAGCGCCGAACTGAGCCCGGCCGACAAGAACCAGATCAGCCACCGCGCCCGTGCAATGGATCTGCTGCGCCAGCGTCTGGGCTTGAAATGACCCGTGACTCTTCTGCGTCGTCGCTGATTGTCGGCGGCGCCGCTTCTTCACCTCGGGCGCCGCTGCCGACGCTGCCGCCCCTGGCGCTGTACATCCACATCCCGTGGTGTGTGCGCAAATGCCCGTATTGCGACTTCAACTCGCACACCGCCAGCCCGGTTTTGCCGGAGCAGGAATACGTCGACGCGTTGCTGGCTGATCTCGATCAGGACCTGCACGCGGTTTACGGCCGTGAAATCAGCTCGATCTTCTTCGGTGGCGGCACGCCGAGCCTGTTCAGCGCCGAGGCCCTAGGGCGTTTGCTGGAAGGCGTCGAGCAGCGCATTCCGTTCGCCTCCGACATCGAAATCACTCTGGAAGCCAATCCCGGCACCTTCGAACAAGAGAAGTTCGTCGCGTACCGCAAGCTGGGGATCAATCGCCTGTCGATCGGCATCCAGAGTTTCCAGCAGGAAAAACTCAAGGCGCTCGGTCGCATCCACAACGGCGACGAAGCGGTGCGTGCGGCCGGCATGGCGCGACAGGCAGGGTTCGATAACTTCAACCTCGACTTGATGCACGGCTTGCCCGATCAGTCGCTGGACGACGCATTGAGCGATTTGCGCCAGGCCATCGAACTGAAGCCGACGCACATTTCCTGGTATCAGCTGACGCTGGAACCGAACACGGTGTTCTGGAACCAACCGCCCGTGCTACCGGAAGACGACACGCTGTGGGACATTCAGGAAGCCGGGCAAGCGCTGCTGGCCGAGCACGGTTACGCGCAATACGAAGTGTCGGCCTATGCCCAGGCCGGACGCCCGGCGCGGCATAACCTCAACTACTGGAGTTTCGGCGACTTCATCGGTATCGGTGCGGGTGCGCATGGCAAGCTCAGTCATCCGGACGGGCGCATCGTGCGCACCTGGAAAACGCGCCTGCCGAAGGACTACCTCAATCCGGCGAAAAGCTTCCAGGCCGGCGAGAAGGCCCTGACCAACGACGAAATGCCGTTCGAGTTTCTGATGAACGCTTTACGCCTGACCGCAGGTGTCGAATCGCGTCTGTATCCGGAGCGCACCGGCCTGTCGCTGGACACGCTTGCCGAAGGCCGGCGCGAGGCCGAACAAAGCGGTCTGTTGCAGGTCGAACCGTCACGTCTGGCGGCCACCGAGCGCGGACAGCTGTTCCTCAACGACTTGCTGCAACAATTTCTGAACTGAGCCCAACCCTCAACTTCTGTCCCAAGGGAAAACGCATGGATTTGATACTCGACCTGCTCGCCACCGTCTCCCGCTGGAGCCGCAGCAACCTCTCGGAAATCGCCCTCGCGTTGGTTGGTTGCCTGCTGGTGCTGTTCGGCGCCGACTTCAAAGGCTGGGTCGAGCAACGCCTGGGCAGCATCGCCGGCGCCCTGCGCGTACCGCTGATGGCCCTGCTGTGCGTCATCGGCAGCGGCGCCGCACTGATCTACGCCACACCGTGGGTGATCAAGGGGCTGAGCCAGTTCAACAACTACAGCCTGGCGCCGGTGTTGTTGGTGGTGCTGGTATTGATTGGCGTCGTCGCTGACCGCCGCTAAATGCAAAACAGGGACGTTCATGAGTAAAAAACTGCTGGATGAAACAAGCAAATTTCTCAGCTACGTGCTGCGCCACGAGCCTCAAGCCATTGGCCTGACGCTGGACTCTGAAGGCTGGGCGAATATCGAAGCGCTGATCAGCGGCGCGGCGCGCGACGGTCGCACTCTCGATCGCGCACTGATCGAAACCGTCGTGGCGAGCAACGACAAGAAGCGCTTTTCGATTTCCGAGGACGGCCAGCAGATCCGCGCCGTGCAGGGTCACTCGACCAAGAGCGTGGAGCTGCAACTTGAGGCAAAGCAGCCACCAGAAACGCTGTATCACGGCACGGCGACGCGCTTCATGAACTCGATCAACCAGCAAGGCTTGATCCCCGGATCGCGGCATCACGTGCATCTCTCGGCAGAAACCACCACCGCCTCAGCCGTAGGTCAACGCTACGGCACCGTGGTCATTCTGAAAGTCGCCGCGCGGCAGATGCAGGAACAAGGCTTCAAGTTCTATCAGGCGGAAAACGGCGTCTGGCTGACAGAGCAAGTGCCGGTGCGCTTCATCTCTACGCTGTAGTCCTCGACACCTTCGTCATCTATTCAGCGCTGGCTTTGACCTCACTTCGAATCATCGCACTGAGCCCGTAGTAGTCCTTACAGCCCAACGCTTCTGCATTGTCCAGATACGCAATATTCTGAGCATCGTGCCGGTCATTCTCGTTTACATGCGTCAGCGCAAGAATGTAGTTGGCCTCAGCCCGATATTGATCTTCTGACAATAACAGCGCGACAGCGCGGGCCCGCATTGCCGCCAATTTGCCTTGCTGTCCGACGGGCGCCCTCTCGTCGACGAAGCACAGCGAATGCTTGGCCTGCAAAGGATAGACGTCGGCATAAGCGTCGGGCTTGCTCAATAACTGTTGCAGCGACTGCAAGAACTTCAAATGATCCGCGTTTTGCAGATCAAACCTTTCGTATGCCTTGTCGCATAAATGGTAGTAACCCACCGCAGCCGCCAGCAACCCCTGATCCATGGCTTTCTGGTAAAGGCCACAGGCCTCCATCCGCGTTCGCTCAGAGAACATTGGATTGTCCTGAAGGTTGGCTAGCAAGTACGTTGCGAGCACATGCCCGCCATCCGAGGCCTTTTTCAGATTGTCTGCAAGCGCTGCAAAATCGCCTTCGGCATTGCGCAACTGCTCCGGCGTATACGCGAGTTCCGGCTCGCCGGCGCCTTCCCGCCTGATCCGCTCATCGGCGTCACGCTGGATTTTTTCGGCCACTCTTTGCGCGCTGGCGAAGTATTCATCGGGCGTTACCACGCGCTCGCAAGCCGCTGAAAACAGCAGACCCAACGCCAGCATGCAGGTGAAAAGGGCTTTCAAGACTCGTCTTCCTTTACAAGTGGGGGGACGTAGAGCTTTCGGCGGATCGCCAGCAATCTTTAAGGCACCCCAAAAACAACTGTAGGAGTGAGCCTGCTCGCGATAGCGGTGTGCCAGTCTGCATAAGTACTGACTGATCCACCGCTATCGCGAGCAGGCTCACTCCTACATTGGGTATTGCGTGATGCTTAAGCGAGTTTTTCGAACTTCAGGTCCCAGACGCCATGGCCAAGACGTTCGCCGCGGCGTTCGAACTTGGTGATCGGGCGTTCGGCCGGGCGCGGTACGCACTTGCCGTCTTCGGCGAGGTTGCGGTAGCCCGGGGCGACGTTCATCACTTCCAGCATGTATTCGGCGTACGGTTCCCAGTCGGTGGCCATGTGCAGAATGCCGCCAACCTTCAACTTGCTGCGCACCAGTTCAGCGAACGACGCCTGAACGATGCGACGCTTGTGGTGACGGCTCTTGTGCCATGGATCCGGGAAGAACAGCATCAGGCGATCAAGGCTGTTGTCGGCGATGCAGCGGTTGAGCACTTCGATCGCGTCGCAATCGTAGACGCGCAGGTTGGTCAGGCCCTGCGTCAGCACGCCGTTGAGCAGCGCGCCAACACCCGGACGGTGTACTTCAACGCCGATGAAATCCTGATCCGGTGCCGCTGCGGCCATTTCCAGCAGCGAGTGACCCATGCCGAAACCGATCTCCAGCGAGCGCGGTGCCGAGCGGCCAAACACTTGATCGTAATCCACCGGCGCGTCGGCCAGTGGCAGCACGAACTTGGGCGCGCCTTGATCCAGACCGCGTTGCTGGCCTTCGGTCATGCGCCCGGCGCGCATCACGAAGCTCTTGATGCGGCGGTGTTGGCGCTCGTCGCCCTCTTCCGTCTGGATAGGCGTGTCGTTCGATTCAGTCATCAATGGCTCTTACTTGATCAGACCATCCAGCGGCGAAGAGGCGCTGGCATAGAGTTTTTTCGGCATGCGGCCGGCGAGGTAGGCCAGACGGCCCGCGACGATCGCGTGTTGCATGGCTTGCGCCATCATCACCGGTTGCCCGGCGTGGGCGATGGCCGAGTTCATCAGCACGGCATCGCAGCCCAGTTCCATGGCGATGGTGGCGTCGGAAGCAGTACCGACACCGGCATCGACCAGCACCGGAATTTTTGCTTCTTCGAGGATGATCTGCAGGTTGTACGGGTTGCAGATCCCCAGACCGGAACCGATCAGACCGGCCAGCGGCATGACTGCAATGCAGCCGATCTCCGCCAGTTGCCGGGCAATGATCGGGTCATCGCTGGTGTAAACCATCACGTCGAAGCCTTCCTTGACCAGCGTTTCGGCGGCCTTGAGGGTTTCGATCACGTTAGGGAACAGGGTTTTCTGGTCGGCCAGCACTTCCAGCTTCACCAGGTTGTGGCCGTCGAGCAGCTCACGGGCCAGACGGCAAGTGCGCACGGCTTCGATAGCGTCGTAGCAGCCGGCGGTGTTCGGCAGAAAGGTATAGCGATCCGGCGACAACACGTCGAGCAGGTTCGGCTCGCCCTCGATCTGGCCCAGGTTGGTACGGCGCACGGCGAAGGTGACGATCTCGGCACCCGAGGCTTCGATGGCCTGACGGGTTTCTTCCATGTCACGGTACTTGCCGGTACCGACCAGCAAACGCGACTGGTAAGTACGACCGGCCAAGACGAAAGGCTTGTCGCTACGAACGATGCTCATGGGGAATCCTCTTTACGGGTGAGGGTCTTGCAGAATTCTCTGCCCTTGCGGGCCGGGCGACTAGCCGCCGCCGATGGCGTGCACGACTTCGACGTTGTCGCCGTCGTTGAGCGTGGTGTCGGCATGCTGGCTGCGCGGGACGATATCCAGATTGAGTTCGACCGCTACCCGGCGTCCGGTCAGTTCCAGACGGGTCAGCAGGGCCGCAACGGTTTCACCGTCGGGCAGTTCAAGGGATTCGCCGTTCAACTGAATGCGCATGCTTAACGCCGCCATCATTTTTAGGGGCTGGCATTCTAGCCCGATCATGACCTAAAGGTCAGCACCGAGCGTCAAGCGGTGGGTTGCAAGCGCCAGGCGGCGAGCCCCAGGCATACCCAACCGGCCAGAAATGCCAGACCACCGAACGGGGTGATGATGCCAAGCTTGCTAATGCCGGTGGTGGTCAGCGCGTAAAGACTGCCGGAGAACAGGACGATGCCGACGGTGAACGAAACACCGGCCCAAGTAACCAGTCGCCCCTGAATTTGCGTGGCCAGCAGCGCTACGCCGAACAACGCCAGGGTGTGCACCAGTTGATAGGTGACGCCGGTATGGAAAATCGCCAGATACTCGGGCGTGAGGCGGTTTTTCAAACCGTGGGCGGCGAAAGCACCCAAGGCAACGCCGGTGAAACCAAAAAAAGCGGCCAGCATCAGAAAGCCACGCAGCATGTGGAACTCCAGTCAGACTCGATCGGCAGGGTCTGTATAATGGCCCGCTCCACCGGTTCGGCCAAGCCATCTCTATGCTGCGTACTATTTTTCGTCGTCTCACGAAGGCCCTGCTCTGGTTCGCGGGTGGCAGCGTATTGCTGGTGTTGCTGTTTCGCTTCGTGCCGCCACCGGGCACGGCATTGATGGTCGAGCGTAAAGTCGAATCCTGGGTCGACGGTGAGCCAATCGACCTGCAACGCACCTGGAAACCGTGGGACGAGATCTCCGATGACCTCAAAGTGGCCGTCATGGCTGGCGAGGATCAGAAGTTTCCCGAGCATTGGGGTTTTGATTTCGGCGCCATCCAGGCTGCACTGGCGCACAACGAACTGGGCGGCTCGATCCGAGGCGCCAGCACATTGAGCCAGCAGGTGTCGAAGAACCTGTTTCTGTGGGCCGGCCGTAGCTATCTGCGCAAAGGTCTGGAAGCGTGGTTTACCGCGCTGATCGAGGTTTTCTGGCCCAAGCAGAGGATTCTTGAGGTGTACCTGAACAGTGTCGAGTGGGATGACGGTGTGTTCGGCGCTGAAGCAGCGGCCCGCCATCACTTTGGTGTGAGCGCGAAGTCCCTGTCACGGCAGCAGGCGAGTTATCTGGCGGCAGTATTGCCGAATCCTCGCGTCTGGAGCGCGAGTCATCCGACGGCGTACGTGTCGCGCCGTGCCGGATGGATTCGGCAGCAGATGAGTCAATTGGGTGGGACCAGTTATCTGCTGGGGCTCAATGATTCGCGCCGGGCACCTTGGGCGCAATAGTCGAGCATTAACCTTCCAGACACTGATGATCCCTGTGGGAGCGGGCTTGCCCGCGATTGCGGTGGTTCAGCAGACATCTAAATGATTGACAGGACGCCATCGCTGGCAAGCCAGCTCCCACAGGGTTTGATATAGCCCCGAAACACGCGGATAAAAAAACGCCCCGATCATCGCTGATCGGGGCGTTTTTTATTGCCGTGGCGCCGGTTTAGGCGGCGATCGACAACTTGAGCTTGTTCATCGCACTCTTTTCGAGCTGACGAATACGCTCGGCCGACACGTTGTACTTCTGCGCCAGGTCGTGCAGCGTGGCTTTCTCTTCTGCCAGCCAGCGCTGGTAGAGAATGTCACGGCTGCGCTCGTCCAGCACTTCCAGCGCTTCGTGCAGGTTGTGGTTGGAGTTGTCGCTCCAGTCGGCATCTTCCAGTTGACGCGCCGGGTCGTACCGGTGGTCTTCCAGATAGTTGGCCGGCGACTGGAAAGCACTGTCGTCGTCTGCTTCCGCAGCCGGGTCGAAGGCCATGTCATGGCCGGTCAGGCGACTTTCCATCTCGCGCACTTCCCGCGGCTCGACGCCAAGGCTTTCCGCCACACGGTGGACTTCCTCGTTGTTCAGCCACGCCAGACGTTTCTTCTGGCTGCGCAGGTTGAAGAACAGCTTGCGCTGGGCCTTGGTGGTCGCGACTTTCACAATGCGCCAGTTGCGCAGGATGAACTCGTGAATTTCCGCCTTGATCCAGTGCACGGCGAACGACACCAGACGCACACCCATTTCCGGGTTGAAGCGTTTGACGGCCTTCATCAGGCCGACGTTACCTTCCTGGATCAGGTCAGCCTGAGCCAGACCGTAGCCGGAATAGCTACGGGCAATGTGTACGACAAAACGCAGGTGGGCGAGCACCATCTGCCGAGCCGCCCCCAAATCCTGCTCATAGTAGAGACTCTCGGCCAGTTCACGCTCCTGCTCCGGCGTCAGCAATGGAATGCTGTTGACGGTGTGCACATAGGCTTCCAGGTTCGCACCCGGAACCAACGCGTACGCAGGTTGCAAAGAATTGGTCATGCGAAAAAACCTCCCACTTACATACTCGTGCCTCTCGGCACTGCGAAAAATTGACCGGGAATTCAAGTACAAGTTCCCAAAAAAACCGCGAGGCCAATCACGCGCAAAAAAGATTCTACTTCGGCGCCAGCTCCCTGAGATGACGTGCGACTGCAATCCATGCACCGATATAACCCAACAGCACCGCGCCAAGCAAGAGCGACAGACCGTCGGCAACTGGCACTCCGGCCAGCGCGAAATCACTGCCGTACAAGCCGGCCAGCCCAACCACCGCGTCGTTCAGCCAGTTCAGGCCGAACGCCAACACTCCCCAGGACAACAGCCCCGCACCGAAACCGTACAACGCGCCCATATAAAGGAAGGGACGCCGCACATAGCTGTCGGTGCCGCCGACGAGTTTAATCACTTCTATCTCGGTGCGGCGGTTTTCGATATGAAGACGAATGGTATTGCC
Organism: Pseudomonas sp. Seg1; assembly: GCF_018326005.1. Classification (NCBI taxonomy): domain Bacteria; kingdom Pseudomonadati; phylum Pseudomonadota; class Gammaproteobacteria; order Pseudomonadales; family Pseudomonadaceae; genus Pseudomonas; species Pseudomonas sp. Seg1. The sequence continues at coordinate 6,152,368 of NZ_AP021903.1, forward strand.
TATCACCAAAAGTAATGCAGAAACCAGCAGCACTGTCAGACCGAAGACAAAACGATCGCCGAGCTTGAGGATGGCGGCCAGACGCTCGACCCAGACTAGATCAAGTTGCGCCTGTTGTACCTTGGGCAGCTCGGAAAGTTTTTGTCTTAATGCTTCCAGCGTCGACTTGTCGACTTCGTTCGGGGTGACCAGCACCACGCCCGGCAGCGGGTTTTCCGGCAGCTCGCGCAGGGCTTCACCCAATCCTGACTGCTGCTGGAACTCTTCCAACGCCTGATCGCGGCCGACATATTCAGCATCAGCTACGCCGGGCATGCCTTTGATCTGCTCGCGCAATGACTCGCCCTGCTCCGGGCTTGCATCGAGTTGCAGGTACAGCGAAATCTGCGCCGCACGCTGCCACGAACCGCCAAGACGCTCGACATTATTGAGCAACAGTGACAAGCCCATCGGCAAGCTCAACGCCACCGCCATCACCATGCAGGTAAAGAAGCTGCCGATCGGCTGCTTGCCGAGTCGGCGCAGGCTGTCGAGCAGACTGGCGCGATGGCTTTCGATCCAGGCACGCAACAGCGTAGCGAAATCAGGACCATCGTCATCGTCGTGCTTTTTCTTCTTCGGCGGCTGCGGATCAGCGGCTTTCGGGGCCACGCGCTCGGAAACCTTCGGACTGCGTGTCGCACTCATACCCCGGCCTCCCCGTCACCGATCAATCGGCCACGTTGCAGGGTCAGCATGCGGTGACGCATGCGCGCGATCAGTGCCAGGTCGTGACTGGCGATCAGCACGCTGGTGCCCAAACGGTTGATATCTTCGAACACGCCCATGATCTCGGCCGCCAGACGCGGGTCGAGGTTACCGGTCGGTTCGTCCGCCAGCAGCAGGGCCGGGCGGTGAACGATGGCGCGCGCAATGCCGACGCGCTGTTGCTGACCGGTGGACAGGTCGCCCGGGTACAGATCGGTTTTGTCCGACAACGCCACACGCTCCAGCGCCGAATCAACGCGCTTGGCGATCTCGGCCTTGGACAGTCCGAGAATCTGCAGCGGCAACGCGACGTTGTTGAACACCGTGCGATCAAACAGCAACTGGTGATTCTGGAAGACCACGCCGATCTGCCGGCGCAGGAACGGAATCTGCGCGTTGCTGATGGTGCTCAGGTCTTGCCCGGCGAGCAGCAGCTTGCCGCTGGTCGGACGCTCCATCGCCAGCAACAGGCGCAACAGTGTGGACTTACCGGCACCGGAGTGGCCGGTGACAAACAAGAACTCGCCACGACGGACTCGAAAGCTCAGCTCATGCAAGCCGACGTGACCGTTCGGGTAGCGTTTACCGACCTGTTCGAAACGAATCATGAACGCTCCCGCTCGGCAAACAGTGCCTGGACAAAGGGTTCGGCTTCAAAGGTACGCAAATCGTCGATGCCTTCACCGACGCCGATGTAACGAATCGGCAGGCCAAACTGCTTGGCCAGGGCGAAGATCACCCCGCCCTTGGCGGTGCCGTCGAGCTTGGTCAGCGCCAGGCCGGTCAGTTCGACGGTCTGGTTGAATTGCTTGGCCTGGTTGATGGCGTTCTGGCCAGTACCGGCGTCTAGCACCAGCAGCACTTCGTGCGGCGCATCGGCGTCAAGCTTGCCGATCACCCGGCGAACCTTTTTCAGTTCTTCCATCAGGTTGTCTTTGGTGTGCAGACGACCGGCGGTGTCAGCGATCAGCACATCAATGCCACGGGCCTTGGCGGCTTGTACGGCATCGAAGATCACCGAAGCCGAGTCCGCGCCAGTGTGCTGGGCGATCACCGGGATCTTGTTGCGCTCACCCCAGACCTGCAACTGCTCAACGGCGGCGGCGCGGAAGGTATCACCGGCGGCGAGCATGACTTTCTTGCCTTCCAGTTGCAGCTTCTTCGCCAGTTTGCCGATGGTGGTGGTCTTGCCGGCGCCGTTGACGCCGACCACCAGAATCACGAATGGCTTGTTCTGCGAAACGATCTTCAGCGGCTGCTCGACCGGCTTAAGCATAGCGGCCAGCTCGGCTTGCAGGGATTTGTACAGTGCGTCGGAGTCGGCCAGTTCCTTGCGTGCGACCTTCTGGGTCAGGCGCTGGATGATCTGCGTGGTGGCTTCGACGCCAACGTCGGCGGTGAGCAGACGGGTTTCGAGGTCATCAAGCAGATCGTCATCGATGGTTTTACGGCCGAGGAACAGGCTGGCCATACCCTCGCCGATGCTGGCGCTGGTCTTCGACAGGCCTTGCTTGAGACGGGCGAAGAAACCGGCTTTGGTTTCTTCAGTGCGCGGGGCTTCGACGGGCGTTTCGGCAACCACTTCAACCGGCAATACTGGCGCAGCGACAACCGGTGCAGGTGCTGGCTGATGAATGACTGGAGCTACGGGAGCAGCAACTACCGGGGCAACTGGCTCCGGAACAACAGGCTCAGCTACAACAGGCGCAGGTTCGACCACCGGCGCCGGAGCCACCTCGGGAATGAACGCGGCAGGCGCGGGAATCACTGGCGTGACATGCGGCGCAGCCTCTTCAACCAACGCTACCGGCTCTTCCGCCACTGGCAACGTCAGCCACGGCTCGGCTACCGGGGTCAGCGGCGCCTCGGCAATCACAGGGGTTTCAGGCTCAGGTTCGGCGGCCGGTTGCAGCACCGGCTCGGCGATCGGCAGCACGATCGGTGCCGGCTCTTCTTCTATGACTGGAGCAGGCGCCGGAACGGGCTCAGGAATCGCGGGCGGCTGTTCGACGACGGGTTCCTGCGGTTTCTTACGCAGCCATCCGAACAGGCTTTTCTTTTCGCCAGCCGCAGCTGGGGTCTTCTTGTCGTCGTTGGAACCAAACATGGAGGACGGCTATCTCACGGTAGCGACGCGCCATAAGGGCGCCCCGGCAAATAAATATTCGATGCAGAACAGACTGTGTTTCACCCAGCTTGTTCACGCGCAACATTTTGTCGAGGCGCCAATGGCACCTCAAAGGTCGATTATTACGAAGGACTGGAACGGCATCTTCGGCGAAAACGCAGAGTTTAGCTGAGAAACTCAAAGCTTCTGCCGGTAACCCATACAACCTATCGACCGATCAATGGCTTGATAGGCGTGGCCGCCAGTAAAACGGATCAGTATCCTAGCACCCTCTCGCCCGCCGACGCTAAGACCAAGCGGGCAGCTCAACAGGTTAAAAAACGAATGAATGCTCTAGCCCGCCGCGCTGCAGGCCTGCTGCTCAGCACAGTCTGCCTGCCCCTTTCGGCCCTGGCGGCCGACCCGCAACCGACTCACGAATTCACCCTCGACAACGGTTTGAAGGTTGTCGTGCGCGAAGACCATCGCGCGCCGGTAGTGGTGTCGCAGGTCTGGTACAAGGTCGGTTCCAGCTACGAAACCCCGGGCCAGACCGGTCTGTCCCATGCGCTTGAGCACATGATGTTCAAGGGCAGCGAAAAAGTCGGTCCCGGCGAAGCTTCGCTGATCCTGCGTGATCTGGGTGCCGAAGAGAACGCGTTCACCAGCGACGACTTCACCGCTTATTACCAGGTACTGGCCCGCGATCGTCTGGGCGTGGCCTTCGAACTGGAAGCCGACCGCATGGCCAACCTGCGCCTGCCGGCCGACGAGTTCGCCAAGGAAATCGAAGTCATCAAGGAAGAGCGCCGTCTGCGCACTGATGACAAGCCGATGTCCAAGGCCTACGAGCGCTATAAGGCCATGGCCTACCCGGCCAGCGGCTACCACACGCCGACCATCGGCTGGATGGCCGACCTCGACCGGATGAAAGTCGAAGAGCTGCGCCACTGGTATCAGTCCTGGTACGTGCCGAACAACGCCACCCTGGTGGTGGTCGGTGACGTCACCCCGGACGAAGTGAAGACCCTCGCCCAGCGCTACTTCGGCCCGATCGCCAAGCGCGACGTGCCACCGGCGAAGCAACCACTGGAACTGGCCGAGCCCGGCGAACGCCAGATCACCCTGCACGTGCAGACGCAATTGCCTAGCCTGATGCTCGGTTTCAACGTGCCGAGCATCGCCACCGCCGAAGACAAACGCTCGGTCAACGCTCTGCGCCTGATCTCGGCACTGCTCGACGGCGGCTACAGCGGGCGCATCCCGACGCAGTTGGAGCGCGGTGAAGAGTTGGTCTCCGGCGGTTCGTCGAGCTACGACGCCTACACGCGCGGCGACAGCCTGTTTACCCTTTCGGCCACACCGAATACCCAGAAGAAAAAGACCATGGCGCAAGCCGAGGCCGGTCTGTGGAAGCTGCTCGATCAGTTGAAAACCACAGCGCCCTCCGCCGCAGAGCTTGAGCGCGTACGTGCACAAGTGATTGCCGGTCTGGTCTACGAGCGTGACTCGATCACCAGTCAGGCCACTGCCATTGGCCAACTGGAGACTGTCGGTCTGTCGTGGAAACTGATGGACACCGAACTCGCCGATCTGGAAAGCGTGACCCCGCAAGATATCCAGAATGCCGCCAAGCTGTATTTCACCCGCGAACGTCTCAGCGTCGCCCACGTCCTGCCACTGGAGACGACTCATGAGTGAGCGCAAAACCCCACGCCTGTTGCTTGGTCTGATCGCGGTCGCCGTGATCGGCTCCGCCGCGTTCTATCTGACCCCAGGCGCTAACACCAACGCCAGTGAAGCGCTGGATAACGCCAAGACCAGCCAGAAGCTGCAATCGCTGGCCGAACTCGACGGCAAGGCGCCGGCCAGCCGCAAGCTCGACGTACAGACCTGGAACACCGCCGAAGGCGCCAAGGTGCTGTTCGTAGAAGCGCATGAGCTGCCGATGTTCGACATGCGCCTGATCTTCGCCGCCGGCAGCAGCCAGGACGGCAATGCGCCGGGGCTCGCGGTGCTGACCAACGCGATGCTCAACGAAGGTGTTGCCGGCAAAGACGTCGGCGCCATCGCCCAGGGCTTTGAAGGCCTCGGCGCGGATTTCGGCAACGGTGCCTTCAAGGACATGGCGCTGGCGTCGCTGCGTAGCCTGAGTGCTGTCGACCAGCGTGAACCGGCCTTGAAGCTGTTCTCGGAGGTGGTCGGCAAACCGACCTTCCCGGCCGATTCGTTCGCGCGCATCAAGAACCAGATGCTCGCCGGCTTCGAATACCAGAAACAGAACCCCGGCAAACTCGCCAGCCTCGAGCTGATGAAGCGTCTGTATGGCGATCACCCATATGCGCATTCCAGCGATGGCAACGCGCAAAGCGTGCCGAAAATCACCCTCGCGCAACTGCGTGAGTTCCATGCCAAGGCTTACGCTGCTGGCAACGTGGTGATCGCGCTGGTGGGCGACTTGTCCCGCGCCGATGCCGAGGCGATTGCCAATCAGGTGTCCGCCGCCCTGCCGAAAGGCCCGGCGCTGGCGAAAATCGCCCAGCCGCAGGAACCGAAGGCCAGCATCGGTCACATCGAGTTCCCGTCCAAGCAAACCAACCTGATGATCGCGCAACTGGGCATCGACCGCGACGACCCGGACTACGCCGCCTTGTCGATGGGTAACCAGATCCTCGGCGGCGGCGGTTTCGGTACGCGTTTGATGAGTGAAGTGCGCGAGAAGCGCGGCCTGGCCTATGGCGTGTATTCCGGGTTCAGCCCGATGCAGGCTCGCGGTCCGTTCATGATCAACCTGCAGACCCGCGCGGAAATGAGCGAAGGCACCCTGAAACTGGTGCAGGACGTACTCGCCGACTACCTGAAAACCGGCCCGACGCAAAAAGAACTCGACGACGCCAAACGCGAACTCGCCGGCAGCTTCCCGCTGTCCACCGCGAGCAACGCCGACATCGTTGGCCAGCTCGGCGCCATGGGCTTCTATAATCTGCCGCTGAGCTATCTGGACGACTTCATGCGTCAGTCCCAGAGTCTGACCGTCGAGCAGGTCAAAGACGCGATGAACAAACACCTGAGCACGGACAAAATGGTCATCGTCAGCGCTGGCCCGACCGTGCCGCAAAAGCCGTTACCGGCCCCATCTGATAAACCTGCCGAGCAACCGCTCGGGGTTCCGGAGCATTAATGGCGACTCGTTCCCCAAAAAAACCTGCGCACAACGTTCACAACGGTGTGAACCAGTTGCGCATCATTGGCGGCCAATGGCGCAGCCGCAAGCTGAGCTTCCCCGATGCGCCGGGCCTGCGCCCGACGCCGGATCGTGTGCGTGAAACCCTGTTCAACTGGCTCGCGCCCTACGTTGAAGGGGCCAAGGTGCTCGACCCGTTCGCCGGCAGCGGCGCGCTGTTTCTCGAAGCGCTGTCCCGTGGCGCGGCCATGGGTCAGGCGCTGGACGCCAGCAACATTGCGGTGTCCAGCCTGAAAGAACACCTCGGCACGCTACGCTGCACCAACGGGCAGGTGCAGACCGCTGACGCCCTGCGCTATCTGGAAACGCAAGTTGCCACGCCGTTTGACCTGGTGTTCCTGGACCCGCCGTTCAACCAGAACCTGCTGCCGGCGGTTTGCACTCTGCTTGAAGAACGTCAGTGGCTGGCGCCCGACTCGTGGATCTACACTGAAAGCGAAACCGCGCCTTCGACGCTGGGTCTTCCGGGCAACTGGCGCCTGCACCGCGAGCAGAAGTCCGGACGCGTTTATTACGCGCTGTGGCAACGCACGGCAGAGATAGCCGTTAACTAAAAGTTTGCGAGAAACCTGTGGCGAGGGAGCTTGCTCCCGCTGGGTCGCGAAGCGGCCCTTATTTCAGAAGCGAGGCCTGCTGCGCAGTCCAGCGGGAGCAAGCTCCCTCGCCACAAAGTGCATCGAGAACCATCGTGTCCCCTTCGTCAGAACGCTTCATTCCTGCCTTCGGCCTCGGCAATCCGCACTTGCAAACCTTGTGGGGCCCGCTGTGGCGCAAAACCGTTCACCTTGAGCGCGAGCGCGAACGGCTTTGGCTCGACGACGGCGACTTCCTTGATCTTGACTGGCACGGCCCGCATAGCGCCGACGCACCGCTGGTGTTGGTGCTACACGGGCTGACTGGCTCTTCCAATTCGCCCTACGTGGCAGGTGTCCAAAAGGCTTTGGCCGATCAAGGCTGGGCCAGCGTCGCGTTGAACTGGCGCGGCTGTTCGGGCGAACCGAATCTGTTGCCGCGCAGCTACCACTCCGGCGCCAGCGAAGACCTCGCTGAAGCCATTCGCCACCTGCGCGCCAAACGTCCGTTGGCGCCGCTGTATGCCGTCGGTTATTCCCTGGGCGGCAACGTACTGCTCAAGCATCTGGGGGAAACCGGCAGCGCCAGTGGTGTGCTCGGCGCGGTGGCGGTGTCGGTGCCGTTTCGCCTCGACCAATGCGCCGACCGCATCGGCCAAGGGTTTTCCAAGGTCTATCAGGCGCACTTCATGCGCGAGATGGTCGCTTACATCAAGAACAAGCAACGTCAGTTCCAGCATGACGGACGCGACGATGGCCTCGCCGCGCTGGCGGCGCTCGGTTCGCTGGAGAACATGCGCACGTTCTGGGACTTCGATGGCCGGGTGACGGCGCCGCTTCACGGTTTCACCGATGCCGAGGATTACTACCGCCGCGCCTCGAGCCGTTACTTTCTCGGCGAAATCCGCACGCCGACCCTGATCATTCAGGCGGCGGACGATCCGTTCGTATTCCCGCACAGCCTGCCGCAAGCCAGCGAGCTGTCGGAGTGCACCGAATTCGAATTGCAGACTCGCGGCGGACACGTCGGCTTCGTCGAGGGTTCGCTGCGTCAGCCGGGTTATTACCTGGAACGGCGCATCCCGCAATGGCTGGCACGCCTGACGTCATGAACGATCAGGGCGAGTCGATCCGTTTCTGGCAAACCACGCCGCTGGCCGGAGTCGAACTGCTGTCGGCACGCTACATCGAACAACGCTTTGCCCCGCACGTTCACGATGGCTACGTGATCGGCATGATCATGGCCGGCGCTCAGCGTTATCGCTATCGCGGCGCTGAACATCTGGCGGGCAGCGGCACGCTGGTGTTGATCAATCCGGACGAATTGCACACCGGCCACAAGGGCACCGAGAACGGCTGGCTGTACCGGGCGTTTTATCCCGACACCGGCAAAGTCATGGCGTTGCTGGACGAACTGGAATTGCCCAGCGCGCCGATGCCTGCCTTTGGCGAAACGCTGTACCGCGACCCGGACCTGGTCAACGGTTTCTGTCAGTTACACCGTTTGCTGGAAAATCCGGCCACGGCGTTGCAGCAGCAAACCGTGTGGCGCGAAATGATGATTTTGCTGTTACAGCGTCACGCTGCCGTGCGGATCCCCGGCAAACCCGGCAAGGAACACCGGGCGGTGGTGCGCGCCAAGGAACTCCTGCACGCACAGCTGGCGGCGCCGCCATCGCTCGAAGAATTGGCGGCGGTGGTCAATCTGTCGCCTTTTCACTTCGCCCGGGTGTTCCGCCGTGCCACCGGCATGCCGCCGCATACCTGGTTGATGCAGCAACGCATCGCCACGGCCCGGGGGTTGCTGCAAAGTGGATGTTTACCCGTGGAGGTCGCCCTGCAGTTGGGGTTTGCCGATCAGAGTCACCTGAGCCGGCAGTTCAAGCAGGTTTATGGCGTGGGGCCGGCGGCTTATCGCAGTGCCCGGCAGATTTCCCCAGACACCGCATAGCCCATATGGGAGCGAGCCTGCTCGCGAAAGCGCTCGTTCATTCAACATTGATGTCGACTGATCCGATGCATTAGCGAACAGGCTCGCTCCCACAGAGAGGATTTGCCGTGTTTATTCGCCCGTGGCGATACCGCGCGAAGGCTCGTTGATCCACTCGCTCCACGACCCGGCGTACAGCGAGCCCAACGGATAACCCGCCAGACACAACGCAAACAGGTTGTGACACGCCGTCACACCGGAGCCGCAATACGCCACCAGATCCGCTGGCGAGCGATCACCCAGTCTGGCGGCAAAGCGCTGCTTGAGTTGCTCCGCCGGCAGGAACCGGCCATCACTCCCGAGGTTGTCAGTAAACGCCGCACATTGCGCACCGGGAATGTGCCCGGCAACCGGGTCGATCGGCTCGACTTCGCCCTTGAAGCGCGGCAAGGCTCGGGCATCGATCAAAGTCAGTGCCGGTTGACCGAGGCGCTGCTGCAATTGTTCGGCGCTGAGCAGCAAAGACATGTCCGGCTGACCACTGAAGGTTCCACGCGTGATCGTCGGCGCATCCAGACTCAGCGGCAGGCCCGCCGCATGCCAGGCCTTGAGCCCGCCATCGAGAATGAACACACCGTCACGCTTGCCCAGCCATACCAGCAACCACCACGCACGCGCCGCGTACGCACCGGGGCCATCGTCATACAAAACCACGTCGCTGTCGGCACTGATGCCCCAGGCTTGCAAGCGTTCGATCAGCGCTGCCGGCTCCGGCAACGGATGGCGCCCGGTCACGCCCTTGACCACTTTGCCGCTGAGATCACGCTCGAGATCGGCGAAGCTCGCCCCGGCAATATGCCCTTCAGCGTAGCTACGCTGCCCGTAGTCCGGGTCTTCGAGGGCAAAACGACAATCGAGAATCACCAGCCCCGGTTGCTCCTTGCGAGCATCCAGAGCGTTGGGGCTGATCAGTTGCGCAATCGGCATAACGGGCTCCTGTGGGATTTCAACAGAACGGTTTACTTCACGTCTTCGAGGGCCTGGGCCAGCGGCACGTAGAACTCCTCGAACAGCGCATTGACCTGCTCGCGCGCCTGATCGGTGACGAACCCGGCTTCCAGTACCAGCACCTGATACACGCCACGTTTAATGGCTTGCTCGCTCAGGTGGTTGGAGTTTTCCCGGGTGGTGCACAGAAAGCGCACCCACGACGTCAGGATGATCCAGGCGTTGAGGGTCAGGGATTCGATCTGCACGCGATCCATTTCGAGGATCCCGGCGGCGACAAAACCTTCGTAGATCGCCGCACCCTGGATCACGCAGCGCTGGGAAAAACGCCGATAACGCGCGGCCAGCTCCGGATCGCTGTCGAGCAGGTGCTCCAGATCACGGTGCAGAAAGCGGTAGCGCCACATCGCCGACAACAGCTCCTTGAGGTAGAAGCGCTTGTCTTCGACCGTCGCGGCGCGTCCCTGTGGCGGGCGCAGGAAGCTGTCGACCAGGCTTTCGTACTCACTGAACAACACGGCGATGATCGCCTGCTTGTTGGGGAAGTGGTAGTACAGGTTGCCCGGAGAAATCTCCATGTGGGCTGCAATGTGATTGGTGCTGATGCTGCGTTCGCCCTGCTGATTGAACAGCTCGAGGCTGTTCAGCACGATACGCTCGCTGGTTTTTATTCGTGGGGCCATGGCTTGAGCTTTAATTCAGAGTGCGTTGACGGGCATCTTACGACCTAACCGGAAATGGATAAAACACTGCTGTGCATGGAAGTCATTTGACTTTCTAGAGCATAGACTCTAGAAAGTTCCTCACTACAATAAATCCGGAGCCGACCATGACTGCCGACATTGCCTACCTGCAAACGCTGCAACAGCCACTGGAAGAGCTCGATCGGCAGTTCGCTGCACAACGGGCCGCATACGCCGCCAACCCGATGCCACCCGCCGCCCAGCGTCAGCAATGGCTCAAGGCATTGCGCGATTTGCTGAGCAACGAACGTCAGGCCCTGATTGAGGCGATCAGCGCCGATTTCAGCCACCGCAGCGCCGATGAAACCCTGCTCGCCGAACTGATGCCGAGCCTGCACGGCATCCACTACGCCAGCCGTCATCTCAACGGCTGGATGAAGCCATCGCGGCGCAAGGTCGGCATGGCTTTCCAGCCCGCCTCGGCGAAAGTGGTCTACCAGCCATTGGGCGTGGTGGGCGTCATCGTGCCGTGGAATTACCCGCTGTATCTGGCCATCGGCCCACTGGTCGGCGCTTTGGCGGCGGGCAACCGGGTAATGCTCAAACTCAGTGAATCGACCCCCGCCACCGGGCTGTTGCTCAAACAACTGCTGGCGCGGATTTTCCCCGAAGATCTGGTCTGCGTGGTGCTGGGCGAAGCCGATATTGGCGTGGCGTTTTCCCGTTTGCGCTTCGATCACCTGCTGTTCACCGGCGCCACCAGCATCGGCAAGCATGTGATGCGCGCCGCCGCAGAAAACCTCACGCCTGTAACCCTGGAACTGGGCGGCAAGTCGCCCGCCATCGTCTCGCGCGATGTGCCGCTCAAGGATGCGGCCGAGCGCATTGCCTTCGGCAAAACTCTCAATGCCGGGCAGACCTGCGTCGCACCTGATTACGTGCTGGTCCCGGAAGACCGGGTCGGCGGCTTCGTCGAAGCCTATCGCCAGGCAGTGCAGGGTTTTTATCCGACCCTCGCCGACAACCCGGACTACACGGCAATCATCAACGAACGCCAATTGGCCCGGCTCAACGGCTACGTCAGCGACGCCACCAGCAAAGGCGCGCTGCTGATCCCGCTGTTCGATCAGGGTCAGGGCCGGCGCATGCCGCACAGTGTGCTGTTGAACGTCAGCGACGAGATGACAGTGATGCAGGACGAAATCTTCGGCCCGCTGCTGCCGATCGTGCCGTACCGGGATCTGGAGCAGGCATTCGCTTACATCAATCAGCGGCCACGTCCTCTGGCTCTTTACTACTTTGGCTACGACAAACGCGAACAGACTCGCGTCCTGCACGAAACCCATTCCGGCGGCGTGTGCCTGAACGACACCCTGCTACATGTGGCGCAGGACGACATGCCCTTCGGCGGCATCGGTGCTTCGGGCATGGGCCATTACCACGGTCACGAGGGCTTTCTGACGTTCAGCAAAGCCAAAGGCGTGCTGGTTAAACAGCGCTTCAACGCGGCCAGACTGATTTACCCGCCCTACGGCAAATCCATTCAGAAACTGATCCAGAAGCTGTTCATTCGCTAAACCTTCGTCATCGTCGCCGGGTAATAAAAACAATGCACCCAAGCCTGACCGATACACCTGCCCTGTCGCGCCGTGGCCTGCTGAAATTCAGCCTCGGCGCCACGGCATTCCTTGCCACCGCAGGCCTTGGTGCCAGCCTCAGCGGCTGTTCGTCGAGCGTCGCCGCCAACGGTTTCGTTTCATTGCGCGACGACGATCTGCTGTTTTTGCGCGCACTGATTCCAGTGATGCTCGACGGCGCCGTGGCGGCCGAGAAAATGCCGAGTGCCGTCGATGGCACTCTCAAGTCGCTGGACTACAGCCTCGATCATCTGTCGCCGGAAATGCTCAAGCTCACCCGGCAACTGTTTGACGTGCTCGGCATGGCCGTGACGCGTGGACCGCTGACCGGCATCTGGGGCAGTTGGGAAAACGCCAGCCCCGAAGGCATGCGCCACTTCCTCGACCGCTGGCAAAACAGCTCGTTGAGCCTGCTGCGCATGGGTCACAGCTCCTTGCAGCAATTGGTGCTGATGGCCTGGTACACCCGCACCGAATCCTGGGCGCATTGCGGCTACCCCGGCCCGCCTGTCGTCTGAACAGCACAAACCCTGTGGGAGCGGGCTTGCCCGCGATGCGCCAGTTGCCCCACCCCTGCATCCAGAATAATAAAAGAGAACCTGATCGATGCCCGTACCCGACCCCTTCCGCGAAGGCCTCGCCCGAGGCTGGAAAACCTACAACGGCGCCCAACTCAGCGACGATCTGACCCTTGAAGCCGACGTCGCGATCATCGGCAGCGGTGCCGGTGGCGGGACCACGGCGGAAATCCTCAGTGCCGCCGGCTATAAGGTGCTGCTGATCGAAGAAGGCCCGCTGAAAACCAGCACCGACTTCAAACTGCTCGAAGATCAGGCCTACAGCAGCCTCTATCAGGAAGGCATCGGCCGCATGAGCAAGGACGGAGCGATCACCATCCTGCAGGGCCGCGCGGTGGGCGGCACCACACTGATCAACTGGACATCGAGCTTCCGCACGCCGGAACCGACCCTTGAGCACTGGGCCAAAGAGCACAACGTCAAAGGCCACAGCCCTGCCGAGATGGCACCGTGGTTCGAAAAAATGGAGCAGCGCCTCGGCGTCGCACCGTGGATGGTCCCGCCCAACGCCAACAACGACGTGATCCGTAAAGGCTGCGAGCAACTCGGCTACAGCTGGCACGTGATCCCGCGCAACGTGCGCGGCTGCTGGAACCTTGGTTACTGCGGCATGGGCTGCCCGACCAATGCCAAGCAATCGATGATGGTCACGACCATTCCGGCAACCCTGGAAAAGGGCGGCGAGCTGCTTTATCTGGCCCGTGCGGAGAAGCTGTTGATCAACGGCGACAAAATCTCCGGCCTGCAATGCGTGGCGATGGACGAGCGCTGTGTCGAGCCGACCGGACACAAGATCACCGTCAAGGCACGGCACTACGTGCTGGCCGGCGGCGGTATCAACAGCCCGGCGTTGCTGCTGCGCTCGGATGCGCCAGACCCGCATCAACGCCTGGGTAAACGCACCTTCCTGCATTTGGTGAACATGTCCGCCGCACGCTTCGACGAGGTGATCAACCCGTTCTACGGTGCGCCGCAGTCGATCTACTCGGACTATTTCCAGTGGAAGGACGGCACCACCGGGCCGATAGGCTACAAACTTGAAGTGCCGCCGCTGCACCCGGCGCTGGCGGCCACCCTGCTCGGTGGGTTCGGCCAGCAGAACGCCGAGCATATGGCTGATCTGCCGCACACCCACGCGATGCTGGCGCTACTGCGCGACGGCTTTCATCCGGACAGTCCCGGTGGCAGTGTCGAACTGCGCGGCGACGGCTCGCCGGTGCTCGACTATCAGGTTTCACCGTACGCTTGGGAAGGCCTGCGCCGTGCGTTCCACAGCATGGCCGAGATCCAGTTTGCCGGCGGCGCCAAAGCGGTGCTGCCGATGCACGCCGACGCGCATTACGTGAAAACCCTGGCCGAGGCGCGCAGCCTGATCGATGGTTTGAGCCTTGAGTTGTACCGCACGCGGCTGGGCAGCGCCCACGTCATGGGCGGCTGTGCGATGGGCGAAGACGCGAAAACCGCGGTCACCGACAGCCTCGGTCGCCATCATCAACTGAGTAATCTGTCGATCCACGACGGCTCGCTGTTCCCCACCAGCATCGGCGCCAACCCGCAATTGTCGGTGTATGGCCTGACCGCACAATTGGCGACATCCCTCGCCGATCGGCTGAAAAATCCATGAAAAAGCAGAATATTCCCCTCGTCTATAGTGCTTTCTTACCCAACAGGCGACTTGGCCGACCGGGACGGCTGCGATACCATCCGACTCCCCAACGGACTCCCGCCAGGACGACGCGATGAACCGAGTGTTGTACCCAGGTACCTTCGACCCTATTACCAAGGGCCATGGCGATCTGGTCGAACGCGCCTCGCGCCTGTTCGACCATGTGATCATTGCCGTCGCCGCCAGCCCCAAGAAAAACCCGCTGTTCCCGCTGGAACAACGGGTTGAACTGGCTCGCGAGGTCACCAAACACCTGCCGAACGTGGAAGTGGTCGGTTTCTCGACGCTGCTTGCGCATTTCGCCAAAGAGCAGAATGCCAACGTGTTCCTGCGTGGTTTGCGTGCGGTGTCGGACTTCGAATACGAATTTCAGCTGGCCAACATGAACCGCCAGTTGGCGCCGGACGTGGAGAGCCTGTTTCTCACGCCATCCGAGCGTTATTCGTTCATTTCTTCGACGCTGGTGCGGGAAATTGCCGCGCTGGGCGGCGATATCAGCAAGTTCGTCCACCCGGCCGTGGCCGACGCCCTGACCCTACGCTTCAAGAAGTAAGCGCTGCCGAAGGCTCGGGCTGCGATCAGACGATCTTTTGCTTTTAAAGGATTGCAGTCGCGTGCCCTTGATCGCACCCGCGTGCACTGCGCTCGCCAATGCGGCACAATTGCGCGCATTGATTTATAGCGCCCGGGCCTGCCGCCCCGGCTGGAGTTAGCATGTCCCTGATCATTACCGACGATTGCATCAACTGCGACGTCTGCGAACCCGAGTGCCCGAACGCCGCCATCTCCCAAGGCGAAGAGATCTATGTGATCGACCCGAACCTGTGCACCCAGTGCGTCGGCCACTACGACGAACCACAGTGCCAGCAGGTCTGCCCGGTGGATTGCATTCCGCTCGATGAAGCGCATCCGGAGACTGAAGAACAGTTGATGGAGAAGTACCGCAAGATCACCGGCAAGGCCTGAGTCCTTCAGCGCCTGATCCGACGCCATCGCGGGCAAGCCCGCTGCCACAGGTTTCCGTGGTGAAACACTAATCGTGTAAACACCAAAAACCCTGTGGGAGCGGGCTTGCCCGCGATTGGGCCATCAGAAACACCATTGACTCCGGAGCAGCTCACTCACGCTGCTCAAACCCCTCCCCCGTACACCCCAGACACCGCACAAACGCCGCTTTCGCCGGGTCCACGACCAGCGCCTGTCCTGCATCGCCAATCCCGCCACCCAACGCGGTAAATGGCAGCGACACAATAAACGCCCCCGCGCCAATCACCGTAGCCACCACCAGCAAAGGTCGGGCAATCAGCAAGTCGCCGATCATGGCGTAGGCCGGTGGATTCTGAATGGTGTAACGCGGATCACCACTGCCGTTTTCCGTGGCCTGAACAACCAGGCTGGAACACAGCAGCAGTGTTGCGAAGAGGACTTGCAAGGATTTCATGGCACGATCCTTCGGGCTGAACAGTGAGACAACTCACTATAGACCGTAGGACTTTTTCAGCCTTTCGTCTCAGGTCTGGCAGCGCGGGCAGAACACACTGGCGCGTTGTCCCAGCTTCACTTCGCGCAAACCGGTGCCGCAAACCTTGCAGTGTTCACCGCCACGACCGTAGACAAACAGTTCCTGCTGGAAATACCCCGGCTGCCCGTCGCCGCCGATGAAATCACGCAACGTGGTGCCGCCACGCTCGATGGCGGCAGCGAGGATGCGCTTGATCTCGATGGCCAGCTTCAGATAGCGCGCCCGGGAAATGCCCCCGGCCTCGCGGCGCGGATCGATCCCGGCGGCAAACAGCGCTTCCGTCGCGTAGATATTGCCGACCCCGACCACCACCGCGTTGTCCATGATGAACGGCTTGACCGCCATCGAACGCCCGCGTGACAGCTGGAACAGCCGCTCGCCATCGAACAGATCAGTAAGCGGCTCCGGCCCGAGGCGAATCAGCAATTCGTGATTGAGCGGATCATTGCTCCACAACATCGCGCCGAACCGCCGCGGATCGGTATAGCGCAGGGCCAGACCCGACTCCAGCTCGATATCGACATGCTCATGCTTGAGCGCCGGCAACCCGACCTCGACCAGACGCAGATTGCCCGACATGCCCAAATGGCTGATCAACGTGCCGACCTCGGCATTGATCAACAGATACTTGGCCCGGCGCTCGACCAACACGATGCGCTGCCCCGAAAGTCGCACATCGAGGTCTTCGGGGATCGGCCAGCGCAGCCGCCGGTCACGCACGATCACCCGGCTGACGCGCTGGCCTTCCAGATGCGGAGCAATGCCCCGGCGGGTGGTTTCAACTTCCGGCAGTTCAGGCATGACGTCCTCGAATCAATGCGCGCCGAGGTCGCGGATCGTTTGTTTGAGGGTTTCGAAGTCGTAGTCCGACAGCCCTACGTAATCGAGTACCAGCGGGCCCACTGCGTTCCATTCGAAATCTTCGGTCTGATTGCCCAGCACTCGATACGAGGCGCAGATGTGCTCGGCCATCTTGAGAATCGCCAACAGGTTTTTCAGCTGACTGTTGCGCGACGACTCATCGCTGAAGATCGCCAAGGCATTGTGGTGATTGGCGATGGCCGCGCTGACATGTTCCGGCAGGCGCCAGGACTTGGCGGTGTAGTAGCCGACCACAGCGTGGTTGGTGTTGAACTCGGCGTTTTCAGTGTCCACCACACGGCATTCGGCGCTGGCATTGGCGTAAGCCTTTTCCAGTACCGACATGTAATTGGGGAACCGCTGCAACATCAACGGTACGCCGCAGTCGTGGAACAGGCCGAGAGCGTATGCCTCGTCGCCCGCCTGAGTGCCGATGCGCTTGGCCAGGGTCAGGCAAGTCATCGCCACGTCCT
The DNA here is from genome assembly GCF_018326005.1 of Pseudomonas sp. Seg1. Classification (NCBI taxonomy): domain Bacteria; kingdom Pseudomonadati; phylum Pseudomonadota; class Gammaproteobacteria; order Pseudomonadales; family Pseudomonadaceae; genus Pseudomonas; species Pseudomonas sp. Seg1. The sequence continues at coordinate 6,169,396 of NZ_AP021903.1, forward strand.
GCGCGGTGTCCCAGAAACGATTGAGGGTGACGATGGTGTCGTCGTTCATCTCGCCCTTGATCGATTGGGCATTGATCAGGTTGATGATCGAACGGCTGCCCAGCAGGTTTACCGCGCGCTGGATCGAAGTGATCTTGTTGCTCAAGCCGTAATACGGCGAGTTGACGATTTTCAGCAGCGCGCCGGACAGGCCGGGATCCTGGGCGATCAGCTTGGCGATCACCTCCAGATCCGGGTCGGGCATGTACTGCTCCATTTGCAGATCCACCATGATCTGCGGCTGCGCGGGCACGCTGATGCCCTGCAGGGATTGTTGAATCTGTTCGGTGGTCAGCTCTTGGGACATAAGTACACACTCTGGGACAGGCGGCGATTCTAACCCCTAAAAACCGCAAGACGACACACCAGTGGGCAATTGTCAGGAACTTTCATTCAGGCCCTGGCTTCGGACTCTGTAATGCCCGACGGTTCATTTCGATCCCGTGGGGCGGCTATTTCCAACAGACTCAGGAGCTTATTGATGGCTACTTCACTCAACGGCAAGCGCGTCGCTTTTTTGGTAACCGATGGTTTCGAACAGGTTGAATTGACCGGTCCCAAGCAGGCGCTGGAAGAGGCTGGTGCGCAGGTCGATATCCTCTCGGCCGAGGCCGGCAAGGTTAAAGGCTGGCATCACGACAAGCCGGCGGACGACTTCACCGTCGACCAGACTTTCCAGGGCGCCAGCAGCGAGCAATATGACGCGATTGTGCTGCCCGGTGGCGTCCAGAACTCCGACACGATCCGCATCGATCAGGATGCCCAGCATCTGGTCAAGACCGGCACTTCGGCCGGCAAACCGATTGCGGTGATCTGCCATGGCAGTTGGTTGCTGATCTCGTCGGGGCTGGTCAATGGCAAAACCATCACCAGCTACAAGACACTCAAGGATGATCTGGTGAATGCCGGAGCCAACTGGGTCGATCAGGAAGTGGTCAGAGACGGCCACTTGATCAGCAGCCGCCAGCCGGATGATATTCCGGCGTTCAGCCGAGAGTTGATCGACGCACTCTCTGATTGAACTGCCCTTGTGGCGAGGGGATTTATCCCCGATCGGCTGCGCAGCAGTCGCAAATCTGACAGCGCGAGATATCAGGCTTACCGTGTCAGACAGGTGCGACGGCTGCGCCGTCCGGCGGGGATGAATCCCCTCGCCACCGGTAAGCCCTATCACCATTGCTGTCGCGCCACATGTCCACTCACCAGCCAATCGTGCCGAGCAACACGGTATACTCCCGCTCTTTTTTCCGGAGCGACGTCATGTCCCTGCCTAGCTTGCGCCTCAAAGCCAACGCCGACCGTCGCCTGCGCGCCGGTCACCTGTGGGTCTACAGCAACGAAATCGATGTGGCCGCCACGCCACTGCACGGCTTCAACGCCGGCGATCAGGCGATCCTCGAAGCCGCCGGCGGCAAGCCGCTGGGCATCGTCGCGATGAGCCCGAACAACCTGATCTGCGCCCGCCTGCTATCGCGTGACACCAAGGTCGCGCTGGACAAATCGCTGTTGGTGCACCGCCTGAACGTCGCGCTGTCCCTGCGCGAGCGTCTGTTCGACAAGCCGTTCTATCGTCTGGTCTACGGTGATTCCGACCTGCTGCCGGGCCTGGTTGTCGACCGTTTCGGCGACATTCTTGTGGTGCAGATCGCCTCGGCGACCATGGAAGCGCATAAAGATGACGTGATCGCCGCACTGACCCAAGTGCTCAAGCCAAGCGGCATCCTTTTCAAGAACGACTCCGCCGCCCGTGACGCCGAAGGCCTCAACCGTTACGTCGAAACCGTATTCGGTCTGGTGCCGGAGTGGGTCGCGCTGGAGGAGAACGGCGTGAAATTCGAAGCACCGGTCATCCAGGGCCAAAAAACCGGCTGGTTCTACGACCACCGCATGAACCGCGCGCGTCTGGCTCCTTACGCCAAAGGCAAACGCGTCCTCGACCTCTATAGCTACATCGGTGGCTGGGGCGTGCAGGCTGCCGCTTTCGGCGCCAGCGAAGTGTTCTGCGTCGATGCCTCGGCTTTCGCTCTCGACGGTGTCGAGCGCAACGCTGCACTGAACGGCTTCGCCGACAAGATGACCTGCATCGAAGGCGATGTTTTCGAAGCCCTGAAAGAACTGAAGGCCAGCGAAGAACGCTTCGACGTGATCGTGGCCGACCCGCCGGCGTTCATCAAACGCAAGAAAGACATGAAAAACGGCGAAGGCGCCTACCGTCGCCTGAACGAGCAAGCCATGCGCCTGCTCAACAAGGACGGCATCCTGGTCAGCGCTTCGTGCTCGATGCACCTGCCGGAAGACGATCTGCAGAACATCCTGCTGACCAGCGCCCGTCACCTGGACCGAAATATCCAGTTGCTTGAGCGTGGCGGTCAGGGCCCGGATCACCCGGTGCATCCGGCGATCGCCGAAACCCGCTACATCAAGAGCATCACCTGCCGCCTGCTGCCAAACAGCTGATCAATGCGGATGACGGGGAGCCAGCAGGCTCCCCGTTTGCTTTACGCCAGCCCATGCCAGTCAGGGCGCTATCTCTGCTTCAATAGTCGACACTTCCTACACTTGCTTTCCTACTGACGTGCAGGATATTTCCTTACGCCTTTTAATTATTGAAACTTAGCCTACAAAGTCCAACTCCAGCTAAAGATCGCTCCGACAAAATTACTGGAATATTCCTACTTAATATCCACTTGCCAATAATCCATTACAAACTATTATGAAGTTGTCACCACGAGGTGACTTCGACTATCAATGAACAAGGAGTTCACATCATGAAAACCATTTATCTGGAAACCAACAAAATCGCCAACCTGGCTTTTCTGGTTGCCCCTAAAGCCCGCTAAATAGGGCAGGACGCCGGGAAGTGCCGGCAACCCGGCGTCCTTTTCGATTTTATCCAGAGTAAATAACCCACATGTACATAAACCCTTACCTGTTTATATTGCCGCGCTCGCCGGGACAAATAGTATGGAACTACAAAGATCATACCCAGCATGAACTTGACCTTGATTATTCAATTCGGCTCACGCAACTAATCAACAACCCTGACCTGTTCGACACGCACAGCATAATAGACACACAACTATTAAGTGCGGGCATCCTAACCGTTTCAAAAATAGACAATCCACAATGGGGTTGGGATGAACTGTCGAAGATCTACCATATCGGTACGCAAAACATTCCCTGCGAACACACCCCCCAGAATATTCACGAGTGGTCCAGGCAATATCTTTCTCACTGCAACGAAGTCCTGGCGACCCCGGCTCCCGTGAAAGAACGCCAGCAGCAGGAAGCCGGGCAGAGCATCGCGTTGCCCCTCCCGCATGAATTGCGCGACGACAGCCTGGTTCACGCCCTGCTCCAGCGTAAAACCTGCCGCACCTATACCGGCGCAGCGATGACACTCGATGACCTGGGCACCCTGCTTTATCTTTCGCTCGGTTACCTGCGCGAGCGCGACGGGGACCGTGACGAAAGCATCGCCGACGATCTCGGCGCACGCCGCAGCAGTCCTTCCGGTGGCGGTCTGAACGCCTGCGAAGGTTTTCTGCTGGTGCAGAACGTCGACGATCTGGAGCCCGGGATCTACGCCTATCAGCCGACCGACCATTCCATCAGTCGGGTCAATTCATTGCCTCAATCCGCGTTGGGGGTTTTGCTCGCAGGCCAGCACTTCATCAACAATCTGCCGCTGGGCCTGTTCATCACCGCCCGATTCGATCGGCTCTGGTGGAAATACGAGCACTCACGGGCCTATCGCATGGCATTCGTGGAAGCCGGTCATCTGTCGCAAACCTTTCAACTGGTCGCCACAGCACTTGGCCTCAACACCTGGTTGACCGGTGCGTTTGCCGACAGGCAAGTCGAAGCACTGCTCAAGCTTGAGGGAAGCGCGGAGCAACCGCTGTTCTTTGTCGGCTGCGGCGAAAGCGACGGCCAGGCGATGTGCCAGGAAATGCACGGACTGTTGCGCGAGGTACAAGCATGACAGTCTTGATTCCGGATCCGGCCGAAGTGCCTGTGTCATGGGCGCTCAAATTTACTTTGGGGGACTGGGACAGCCGCGCCTCGGTACGCACCAGCACCCACAACTATCAATTGCCGGACGACGTGCAGCAACAACTCGAAAGCCGCTACTGGTTTCCCCCCGCCTTCCTGCCTTATCTCGCTCATCCAGCGATCCAGGCCGCAGGCCGCGAGGTGCTGCACCGCCTGACCGCCAACCATCTGGTGTACTTTCTCGACTACACCACCCTGCTCGAGCATCGCATCGTCAATCGCGCGGTTGAAGTCATCGCCCATCGGGAACTGCCCATTTATGTGCCGCTGGCGATGAAGCACGCAGCGCTGCAGCTCTACACCGACGAGGGCTACCACGCGCTGTTCTCCAATCGTCTCGCCGAACAGATCGCCACGCTCTATAACGTTGGCGGGCGCCCGGCGATACCCAAGCGCATCACGCGCATGAACGCACTGGTCGCCCGTACCCCGGAAAAGCAACGTTCACTGACATGGTTTCTGCTCGGTTTCGTTTCGGAAACCATCATTGCCCGGGAACTGCTGGACGTGTGCCGCGACAGTCTCGTGTCCAGTGTGAACGACATGCTGCGCGATCATCTGGCCGACGAAGCCCGCCACAGTCGCTATTTCGCTGAAGTGTTCCATTACCTTTGGCTGTCCATGAACATTCGCCAGCGCACATTTGTGAGCAAAACGCTGCTCGAGATCATCGGCATTTTCTTCGAGGCCGACGAACGCTGGCTGCAACAGAGCCTGCGTGGAGCGGGCATTGCCGAGAGCGATGTACGAAATATTGTCGGCAGCATGGCAACAGTGCAGGCCAGCCGTGCGCGTGCAAAATCAGGCTCCATCGCTACGCTGGATGCACTGCGCAAGGCCGGTTTCTTCGCCACGCCCCATAACCAGACACTTTTTTCCAAGGCAGGACTGATCGATGGATAAAGGAAAATCCGTGGTAACCCCCCGTCAGCGTCGCGGGGCTGTCAGCCTGTTGCTGGCGATGGTGCTGCTCGGCGCGTTCCCACTGGATGTCCTGCTTCCATCGTTTCCGGCACTGGCCGCGCACTTCCAGACAACCCCGGCGGACATCGCACTGTCGATCAGCCTGTTCGCCGTGGGCATCGCCTTTGCCCAGGTACTGATCGGCCCACTGTCCGATACGATCGGTCGCAAGGGCTTGTTGCTCGCTGGCATGAGCGTCTCGATGCTCGGTGCACTTGGCTGCGTGATGACCGACGATTACACGCTGTTCCTGATATTCCGTGTCGTACAGGCAATAGGGTGCGGTTGTTTCGTGCTGTCCCAGGCACTGGTGCAGGATCTGTTCGAAGGTGAAGAGCGTGATCGCCTGCGTATCCTGATGGTCACCGCCAGCGGGATCTTCATTTCGGTGTCGCCACTGGCCGGCACCTTTCTACAAGCCACCCTTGGCTGGCGCGGCAGCTTCTGGGTATTTACCGCACTCGCGGCGGTCGTGCTCATCAAGGCCTGGCTGTTGCTGGACAACAGTCAGCCGGCCAGCAGTGGCATACGCTTGGGTTTCATTCAGTCGTACCGACGGGTACTGGGAAATTTCCAATCCGTCGGTTACTGGTTGATATCGGCGTTCGCCTTCGCCTGCCACTTTTCGTTCATCGTGATTTCGCCGCTGATTTTCATGGATCAGCTACAACTCGCGCCCTATGACTTTTCGCTGATTCTGCTGATTTACGGGGCTGCCTATATCGTCGGCGGCATTGTCGCCAGCGTGCTAAATCGACGCATCACCCCAGGCCGACAAATCATTACCGGGCTGAGCCTGATCCTGCTGTCGGGCCTGGCCATGCTGTATCTGGCCGCCCATCATGCGCTGGCGCCGACCACGGTGCTGATCCCGATGCTGATCTGCACGGCCGGCACCACCATCACACGACCGGCCGCCACCTCTCGGGCCATGGCGCTGTTTCCCGACAACGCCGGCACTTCGGCCTCGGCCGGTAGCACCATCATTTTTATCAGCGGCGGTTTGATCAGCGCACTGATCAGTCTGAGCCCGGCCAATCTGCAAGCCACGCTGGGTTACAGTTTTGTACTGCTCAGTTGCGTCGCGCTGGCACTCAACAGCGGGATCAGCCGGCGCTTGAGGAGCGTTCAGGCCAGTGCGCTGGTGCAACCTGGCAGCGAATGATCCTGCCGGTCGTCATGCCACAGGCACCGTCGGCACTGGAACAATGCTTTGCGCCATTCCCTCCAGACGCCAGCGGTGTAGAATCGGCTGATTCATCGCCATTCATCCCCCGGCGGGTTTATGAGCTCAAGCTGAGACCAGCGGCGATCCCGCAACGTCATCGGCAACTTCACGGACACACGGCCATTTCTGAGTGTTCCAGACGTCAATAGAAGCTCACTCCCCTTTGATACCTGATTAGCCGCCCGGAGTGCTCCATGCCAGATTACCGCTCGAAAACATCCACCCACGGCCGCAACATGGCCGGCGCCCGCGCACTGTGGCGCGCCACCGGGATGAAAGATGACGACTTCAAAAAGCCGATCATCGCCATTGCCAACTCGTTCACCCAGTTCGTACCGGGCCATGTGCACCTGAAGGATCTGGGCCAGCTGGTCGCCCGCGAAATCGAACGCGCCGGTGGCGTCGCGAAAGAATTCAACACCATCGCCGTGGATGACGGTATCGCCATGGGCCACGACGGCATGCTCTATTCGCTGCCGAGCCGCGAGATCATCGCCGATTCCGTCGAGTACATGGTCAACGCCCACTGCGCCGATGCCATCGTGTGCATTTCCAACTGCGACAAGATCACCCCGGGCATGCTGATGGCTGCCTTGCGCCTGAACATCCCGGTGATTTTCGTTTCCGGCGGCCCGATGGAAGCCGGCAAGACCAAACTCGCTTCCCACGGCCTCGACCTCGTCGACGCCATGGTGATCGCCGCCGACGAAAGCGCTTCTGACGAGAAAGTCGCTGAGTACGAGCGCAGCGCCTGCCCGACCTGCGGTTCGTGCTCCGGCATGTTCACCGCCAACTCGATGAACTGCCTGACGGAAGCGCTGGGTCTGGCATTGCCGGGCAACGGTTCGACCCTCGCCACCCACAGCGACCGCGAGCAGCTGTTCCTGCAGGCGGGCCGTACCATCGTCGAGCTGTGCAAGCGTTACTACGGCGAGAACGATGAATCGGTATTGCCGCGCAACATCGCCAACTTCAAGGCGTTCGAGAACGCGATGATGCTCGACATCGCCATGGGCGGTTCGACCAACACCATCCTGCACTTGCTGGCTGCCGCCCAGGAGGCGGAGATCGATTTCGACCTGCGCGATATCGACCGTCTTTCGCGCAGCGTTCCACAGCTGTGCAAAGTCGCGCCAAACATCCAGAAGTACCACATGGAAGACGTGCACCGCGCCGGCGGCATCTTCAGCATCCTCGGTTCGCTGGCCCGTGGCGGCCTGCTGCACATCGACCTGCCGACCGTGCACAGCCGCAGCATGGAAGAAGCCATCGCCAAGTGGGACATCACCCAGACCACTGACGAAGCGGTTCACCACTTCTTCAAGGCTGGTCCTGCCGGCATCCCGACCCAGACCGCGTTCAGCCAGTCGACCCGTTGGGAAACCCTGGATGATGACCGTGAAAACGGCTGCATCCGCAGCTTCGAACACGCTTACTCGCAAGAGGGTGGCCTGGCCGTGTTGTACGGCAACATCGCGCTGGACGGCTGCGTGGTGAAAACTGCCGGCGTCGATGAGTCGATCCATGTCTTCGAAGGCAACGCGAAAATCTTCGAAAGCCAGGACAGCGCCGTGCGCGGCATCCTCGCTGACGAAGTGAAGGCTGGCGACATCGTCATCATTCGCTACGAAGGCCCGAAAGGCGGCCCGGGCATGCAGGAAATGCTCTACCCGACCTCGTACCTGAAATCCAAAGGCCTGGGCAAAGCCTGTGCGCTGCTCACCGATGGCCGTTTCTCCGGCGGCACTTCGGGCCTGTCCATCGGCCACGCTTCGCCAGAGGCTGCGGCCGGCGGCGCGATCGGTCTGGTGCAGGACGGCGATAAAGTGCTGATCGACATCCCGAACCGTTCGATCAACCTGTTGGTCAGCGACGAAGAACTGGCTGCACGCCGGGTCGAGCAGGACAAGAAAGGCTGGAAACCGGTTGAGGTTCGTCCTCGCAAAGTGACCACCGCCCTCAAGGCCTACGCCCTGCTGGCGACCAGCGCCGACAAGGGTGCTGTGCGTAACAAGGCAATGCTCGACGGGCTGTAAGCGTCGAATCGCAGTAACGAAAATGCCCCGCCAACGTGCGGGGCATTTTTTCGCCTGATCGAATCAATGGATGAACACGAGGGCCCCATCGCTGGCAAGCCAGCTCCCACAGGGATTTATGGTGTTCTCACCATTTGTGTTTCACCTTGGACACTGTGGGAGCTGGCTTGCCAGCGATTGGAGCGACTCGGTCTTACTGAATCTCTTCAGGCTTGACGATCACCCAGTTCTTGTCCGCCGTCACCGGCAACCCTTCCTTGGCCTGCGCCGCTGCGTGCTTGGCCATCATGCCGTTGAGCTGCGTCATGTATTTGTCCTTGCGGTTGACCCACAGGTGAATGCCGCCCTTGGCCACGTCAACATCGTGGAACAGCATGTAACCATCGCTGGTCGGGGTATCGCCACCCACCAGGACCGGTTTTTTCCATTCGTCGATGTAGGTAAGGATCGCCGCATGCTTGCCGGCCATCCATGTTGCCGGGGTCCACAGGTACGGGGTCAGCTCAAGGCCGAGGTTGGCCTTCTCGTCATACTTGCCGGCGGTGATCTGTTTACGCGCAGTGGTCAGTTCGTTGGTTTCGCGGTTTTTCAGCAACGTGGTCACGCCGATGACGTTCTGCGGTTTGACGTTGTAGCCATACTTCGGATCGGCCGCGACCATGCGCACCAGTTCTTCCGAGGCCGCAGTCATCACGTAGACCTCGATGCCGTTCTCCATCAGCTTGTTGTACAGCTCAACCTGGCCGGTGAAGATTTTCGGTGGTTGAACGTCGAGGTTCTTCACCACATCGCCTTCGTAATAAGTCGCCGGCACCGGTTTGCCCGAGGCCATCAACTCATCGACGTAGCCCTTAAGCTCCTTGAGGGTGAAGCCGGAGAACACCTGCGCCACCCACGGGTAGCAGACCATGTCGTCGACTTCGCAGAGGCGATAGTAGTAACTGAACAGGCTTTCCTTGTGGTCGGCGGTGTCCTTGAACGGCATCAGCTTCAGGGAGGGATCGAGCTTGTCGCGGGTGATCAGGCCCTTGTTTTCCATGAATGGCAGCAAGGACTCTTCGAGGTCGTAGCGGTAACTGGTGTTGTCCATGTCGAACACCGCGTAGTTACCCTTGTTGGCGTTGGCGGCGATCATCGCGTCCAGTGCCTTGGCCTGATCCGCCGGCCAGTGTTTGAGGTCGGTGGCGAAAGCCTGACCGGCCAGGCCCAAACCTACAGTCAGTGCGACAGCCAGAAATTTCGGTGCGAACTTCATCGATGCTTTCTCCCTGAGCTAAAGACATCGACGCTAACAAATATGTGTGACAGTCCTCGTCTGTCAGCGACCGCTCACGTCCCCATTGCGCCAAATGCATTGCCGAGAGCGACATGCACTTATTCCAAAAACGACGGAAGACCTTCAATTTCGGTATTAAATCATTGCAAATCAAACTGTTAGGCTTGCCGGTTCGCAGCAGCCCCGGAAGGCTGTTGGCACAGTCTTACCTGGAGATCTCATGAATCTACCGTTGATTCTCAACCTGCTGGTGTTCCTCGCCCTGCTCTTCGGTCTGGCACAAACTCGCCACACCGCTTGGAGCCTGGCGAAAAAAGTCCTGCTCGCGCTGGGATTGGGTGTTGCGTTCGGTGTTGCGCTGCACACGATCTACGGTGCCGGCAACCCGGTGCTGAAAGCCTCGATCGGCTGGTTCGATCTGGTTGGCAACGGCTACGTGCAGTTGCTGCAAATGATCGTCATCCCGCTAGTGTTCGCCTCGATCCTCAGCGCCGTGGCGCGCCTGCACAACGCTTCGTCGTTGGGCAAGATCAGCTTCCTGACCATCGGCACGCTGCTGTTCACCACGGCGATTGCGGCGCTGATCGGTATCGGCCTGACCAATCTGTTCGGCCTCACCGCTGAAGGTCTGGTCGCCGGCACCCAGGAAATGGCCCGTCTGCAAACCATTCAGACCGACTACGCCGGCAAGGTTGCCGACCTGAATGTGCCGCAATTGCTGCTGTCGTTTATCCCGCAGAATCCGTTCGCCGACCTGGCGCGGGCCAAGCCGACCTCGATCATCAGCGTGGTGATTTTCGCCGCGTTCCTCGGGGTTGCCGCGCTGCAACTGCTCAAGGACGACGTCGAGAAAGGTCAGAAAGTGATCAACGCCATCGACACCCTGCAAGCCTGGGTGATGCGTCTGGTGCGTCTGGTGATGAAACTGACCCCGTACGGCGTGCTGGCGCTGATGACCAAAGTGGTCGCCGGTTCCAACCTGCAAGACATCATCAAGCTCGGCAGTTTCGTGGTGGTGTCGTACCTCGGCCTCGGTCTGATGTTTGTCGTCCACGGTTTGCTGGTGTCGGCGGCCGGGATCAACCCGCTGCGTTTCTTCCGCAAGATCTGGCCGGTGCTGACGTTCGCGTTCACCAGCCGCTCCAGCGCCGCCAGCATTCCGCTGAGCATTGAAGCGCAGACCCGTCGTCTGGGCATTCCACAATCGGTGGCGAGTTTTGCCGCTTCGTTCGGTGCGACCATCGGCCAGAACGGCTGCGCAGGCCTGTACCCGGCGATGCTGGCGGTGATGGTTGCGCCAACCGTTGGCATCAACCCGCTGGATCCGCTGTGGATCGCGACGCTGGTGGCGATTGTGACCCTGAGTTCGGCCGGTGTGGCCGGCGTGGGTGGCGGTGCGACGTTCGCCGCGCTGATCGTGCTGCCGGCGATGGGCTTGCCGGTGTCACTGGTGGCGTTGCTGATTTCGGTTGAGCCGCTGATTGATATGGGTCGTACGGCGTTGAACGTGAGTGGTTCGATCACGGCGGGTGCGATTACCAGTCAGGTGATGCAGCAGACCGATAAAGAGTTGCTGGATGCCGATGAGCATGCGGAGCTTGCTCAGGCTTAAGGTCTTCTTTGCCTGATCTGGCCCTATCGCTGGCAAGCCAGCTCCCACAGTGTCCGAGGTGAAACACATATTGTGTGAACACCATCAATCCCTGTGGGAGCTGGCTTGCCAGCGATGCTTTTAAGCCTTTTCCCAGACTTCGAAGTTGTACGCCGGCTTATCGCCTTCCGCCGGATTCGGCACGTTCGACACCAGTTTCCACTGGTTCAAATCAAACTCCGGAAACCATGCATCGCCCTCCGGGCTCAGCGCCACACGGGTCAGATACAAGCGATCCGCATCGGCCAGCCCTTGCGCATACAACTGCGCCCCGCCAATCAGCATCAGCTCATTGACGCCCTGCTCTTTCGCCCATTCTTCGGCGCGCACCACTGCAGCCTCCAGCGACGGATAAACCTCCGCACCTTCGAGCACCAGGTCTTGCTGACGGCTGACCACGATGTTCAAGCGTCCCGGCAGCGGACGACCGAGGGAATCCCAGGTCTTGCGACCCATGATGATCGGCTTGCCCAAGGTCGTCGCCTTGAAGTATTTGAAGTCCCCCGGCAGGTGCCAGGGCATGCTGTTGTCGACGCCGATCACACGGTTTTCACCGAGGGCTGCGATCAGGCTGAGGGGGAGTGATTTAGTCATGCCGGCGAGGATACCAGAGCCTCGCTTGACCCGATAAGCGCCACAGCGGTTATGCTCACGGCTCAATTGAGCGACGGGATGCCGCGTGACACAACTGACTCCACTGCAAAACCTCTGGTTGACCGAAACCGTGCGCCTGCGCGAAGAACACGCAGGTCCCCTGGATGATCTGGAAGCCAATCGCCTGGCCCGCGCGGCCGGCGGCGATCTGCCGAGCCGGATTCAGCGCCGTGCGCTGTGGCTGGCTGAGCGTGACGGGCTGACATCTGCACTCAAACACTGGCTGCAAGGCGCGCGTCTGGCGCTGATGGTGCTGATGATTTTCGCCGTATTGAGCGGTGCCGGGCTGGCCTTCGCCGCGCTGGGACAAACCCCGGTCAACGTGTTCTGGGCCTTGGGCAGCCTGCTCGGGCTGAACCTGATTCTGCTGCTTAGCTGGGTGCTGGGGCTGATGTTTGCCGGCGAACACGGCGCCACCCTTGGCCGCTTGTGGCTGTGGCTCAGCGAAAAATTCGCCCGCGACGCCAAAGCCGCGCAACTGGCGCCAGCGCTGCTGCTGATGCTCCAGCGCCAGAAGCTCAATCGCTGGGCGCTGGGTGCATTGGTCAACGGCTTGTGGTTATTGGCGATGCTCAGCGCACTGATTCTGTTGCTGACGCTGATGGCGACCCGGCGCTACGGCTTCGTCTGGGAAACCACGATTCTCAGCGCCGACACCTTTATCCACGTCACCCACGCGCTCGGTTATCTGCCGTCGCTGCTCGGTTTCAATGTGCCGACGGTGGAGATGATCCGCGCCAGCGGCGACAGCGCACTCGACATCGAAAGCGCCCGCCAGGCCTGGGCGACATGGCTGGTTGGCGTGCTGGTGGTCTACGGCGGCGTCCCGCGGTTGTTGCTCGCGCTGTTTTGCCTGTGGCGCTGGAATGCCGGCAAAGCCGCACTGCGTCTGGACTTGAACCTGCCCGGCTACGCGCAACTGCGCGAACGCCTGATGCCCACCAGCGAACGCCTCGGCGTCAACGACCCGGAGCCTGCGCAGATGCATCGCGTCGAAAGCGGCGTGGGTGAACTCGCCAGCGAAGGCGCGCTGCTGGTCGCCATCGAACTCGATGAGCAACGCCCATGGCCGCCCGCCCTGCCGAAAAGCGTCAGCAACGCCGGCATCCTCGACAGCCGCGAATCGCGGCACAAACTCCTCGAACAACTGAGCCGCTTCCCCCCGGCACGTCTGGCGATTGCCTGTGATCCACGACGTTCGCCGGATCGCGGCAGCCTCGCCTTGATCGCCGAATTGGCACGCAGTGCGGGCGAAACCCGGGTCTGGCTGCTGCAAGCGCCACCCGGCGAAGCGCTGGACGCCGAGCGCCTCGGTGACTGGCACATTGCGCTGCAACAACTGGAGTTGCCCTTCGCCGATTGCGCACCGCTGAACTGGCTGGAGACGGGTCATGACTGATACCTGGAAAGCGCCGCTGAAACTCGCGGTGGTCGGCCACACCAACGTCGGCAAGACCTCACTGTTGCGTACGCTGACTCGTGATGTCGGCTTCGGCGAGGTCTCCCATCGCCCAAGCACCACCCGCCATGTCGAGGGTGCGCGGCTGTCGGTGGACGGCGAACCGTTGCTCGACCTCTACGACACGCCGGGGCTGGAAGACGCCATCGCCCTGCTGGATTTTCTCGAACGCCTGGAGCGTCCCGGCGAACGCCTCGACGGCCCGGCGCGGCTGGCGCGGTTTCTCGACGGCAGCGAGGCGCGTCAGCGTTTCGAACAGGAAGCCAAGGTGCTGCGGCAACTGCTCGCCTCCGACGCCGGTTTGTATGTCATCGACGCCCGCGAGCCGGTGTTGGCCAAGTATCGCGATGAACTGGAAGTGCTCGCCAGTTGCGGTAAACCGCTGCTGCCGGTGCTGAATTTCGTCAGCAGTGCCAATCACCGTGAACCGGATTGGCGTGAGGCGTTGGCGCGGCTCGGATTGCATGCATTGGTGCGTTTCGACAGCGTCGCGCCGCCGGAGGATGGCGAGCGGCGGCTGTACGAGAGTCTGGCGTTGTTGCTGGAAACGGCGCGACCGCAACTGGAACGGTTGATCGCTGATCAGCAAGCCCAGCGCCTCGCCCGCCAGCAAAGTGCGGCGCGCCTGATCGCCGAATTGCTGATCGACTGCGCCGCGTGTCGACGCAGTGTGGTCAGTGAAGCCGAGCAGGAACAGCAAGCCATCAGCGAATTGCGCAAAGCCGTGCGTCAGCGCGAACAGAAATGCGTCGAAGCGCTGCTCAAGCTCTATGCGTTTCGCCCGCAGGATGCGGCGGCGAGTGATTTACCTCTGCTGGATGGGCGTTGGGGCGATGACCTGTTCAATCCGGAAACCCTCAAACAACTCGGTGTGCGGGTCGGTGGTGGCATCGCCGCAGGCGCGGCGGCGGGGGCTGGCGTCGATTTGCTGGTCGGCGGAATTACTCTCGGCGCAGCGGCGTTGGCTGGCGCGATTGCTGGCGGTGCGCTGCAAACGGCGCGCAGTTATGGCAGTCGCTTGCTCGGCAAGATCAAAGGCCAGCGGGAATTGACGGTGGATGACGGGGTGCTGCGGTTATTGGCGTTGCGCCAGCGGCAGTTGTTGCTGGCGCTGGATCAGCGTGGGCATGCGGCGATGGACGCGGTTCAGGTGGCGACGCCGCAGGACAAGACCTGGCGTGAGGGCAAGTTGCCCGAGGCGCTGAGCAAGGCGCGGGCGCATCCGCAGTGGTCCTCGTTGAATCCGCAGGCGAAATTGAATCAGGCGGAGCGGCAGGAGCAGATTGAGTCTTTGGCCAAAGAGCTCTAGCGCCTGACCTGGCCCCTTCGCTGGCAAGCCAGCTCCCACAGTGTCCGAGGTGGAACACATATTGTGTGAACACCATCGATCCCTGTGGGAGCTGGCTTGCCAGCGATAGCCGCACCTCGGTCTAACGCCTCAAGCAGCCAAAAGTCGCGCCGCTTTGTCCTTCAAAACCCCAAGATCCATCACCGGCACCGCCGTTTCCTTGGCCAGCTCATCCCACTGCCGCATCCGCAGACTGACCGCACACAGCGGATCGCGCTCAAACACATCCGCCTCAGCCCCCGTCATCACCCCGCCCTGATATTCCAGCGTCCGCCGACTCGCCTCACTCAAACGCTCGAAATACCCCGGCTCGCGTAAGGTCAGATACCGCTTGGCCTGCACGTGATATTCCACCAACCGTGCCAACCGCTCGCTGAAGCCGGCCTCACGCAAATAATCCGCGCCCAACCGTTCATGGCTGACCACCCCATAGCCGCCCATGCTCTGTGCACCTTCGGCACACAAATGGCCGATGTCGTGGAAGAACGCGGCGAGCACCACTTCATCATCAAAGCCTTCAGCCATCGCCAACTGCGCTGCCTGAGACATGTGCTCGATCTGCGATACCGGCTCACCGATGTAATCGCTGCTGCCGAAGCATTCATACAGCGCAAACACCCGGTCAACGACTTGCGCGTGATCTGCCATCAAACCTCCTCCAGCACCTGCGCCACGTTGCACTCGGCCATCGCCGGGCCGACGCTCATGCCGACGCCCGTGTGCATCAGCGCCACACTTAACCCCGGAGCCGGGCGCAAAAACGAAAACGCCCCCGGCCCCCGGGAACCATAGACACCCTGCCAGCGCTCGACCACTTGCACCTTGCAGCCGAGCGTGTGCTCGGCCAGTTCAATCATCCAGGTGTCGACCTGCTCGGCGTTGAACGGCGACGGATCGCTGCCGTAGTGATGTGAATCACCAATGATCAATTCGCCATAAGGTGTCGGGCTGATAAGCAAGTGAATGCCGTTTTCGTGCAGGTGCGGTTGTTCGCGCAGAATCTGCGCCTGCACTGCTGCCGCCTCTGGCAAATCGGCGAAAGCACCGTAATGCACGCAGCTCAGGCCGGTGAGCAAGGCGTGTTGCAGATTCAGCTCGATCTGCGGTTTTGCGCGGAGCATTTGCAGGCGGCAGATCTGCGGATCGAGCGTGCCAATCGGCTCGGCCAGCAAGGTCTGATAGTCGTGGCCGGAGCAGACAATGATCTGCTTGGCGCTGAAACGGCCGACAGTGCTTTGCAGGTGCCCCGGCTCGACATCGCGCACCAGCGTGGAGAAGTGAAACTCGACGCCGAGGTCGCGGCGCAGGTAGTCGATCAGCGCCGGAATCGCTTCGCGCGAGTACAACTGTTGATCGTCCATGCCGTGCAGAGCGGCGCGGTGATGGCTGAACTGGCCGTTGTACAAATCGCGCAGTGCCGCGCCGCGCAGTAGGTCGACGTTGTAACCGTGCTCGACGGCGCGACCGGCGCAGAAGGCTTCGAGCAGATGCTCTTCGGCTTCAGTGCGGGCGAACAGGTACGAGCCGTTGCGCTTGATTTGCAGGCCGGCGAGTTTTGCCCAGTCGCCCCAGATCTCGCGGCTGGCCTTGGCCAGTTCGAGCATTTGGCCTGGCGGCTGACCAGTGACCAGCGCCTGACCGAAGTTGCGCACCGAGGCGCCGAGGGGCGTGGCAGTGCGTTCGAAAACGGCGACTTTGAGGCCGCGTTTGGCGGCGGCGTAGGCGTGGGACAGGCCGAGGATGCCGGCGCCTACGATGAGCAGGTCTTTGTGGTGTGTCATTTAGAGATGCTCTGAATGCGAGACCGCTATCGCTGGCAAGCCAGCTCCCACAGTTGACCGAGTTGTCCAGACGGACGCGGTCCAGTGTGGGAGCTGGCTTGCCAGCGATGAGGCCCTGTCAGTCGATAAAAATCTTACTTGGCGGCGACTTTCTCGGACTTGCCGTCATAGCGCTTGCGCCACTCGGTGAGGATCTCGTCGCGATTCTTCGAGGCCCAGGCAAAGTCGTTCTTGATCAAACGCTGCTCGTAATCGGCCGGCAGTTCGGTCTGCGGCTTGGCGATGCCCGGCTGCGCGAGGACGGCGAAGTTCTCCTTGTACAGGTCCATCGCCTCGGCGCTGGCGGAGAAGTCGGCGAGTTTCTTCGCCGCGTCTTCATGCGGCGTGCCTTTGATCACGGCCGTCGCTTCGATCTCCCAGCCCAGGCCTTCCTTCGGCAGGATGATGTCCAGCGGCGCGCCCTGGCGCTTCAACTGTACGGCCGGGTATTCAAAGGAAATGCCGATCGGGAATTCCCCCGCCGCCGCCAGTTTGCAAGGCTTGGAACCGGAGTGAACGTACTGGCCGATGTTCTGGTGCAGGCCGTCCATGTAGGCCCAGCCCTGCTTCTCGCCGAAAGTTTGCAGCCAGGCGCTGACGTCGAGGAAACCGGTGCCGGACGACGCCGGGTTGGGCATTACGATCTTGCCTTTGTACTCAGGCTTGGTCAGGTCCTGCCAGCTCACCGGTTTGCTCAGGCCCTGCTTTTCGGCTTCGACGGTGTTGAAGCAAATGGTTGCGGCCCAGACGTCCATGCCGACCCAGGCGGGCGGGTTGGCGGCGTCCCGGTAGTTCGCGCCGATCTTGCCCAGATCCTTCGGCGCGTAGCTTTGCAGCATGCCCTGCTGGTCGAGGATCGCCAGACTGGAAGCGGCCAGGCCCCACACGGCGTCAGCCTGCGGACGGGCCTTTTCGGCCAGCAGTTTGGCGGTGATGATCCCGGTGGAATCGCGTACCCACTTGATCTCGACGTCAGGATTGGCCTTTTCGAAGGCCTCTTTGTAGGTCTTCAGTTGTTCGGCTTCGAGGGCGGTGTACACCGTCAACTCGGTTTTTGCCGCGAAGGCATTCAGGCTGAAAGTCGCGAGCACAGCAGCGGCCAGGGCCATAGGCTTGAACATGATCGTTTTCCTGTCTTTTGGAGTTGAGGGGTCTGGAAAATCAGTGACCGGGCGCGGTTTGCCGCCAGGCCTGGGAACGGCGCAGCAAGCCGCGCGAAGCCCACGCCAGCAGCAAGGACACGCCCGCCGAGGTGAACAGAATCAGGGTCGACATCGCCGCCGCGCCGCCGACGTTGCCGGCGTCATCCATGTTCAGCACCGCCACCGCTGCGAGGATGGTGTCGGGGCTGTAGAGGAAGATCGCCGCCGACACGGTGGTCATCGCCGAGACAAACAGGTAGCGCACGATGTCGAGCAGCGCCGGCAGGCAAATCGGCACGGTCACGCGCAGGTAGTGCCGATACAGCGGCGCCTTCAGCGACAGCGCGGCGGCTTCGAACTCGGCGTCGAGTTGGCGCAGCGCGGTGGTCGCGGTCATTTGTGCGGTGGTCAAATAGTGAGCAATGGTGCAGACGATCAGCAGCGTCATCGTCCCGTACAGCACGTGCAACGGGTTGCCGGTCAGGTTGAAGAAGAAGACGTAACCCAGACCGAGCACCAGCCCCGGCACCGCCATCGGGATGAAACTGAGCATGCGCAGAGTCAGGTTGAGGCCACGTTGTGTGCGGGTCTTTTCCATCAGATACGCGCCAGTGAAGATCAATACACTGCCGATCAGCGCCGTGCCCAGCGCCATCTTCAAGCTGTTGCTGTAGGCCAGCCAGCCACCGCCGGCGGTTTCGTTGAACTGGTAGTGGTTGAGCGACAACGACAGGTTGTATGGCCAGAACTTCACCAGCGACGAGAACACTGCCATGCCGAATACCAGAATCAACGCGGCGCTGATCAACAAGACAATCGCTAGATAGCAGCCATCGCGCAATTTCGACGGTGCCGGTTTGAATACTTGGGCACGGCCGCTCATGGAGTCGCCGTGACGGCGGCGCAGCCAGGCATCGACACCAAAGCTGAACAGCGCGGGCAGCAACAGCACCATGCCGATCAATGCGCCGCGACCGAACTGCTGCTGACCGACCACGGCTTTGTAGGCTTCCAGCGCCAGCACTTGGTAGTCGCCACCCACCACCACCGGCACGCCGAAATCGGTGATGGTCAGGGTGAACACCAGACAGAATGCGGCGAACACCGCCTGACGGGTCGCCGGCCAGGTGATGCTGCGGAACGCTTTGGCAGGACTGGCGCCCATGCTCGATGCGGCATCGAACAGGCGCGCATCGGCCAGCGAAAGCGCCGACAGCAGAATCATCAGCGCATGCGGAAAGGTGTAAATCACCTCGCCCAGCACAATGCCCCAGAACCCGTAGATGTTGTCCGAGAGCAGCCCGCGCAACATGCCCTGGTTGCCGAACAGATAAACCAGCGCAATACCCGGCAGCATCGACGGCGCCATCAACGGCAGCAGGGAAATCCCGCGCCAGATGCCCTTGGCCGGAATCAGCGTGCGTTGCAAAGCGTAGGCAAACAGGTAGGCCAGCGGTACGACGATGGCCGCCACGCTGAGGGAAACTTTCAGGCTGTTACCGAGCAACCAGTGGAAATTGTCGCTGGTCACCAGCTCCTTGGCGGCGAGCCAGCCACCGCCCTGCCCGGCCTCGCTACTGAAGCCGCGCCAGAAGATCGCCAGCAGCGGCAACAACACCGCGACACCAAGCAACAGCAGCAAGAGGACTTTGCCGCCGACTACAAAGATGCGGTCGCCAATCTCGGCTTTCGAAGACTGTCGCACCTGCTTGTGCGGTAGCGGCAGCGCGAGGTTGCTGTTCATCAGGCAAACACCTGCAGGCTGCGCGGCGGCAAGGCGACCATGATCTGCTGCGCGCCGAGGCGTGGCATGGCTTCCGGCGCCAGTTCAGCGAGCAGCGCGTGGCCCGGCAGTTGATCGAGTTCGAAGCTCATGCGGCAGCGATTGCCGAGGAAGGTGATCTCACGGACTTTGGCCGGGAACAGGTTTTCTTCATGCACCAGCGGATTGACGTTGATCGCTTCCGGGCGGCAGAACAGTCGCCCCGAGGCGCCGCTGACGCTGCCATCGGCCAGACGCACATCCATCCCGCCGACCCGGGCGTGACTGGCGCTGCTGCGCTGGAACGGCAGCCAGTTACCCTGCCCGACAAACTCGGCCACGAACGGCGTGGCCGGGCGGTTGTAGATTTCCTGCGGGGTGGCGTACTGCTCGACGCGGCCGTTGTTCATCACGGCGATGCGGTCGGCCATCAGCATGGCTTCGTCCTGATTGTGGGTGACCATCAGGGTGGTGATGCCGAGGTTGCGCTGCAGTTGGCGCAGCTCGGTGCACAGATGCTCGCGCACTCGGGCGTCCAGCGCCGACATCGGCTCATCGAGCAACAGCAGCGACGGTGCCGGCGCCAGAGCGCGCGCCAGTGCCACCCGTTGCTGCTGGCCGCCGGACAATTGGCCCGGGTACTTTTTCTCACTGCCGGTGAGGCCGACCAGTTCCAGCATCTGACCGACGCGGCGGCGCACTTCGTCGCGACCGCTGCCGGCGAGGCCGTAGGCAATGTTCGCTTCGACGGTCAGATTGGGGAACAGCGCGTAGGACTGAAACAGAATGCCGTAGTCCCGGGCTTGTGGCGCAAGGTGCGAAACGTCGCGGTCACCCAGGTACAACTCGCCGCTGTCCTGCTTCTCCAGACCGGCGATGCAGCGCAGCAACGTGGTCTTGCCGCAACCCGAGGGGCCGAGCAGACAGACCAGCTCACCGGCCGCGACGTCGAGGGAGACGTTATCCAGCGCAGTAAAAGCGCCAAAGCGCTTCTGCACGCAGTGCACTTTCATCGGCGCACCGGGGTTGGTCAGGGCAGTTGCGATTGCAGGATTCATGGGACAGACCTCATCAAGCAGATGAGGCCAATCCTAGAGTTGTAATGCGTCCGTCATGTGGCAGTGAGGCAAAAACGGCCGATAGTGGTATTCGGGGATTTTGGTTCACCAGAGATCGTTCCCACGCTCTGCGTGGGAATGCCTCATCGGACGCTCCGCGTTCGGCTGTTGGGACGCAGAGCGTCCCGGGCTGCGTTCCCACGCGGAGCGTGGGAACGATCATTACGCCGGGGACATCTCTTGGGCCAAGCCGAGAAATGCCGCCGGCAACCGCGCATTCTTCCTCTCTTTGAGGCAATACAGATACTCGGGAATCTGCGGCGCATTCTCGATCGTAAGCACGCGCAACTGCGGGTCATGCGGCACTTCCTGCCGGGCAATGATGCTGATGCCAATATTGCGCAGCACCGCCTCACGAATCGATTCACGGCTGCCGATCTCCAGCAACGGCCCAAAACTCACGCCCGCGCTGGCCAGTAACTCTTCAGTCAATCGCCGAGTGGTCGAGCCGGTCTCACGCATCAGCAAGGTATGCCCGGCCAGTGCGCTCAATGTCACATGCTCCTGCGCCGCCAGCGGATGATTGCGATGCACCGCCAGCACCAGCGGATCTGTGCCCAGCACCCGGCGAATCAGCCGTGCATCCTCGAGCAATTGCGACGAAGCAGCCACATCCACCCGGTAATCCTCCAGCGCTTCCAGTACCTGCTGCGAGTTGCCGATTTCCACCGACACTTCCACCTGCGGCAGACGCTCGCGGAAGGTCTTCACCAGATCAAGAATGTAATACGGCGCGGTGGCGGCGATGCGCAGCGTGCCCTGCACCTGACCGCTGTTGCGCAGGAAGAACTCGATATCGGCCTCCTGCTGCAACAGCACCTTGACCATCGGCAGCAACCGCGCGCCTTCGTCGCTGATGCTCAGCCGGCGACCGCCACGGTAAAACAGTTCCACCGAATACTGGCTTTCCAGATTGCGGATCTGTGTGGTCACGGTCGGTTGGCTAAGGCCGAGTTTTTTTGCCGCCAGCGTAATGCTGCCCAGGCGGGCGACCATGTAAAACGCTTTCAGCTCGGCACTCAGCACAACCATCCCTCATCGTTTACTTGCGCAGCAGGCGCAAACCGTTGAACACCACCAACAGGCTCACGCCCATGTCGGCGAACACAGCCATCCACATGGTGGCGAGCCCGGCGAAGGTTACCCCAAGAAAGATAGCTTTGATCACCAGTGCCAACGCGATGTTCTGTTTCAGGATGCTTGCGGTGTTGCGCGACAGGCTGATGAACGCCGGGATCTTGCGCAGATCGTCGTCCATCAGGGCGACATCGGCGGTTTCGATCGCGGTGTCGGTGCCCGCCGCGGCCATGGCAAAACCGATCTCGGCGCGGGCCAGTGCCGGGGCGTCGTTGATGCCGTCGCCGACCATGCCGACGCGATGACCTTTACCGTAAAGCTCTTCGATGGCTTGCAGTTTGTCAGTTGGTAACAAGTCGCCCTTGGCCTGATCGATGCCGACCTGAACGGCAATCGCCTGCGCGGTGTGTACGTTATCGCCGGTGAGCATCAGGGTTTTCACGCCCAGCGCGTGCAACTGGCGGATCGCTTCGCGGCTGGTTTCCTTGACCGTATCGGCCACGGCGAACAGCGCCAACGGGCCGGAGCTGTCGAGCAGCAGCACCACGGATTTGCCCTGTTTTTCCAGCGCGAACAGCTTTTCTTCCAGTTGCGGCGAGCACAGACCCAGCTCTTCCACCAGACGGTGGTTGCCCAAGTGGTAGGTCTGACCGTTGATCTCACCTTTGACACCACGCCCGGCCAGCGCTTCGAAGTTATCCACACTCAGCGCCGCGAAGTTTTTATCCACAGCCGCATTGGCGATGGCCAGCGACACCGGGTGATCGGAGCGCCCGGCCAACGCAGCAGCAATTGCCGGGGCCGTGGCATCGGCGGTTGGATCAAGGGATAGGTAATCGGTCTGCACCGGTTTGCCGTGGGTGATCGTCCCGGTTTTATCCAGCGCCAGGTAGTCGAGCTTGAAACCGCCCTCCAGGTACACACCGCCCTTGACCAGAATGCCTTTGCGCGCCGCCGCCGCGAGGCCGCTGACGATGGTCACTGGGGTGGAAATCACCAGCGCACACGGGCAAGCCACCACCAGCAGCACCAGCGCGCGGTAGATCCAGTCGAACCACACCGCGCCCATGAACAACGGCGGAATGATCGCCACGGCCAGCGCCAGAACGAACACCACGGGGGTGTAGATTTTCGAGAATTGATCGACGAAGCGTTGGGTCGGGGCGCGCGCGCCTTGAGCCTGTTCGACGGCGTGGATGATCCGCGCCAGGGTCGAATTGTTCGCCGCCGCAGTCACCGTGTATTCCAGCGAACCCGCCTGGTTGATGGTGCCGGCGAAGACTTTGTCGCCCACAGTTTTTTCCACCGGCAGGCTTTCACCGGTAATCGGCGCCTGGTCGATGGTCGAGCTGCCGCTGACCACTTCGCCATCCAGCGCGATGCGCTCACCGGGCTTTACCCGCACAATGGCACCCAGTTCGACGATTTTCACCTCCTGCTCAAGCCAGGTACCGTCAGCCTGCTGCACGGTCGCCTGCTCGGGCGTCATCTGCATCAGGCCACCGATTGCATTGCGCGCACGGTCCAGCGAGCGCGCTTCGATCAACTCGGCCACGGTGAACAGGAACATCACCATCGCCGCTTCCGGCCACTGACCGATGAGGATGGCACCGGTCACCGCGATGCTCATCAGCGCATTGATGTTGAGATTAAGGTTCTTCAGGGCGATCCAGCCCTTTTTATAGGTGGTCAGGCCACCGCTGAGGATCGACACCAGCGCAATGATCGCCACCACCCAGGTCGGCGCGGCGTTGGTGAAGTGGATGACTTCGGCAGCCAGTGCACCGACACCGGACAGTGCCAGTGGCCACCAGTGTTTTTTCACTGCCGCAGGTGCCGGCGCTTCGACGCCCGCTTCCAACGGCTCGGCGTGCATGCCGAGGGACTTGATCGCCTCGGTGATGGGCTCGGTGCCCGGCAGCGTGTGAGTCACGCCGAGCACACGGTTGATCAGGTTGAATTCCAACTGCTCAACGCCGGCCAGTTTGCCGAGTTTGTTCTGGATCAGCGTCTGCTCGGTCGGACAGTCCATCGCCTCGATGCGAAAACTGCTCAACCGCGCATCGGCGCTGGTCTTTTCGCTCAGTTGCACCAGCGCAGGCGCGGCGGCTTCCGACGAGCAGCAGGAGTCCTCGTGCGCATGAACCGGTGCCGGTGCTGCGACTTTCGACCCGCAGCAAGCATCGCCGCCATGGGAATGCTTATGCACAGGCTGCAATTTATGACTGTGAACGTGCCCGTCGCCGGGCTTGTGGGTGTGCTGGGAATCGCTCATTGGTCGCGTCCATGAAGGTGCCTGTTGCCAAGTAAAGACCCTGTAGCCACTATAGGGTCAAGCACCCTTTTGGAGATTGCCGTCATGAAGATCGGAGAACTGGCCAAACTCACCGACTGCGCCGTGGAAACCATCCGCTATTACGAGCGCGAAAACCTGCTGCCGGAACCGGCCCGCAGCGACGGCAACTACCGCGTCTACACCCAGGCCCACGCCGAACGCCTGACCTTCATCCGCAACTGCCGCACCCTCGACATGACGCTCGAAGAGATCCGTAGCCTGCTAGCCATGCGTGACAGCCCGCAGGATCAGTGTGAGAGCGTTAATACCCTGATCGACGAGCATATCCAGCATGTGAAAGCGCGGATTGATGGGTTGCTAGCGTTGCAGACACAACTGCTCGACCTGCGCCAACGCTGTGGCGAAGGGCCGGGGGCGGAGCAATGCGGGATTTTGCAGCGGCTGGAAGTGAGTGGCGGGGTTGTTGCGACGGAAATCGAACACTCCCACGTGGGCCGCAGCCACGGCCATTAAGAACACCGAGTATCCCTGTGGGAGCTGGCTTGCCAGCGATAGCGGTTTTACAGACACATCAATGTTGAATGTGCCGCCGTCATCGCTGGCAAGCCAGCTCCCACAGGTTTATTGGCAAGCCTTCAGACCGCCATCGGCGCGGTCATCGGCGCGTGGTGCTCATAACCTTCCAGCGAGAAATCGCTCGGCTCAACCAGCTCCAGCCACTCCGGCTGATATACACCGGTCTTGGCAAACTCCGGCACGCGGTCGGAGATTTTCAGCTTCGGCATGGCGAACGGCTCGCGCTTGAGCTGTTCATTGAGCATGTCGAGGTGGTTCTCGTAGACGTGCGCATCACCGATGAAATAGGTGAACCAGCGCGGCGTGTAGCCGGTCAGGCGACCGATCAGGCTCAGCAGCGCGGCGCCTTCGGTGAGGTTGAACGGCGTGCCCAGACCCAGGTCGTTGGAGCGGATGTAGAGGGTCAGGGAAATTTCCTTGGTCTCGACATTCGGGTGGAACTGGTACAGCAGGTGGCAAGGCGGCAGGGCCATTTCATCGAGCTGGGCGCAGTTCCAGCCGTGGAACAGAATGCGGCGGCTGCCCGGGTCATTGATGATCGTGTCGACGCACTGGCGCACCTGATCGATGGCTTTGTACAACACCACGTAGGCCTGGCCGTCTTCTTCGCCTTGGGCGATTTGCTTGTAGCCGTTGCTCAAGGTTTGTTCGATGGCGGCCGTGTTGCTCAACGGGATCTGCTTGTACGCCGGCCATTTGCGCCATTGCACGCCGTAGATCTCGCCGAGGTCGTCGTCGCCCTGGCGGAACGGGTTGGCCAGCCACTGGGCATTTTCGTTGGCGTTCTGGTCCCAGACCTTGCAGCCCAGCGCACGGAATTCAGCGGCGTTGTTGACGCCCCGCAGAAAGCCGCACATCTCGCCGATGGCCGATTTGAAGGCCATCTTGCGGGTGGTGATCGCCGGGAAACCTTCCTGCAGATCGAAACGCAGCATCGCCCCCGGGAAACTGATGGTGTTGATGCCGGTGCGGTTGGCCTGTTTGGTGCCGTTCTGAATGACGTGCGAGACCAGTTCGAGATATTGCTTCATGAGTTACCTGTGTCCTTGGAGCCCCGGCGTCGCGCGCCGGGGTTCGTAGTTTAAGCCGTCGGAGCGAGCGGTGCTGCCGGCGCGCGACGATAGGCCAGCCAGATCAGGAACAGCCCGCCGATGATCATCGGCACGCACAGAACCTGCCCCATGGTCAGCCAGTTCCAGGCCAGATAGCCCAGTTGCGCATCCGGGACGCGGACGAACTCGACGATGAAACGGAAGATGCCGTAAAAAAGCGCGAACATGCCGGAAACGGCCATGGTTGGGCGCGGTTTACGCGAGAAAATCCACAGGATCAGGAACAGCGCCACGCCTTCGAGGGCGAACTGATACAGCTGCGAGGGGTGACGCGGCAGTTGCGCCGGATCGCTGAACGGCGGGAAGACCATGGCCCACGGCACGTCGGTGGCCTTGCCCCACAACTCGGCGTTGATGAAGTTGCCGATACGCCCGGCACCCAGACCGATCGGCACCATAGGCGCGACGAAGTCCATCAACTGGAAGAACGACTTGCCGTTACGCTTGCCGAACCAAAGGGCCGCGAGCATCACCCCGATAAAGCCGCCGTGGAACGACATGCCGCCCTTCCACACTTCGAAAATCAGCGTCGGGTTGGCCAGGTAAGCGCTCAGGTCGTAGAAAAGCACATAGCCCAGACGCCCGCCGACAATCACGCCCATCGACAGCCAGAAGATCAGATCGGAGAGCTTCTCCTTGGACCAGGTCGGGTCGAAGCGGTTGAGCCGGCGCGACGCCAGCAGCCACGCACCGCCGATGCCGATCAGGTACATCAGACCGTACCAGTGGATTTTCAGCGGACCGATGGCCAGGGCCACCGGGTCGATCTGCGGGTAAGGCAGCATTGCGACTCCTCGTTAGAGTTGAAACCAAAATTCCCGGGCGACGCTGCCACCTCAGGATTAAGTCAGGATTGCGGCGCGGTTAAAGCAGAAAGCTCAAACCCACGCTGAACAGCAAAGCGGCGAACAGCCGTTTCAGCAAGCGCGGCGACAATCGATGTGCCAAACGCGCGCCGATGCGGGCGAAGACCATGCTGGTCAGGGCGATGCCCAACAACGCCGGCAAATAAACAAAACCGAGACTATGGGCTGGCAGCAACGGATCATGCCAGCCCAGAATCATGAAACTTAATGCACTGACCAGAGCGATCGGCAGGCCACAGGCTGATGAAGTCGCCACGGCTTGCTGCATCGGCACACTGCGCCAGGTCAAAAACGGAACGGTGAGCGAACCGCCACCGACGCCAAATATCGCCGAGGCCCAACCAATCACACTGCCGGCCACGGTCAGACCGAGTTTGCCCGGCACGGTTCGGCTGGCCTTGGGTTTGATATCCAGCGCCAGTTGCACGGAAATCACCAGGGCGAACACACCGATGATTTTTTGCAGGTTTGGCCCCGAGATCGCTTCAGCGGTCAGCGCACCGAAACCGGCACCGAGCAAAATGCCCACCGCCATCCACATGAAGATCGGCCAGCGCACCGCACCACGCCGATGATGTTCACGCACAGCGTTGACCGAGGTGAAAATGATCGTTGCCAGCGACGTACCCACCGCCAGATGCGTCAGGATCGACTGGTCAAAACCTTGCAGGGTGAAACTGAACACCAGCACCGGGACAATGATGATCCCGCCCCCCACTCCGAACAGCCCGGCCAGTACGCCCGCACAGGCGCCCAGCGCCAGATAGAGCAGAAATTCCATGACCGTCTCCCAAGGCGCATCGCCAAAACCGGAGCGGCATGGTAACGGATGCATGGCCTCCTGCTCCACTTGCGATGGATGCACGGACGCTGGATGCGTAGAGTGAGCAAAAAACACACAAGGACCACCTTATGTGCCTGATTGTTTTCGCCTGGCGCCCGGGCCGTGCCCAGCCGCTGATCGTCGCGGCCAACCGTGACGAATTCTATGCCCGGCCAAGCCTGCCGCTGGCGCAATGGCCGGAGGCGCCGCAGGTGCATGCCGGGCGTGATCTGGAGGCTGGCGGGACCTGGCTGGGGATTGGCGCCAGTGGCCGCTTTGCCGCACTGACCAATATTCGCGATCCGCATCAGCCGCCGGCCCGCAAGTCACGGGGCGAGTTGGTGGCGCGGTTTCTGACGGGTGATGCGTCGATTGATGATTATTTGAACGATGTGGTCGGACGTGCGCCGGAATATGCCGGGTTCAATCTGCTGCTCGGCAACAGCCATGAACTGTGGCACTTCAATGCGCGGATGTCGGAGCCGGTGATGCTTGAGCCCGGTGTTTACGGTCTGTCGAATGCCGGGCTGGATACGCCGTGGCCGAAGTTGCTCAAGGCCAAGGCAGCGTTGAGCGCGGTGCTGGATGATCCGCAGCCAGCGCGATTGCTGGAATTACTCGGCGATGCGCAGACCGCGCCGTTTGCCGAGTTGCCGGATACCGGAGTGGGTCTGGCGACGGAGTCATTGTTATCGAGTGTATTTATCGCCAGCCAGAGTTACGGGACGCGGGCGAGTACGGCGCTGGTGGTTCAGGCGGACGGTACGCGGCGGATGGTAGAGCGGAGTTTCGGGCCGTATGGCGGGCATTTGGGCGAAGTGGAGATTCTGGTTTAGCAGTGCCTGGAGGGACGCCATCGCTGGCAAGCCAGCTCCCACAGGTCTCTCGGGTGTTCACAAAGTCTGTGTTCACTGAAGAACCTTGTGGGAGCTGGCTTGCCAGCGATGAGGCCAGCAGCCTTTTAGAGGGCTTTGTTGACCGCCGGCGGATTGATCTTCGACAACCCAAGATTCTTCAGCGCCAGTTGCAACGAGCTGTGGATAACTTGCGGATTATCGATGGTCATCAACTCCGCCAGCAGTTCCTTGGCCTTGCTCAGATTGACCTGACGCAACATCCATTTCACCTTCGGCAAGTTGGTGGCGTTCATCGACAGGCTGTCGAACCCCATCGCCATCAACAGCACGGCCGCCGCCGGGTCACCGGCCATCTCGCCGCAGATGCTCACCGGTTTGCCTTCGGCATGCGCATCGCGGACCACGGTTTGCAACGCTTGCAGCACCGCCGGGTGCAGGTAGTCGTAGAGGTCGGCCACACGCGGGTTGTTACGGTCGACTGCCAGCAAATACTGGGTCAAGTCGTTGGAACCGACGGACAGGAAGTCGACCATCCGCGCCAGTTCCTTGGTCTGGTACACGGCCGCCGGAATCTCGATCATCACGCCAATCGGCGGCATCGGCACGTCGGTGCCTTCGTCGCGCACTTCACCCCAAGCCCGGTGAATCAGGTGCAAGGCTTCTTCGAGTTCATGAGTGCCGGAGATCATCGGCAGCAGAATCCGCAGGTTGTTCAGGCCTTCGCTGGCCTTGAGCATCGCGCGGGTCTGCACCAGGAAGATTTCCGGGTGGTCGAGGGTGACGCGAATGCCGCGCCAGCCGAGGAACGGGTTGTCTTCCTTGATCGGGAAGTACGACAGCGACTTGTCACCACCGATGTCGAGGCTGCGCATGGTTACCGGTTGTGGGTGGAACGCGGCGAGCTGTTCACGATAGATCGCCAGTTGTTCCTTCTCGCTCGGGAAGCGCTGGTTGATCATGAACGGCACTTCGGTGCGGTACAGGCCGACACCTTCGGCGCCACGCTTCTGCGCCCGCGCCACATCGGCCAGCAGGCCGGTGTTGACCCACAGCGGCATGCGGTGGCCATCGAGGGTCACGCACGGCAGGTCGCGCAGGGTGTCGAGGCCCAACGCCAGTTGTTTCTCTTCTTCGACGACTTCGGCGAACTGCTTGCGCAGCACTTCGCTCGGGTTGGTGTAGACCTCGCCGCGCGTACCGTCGACGATCATTTCGATGCCGTCGACCTTGGCATACGGCAGATCGACCAGACCCATCACCGTCGGAATGCCCATGGCCCGGGCGAGGATCGCGACGTGGGAGTTACCCGAACCAAGTACCGAAACCAGACCGACCAGCGTGCCTTCCGGCACCTCGCCGAGCATTGCCGGCGTCAGCTCTTCGCTGACCAGAATGGTTTTTTCCGGGTAGACCAGGTTCTGCTGACGTTCTTCCTGCAAGTAAGCGAGCAGGCGGCGGCCGAGATCCTTGACGTCCGAGGCGCGCTCACGCAGGTAGGCGTCGTCCATCAATTCGAAACGGTTGACGTGTTCGGTGACCACCTGACGCAGCGCGCCCTGCGCCCACTGGCCAGTCTTGATCACAGTGGTGATTTCGCTGCCCAGCGAGGCATCGTCGAGCATCATCAGGTAGACGTCGAACAGCGCGCGCTCTTCCGGGCGCAACTGGGTCGCAAGCTTGGCGGACAAGGCACGCATGTCGGCGCGCACGCCTTCGATGGCGGTCTTGAACAGCGCCAGCTCAGCGTCGATGTCGGTGATGGTCTTGTCCGGCACCACGTCCAGATCAGCGGGCGGCAGCATGACAACTGCAGTACCGACCGCCGCACCCGGCGAACCCGGCACGCCGACGAACTTGGCTTCCTGGATACCCTTGCCCTGACGGCCCAGGCCACGGATCGAACCGGTAGCCTCGGCATGGGCGATAACGCCGGCAAGCTGCGCACTCATGGTCACGAGGAAGGCTTCTTCACCTTCATCGAACTGGCGACGTTCTTTTTGCTGGATGACCAACACGCCGACGACGCGGCGGTGGTGAATGATCGGGGCACCGAGGAACGAGGCATAGCGCTCTTCGCCGGTTTCGGCGAAGTAGCGATAGCGCGGGTGATCCGCGGCGTTTTCGAGGTTCAGGGGTTCTTCACGCGTGCCGACCAGACCGACCAGACCTTCGTTGGGTGCCATGCTGACCTTGCCGATCGAGCGCTTGTTCAAGCCCTCGGTGGCCATCAGGACGAAGCGATTGGTCTCGGGATCAAGCAGGTAGACCGAGCAGACCTGGCTGCCCATGGCCTCTTTGACGCGCAACACAATAATCCCCAACGCCGCCTTGAGATCCTTGGCGGAGTTAACTTCCTGGACGATCTTGCGCAGCGTATTGAGCATGGCTCGGGGTCGAACTCCGTCGTCAGTCGCGCGCTAAAAGGCGCGGGGCAAGCTCTTTGAGGGCGCGGCGATACACCTCGCGCTTGAATGTCACCACCTGGCCCAACGGATACCAATAGCTGACCCAGCGCCAGCCATCGAACTCCGGTTTACCGGTCAAATCCATCCGCACCCGCTGCTCGTTGGAGATCAGGCGCAGGAGAAACCATTTCTGTTTCTGGCCGATGCACAGCGGTTGGCTGTGGGTACGCACCAGACGTTGCGGCAAACGATAGCGCAACCAGCCCCGAGTACAGGCGAGTATTTCAACATCTTCACGTTCCAGGCCAACTTCTTCGTTCAGCTCGCGGTACAAGGCGTCCTCCGGCGTCTCCTCGGGGTTGATTCCCCCCTGTGGAAACTGCCAGGCATCTTGATTGATACGGCGAGCCCATAGCACCTGGCCGGCGTCATTCGTCAGAATGATCCCGACATTGGGACGGAAACCATCGGGGTCGATCACGGCAACAACCTCGCAAACGCATGTCGCCGCATTGTTCCACAAAGCTTGATAAGGCGGCAACGAAGGTTCCTACCTTATGTGCACTCTTGTGAAAAGACCGTATTCTTGTCGCCTTTTTACTGACTTTTCAGCGGGTAACTGCAATGCGCCTGGCTCTATTCGATTTGGACAACACCCTTCTGGGCGGCGACAGCGATCACGCCTGGGGCGACTATCTGTGTGAACGCGGCTTCCTCGACCCGGTGGCGTACAAGCAGCGCAACGACGAGTTCTATCAGGATTACCTGGCCGGCAAACTGGATAACGCAGCCTACCTGAACTTCTGCCTGGAGATCCTCGGCCGAACCGAAATGGCCGTGCTTGAGCAATGGCACAGCGATTACATGCGCGACTGCATCGAGCCGATCGTGCTGCCCAAGGCACTGGAACTGCTGAAAAAGCACCGCGATGCCGGCGACAAACTGGTGATCATCACGGCGACCAACCGTTTCGTTACCGCGCCGATTGCTGTTCGTTTGGGCGTCGAAACCCTGATCGCCACCGAGTGCGAAATGGTTGATGGCCGCTACAGCGGGCGCAGCACCGACATCCCGTGCTTCCGTGAGGGCAAGGTGACGCGCCTGAATCGCTGGCTGGAGGAGACCGGCTATTCGCTCGACGACAGCTATTTCTATAGCGATTCGATGAATGATTTGCCGCTGCTGGAGCAAGTGACGAACCCGGTGGCTGTCGACCCGGACCCGAATCTGCGCGCCGAAGCCGAGAAACGTGGCTGGCCGGTAATCAGCCTGCGCGACTGATATCCGCTTGCCCACAGCGTTTTGCACATCGCTGTGGGCAGCGCTTCACGCGGGTTTTGCCACCATCAGGTAGAAAATCGCCATAAACGCCAGAAATGCCGGCCACCCCAAGGCAAACCACCAGCGCATGTAGGTCGAGGCCTTTACAGGCATCGGCGTCCCTTGCAGCAGCGCCTGATCGGCCATCCTGTGCACGCGAATCTGCAACCAGACCACCGGCAACCAGCAAATTCCGGCCAGGACATACAGGCCAATGCTCCACATCAGCCAGGTCTGCTGCAGTGGCCAACCGGCCATGTGCATCAAGCCCAGGCCACTCAACGGCTGAAACACTGCTGTCGTGGTGGTGAACGCCCAATCGGCAAACACCAGATGTTTGAAGGTCACGGCGATCACTTCGACCTTGCCGGAACGCCACGCCCTGAGCGCGTAATAAGCCGAGCCGGCACCCAGCCCGAAGAGAATCGTCGACGACAGAATATGCAGGGTTTTCAGCAGCAGATAAGCGCTCATCGGCGAGGTTCAGTCCAGAGAAGCCATAAAGTAGCCACCATCAGCACCAGATTTTTGCCGACGGCCGCGTAAGGATCAAACCAGTAGTGGGGCAACACCAGGGTTATGTAGACGGTGTAGGCGAGCATCAACCCCAATTGCAGGCGAAACGCCTCCCGGCGCCAACGGCTGAACAGCATAGCGACGCCCAATACACCATCGAAGATGGCTCCACCGATCACCGCGACCTGCGCCCAGGCGCCGTGCACGCCGGTTTCGGCCATGATCCGCAGGCTCCATTGGTAGCCGGGGCCCAGACACACCGCGGCAGTGCCCAGCCAGATCAGCGCCATTACCACCAACATCAACGGGCGCAGCGCGCGCTGAACACTCTGGGCCACGGTCGGCCAATCTTGCAGTCGAGCGTGTAGCGGAGCGGCTTGATAGCCGCAAATCGACGTCAGCACGTCGGGATCAGCGAGATTGTCGCGCTGCGCCAGCTTCACGCTTTGCCGATTCAATGCACGCCAGCCGAAACGCTCTCCCAGCCAACTGCCGGTGCGCAGCAATAGTTGCGGAACCTGCACATAACGTCCCGGCATCCAACCTTGCGCCCGGCGCAAACAATCGATGACCTGAGCCAGCGTCATCGGCTCAGGCCCGACACACGGCAACACCAGCGACTGCGCGGGCCATTGCCGCAACAGGGCCAGCACCGCACCCACCACGTCATCGATATGGACGGGTTGTGATCGAGCCTTGAGATCCAACAGGGGAATCAATAGCCATGGCGAAAGCCCCGCGAGCCAGAGACTGCTTGTCCCGCCAGCACCGAGCACTAGCGAAGGGCGCAGCACCACCGCGACGGTGTCCAGCTTCAGCAGGTAGTCGTCAGCCTGGCCTTTGCTCGCCAGAAACGGCACATCGGATTGTGCCGCCGCACCCAGCGCTGAAATCTGCAGAACCCGCACGCCTTTGCGTGCGGCCAGATCGAACAATGCCCGGGCACCGCGATCCTGAATCAGGCTCAACGCCTGCTCATCCACGCTCAACAGGCCGGCGGCATTGATCAGCAAGTCGATATCGTCAGGCAAAGCAAAATGTGTGGGATCAACCGCCAACACAGCGAGGTCGAGCTGACGCCATTCGACACCTGGCCATACCGACACTTGCGGTTCGCGGCTGGTGGCGATGACGCAGTGGCCCGCAGCGCACAGCGCACGCAGGAGGTGGCGGCCGACAAACCCGGTGCCGCCCACCAGCAGAATTTTCATCACAGTCCTTGTCGCTTAAACCGGTTTTGCGCCCATCAATCCGGCAATCGCGAGAAACCCGACGGCGCTGACAATGGCCAGAATCAGGGTGAATTTCCAGTTACCGGCCTGACCGACCCGCACGCGGTTGAGTCGCGCCAGCAACCACAAGGTGCCGAGAGTCGCCACGGTGTAGATCACGCCAGAAAACAGAATCCAGGTCTGGCCCAGCGGCCAGCCCACCAGGTGCACCAGCCACCAGCCGCTGAAGGGCATGCTGAACATGCACAGCAGCATCAGGCACCAGACGAAAATCCACGGGCGACGCAACGTGCTGGCCGCCCCTTCGCTGCGCTTGCGCCAGGTCAGATAGCCAAGGCCGACACCACAGACCAGCAATACGGCTGTCGCGGCGACATGCAGGATTTTCAGAGTGGTCAGGGTTTCCATACTTTGTCTTCCTTGGGACGTGCCCTTCAGCGTAGCCGTTTAGCCAAGAAACAACTGATAGGCCGGGTTCTCGCTCTCATCCCAATACGGGTAGCCGATTTCTTCCAGCGCCGCCGGTACCAGATGACGCTCGTCATGCGGCACTTGCAGACCAGCGACCACCCGGCCATCCGCCGCGCCGTGGTTGCGGTAATGGAACATCGAGATGTTCCAGCGCCCACCAAGCTTGTTGAGGAAGTTGAACAGCGCGCCCGGACGCTCCGGGAACTCGAAGCGAAACACCACTTCATCTACAACCTGCGCCGCGCGTCCGCCGACCATGTGGCGGATGTGCAACTTGGCCAGTTCGTTGTCGGTCAGGTCGAGGACCGGGAAACCCTGCTCGGTCAGGCTCGCCAGCAGTGCACTGCGCGGATCGTTTTCCGGATGGGTCTGCACGCCGACGAAGATGTGCGCTTCGCTGCCGGTGTTGTAGCGATAGTTGAATTCGGTGATCTGACGCTTGCCGATGGCCTCGCAGAACGCCTTGAAGCTGCCGGCCTTCTCGGGGATGGTCACGGCGATGATCGCTTCGCGGCCTTCACCCAGCTCGGCGCGCTCGGCAACGTGGCGCAAGCGGTCGAAGTTGACATTGGCCCCGGAGTCGATGGCGACGAAGGTCTGGCCGCTGACACCGCGCTGTTCAACGTACTTCTTGATTCCGGCCACGCCCAGGGCGCCGGCAGGTTCGGTGATCGAGCGGGTATCGTCGTAGATATCCTTGATTGCCGCGCAGATCTCGTCGGTGCTGACGGTGATCACTTCATCGACGTAATCCTTGCAGATGTCGAAGGTGTGCTGACCGATCTGCGCCACGGCGACGCCGTCGGCGAAGATGCCCACGGTCGGCAGTACCACGCGCTCGCCCGCCGCCATCGCAGCTTGCAGGCAATTGGAGTCATCCGGTTCGACGCCGATGACCTTGATGTCCGGCCGCAGGTATTTCACGTACGCAGCGATGCCGGCGATCAGCCCGCCGCCACCGACCGGGACGAAAATCGCATCCAGTGGCTGTGGGTGCTGACGCAGAATCTCCATCGCCACGGTGCCCTGCCCGGCAATGGTGTGCGGATCGTCGTACGGGTGAATGTAGACGTAGCCTTTTTCGTCGACCAGTTTCAGCGAGTAGGCCAGGGCTTCCGGGAATGAATCGCCGTGCAGCACCACTTTGCCGCCGCGCGAACGCACGCCTTCGACTTTGATCTCGGGGGTGGTCTTGGGCATGACGATGGTGGCTTTTACGCCCAGCACTTTCGCCGCCAAGGCCAGACCCTGCGCATGGTTGCCCGCCGACGCGGTGACCACGCCACGGGCGCGCTCTTCTTCAGTCAGTTGGGTCAACTTGTTGTAGGCGCCGCGAATCTTGAACGAGAACACCGGCTGCAAGTCTTCGCGCTTGAGCCAGATGTCATTGCCCAGCCGCTCGGAGAGCTGGCGAGCGTTCTGCAGCGGGGTTTCTACGGCAACGTCATAAACGCGCGAGGTGAGGATCTTTTTGACGTACTGTTCGAGCATCGGAAAGCATCACTGAGCGGGTTGGGCAGGGCCAAGGAGTCTAACCCGGCTTTTGCCCGGGCGACCACACTAAACAGGTGGTTTTAGCCAGCGAGAACCCATTGTGGCGAGGGGATTTATCCCCGATGGAGTGCGAAGCACTCCCCCAGCAGTCATCAAGTGATACCGCACCCTCAGGTTTCACGACGACTGCGTCGCCGGTCGGGGCGGTGCGACGTTTCGTTAAATCCCCTCACCACAGGAGGTTTTCGCCGGGCATGGGGATATAATGCCGGCCTTTCCGTTCTCCCCTCGCCCGCTTCCGGAGCCCGCATGACCCAGGATCAACTCAAACAGGCAGTGGCTCAGGCCGCCGTCGACTTCATCCTTCCGAAACTCGACGACAAGAGCATCGTCGGGGTCGGCACCGGCTCCACTGCCAACTGCTTCATCGACGCCCTGGCGCAACACAAGGGTGCGTTCGACGGCGCAGTCGCCAGCTCCGAAGCCACCGCCGCGCGCCTGAAGGGCCACGGGATTCCAGTGTATGAGCTGAACACCGTCAGTGACCTGGAGTTCTACGTCGACGGCGCCGACGAAAGCGACGCTCACCTGAATCTGATCAAGGGCGGTGGCGCGGCCCTGACCCGCGAGAAGATCGTGGCGGCCGTGGCCAAGACCTTCATCTGCATCGCCGACGCCAGCAAACTGGTGCCGGTGCTGGGCGAATTCCCGCTGCCGGTCGAAGTGATCCCGATGGCCCGCAGCCACGTCGCGCGCCAACTGGTGAAACTGGGCGGCGACCCGGTCTACCGCGAAGGCGTGCTGACCGACAACGGCAACATCATCCTCGACGTGTTCAATTTGCAGATCACCAACCCGGTCGAGCTGGAAGCGCAGATCAATGCAATTGTCGGCGTGGTCACCAACGGTCTGTTCGCGGCGCGTCCGGCGGATCTGCTGTTGCTGGGTACCAGCGAAGGCGTGAAAACCCTCAAGGCTGAGTAAGCCGGACTGCCCGAAATTGATGGGTAGATGAAATGCCCCGGTAGGAGTGAGCCTTTGTGGTGAGGGGATTTATCCCCGATGGACTGCGCAGCAGACCCCTTTTCTGGGGCCGCTTCGCGACCCATCGGGGATAAATCCCCTCACCACAGGGCCAGCTCCCACAGTGTTTTGGGGTATTGGTCAGGGCTGTGCCGGTTTTTTGAAGACGTAAAACAGGTTCGGCTCACTCACCAGATACAACGTGCCGTCGTCATCCATCGCAATCCCCTCCGCTTGCGGTACGGTCTTCTTCAAACCCTGCCGACCGCCGCTGATGGACATCGTGCTCAACGGGCGTCCATCGACATCCAGCTCCAGAATCAATCGCGACTCGTCCGACAGCGCCAATAAATGGCCGCTGCGCTCGTCGTATTGCAGGCTCGACAGATCGCGCACGAACATCCCGGCGTCACGCTTGGGATCGTTGATCACATGCACCGCGTAGGACTTCTCCGGATTGAAATGCGGGAAGCCGTGCACTTCGTAGATCAGCATCGGATTGCGCTCTTTCGCGACAAACAGGCGCTTGCCCACCGAGTCATACGCCAGACCTTCAAAACCTTTGTTGCTGGCCATATGCACGCCGAGGGTCATCTGCTCAGCGTCCGCCGCGTCGAGGAACGTGGTGCCTGCCTCCAAGTGAATCTTGATCAGCCGCTGCTGACGCTCGTCAGTGATCACGTAGGTGTCGGCGCTGATGTACTCGACGGCTTCGGGATCGCCGAAACCGATCAGGGCGATACGCCGCAGGATCTTGCCTTCAAGCGACAGTTCGACCAGCTCGGAATTCTTGTTGGTCACGGTGAACAGGCTTTTGCGCACCGGATCGAAGGTCAGCGCCGAAACATCGTCGTCCAGCCCTTCAATCACCCGCGCCTCAATCTCCACGCGATACTGATCCAGCCCAATCGACTCGCTACTCTGCGGTTGCCATAGTGTGTGCAAGTTAAACCAGGCGCGCTCGAACAGGCGCATGTATTGACCGATCGCAATCAACGCGATCAGGGCAATCACCGACAGGAAGACAATCAGAGGTTTGGGGCGGGCAAGTCGACGCATGTGGATGGGCTCGGGATCAAAACAGGCGGATGAAATATCACGCCCGTCTGAACTGAAGCTTAATGGCCACTTGCCTGTCAGGACAATCAGACTTGTCTGAAATTGCCGCGAGGACAGTTATCGCTTTTTTTCGAAGCGATAGAACAGGTTGGGTTCGCTGACCATGTACAACGTGCCCGCCTCGTCCATGGTCACGCCTTCGGCGCGGGGGATGGTGTTCTTCAGGCCGTTGAAGCCGCCGAGCAGGGTCATGAAGCTGACCTGTTCGCCCTTCTCGTCCAACTCCAGCAACAAGTGCGAATCGGCGGACAGCACCAGTGTGTGGCCAGTGCGCGGGTCGATTGCCAGAGCAGAGAGATTGCGGATATCCAGCTCATCACTGGCCAGTTTCTGCTTGTCGCCGTTCAGAGTCTGGCTGCCATCGCTTTTCCAGGTGAACAGTGCCGGCGGGCGTTCTTCACCCAGCAGCAACTGGTGGTTGCGCGGGTCCCAGGTGATCGCTTCGAAGGCCTTGTTCTGGTCTTTCGACGGACCGAGGTCGTATTTGGGGAAATTGGCGATGTTCAGTTCACGGGTGTCGGCATCGACTTTGACGATCGAGAGCAGGTGCTGGCGCTCATCGACAATCGCCATCAAGCCGTTTTCCATGACGGTCAGGCCTTCAGGATTGCTCCAGCCGACCAGCGGCATCTTGCGCAGCACATCGCCTTGCAGATTCAGCTCGGCGAGAAACGGATTTTTGCCCATCACCGAAAACAGGGTCTTGGTCTGCGGGTTATAGGACAGGTCGGAGGCCTCGTCCTTGTCCATGCCCGTCAGCGGCTTGGCATCGATGACCACCCGATAGTCCGGCAGCCAGATGCTTTCTTTCTGCTCGGCCTGGCTTTCGAAGCGCTCCAGCACCCACAACACCCCGCGGTCATCCCAATGCATGGCGAACGCCAGGCCGTATGCCGCGGCAATCACCAACAGCAGCCAGGCATACCAGCGCAGGGCGAATCGTGAGCGGCGTGGCGATTTGAGCTGAGGTTGAGATGACATCGATGGACGCGTTCCGAAATTTCAGGCTATGGGTAATAGCATAAAGAAGCCGGCTAAGACGCCAGAATGAGAGGAATTATCCGTACAAGATGTGAAAAAAACGGCAAATGGCGGGATTGCCCTGCACCGTTGCGGGAAGGATCACAAATCTGGATATGAGACCGACTCTTGTAGCGAGGGGATTTATCCCCTCACCACAAAGGCTGGCTCCCACAAGAGATTTGCGGTGTGGCGGTTAGCGCACGCTGCTGTTGAAGCTGCTCGCACCGACCAGTTCCAGAACGATGTCATCGCCGACATTCAGCGGACCAACACCCACCGGCGTGCCAGTGAGGATCACGTCACCGGCCTGCAGCGAGAAGCAGCCGGCCATGTGCTGGATCATCGGCACGATCGGGTTGAGCATCGCGCTGCTGTTGCCGTCCTGACGGACTTCGCCGTTGATGGTCAGGCGGATGCCGATGTCGGTCAGGTCGGCGAAGGTGCTGCCGACCACGAACGGGGCAAGCACCGCCGCGCCGTCGAACGACTTGGCGATTTCCCACGGCAGGCCCTTGGCTTTCAATTCAGCCTGCTTGTCGCGCAAAGTCAGATCCAGCGCCGGGGCGAAACCGGAGATCGCATCGAGCACTTCTTCACGGCTCGGTTTGGTCGACAGCGGCTTGCCGATCAACACGGCGATTTCCGCTTCGTAGTGCACCGAGCCGCGCTCGGTCGGAATGCTGAAACCGCCTTCCAGCTCGACCACGCAACTGCCCGGCTTGATGAACAGCAACGGCTCGGTAGGCACCGGGTTGTCCAGTTCCTTGGCGTGTTCGGCGTAATTACGGCCAATGCACACGACTTTCCCGATCGGGAAGTGGATGCGCGTGCCGTCGACATACTGGTGCTGATAGCTCATTTACCGACTCCTGCCTTCATTGATTCATCAAGAATTACAGATCAAACCGCGAAGATCTTGCCCGGGTTCATGATGCCGTTCGGGTCGAACACCGCTTTCACCGCTTTCATGTACTCGATTTCGACCGGGGAACGGCTGTAGGTCAAGTAATCGCGCTTGGTCATGCCGACGCCGTGCTCGGCGGAGATCGAGCCGTTGTACTTCTCGACGGTTTCGAACACCCACTTGTTGACGGTGGCGCACTTGGCGAAGAACTCATCCTTGCTCAGGTTTTCCGGCTTGAGGATGTTCAGGTGCAGGTTGCCGTCGCCGATGTGGCCGAACCAGACAATTTCGAAATCCGGGTAGTGTTCGCCGACGATTGCGTCGATTTCCTGCAAGAACGCCGGCACTTTCGAAACGGTGACCGAGATGTCGTTCTTGTACGGCGTCCAGTGCGAGATGGTCTCGGAGATGTACTCGCGCAGCTTCCACAGGTTCTGCAACTGGGTTTCGCTCTGGCTCATCACGCCGTCCAGCACCCAGCCCTGCTCGACACAGTGTTCGAAGGTTTCCAGTGCGCTGTTGGCTACTTCTTCGGTGGTCGCTTCAAATTCCAGCAAGGCATAGAACGGGCAGGCGGTTTCGAACGGCGCCGGCACATCGCCGCGCCCCATGACCTTGGCCAGGGCTTTGTCGGAGAAGAATTCGAACGCGGTCAGGTCGAGCTTGCCCTGGAAGGCGTGCAGCACCGGCATGATCGAGTCGAAATCGGCAGTGCCAAGGACCATCGCGGTGAGGTTTTTCGGCGCACGATCCAGACGCATGGTCGCTTCGACGACGAAACCGAGGGTGCCTTCAGCGCCGATGAACAGTTGCCGCAGGTCATAACCGGTGGCGTTCTTGATCAGGTCTTTGTTCAGCTCCAGCACATCGCCCTTGCCGGTGACGACTTTCATCCCGGCCACCCAGTTGCGGGTCATACCGTAGCGAATCACCTTGATTCCGCCGGCATTGGTGCCGATGTTGCCGCCAATCTGGCTGGAACCTGCAGAAGCGAAGTCGACCGGGTAATACAGGCCTTTTTCTTCGGCGACGTTCTGCAAATGCTCGGTGACCACACCCGGCTGACACACGGCGGTGCGGTCTGTGAGGTTCACGTCGAGAATCTGGTTCATGTAGTCGAACGAGACCACCACTTCACCATTCGCGGCCACCGCAGCAGCGGAAAGCCCGGTGCGCCCGCCCGATGGCACCAGCGCGACCTTGTGCGTGTTGGCCCAACGGACAACGGCCTGCACCTGCTCGATGGTCTTGGGGAACACGATGGCGCTTGGGGCCGGGGCGAAATGCTTGGTCCAATCCTTGCCGTACGCGTTCAGGGAGTCGGCGTCGGTCAGGACCTTGCCAGGCTCGACCAGGGTCTTCAGTTCATCAATCAGGGCAGGATTGGTCATCGACAGAACTCTCGAACAATTCATGGTCATCCTGAGAACGCTTCACGTCGCAGGAATGAGTGTTTAGCGGGGCGGCTATGCTAGCATACCGACCCCGCAGGACAGTGCCCAAGGCCAGATCTGCGGTAACGGCTTTCCTGCCGTTTGGGTCAGCTCCAGGCTGCTCCCCTCCCTGCCATTTTTCTCCGGGATACAGGTTTACGCAGATGAGCAAGACTTCTCTCGATAAGAGCAAGATCAAGTTCCTTCTTCTCGAAGGCGTCCACCAATCGGCTGTCGACGTCCTCAAGGCGGCGGGCTACACCAGCATCGAATACCTGACAGGTTCCTTGCCGGAAGCCCAGCTCAAGGAAAAGATCGCTGACGCTCACTTCATCGGCATTCGTTCTCGCACCCAACTGACCGAAGAAATCTTCGATCACGCGAAGAAGCTGGTGGCAGTCGGCTGTTTCTGCATCGGCACCAACCAGGTTGACCTGAGTGCTGCCCGCGAGCGCGGTATCGCCGTGTTCAACGCGCCGTACTCCAACACTCGCTCCGTTGCCGAGCTGGTGCTGG
The DNA here is from genome assembly GCF_018326005.1 of Pseudomonas sp. Seg1. NCBI lineage: Bacteria > Pseudomonadati > Pseudomonadota > Gammaproteobacteria > Pseudomonadales > Pseudomonadaceae > Pseudomonas > Pseudomonas sp. Seg1. Next base: position 6,211,011 of record NZ_AP021903.1, read on the forward strand.
CCGAAGCGATTCTGCTGCTGCGCGGCATCCCTGAGAAAAACGCTTCCTGCCACCGTGGTGGCTGGATCAAATCCGCAGCCAACTCCTTCGAGATCCGTGGCAAGAAGCTGGGCATCGTCGGCTACGGCTCGATCGGTACGCAGCTGTCGGTTCTGGCTGAAGGTCTGGGCATGCAGGTGTTCTTCTACGACACCGTGACCAAGCTGCCGCTGGGCAACGCCACGCAGGTCGGCAACCTGCACGAGCTGCTGGGCATGTCCGACATCGTCACCCTGCACGTTCCGGAAACCGCTGCGACCCAGTGGATGATCGGCGAGAAGGAAATCCGCGCCATCAAGAAGGGCGGCATCCTGATCAACGCGGCGCGCGGCACCGTGGTCGAGCTGGACGCCCTGGCGGACGCGATCAAGGACAAGCACCTGATCGGCGCGGCCATCGACGTATTCCCGGTGGAGCCACGCTCCAACGACGAAGAGTTCGAAAGCCCGCTGCGTGGCCTCGACAACGTGATCCTGACCCCGCACATCGGTGGCTCGACCGCCGAAGCGCAAGCCAACATCGGTCTGGAAGTGGCGGAAAAACTGGTCAAATACAGCGACAACGGTACTTCCGTTTCGTCGGTCAACTTCCCGGAAGTAGCCCTGCCGGCTCACCCTGGCAAGCACCGCCTGCTGCACATCCACGAGAACATTCCGGGTGTGATGAGCGAGATCAACAAGGTCTTCGCCGAAAACGGCATCAACATCTCCGGTCAGTTCCTGCAGACCAACGAGAAAGTCGGTTACGTGGTAATCGACGTCGACGCCGAGTACTCGGAGCTGGCGCAAGAGAAGCTGCAACACGTCAACGGTACTATCCGTAGCCGCGTGCTGTTCTGATCGAACGCTGAGCGACAAAAAAAGGGAGCCTTCGGGCTCCCTTTTTCATGCCTGTGGAAAAGTTACTCCACGTTGACGGTGATCTTCTTCGAGACGATCGGTGGATCGAACGGCATATGGCCGCTGTCGCCCAACTCCAGTTGCAGAGTGTGTTTGCCCGGGGCCAATTTGACGTCGGCCTGGGTCTGGGCCTTGCCAAAGTGCATGTGGTTGGCATCGTTGGGAATCGGCGCACCGGCTGCCGGCAGCTTGTCGACGTCGATCAGCAAATGGTGGTGACCGGAGTTTTTGGTGACATCGCCAGCGGGTGCGAGGGAGACGTCCTTGACGCCGAACTTGACGGTAAAGGTTTGCGAAACAGTCGCCCCGTCCTCGGGAGAAACGATGAACACTTCAGCACCCTTTGGAGCCGGAGTCGCCGCACTGGCCAGCACCGAAACACCCATCAGCACACCGGCCATCGCCGCACGTGACATAAAGCTTTTCATTTTCTTCTCCAGTTTTTCCGTAAAATCCGCACGGTCATGACAACTTCATGACCATTCGTTGTCGAAGGCACTCGACAACCATAGCAAAGCGCGCCAGAAACACAGGCCGCGATAATGATTTCAAAGGAGTGACCATGCGTTTTCTGCCTGGCCTGATCTGCCTGCTACCCCTTTTGAGCCCATTGGCTCACGCCGAACTGATTGATGACGTCAACGACCGTGGCGAGTTGCGCATCGCCATTGAGGCTAATACACCGCCCTTCAATTTCAAGGATGGCGACACACTCACGGGGTTCGAGGTCGAGCTGGGGCAACTGCTGGCCAACGAGCTGGATGTACGCGCCGACTTCATCGTCACCGACGAAGGCGATCTGCTCCAGGGCGTTGAAAGCGGCAAGTACGACGTCGCGCTCAACCACATAGCACTGACACCTGAACTCAAGGATCGTTTCGACTTCAGCGAGCCATACGGCAAGGTTGAATCGCAGTTGCTGGCGAAAAACGATGAGCAACCACGGCCGATGGTGCTGGTGCAGGCGTTGACGGAAGAGAAGCCAAAAGCGGCGGCACCAGTGGAGTTGGCGATTCCGTTTCAGAAGGGCAATCCGGCGTTTCAGGCCAGCCTTGCGAGCGCAATACAGCGAATCAAAGCGGATGGGCGCCTGGCGGCGCTGACCGAGAAGTGGTTCAAAGCGCAGACCACTGAAAACCTGAAGTGAACAAAAAAACCTGTGGGAGCTGGCTTGCCAGCGATAGCGGTGGGTCAGTCAGCAATGATGGTGGCTGACCCAATGCCATCGCTGGCAAGCCAGCTCCCACAGTGTTTTGTGGTGAATGGCTAGTCGAGTTTTGTCAGGGCTGTTGCAGCCTGCGGCAGTTCAAGTTCGCTGAAAACCTGCACGCCATGGCGTTTGAGCAGTGCAGCTGTCACGCCTTCACCGCTGACTTTCACTCCACTGAACGTGCCGTCATACGTCAGCAGATTGCCGCACGACGGGCTATTGGCCTTGAGCACCGCCACCCGAATACCGTGCTTGCGCACCAACTCTAGTGCCTGCCGCGCACCATCAAGAAACTGTGCGCTGACATCCTCGCCCTCGGTAGTGATCACCGAAGCAACGCCATCGAGCACTTCACTACCCTGCCCGCCCGGAATCTCTGCCGCTGCTCGGGGTGTCGGCAAACCGCCCGCGACTTCCGGACACAACGGCACCACACGCCCTTCGGCAATCCACTGTTCGAGCAAATCAAACGGCCCGCTGGCCCCGCCGTCGTAGCGCACGCGGTGGCCCAACAGGCAGCGGCTGACCAGAATCTTCTGCATGATCAGAACGGCTCGTTGCCACGGCGGCGGAACCAACCGGTCAGCGACAAGCGCTCGCGATTCGCCGGCAGCACTTCATGAGGCACCTCGCCGGAGAGAAACACCACCAGACAACCGCCGGTGGGCTGCACATCGTGCACGCGGTCGCCGTGCAGATACATGCGCAACTGGCCACCATCCTCCGGCAGCCAGGCATCATTGAGGTAGACCACCACCGAAACCATGCGCTTGTCATCGTCGCGAAAACGGTCGACATGCCTGCGATAAAACGCACCCGGCGGGTACAGGGCGAAATGGCATTCAAAGTCTTCAAGACCGAGGAACAAGCCCCGGTTGAGTGCCTCGCGCAGACTGTCCATCAGGTTCAGATATCGGTCGCTGGCCTCGGCCTGCCCCGGGTCGATCCATTGGATATGGTCGCCGCGAATCCCCTCGCGAATCTCTGAAAACGGCCCACGGCCAACAGCCGCTGGCGCCAGTTCACCCTCGGCCTCACGTTTGCGGCACTCGGCCGCCAGCTCGCGGGTCAAACCCGCGGGCAGGAAAATGTTCTGCTGCGACCAGCCGTGTTCGGCCAGGTCGTCGACGATACGTAACAGCAGCGGGTGTTCAGAGGATATTTGCATGGCGCGCATAGTATGTCGGCGGCAAGAAATCCGACAGAGCCACGCGGCGGCTGGATACGAATTCTCGACAAGTACCGGCACCGCACGGAGAATAGTCCGCTGCTGACAGGAGTCCCTATGCGCCGTTTGCTTTTTTCACTGTTGATGTTCTGTGTTTTGCCCGCCTGGGCGGACGGCCACGATCAGCTGTACAAGGTCGCCGGCTGGCCAGATCAACGTGCGCATTTCAACGACGCCCTGAGTGCCGCGCAGCAGCGCTATCAAAACAGCCTGCCGCCCGCCGTGTTTCAAGCGCTGGTGAACAACAGCAATCAGCGTTTTGCGCCACAGGCCATGGACCAGCGCGCCGAAGCTCAATTGCGGCAGAAGCTCGCCGATCCGAAACCGGCGCTGTCTTTCTTTCAATCGCCGTTGGGCAAGAAAATCGTTGCCGCTGAATTACTGGCGACCCGCCGCGATCAGCTGGCAAAAAATGCCAAGGGCCTGCCGAAGATGCCGGCCAGCGACAGCCGCCTGCTGATCATCGGCCACCTCGCCCAGGCGCTGCCTGCCCGCGAGGCTGGCGCCGAAGTCAGTCTGGCGATTGCCGGCGTGGCCGCGGACAGTTTGAGTTCGATGATCCCGGGACTGCTCGGCGGCGGTCAGGCGCAGGGCATGTTGAATGGGCAACGTCAGCGCTTGATGGAGCAGATTGGCGCGGACATGAACAACACGCTGCTCTACGTGTATCGCGACCTGTCCGATGAAGAGCTGGAAGAGTTCGCGACGTTTGCCGAATCGACCGAGGGCAAGGCTTATTACCAGGCGGCGCTGGCGGCGATTCGGGCGGGGTTGGCGGTGGGACAGAATACGTCGAACCTTAGCCAGTGATCTCTATCGCCTGACAGGCCGTCATCGCTGGCAAGCCAGCTCCCACAGGGTCCTTGGCGCTCACACATTCTGAACTCACGGAGGATCCTTGTGGGAGCTGGCTTGCCAGCGATGAGGCCAGTGAATCCTCTAGAGATTCCTGCCCCTGATCCGCTTGCTCAGAAACTCGAAATACTCCTCGCGCATCTCCACCGTCTCATTGGCCAGATGATGCCGCGCCTCGGGCAGCAGCAAGATCTGCGGCCGATCAAACTTCCACTTCAACACCTGCAAATTGTGCTGCCAGTCGACCGTCATGTCCGCCTGCCCCTGAATGATCAGCGGCCGCCGCGGACTTTTTTTCGCATACTCGACCCGGTTGATCCAGCGCGACAAGGCTCCGACCCATGCCGTCGGCAAACGCTTGGGCTGCAACGGATCGGCGAGCAGAAACGGCAGGAAATCCGGATCGTTGGAGTTCTCGCTGAAACGTCGGGCGATGCCCCGCACAAACGGCCGCAGCAAGTAATAACTCAGCTGCGACCAGCCCCACGCCCGCGGCCGTACAAGCGGCGACAGCAAGATCAACTGACCCTGCGCCGGACTGCTCTCGCCATGATTGAGCACATGATCGACCACGATCGCGCCGCCGGTACTTTGCCCGCACAAATGCCAGGGCTGCGGTAGCGCAATCGAATTCGCTTCGGCGAACAAGGCTTGCAGCGCGTCCTGATATTCGGAGAAGTCGCGGATGCTCGCTCGCGGCCCGCTCGACAGACCGTGCCCCGGCAAGTCGCAGGCAATCACGGCGAAATCCTGATCCAGCGCCCACTCGATCACATGCCGATAGAGCCCGGTGTGATCGTAGAAACCGTGCAACAGAAACAGCGTGCCCTTGACCTTTTCCGGCCACCAGCAATGGCTGACCAGTTCGTAACCATCCACGGCAAACCGCCCCATGCCACGCCAGACATCACGTTCGGGGAAGTCGGTCTGGTAGAACCGTTGATATGCTTTCGACTCCTCGGACAACGCCTGCCACTCGGCCAGAGGCTTGAGGCTGGCGCGGATTTGATCGGGGTCGAAAGTGGCAGGCATGAGGCAATTCCAGAACGGTAAACAGACTTTATCGGCCTGCGATATTCATCTGTTGAGTCAGGCATGGCAAGCTAGCCGGCCTTCGAGGATCGAAAACCATGCGTTCGCCCTACCGCACCGCACTGTTTGCCAGCCTGCTCGCGCTTGTGTGTGCAGGCGTGCTGTGGGCCGCGTATGACTGGTTTCAGGGGCGCTACCTGCGGGCGTTCAGCGAACACACCGCGGTTTTTTCCGGCGATCCTTTGCGTCTTCCCGATAACCTCGCTGGCCCCGGCAATATCCGTCTCGTCCACTTCTGGGACCCGGCCTGCCCGTGCAACGTCGGCAATCAACAGCACCTGACCGAAATGGTCGAGCACTTCAGCGGCAAAGGCGTGGAGTTTTTTGCCGTGCAGAGAGCCGGCAGCCACGGCCAGTTGCCCGCCACGCTGAGCAGCCTGAAAACCATCACGGTGTTGCCCGGCTCCGAGCAGATTCCCGCCAGCCCGGCCGTGGCGATTTGGGACCGCAGCGGCAAACTGGCGTACTTCGGTCCCTACAGCGAAGGCCTCACCTGTAACTCCAGTAACAGTTTTATCGAACCGATCCTCAATGCGCTGACGGATGATCGCCCGGTGAATGCTACACACACCCTGGCGGTCGGCTGCTATTGCCCGTGGCCGGTGGAGGCGCAGTAAGGCATTCCGGACTTTTCAAGGACAGCGATGCACGGCACAGAAGGTCTGTGCTAATTGTTTGCAGCCCGACGGGCGGCAATCCCGCATGCACAAGGAGTCACCATGAAGCGCGTGTTCACCGTTCTTGCCTTGCTCATCGTTGTTCTGCTCGCCGGCGCCGGCTGGTATGTCTACAGCAAGCAGCCATCCCGCCAGGGCCAGGTTGAACTGCGCAACCTGCAGGGTTCGGTGACCGTACGCTATGACGAGCGCGGCGTGCCGCACATCCGTGCCGAGAATGAAACCGACCTGTACCGCGCCCTCGGCTATGTGCATGCCCAGGACCGGCTGTTCCAGATGGAAGCGATGCGCCGCCTCGCCCGTGGCGAACTGGCCGAAGTGCTCGGGCCAAAACTGCTCGACACTGACAAACTGTTCCGCAGCCTGCGCATTCGTGAACGCGCGGCCAGTTACGTCGCCAGTCTCGATAAGCAGTCGCCGGCGTGGAAGGGCCTGCAAGCCTATCTGGATGGCATCAACCAATATCAGGACACCCACGCGGCGCCTATCGAGTTCGACGTGCTGGGCATCCCCAAGCGGCCGTTCACGGCTGAAGACAGCATCAGTGTCGCCGGTTACATGGCCTACAGCTTTGCCGCGGCGTTTCGCACCGAGCCGTTGCTGACTTACGTGCGCGATCAACTGGGCGCCGACTACCTCAATGTCTTCGACCTCGACTGGCAGCCTAAAGGCGTGTTGGCGAAGGGTCGTGCAAACCCGACTCCGGCGCTTGCCGCCGGCGACTGGAAAGACCTCAACGCCCTCGCTCGCCTCAGCGAACAGGCAATGATCGACAACGGTCTGCCGCAGTTTGAAGGCAGCAATGCCTGGGTCATCGCGGGCAGTCGCAGCCAGAGCGGCAAACCGCTGCTGGCCGGCGATCCGCACATTCGTTTCTCGGTGCCGTCGGTGTGGTACGAGGCGCAATTGTCGGCGCCGGGTTTCGAACTCTATGGCCATCATCAGGCGCTAGTGCCGTTCGCGTTTTTGGGGCACAACCTCGATTTCGGCTGGAGCCTGACCATGTTCCAGAACGACGATCTGGACCTGATCGCCGAGAAGGTCAATCCGGATAATCCGAATCAGGTCTGGTATCGCGGCCAGTGGACCGACATGGTCGTCACCGAGCAGCAGATCAATGTGAAGGGCCAGACGCCAGTGACCATCACCCTGCGTCAGTCGCCGCACGGGCCGATCGTCAACGATGCGCTGGGTACGGCCGCCGGCAAGACGCCGATTGCGATGTGGTGGGCATTCCTCGAAACACCGAACCCGATCCTCGAAGGTTTCTACCAGCTCAACCGGGCCGACACGCTGGCCAAGGCCCGCGCTGCGGCGGCCAAGGTGCAGGCGCCGGGGCTGAATCTGGTTTACGCCAACGCCAAGGGTGATATCGGCTGGTGGGCCTCGGCGTTGCTGCCAAAACGCCCGGTCGGGGTGAAGCCGGGTTTCATTCTCGACGGCAGCAGCAATCAGGCCGACAAGGAAGGTTACTACCCGTTCAGCGCCAACCCGCAGGAAGAGAACCCGGCGCGCGGTTACATCGTCTCGGCCAACTTTCAGCCGGTTTCGCCGACCGGCATGGAGATTCCCGGTTACTACAACCTCGCCGACCGGGGCCAACAGCTCAATCGCCAGCTCAGCGACAAGAATGTGAAGTGGAGCAACGAGGCCAATCAGAAGCTGCAACTGGGTACCACCACCGCTTACGGCCCGCGTCTGCTGGCGCCGTTGCTGCCAGTGCTGCGTGAGGTCGTCAGCGACCCGGCGCAACTGAAACTGGTCGAGCAACTGGCGCAATGGCCAGGCGACTACCCGCTGGATTCGGTCAGTGCGACGCTGTTCAACCAGTTCCTCTACGACCTCGCCGATGCGGCGATGCGGGATGAGTTGGGCAATGACTTTTTCGACACGCTGTTGTCGACACGGGTGATCGATTCGGCACTGCCACGGCTGGCGGCGAACGCCGATTCACCGTGGTGGGACAACCGCGCCACCCCAGCCAAAGAGACCCGCGCCGATGTCGTGCGCACAGCGTGGCAGGCGAGCATCAAGCATCTGAAACTGACCCTTGGCGACGATGTTGCCGGATGGCAATGGGGCGCGGCGCACACACTGACTCACGGGCATCCGTTGGGGCAGCAGAAGCCGCTGGACCGGATTTTCAACGTCGGGCCGTTCGCGGCGCCGGGCAGTCATGAAGTGCCGAACAACCTTTCGGCGAAGATCGGCCCGGCGCCATGGCCGGTGACTTACGGGCCTTCGACGCGGCGTCTGGTGGACTTCGCCGACCCGGCGCACAGCTTGACGATCAACCCGGTCGGACAGAGTGGTGTGCCGTTCGACAGTCACTATGACGATCAGGCTGAGGCGTATGTCGACGGGATGTACGTGCAGGCACATTTCAGCGAGGAAGAGGTGACGGCGAATACGCGCAGCACGTTGAAGCTGTTGCCGGCGCGGGCTGCGCAATAGAGTTGTATTGACTGGACTGGCCTCATCGCTGGCAAGCCAGCTCCCACAGAGTTTCGTGTCGTTCACAAATCATGAGAACACCAGAGAACCTGTGGGAGCTGGCTTGCCAGCGATGGGCCCTCAAGAACACCAAAGGCCTTCAAAGCATCACCGCAAAATTCAGCCGAAACTGCTGCGGCGTCACGCCCAACCTGCGATTGAACACACTGCGCATATGCTGCGCATCGCGAAACCCGCACTGATACGCCACAGTCTTCAACGGCGCCGCGGTGCTTTCCAGCATCACCCGCGCCGCGTCCACCCGTGCCCGCTCGACGAACTCTGCCGGCGTGACCTTGGCTTCACGGGCAAACACCCGGGAGAAATTGCGCGCACTCATGTTCGCCGCATTGGCCAGATCGGCGATGGTCAGATCCCCAGTGAGATTGGCCAGCACATACAACTGCACCATCGCCACCGCCGAGGTCGACTCTGCGTGCGGCGTCAGGAACGGACTGAACTGCGACTGCCCGCCGGAACGCTGGGTGAACACCACCAGCCGCTTGGCCACGCTCAATGCCACTTCGGCGCCGTGATCACGCGCCAGCAGATACAGCGACAGATCAATCCCCGCCGTCACCCCGGCCGAGGTGTAGAGCGCACCATCCTCGACGTACAAGCGATCAGCTTCGACCTGCGTGGACGGGCACAACTGCGCCAAGGCCTCGGCATCGTTCCAATGCGTGGTGACCGTGCGCCCCTCAAGCAGCCCCGCGCGCGCCAGCATGAAGGCGCCGTTGCAGATCGAGCCGAAACGCTGCGCCCGGGCGCAGGCATCGCGCAGCCAGGTGTCGAAGGACTTGCCGAAATCGATGAAGGGCAACTGCGGCCCGCCGGCGACCAGCAACAGGTCAAAGGCGTCCGCCACTTCGCCGAAATGACGATGGGCGTTCAGCACCAGGCCGTTGGAGCAGGCCATCGATCCGTGTTCGACACCGATCACCTCCAGCCGGTAGTGATCCTCGGGCGCGAGAAAACGATTGGCCTCGGCGAACACATCCATGGGCCCGGTGACGTCCAGTGATTGCACGCCGGGGAATACCACGATGGCGATGGTTTTGGTCATCTCTCTCGCAAACTCCTCTGAACCTGTGGCGAGGGGATTTATCCCCGATCGGCTGCGCAGCAGTCGTAAATCCTGTAATCGCGTTTTAACTGATAAGCCTAATCAGCAGGTACCGGGGCTGCTGCGCAACCCATCGGGGATAAATCCCCTCACCACAATGCTCTCCTATCGGTCAGTTGGCATGATTTGCAGGTCGATTGGCAAGGATCGCAGCCATGCGTCGATTGTCCGCTTTCAGCCTCGGGAACAGACTTTCTCCATCAGCGCCGACCCGGCGTTTTCGACGAGGAAACCTCCCATGACCACCACCATCGCCGGCATCAAGATCCCCGACAGCGCCCTCGCCCGCGCTACCACCGAATACATTCGCGACATCGAATCCGACCTGCTCTATCACCACTCGCGCCGGGTGTTTCTGTTCGGTGCGCTGAGCGGCGAACGTCAGCAACTGGCCTACGATCCGGAGCTGCTGTACGTCGGCGCGATGTTCCATGACCTCGGTCTGGTCGAAGGTCATCGCAGTGACGACGAGCGTTTCGAAGTCGACGGTGCCAACGCTGCAGCGGCATTCCTGAAACCGTATGGCTTGAGCGATGACGACATCGAACAGGTCTGGTTGGCGATTGCCCTGCACACCACGCCGGGCGTACCGAAGCATCTGCGCCCGACCGTGGCGCTGGTGACCGCCGGTGTCGAGATGGACGTGCTGGGCATGGATTACGCCGCGTTCAGCAACGTGCAGCGCGAAGCGGTGGTGCATGCGCATCCACGCGGGGAAGGTTTCAAGGAGTGCATCATCTGCGCATTTGCCGATGGCTTGCGCCATCGTCCGCAGACCACATTCGGCAATGTGAAGACCGATGTGCTGGTGGATCAGGAACCAGGGTTCAAGCCGATGAACTTCGTCGAGGTCATCCGCAAATCCCCTTGGATTTCCTGACCACCATAGAACCTGTGGGAGCGGGCTTGCCCGCGATGACGTCAGCACATTCAACATCAATGTTGAATGTCAGACCGCTATCGCGGGCAAGCCCGCTCCCACAGGTATTTGGGTTGATCACAGTTTTATGATCAACCCAACTGGCTTACGCCGCTTCCGGCGCCGGTGCGCGACGCACGTCCGGTTGCTTCCACGAATCGGCAGCGCTTTCTTCGATGGCTTGCTGAATAGCTTTCTTGCGTGCTTCTTCAGCGCGGCGGCTGAAGAACCAGACCATGAAGGTCACAATCGACACCGCCAGCAGAATCAGGCTCGCCACCGCGTTGATCTCAGGCTTCACGCCCAGACGCACCGCCGAGAACACTTCCATCGGCAGGGTCGTCGAACCCGGACCGGAGACAAAGCTCGCCAGCACCAGGTCGTCCAGCGACAGCGCGAACGACATCATCCCGCCCGCCGCCAGCGATGGCGCAATCATCGGGATGGTGATCAGGAAGAACACCTTCCACGGCCGCGCCCCCAGATCCATCGCCGCTTCTTCGATCGACAGGTCCAGCTCACGCAGACGCGCCGACACCACCACCGCCACGTACGCCGCACAGAACGTCGTGTGGGCGATCCAGATGGTGACGATGCCACGTTCCTGCGGCCAGCCGATCATCTGCGCCATGGCCACGAACAGCAGCAACAGCGACAGACCGGTGATCACTTCCGGCATTACCAATGGCGCCGTCACCAGACCGCCGAACAGCGTGCGGCCCTTGAAGTGGGTGATGCGCGTCAGCACGAACGCCGCCAGGGTACCCAGCGCCACCGCAGCGACGGCGGTGTAGCAGGCGATTTCCAGCGAGCGCACCACCGAGCCCATCAGTTGGGTGTTGTCGAGCAGGCCGACGTACCACTTGATCGACCAGCCACCCCACACTGTCACCAGTTTCGAGGCGTTGAACGAGTAGATCACCAGGATCAGCATCGGCAGATAAATAAACAACAAACCCAGGACCAGCATCAGGCTGGAGAAACGGATGCGCTTCATTCTTTACCCTCCATTTCCTTGGCCTGACTGCGGTTGAACAGAATGATCGGCACAATCAGGATCGCCAGCATCACCACTGCCAAGGCAGACGCCACCGGCCAGTCTCGGTTGTTGAAGAACTCTTGCCAGAGCACTTTACCGATCATCAGGGTTTCCGGACCGCCGAGCAGTTCCGGGATCACGAACTCGCCCACCACCGGAATGAACACCAGCATGCAGCCGGCAATGATCCCGTTCTTGGACAGCGGAATAGTGATTTTCCAGAAGCTGTTGAAGGTGCTCGAACCGAGGTCCGACGCCGCCTCCAGCAGACTGTTGTCGTGCTTCACCAGGTTGGCGTAGAGCGGCAGGATCATGAACGGCAGGTACGAATAGACCACGCCGATGTACACCGCGAGGTTGGTGTTGAGGATCTGCAGCGGCTCGTCGATGAAACCCATGCTCATCAGAAAACCGTTGAGCAGACCGTTGTTGCTGAGGATGCCCATCCACGCATACACGCGGATCAGGATCGCGGTCCAGGTCGGCATCATGATCAGCAGCACCAGCACCGTTTGCAGCTCTTTACGGGCACTGGCGATGGCATAGGCCATCGGGTAGCCGATCAGCAGACAGAGCACGGTGCTGATCAGCGCCATCTTCAGCGAGCCGAGGTAGGCGGCGATGTACAACTCGTCGTCGCCGAGCATTGCGTAGTTGCCGAGGTTCAGCAGCAGTTGCAGTTTCTGCTCGGCGAAAGTGTAGATCTCGGTGTACGGCGGGATGGCCACGTCGGCTTCAGCGAAGCTGATCTTCAGAACGATGAAGAACGGCAGCATGAAGAACAGGAACAGCCAGATGAAGGGAACCCCGATGACCAGTTGGCGGCCATTGGGAATTATTCGGTTGAGCCGTCGTTTGAACTTGCGCATGTTCATGAGCGAAGTACCACGCCGCTGTCGTCTTCCCACCACACGTAAACCTGATCGCCCCAGGTTGGACGTGCGCCACGGCGTTCGGCGTTGGCGACGAACGACTGCACCAGTTTGCCGCTCGGCAATTCGACGTAGAACACCGAGTGCCCGCCGAGGTAAGCGATGTCATGCACCTTGCCGCTCGACCAGTTGTATTCGCAGGTCGGCTGATCGGCGGTGACCAGCAGTTTCTCCGGACGGATCGCGTAGGTCACGGACTTGTCCTGCACCGAGGTGCTGATGCCGTGGCCGACGTAGATCTGCCGGTCGAGGTCCTTGCAGGTGATGGTCGCGTGGCCTTCGGCGTCGTCGATCACTTCGCCTTCGAAGATGTTCACGTTGCCGATGAATTCGCAGACCAGACGGCTGGTCGGGGTTTCGTAGATGTCGATCGGGCTGCCGATCTGGGCGATCCAGCCCAGGTGCATGATCGCGATGCGCTCGGCCATGGTCATGGCCTCTTCCTGGTCGTGCGTCACCATCACGCAGGTCACACCCACGCGCTCGATGATTTCGACCAGCTCAAGCTGCATCTGCGAACGCAGTTTCTTGTCCAGCGCGCCCATCGGTTCGTCGAGCAGCAGCAGCTTCGGCCGCTTGGCCAGCGAACGCGCCAGCGCCACCCGCTGACGCTGACCGCCAGACAGTTGATGCGGTTTGCGCTTGGCGTACTGGCTCATCTGCACCAGCTTGAGCATCTCGGCCACGCGGGCGTCGATCTCGGCCTTGGGGATCTTGTCCTGTTGCAGGCCGAACGCGATGTTCTGCGCTACGGTCATGTGCGGGAACAAGGCGTACGACTGGAACATCATGTTGATCGGACGTTCGTACGGCGGCATGTCGGTGATGTCGACGCCATCGAGAAAAATGCGCCCCTCCGTGGGCCGTTCGAACCCTGCCAGCATCCGCAGCAGAGTGGATTTGCCCGATCCCGAACCGCCGAGCAGGGCGAAGATCTCGCCTTTCTTGATTTCCAGGGACACATCGTCCACGGCAATCGTCTCGTCGAACTTCTTCGTGACCCGGTCGATTTTGACCAACACCTGCTTAGGTGTCTGGTCGCCCTCGAGGGCTTTCTTATAGGCGCCGGAGGCAACTGCCATTTACGAAACTCCCAGAAAAAAACAGTGCAGTTCGCCCACGCAGGCGAACCCTGGATAGTGTGTGCCTTACATACCCGACTTGACCTTGGTCCAGCTGCGGGTCATCAGACGTTGAATGTTCGGTGGCAACTCGATCGACACGTAAGCCTTGTCGATCACAGCCTGCGGTGGATAAACCGATGCATCGGTACGGATGGATTGTTCCATCAGCTTGTCCGACCCGGGGTTGGGGTTGGCGTAACCGACGTAATCACTGACCTGGGCAATCACCTCAGGTTTCAGCAGATAGTTGATGAAGGCATGGGCCTCTTTCACGTTGGACGAATCCTTGGGGATTGCCAGCATGTCGAACCACAGGGCGCCGCCCTCTTTCGGGACGGTGTACGCGATGTTCACGCCTTTCTTGGCTTCTGCCGCGCGATTCTTCGCCTGGAAGATATCGCCGGAAAAACCGATCGCCACACAGATGTCGCCGTTGGCCAGATCGCCGATGTATTTCGAGGAGTGGAAGTAGGTCACGTAAGGACGCACCGCGAGCAATTTGTCGGTGGCCTTTGCGTAGTCCTTGGGATTGGTGCTGTTGGCATTCAGGCCCAGATAGTTGAGCACGGTCGGCATCATTTCATCAGCCGAGTCGAGGAACGCCACGCCGCAGCTTTGCAGCTTCTTGATGTTCTCCGGCTCGAACAGCACGCCCCACGAATCGATCTTGTCGACACCGAGCACGGCCTTCACTTTGTCGACGTTGTAGCCGATGCCGTTGGTGCCCCACAGGTACGGCACGGCGTACAGGTTGCCCGGATCGTTCTGCTCCAGACGCTTGAGCAGCGCCGGGTCGAGATTGGAATAGTTCGGCAGCTGCGACTTGTCGAGCTTCTGGAACGCGCCCGCCTTGATCTGCTTGCCGAGGAAGTGGTTCGACGGCACAACCACGTCGTAACCGGTACGCCCGGCCAGCAGCTTGCCTTCCAGGGTTTCGTTGGAATCGAAGACGTCGTAGACCGGTTTGATTCCGGTGTCTTTCTGGAAGTCCGCCAGGGTCGTCTCGCCGATGTAGTCCGACCAGTTATAAATATGCACCGTACCGGCGGCCTGGGCTCCGACAGCGATCGTCAGGCCGGCAGTGGCCAGCAGGGCATTGCGCAAAGAAGAAAAAATAGGCAAGTGGAGGTCCTCTAAATTAGTTGGGCCCAAGTTGCCCCGCGCTGCATGACAGCCATGGCTGCCCGGCAACAAAACCGGCGCGCAACTTACCCTCGAAAAACCGTTCCAGCAAAACTTTCTGTCATTTAATTATCCCGCTGGCCGCCTTCGCGGTGACGACGGCCAGCGGTTGCTGCTTCAAACCGGCTTATTTACCGGATTTGATTTTGGTCCAGCTGCGAGTGATCAGACGCAGGGTCGCTGCATCCTGATCGCTGATCGCATAGAGCTGCTTCTTCACTTCAGCCGAAGGGTAAATGCTCGGATCGCTGGTGATGTCTTTGTCCACCAATGGCGTGGCCGCCTTGTTGCCGTTCGGGAAACGCACGGCGTTGGTGATCTCGGCCATCACTTCCGGCTGCAGCAGGTAGTTCATGAATTTGTAGGCGGCCTCGACGTTTTCGGCATCCTTGGGAATGGCGACCATGTCGTAGAAAGTGCCAGCACCCTCTTTGGGAATGGTGTAGGCCAGTTTGACCTTGTCACCGGCTTCCTTGGCGCGGGTCTTGGATTGCTCCAGGTCACCCGAATAACCGACGGCCACGCAGATGTTGCCGTTGGCCAGGTCGGAGATGTATTTCGAGGAGTGGAAGTACGCAACCGAAGGACGCACCTTGAGGAACAGGTCTTCGGCGGCTTTAAGATCAGCCTTGTCCTTGCTGTTGGTCGGCTTGCCCAGATAGTGCAGGGCCGCTGGAATCATTTCGGTCGGGGCGTCGAGGAAGCTCACGCCGCAGCTTTTGAGTTTCTCGATGTTCTCTGGCTTGAACACGATGTCCCACGAATCGATCTTGTCGATGCCCAGCGCAGCCTTGACCTTGGCCGGGTTGTAGCCGATGCCGATGGAGCCCCACATATAAGGGAAAGCGTGCTTGTTGCTCGGGTCGCTGGCATCGCCAACGGCCTTGAGCAGGTCTTCATCAAGGTTCTTCCAGTTCGGCAGCTTGGACTTGTCCAGCTCCTGATAAACGCCGGCCTTGATCTGCTTGGCGAGGAAGTTGTTGGAAGGCACCACCACGTCATAACCGGATTTACCGGCCAGCAGTTTGGCTTCCAGGGTTTCGTTGCTGTCGAACACGTCGTAGACGACTTTGATGCCCGACTCTTTCTCGAATTTGGCAACGGTGTCTGGCGCGATGTAGTCGGACCAGTTGTAGACGTGCAATACCTTGTCGTCCGCCTGAACCGCACCCGCCATCATGCCCGCGACGGACAGGGCGAGAAGTGTCTTGCCAGCAAGCTTTTTGCCTAATGCCTTCATGCGTTAATGCTCCAAATTTTTCTTTTTTGAACCACTTTGTTCAGCGGCCGAACCCGGACAACTGGAACCGCGGCTAGTCTGGCAAGATCCGAGGCGGTCTTTCAAGAAAAGACCGGCCTTTCTGACAGCTTTGCGCGAGAGCGCCGCAGCTCCCCCGCCCAAAGCCTAGCACTTAGCCCTGCAACGCACTGAGGGTCAGGTCCAGACACTTGCGTGCCTTTGTAACCAGCTCATCGATCTCCGCTTTGCTGATCACCAGCGGCGGCGCGATGATCATCGTGTCGCCCACGGCGCGCATGATCAGCCCGTTGTCGAAGCAGAACTGGCGGCAGATCATGCCGACGCCCTTGCCTTCGTAACGCTTGCGAGTGGCCTTGTCCTGCACCAGCTCGATCGCCCCCAGCAGACCAACCCCGCGCACTTCCCCCACCAACGGGTGATCGTTCAGCTCGCGCAGACGTTTCTGCAAATACGGTGCCGTTTCGTTGTGGGCGTTCTCGATAATTTTCTCGTCGCGCAGAATCCGGATGTTTTCCAGACCCACCGCTGCCGCCACCGGGTGACCGGAGTAGGTGAAGCCGTGGTTGAAGTCGCCGCCTTCGTTGAGCACCTTCACCACTTCGTCGCGCACGATCAGGCCACCCATCGGGATGTAGCCGGAGGTCAGGCCCTTGGCGATGGTCATCATGTCCGGTTTGAGATCGTAGAAATCGCTGCCGAACCACTCACCGGTACGGCCGAAACCGCAGATCACTTCGTCAGCGACGAAGAGGATGTCGTACTTGGCGAGAATTTCCTTGATGCGCGGCCAGTAGGTGTCTGGCGGAATGATCACGCCGCCGGCGCCCTGTATCGGCTCGGCAATAAAGGCACCGACGTTGTCGACGCCGACTTCGAGAATTTTCTCTTCCAGCTGATTGGCCGCCCAGATGCCGAACTCTTCCGGCGACATGTCGCCGCCTTCGGCGAACCAGTACGGCTGGGCGATGTGGACGATGCCCGGAATCGGCAAGTCGCCCTGCTCGTGCATATAGGTCATGCCGCCGAGGCTCGCGCCGGCTACGGTCGAACCGTGATAACCGTTTTTGCGGCTGATGATGACTTTCTTGTTCGGCTGACCCTTGATCGCCCAGTAGTGGCGAACCATGCGCAGCATGGTGTCGTTGCCTTCGGAGCCGGAACCGGTGAAGAACACGTGGTTCATGCCTTCAGGTGCGACGTCGGCGATAGCCTTGGCCAGTTCCAGAGCTGGCGGGTGGGCGGTCTGGAAAAACAGGTTGTAGTAAGGCAGTTCGCGCATCTGTTTCGCGGCGGCGTCGGCCAGTTCATCGCGACCGTAACCGATGGCCACGCACCACAGCCCGGCCATGCCGTCGAGGATCTTGTTGCCTTCGCTGTCCCACAGGTAAACGCCCTTGGCGTTGGTGATGATCCGCGGGCCTTTCTCTTTCAGCTGCTTGAAGTCGCTGAACGGGGCCAAGTGGTGATCGCTGCTCAGCGCTTGCCACTCACGGGTTTGCGGGTTGTTGCTGGTCATGCCAATTCTCCTTGTTATCGGTGAAGGCGCGGCGCCTGAGCACCGCACCCGGCGTATCAGACGGCGAAGAGCAGGTACTCACGCTCCCACGAACTGATCACGCGCTTGAAGTTTTCATGCTCGGCCCGCTTGACCGCGACGTAGCCCGTGATGAAAGTTTTGCCCAGGTATTTCTCGATGGTCGCGCTGTTTTCCATACGCTCCAGCGCATCTTCGATGGTCAGCGGCAGGCGCAGATTGCGCCGCTCGTAACCACGACCGACCACTGGCGCGCTCGGGTTGAGGCCTTCGACCATGCCGATGTAGCCGCAGAGCAGGCTCGCGGCAATCGCCAGGTATGGGTTGGCGTCGGCGCCCGGCAGGCGGTTTTCCACGCGGCGGTTCTGCGGGCCGGCATCCGGTACGCGCAGACCCACGGTGCGGTTTTCTTCGCCCCACTCCACGTTCACCGGCGCCGAGGTGTCCGGCAGGAAGCGGCGGAACGAGTTGACGTTCGGCGCGAACAGCGGCAGCAATTCCGGGATCAGTTTCTGCAGGCCACCGATGTGGTGCAGGAACAGCTGGCTCATGGTCCCGTCTTCATTGGAGAACACGTTCTTGCCGGTCTCGATGTCGATGATGCTCTGGTGCAAGTGCATTGCGCTGCCCGGCTCGCCGGTCATCGGCTTGGCCATGAAAGTGGCGGCCACGTCGTGCTTGAGCGCGGCTTCACGCATGGTGCGTTTGAACACCAGAATCTGGTCGGCCAGCGACAGTGCGTCGCCGTGACGGAAGTTGATTTCCATCTGCGCCGTGCCGTCTTCGTGGATCAGTGTGTCGAGGTCCAGTTCCTGCAGTTCGCACCAGTCGTAAACGTCTTCGAACAGCGGATCGAATTCGTTCGCCGCTTCAATGGAGAACGACTGACGACCGATTTCCGGGCGACCCGAGCGGCCAATCGGCGGCTGCAACGGATAGTCAGGATCGTCACTGCGCTTGGTCAGGTAGAACTCCATCTCCGGCGCCACGATCGGCTGCCAGCCCTTGTCGGCGTAGAGTTTGAGGACCTTCTTGAGGACGTTGCGCGGCGACAGCTCGATCGGGTTGCCTTGCTTGTCGTAAGTGTCGTGGATCACCTGAGCGGTTGGCTCAATGGCCCACGGCACCATGTACACGGCGTTCTGGTCGGGACGGCAGATCATGTCGATGTCGGCCGGGTCGAGCAGTTCGTAATAGATGTCGTCTTCGACGTAGTCGCCGGTCACGGTCTGCAACAGCACGCTTTCTGGCAGGCGCATGCCTTTTTCGGCGATGAACTTGTTGGTCGGCGAGATCTTGCCCCGGGTGATACCGGTCAAGTCGGCGATCATGCATTCGACTTCTGTGATCTTGTGGTCTTTCAACCAATCGGTGAGCTGGTCGAGGTTGTTACTCATAAATGCCTCTGGGCTGAGTCTCCTGACGTGGTGTCAGGCAAAGTTTGACGCCGGAGCGTCGCGTTAAAGGGGGCTTGCTCGCGCAGTGCCGGCTTACGCCTGGCACCGCGCATAGACAATGAAAGAGGAGCTTACCTGCCCTTTACGCTGGCGTTGCATTTCCTGTGCACATTCAAGGCGTGCAGAATCATGAGCACGGATCGAGGAGCTGCACAGGCTTTGGGACTCAAAGAGATCTATATTGGAAGGAGACGCCATAAACAGGATGCTTTCCCATACGTCCAGAATATCGGACGCTGACGCTCGAACGGCCATGGACGGGAACATCGTCGGCAAGCGGCGAGCCTTGCTGGCTGCGCTATCGACGGCTTTGTCGCCACTGATGTGATGAGCATGCAGACCGGACTGTTGCGAGCAGTCGGTGATGCCGATTAACGGCAGGCGAGACATGAAGCACCCCGGTATTATTGCTGTTATGGGTTTGACCGGAGCTTAGCCTTGTTCATTTTTTTACACAACACCCCAGTAAAAAATACAACACGGCCTGCTCAAGCCAGCGGGTGGCAACTGCCCAAAGGACAAAAAACCGCCCGAAAGTGCCCCATAAATGCCCTCACAGCGCTTTTTTAGGGCAAAAAAGGCCTCGCTTGACTTCGGCAGGCCGTTCGGGTTGACTGAAACCAGAAAAGATCAATGATTGATATTTTTAACAACAAAGGTGTTGCATCATGTCGGTACCCCCGCGTGCCGTTCAGCTCAACGAAGCGAACGCGTTCCTTAAGGAACATCCTGAGGTTCTGTACGTTGACCTTCTGATTGCGGATATGAATGGTGTGGTGCGCGGCAAGCGCATTGAACGCACCAGCCTCCACAAGGTTTACGAGAAAGGCATCAACCTGCCGGCCTCTCTATTTGCTCTGGATATCAATGGTTCGACGGTGGAAAGCACCGGCCTGGGCCTGGACATCGGCGACGCCGATCGTATCTGCTATCCAATCCCCGACACCCTGTGCAACGAGCCATGGCAGAAGCGCCCTACCGCGCAACTGTTGATGACCATGCACGAGCTCGAAGGTGACCCGTTCTTTGCGGATCCGCGCGAAGTGCTCCGTCAAGTTGTTGCAAAGTTTGACGAGCTGGGCTTGACCATCTGCGCCGCATTCGAACTCGAGTTCTACCTGATCGACCAGGAAAACGTGAACGGCCGTCCACAGCCGCCACGCTCGCCGATCTCCGGCAAACGCCCGCACTCGACTCAGGTCTATTTGATCGACGACCTCGACGAATACGTCGACTGCCTCCAGGACATTCTGGAAGGTGCCAAAGAGCAAGGCATCCCGGCCGACGCCATCGTCAAGGAAAGTGCCCCGGCGCAGTTCGAAGTGAACCTGCACCACGTCGCCGACCCGATCAAGGCGTGCGACTACGCGGTACTGCTCAAGCGTCTGATCAAAAACATCGCCTACGACCATGAAATGGATACCACCTTCATGGCCAAGCCCTACCCGGGCCAGGCTGGCAACGGTCTGCACGTACACATTTCGATTCTGGACAAGGCCGGCAAGAACATCTTTGCCAGCGAGGATCCCGAGCAGAACGCCGCGCTGCGTCACGCGATCGGCGGTGTGCTCGAGACCCTGCCCGCGCAGATGGCTTTCCTCTGCCCGAACGTCAACTCGTACCGTCGTTTCGGCGCTCAGTTCTACGTACCGAACTCGCCTTGCTGGGGCCTGGACAACCGCACCGTGGCGATTCGCGTTCCGACCGGCTCGTCCGATGCCGTGCGTATCGAACACCGCGTGGCCGGCGCCGATGCCAACCCGTACCTGCTGATGGCTTCGGTACTGGCGGGCGTGCATCACGGCCTGACCAACAAGATCGAACCGGGCGCGCCAGTCGAAGGCAACAGCTACGAGCAGAACGAACAAAGCCTGCCGAACAACTTGCGCGATGCCCTGCGCGAGCTGGACGACAGCGAGGTGATGGCCAAGTACATCGATCCGAAATACATCGATATCTTCGTTGCCTGTAAGGAAAGTGAGCTGGAGGAGTTCGAACACTCCATCTCCGACCTTGAATACAACTGGTACCTGCATACCGTTTAAGCGGGTTGCAGCTGCAAAAAAACGCCGTTGGCTGATTCAGCCAGCGGCGTTTTTTTTTATGGCCGAACATTAATCCCCTGTGTTTGGTGTGAATGGCCGCCTGCGGCGGATCGCTGGCAAGCCAGCTCCCACATGTTCTTCGTCGAACCTAAATTCCGAGTACAAAAAAACTTTCCTTGTGGGAGCTGGCTTGCCAGCGATGGCGTCCAGGCAGACAACATCGAACCCGGCTCGTACAATGCCCGCTGCCCCGCAGGAGACTTTCATGACGCGTCCCGCCCCCGTCCGCAAACCCCGTGCCCGCAGTCAGGCACGGATCGATTCGATACTCGACGCCGCGCGTACGCTGCTGGCTTCCGAGGGCGTGGCCAGTCTGTCGATCTACAGCGTCGCCGAGCGCGCGCAGATTCCGCCCTCCTCCGTGTATCACTTTTTCGCCAGCGTCCCGGCATTGCTCGAAGCGCTGACCGCCGACGTTCACGCCGCGTTTCGCGCCTGCCTGCAAGCGCCGATCGATCACGGGGCCTTGCGCGACTGGCGTGATCTGTCGCGGCTGGTCGAACGGCGGATGCTGGAGATCTACGACGAAGACGCCGCCGCCCGGCAGTTGATTCTCGCCCAACACGGGCTCACCGAAGTGACTCAGGCTGACCGTCAGCACGACATCGAGCTGGGCGACCTGATGCACAAGCTGTTCGATCACCATTTCGAATTGCCGCGACTGCCCACCGACGTCGATGTGTTTGCACTGGCGATGGAACTGGGCGACCGCGTCTACGCCCGGTCAGTCCAGCAGCACGGGCAAATCACCCCGCGCATGGCCGAGGAAGGCATGCGCGTATTTGATGCCTATCTGGGCTTGTATCTGCCGCTCTATCTGCCCAAGCGAACAGCTGCCGTCTGAGCGGTAACAGACAACAGCGCATTGCCCGATGACTTGTTCAGATCGCGCGGAGCAGAATCCTGTCGATGGAATGATCGGCCGACTTGTTGAGAATCAGGCTGGCCTTGTCGCGGGTCGGCAGGATGTTCTCGACGAGGTTTTTCAGGTTGACCCGGTCCCAGGTGCCGGACGCCACTGACAGCGCCTCGTCATTCGACAGGGACTTGTACTTGTTGAAGTACGACTCGTCAGACTGAAACGCGGTGTTCTTCAAGTAGACAAAGCGTTCGAGGTACCACTTCTTGATGTCCTCTTGCGCAGCATCGACGTAGATCGAAAAGTCGACGAAATCGAGAACATTCAGACTGTCGCGTTTGTCCTCTTGCAGCACATTCAGGCCTTCCAGAACGATGATATCGGGCGACTGAATGGTCTGCGTTTCATCAGGAAGAATGTCGTACTGGACGTGCGAGTAGACCGGAATCTGCACCGGCTGGCCTTCGTTGCGCACGGCGTGCAAAAAATCGAGAAGCAGCGCCCGATCGTAGGACTCGGGAAAGCCTTTGCGGTGCAACAGATTGTTCTTTTCCAGGGTCGCCAGCGGCAACAGAAACGAGTCGGTGGTCACCAACTGCACATCAGGCGAGCCCGGCCACGACGACAGAAGCGCCGACAAGACCCGGGCAAAACTGCTTTTACCCACCGCGACACTGCCGGAGATGCCGATGACATACGGCGGTTTGT
Source organism: Pseudomonas sp. Seg1 (assembly GCF_018326005.1). Lineage (NCBI taxonomy): Bacteria > Pseudomonadati > Pseudomonadota > Gammaproteobacteria > Pseudomonadales > Pseudomonadaceae > Pseudomonas > Pseudomonas sp. Seg1. Next base: position 6,233,750 of record NZ_AP021903.1, read on the forward strand.
GCGCCGGCTCGCCGAGAAACTCACTGTGCACCTGACCCAGCGACCGCGCCGCCGCTGCATGCAGATTCAGCAGGCGCGCCAAAGGCAGCAGAATGGTTTCTACCTCCTCACGCGTCATGGGCTGTGTCGGACTGATCAACGCATTCATTTGCGCAGACGAAAGGCTCTGCGCCGCATCGTCCCGGAAGGCAGACCATTGCTCGCGAGTAAATTCCCGGTACTCGCGGTGAGCGGGCGAATGCCCTGCGGCATTCTGCTTCGTCGTCATAATCTTCCTGTAGGCGCCCGGACAAAAGCCGGAACATAGCAGATCTGCCCGGCGCCTCCAAACCGACGAACGTCTGCCTGAACAGCCTTTGAAAAGCGCGCATGAAAAAACCCCGGAGGGCTCAAGCCGTCCGGGGCCCTGTGTACCGCATCGATTACAACTTGGCGATCGACACCTCGGTGGATTTCACGAAGGCGATCACTTCGCTGCCGACCACCAGTTCCAGCTCCTTGACCGAACGGGTGGTGATCACCGAAGTGACGATGCCCGAGGCGGTTTGCACGTCGATTTCCGACAGCACGTCGCCGAGGACGATTTCCTTGATCGAGCCTTTGAACTGGTTGCGCACGTTGATGGCTTTGATAGTCATGGCATTGATTCCTGTCGTTGGATGTAACTTGAGTTATTGCGCCCAACGCAATTGCGTAGGCAGTGGTGAAACAGGTTCCGGCTCCGGCGGCTCGCCGGGCAGGGACAGAACACGGTTGAGCACTTCGGTTTCCAGCGCCGCCAGCCGGTGCGATCCGCGCACACGCGGGCGTGGCAGCTCCACATGCAGGTCAAGGCCGACTTCGCCGTCCTCGATCAGAATCACCCGGTCGGCAATCGCCACCGCTTCACTGACGTCATGAGTCACCAGCAGTACGGTGAAACCGTGTTGCTGCCAGAGACGTTCGATCAGTTGCTGCATTTCAATGCGGGTCAGCGCGTCCAGTGCGCCGAGCGGTTCGTCGAGCAACAGCAGACGCGGTTGGTGGATCAGCGCCCGGGCCAGTGCGACGCGCTGCTTCTGTCCGCCAGATAACGCTGCCGGCCACTCATTGGCACGATCCGCCAGCCCCACCGCGTCCAGCGCTTCGAGCGCCTTGGGACGCCAGTTGCCCTTAAGGCCCAAGCCGACGTTGTCGATGATCTTTTTCCACGGCAGCAAACGTGCTTCCTGGAACATCAGGCGGGTGTCTTCCCGCGCATCGCTGAGCGGTGCAGCGCCGGCCAGCAAGTCGCCACCAGTCGGTTGATCGAGGCCGGCGAGCAAGCGCAGCAAGGTGCTTTTGCCGCAACCGCTGCGCCCGACCACAGCGACGAATTGCCCCGCCGGGATGTGCAGGTCGATGTCACGCAGCACTTGCCGCGCACCGAAGGTTTTCTGCAGATTGCGCACCGCCAGCGGAATGCCGCGCAGCAGGCGTGGAGGTTGTTGAGCAGTCATGCCGCACCTCCCTTGGCGACCTGATAGGCCGGGTGCCAACGCAACCACACACGTTCAAGACCACGGGCCGCGAGGTCGGCGAGTTTGCCGAGCACCGCGTAAAGCAGGATCGCCAGCACCACCACGTCAGTCTGTAAAAACTCGCGGGCATTCATCGCCAGATAACCGATGCCGGAGCTGGCCGAAATGGTTTCAGCGACGATCAGCGTCAGCCACATAAAGCCCAGGGCGAAGCGCACGCCGACCAGAATCGAAGGCAGCGCGCCCGGCAGAATCACCTGCCAGAACAGGCTGAAACCGCTTAAGCCATAACTGCGCGCCATCTCCACCAGCGCCGGGTCGACGTTGCGAATGCCGTGATAGGTGTTGAGGTAGATCGGGAACAACGTGCCCAGCGCCACCAGAAAAATCTTCGCCGACTCGTCGATGCCGAACCAGAGGATCACCAGCGGAATCAGCGCCAGATGCGGCACGTTGCGGATCATCTGCACCGAGCTGTCGAGCAGACGTTCGCCCCACTTCGACAGGCCAGTAATGAAGCCCAGTGCCAGACCGATGCTGCCGCCAATGGTAAAACCGAGCGCCGCACGCCAGCCGCTGATCGCCAGATGCGTCCATATCTCGCCGCTGCGCACCAGACTGACACCGGCCTCGATCACCGCCACCGGTGCCGGCAGGATCCGTGTCGACAACCAACCGGCCGACACCGACAACTGCCACACCGCCAGCAAGAGCACCGGCAACGCCCAGGGCGCGAGGCTGTGGATGATTCTCTTCATGGCGCGCCTCAGCTCTGCGACGCGGCTTTGGGAAGAATGTCGTTGGCGACCATCTCGCCGAACGGGCTGACATAACCGGCGCTTTTCGGCAGTTCCGGGCGTTCGATATCGAGGTGCGGGAACAGCAACTCAGCGACGCGATACGACTCTTCAAGGTGTGGATAACCGGAGAAGATAAAGGTGTCGATGCCCAGGTCTGCGTATTCCTTCACGCGGGCAGCCACGGTCGGACCGTCCCCGACCAGCGCCGTACCGGCACCGCCGCGCACCAGGCCAACGCCGGCCCACAGGTTCGGGCTGACTTCGAGGTTGTCGCGGCTGCCACCGTGCAACGCGGCCATACGTTGCTGGCCGACCGAATCGAAACGCGCCAGAGAGGCTTGAGCGCGGGCGATGGTGTCGTCATCCAGATGCGAGATCAACCGATCTGCGGCTTGCCAGGCTTCGGCGTTGGTTTCGCGAACGATTACGTGCAGACGAATGCCGAAGCGCACGGTGCGACCGAGCTTGGCGGCTTTGGCCCGCACCTGTTCGATCTTTTCGGCGACCGCGGCTGGCGGCTCGCCCCAGGTCAGGACCATTTCAACTTGTTCGGCAGCCAAGTCCTGCGCCGCTTCGGAAGAGCCACCGAAGTACAGCGGTGGACGCGGTTGCTGGATCGGCGGATAGAGCAATTTCGCGCCCTTCACACTGATGTGCTGACCGTCGTAATCAACGGTCTCGCCTTCCAGCACGCGGCGCCAGATACGAGTGAATTCCACCGAGGCCTGATAGCGCTCTTCGTGGTTGAGAAACAGACCGTCGCCGGCCAATTCTTCCGGATCGCCACCCGTCACCAGGTTGAACAGCGCACGACCACCGGACAGACGATCCAGCGTGGCTGCCTGCCGCGCCGCCACCGTCGGGGAAATGATCCCGGGGCGCAGGGCAACCAGGAACTTCAGACGCTGGGTCACCGGGATCAGCGATGCCGCCACCAACCACGAGTCTTCGCAGGAGCGGCCAGTGGGGATCAGCACGCCGCCGAAACCCAGACGATCCGCCGCTTGCGCGACTTGTTGCAGATAACCGTGGTCGACGGCGCGGGCGCCTTCGGCGGTGCCAAGGTAATGGCCGTCGCCGTGGGTAGGCAGGAACCAGAAGATGTTTAGGCTCATGGAGTGGTCTCCTTGGGGATTCGAGTTACTGGGCTTGGGTGGCCGAGCTTTGGGCCACAGCGGCTGGTGGTGTCCAGATCACATCCTTGATGCTCAACGGCTTGGGAATCAGCTTGAGCTGGAAGAACGTGTCAGCGATTTTCTGTTGCGCGGCGACCACTTCCGGGGTCAGGAACAGCGCGCCGTAGCCTTGGCGTTTCACCGAGGTCAGGGTGATGTCCGCCGGCAGGCCGAGCAGTGGCGCGACTTGTTGGGTGACGTCTTCAGGATTGGCTTTGGACCACTCGCCAACCGCGCGCACTTCCTCGACGAGGGTCTTGATCACCTCGGGATTTTTCTGCGCATAAGGTTTGGTCGCCAGATAGAACTGGTGGTTGTCGACGATGCCTTTGCCGTCACGCAGGGTGTGCGCTTGCAGCTGTTTCTCGGCGGCAGCCTGGTACGGGTCCCAAATGACCCAGGCGTCGACACTGCCACGTTCAAACGCGGCGCGGGCATCGGCTGGCGGCAGGAAAACGGTCTGGATGTCGGTGTATTTGAGGCCGGCGTCTTCCAGTGCGCGCACCAGCAGGTAGTGAACGTTGGAGCCTTTGTTCAGGGCGACTTTCTTGCCCTTCAGATCCGCCACCGATTTGATCGGCGAGTCTTTCGGCACAAGGATCGCTTCGCTGTTCGGCGCTGGCGGCTCGTAGGCGACGTAGAGCAGATCGGCACCTGCGGCTTGAGCGAACACCGGCGGCGTTTCGCCCGTCACGCCGAAGTCGATCGAGCCGACGTTCAGGCCTTCCAGCAACTGCGGGCCGCCGGGGAATTCAGTCCATTGCACGTCGACGCCTTGGGCGGCCAGACGTTTTTCCAGGGTGCCCTTGGCTTTGAGCAGCACCAGCGTGCCGTACTTCTGATAACCGATCCGCAATGTCTCGGCTTGAGCTTGAGTGATGGCGCCGAAGGTGACAGCCGCAGCAAACAGAGCGACCAGACCACGACGCAAAAATACAGTGCGCATAGCGCTCTCCTTTTTGCTGTTGGGTTTTGGCTGCACCTGCTTGCCCGTTGGCGGGCGAGTAAGGCCAGTACTTCAAGTTCGGGTGAGACTTAAATGCTCCAGCGAGCACTCAACAAACGTTCGTTCAACAAGCCCGGCTCCAGCGGTTTCGGCCGGCGGGCCATGGCGCTGACAAACTGGTCCAGCGCTTCGTACAGTCGCTGCTCGAGTGCCGGAGCCAGTTGCGCCGCCGCGCTGCCTTCGCCGTAAGCGATCTGGCTGTCCTCGGCGAAAATCCCTTGAAGCATTTCCTGGGCTTTCAATGCAGACAACACGGGCTTGAGGGCGTAATCGACCACCAGCATGTGGGCGATGCTGCCGCCGGTGGCCATCGGCAAAACAATCTTGTGGCTCAAGGCGCGTTCCGGCAGCAGATCCAGCACGGTTTTCAACGCACCGGAGAACGAGGCCTTGTACACCGGGGTGGCAATCAACAGGCCATCGGCATTTTCAATCTGAGCCAGCAGGTCGAGCACCTTCGGGCTGTCGAAACGGGCGTGGAGCAAGTCTTCGGCCGGAAAGTCGCGCACCTGATAACTCACCACTTCCACCCCTTGCTCCTGCAACCAGCGTTGCGAGCGCTCCAGTAGCACCCCGGAACGGGAGCGTTGGCTAGGGCTGCCACCGAGTGAGACGACCAGCATTGAGACAATTCCTTGAGCGTTACAGGCGATTCGCGGGTTGCGATCTCGCTTCGATGGAAGTGACCTTACCAGCTGATTTATATATCCATAAATCATATTTATTCATTTGGTTATGCGTTTTGGAGATATAACTTTCGGCAGACGGCGGGCAAAAAAAAGGCCGTAGAAACGGCCCGAAATCCCCTGCTTTGTGGCTACACACTGATCGTTCTCACGCTCTGCGTGGAAATGAATCCAAGGACGCTCCGCGGCCACTGTGACGCGGAGCGTCACGGGCGGCATTCCCACGCGGACGGTTCGACGCTTCGACGAGGGAACGATCGCCTCAAAAGGTTATTTATTCGGCTGCGGCGTCAGGCGCAGATACGGTTTCACCGCGCGATAGCCTTTGGGAAAGCGTTTCTTGATCTCGTCTTCATCCTTGAGCGACGGCACGATCACCACCTCGTCACCGTCCTGCCAGTTGGCCGGGGTGGCCACTTTGTAGTTGTCGGTGAGTTGCAGCGAATCGATCACCCGCAGAATTTCGTGGAAGTTGCGCCCGGTGCTCGCCGGGTAAGTGATGGTCAGGCGGATCTTCTTGTTCGGATCGATCACGAACAGCGAACGCACGGTCAGGGTGTCGTTGGCGTTCGGGTGGATCAGGTCATAGAGGTCGGAAACCTTGCGATCGGCGTCCGCCAGGATCGGGAAGTTGACGAGGGTGTTCTGGGTTTCGTTGATGTCTTCGATCCACTTGTGGTGAGAGTCCACCGGGTCGACCGACAGCGCGATGGCTTTGACGCCGCGCTTGCTGAATTCATCCTTGAGCTTGGCGGTAAAACCCAGCTCGGTGGTGCACACCGGGGTGAAGTCCGCCGGATGGGAGAACAGCACGCCCCAGCTATCGCCCAGCCACTCGTGGAAACGAATCTTGCCGGCGCTGGAGTCTTGTTCGAAATCGGGGGCGATGTCGCCGAGTCTGAGGCTCATGGTGCTGCTCCTGATGAGTTGTTGGAGACCTCAACTGTAGCTTGGCTTTTGATCTTCTGAAAAAGAATAAATAAATAGATATCTAGATCTAAAAAGAATATTAAAGATCTGTTCACTGGACGCTCGGCCGTATCCCGACGAACATCGTTCGCAAGGTTCGAGAAGGCCTTGAGTAGCTGCAAAGAGGGAAATTCGGGGAGGGCTTACGGGGGTGAGCCTGACTCGAAAACGCAAAAGCCCCGTCCGGCGCGATGCCGGACGGGGCTTTTTTACATCAACGAATCTAGACGCGCTATTACAGCAGCGGGATCGAGTAGCTGACGATCAGGCGGTTTTCATCCTGGTCGCGTTGACCTGGGATGTCGTTGCGCCAGGTAGCGTTTTTCCACATCAGGCCCAGGTTCTTCAGCGGGCCTTCTGGTACTACGTAACCGACGGTCAGGTCGCGTTCCCATTCAGAACGGCCGGTGGCATTGACGCTGACTTGGTTGAAACCGACGCGACCGGTAGTGTCGATGTTATCGCCACGCAGGTAAACCACACCGGCGGTCAGGCCAGGCAGGCCGACTTTGGCGAAGTCATACGAGTAGCGAGCCTGCCAGGTACGCTCGCCAGCACGACCGAACTTCTGGATTTGCATGTCAGTGATGGTGTAGTTCGAAGAACCGTCACCCTGGTTCAGCCACGGGAAGTCGCTGTTGCCGTTGCTGACCTGGTAACCGCCACCGAAGGTGTGACCTGCAACGGTGTACAGGAACAGACCGCTGTACAGGTTGTTGTCGACTTTACCTTTGGTGATGCCAGTACCGTAGTCACCCGAGGTGTAGTAGTTGGCATCGGTGCCGTTTTTACCGTCGTCACGGCTGTTGAAGTAACGGAGGTCCGACTTCAACACGCCCGGGCCGATTGCCCAGTTGTGCACCAGGCCCAGGAAGTGTTGCTTGTAGAACTGATCCAGATTGCCGTAGTAGTACTGGGCAGTCAGGTCTTTGGTGATTTTGTAGTCACCACCGGCATAGATGAACTTGTTGCTGTCGCGACCAGTCGCAGTACGACCGTTGGCGCCAGCGATCGACAGTTCTTCGTTGTTGCTGGAGTTACGACCTTTGACGTGCTCGATCTGGCCGCCAACAAGGGTCAGGTCCTTGATGTCGCCCGAAGTGATCTGACCACCCTGGAAGGTTTGCGGCAGCAGACGACCATCGTTTGTAACGATAACCGGGTTTTTCGGCTGCAGAGTACCCAGCTTCAGTTCGGTCTGGGAGATCTTGGCCTTGGCAGTCAGACCCAGGCTGGAGAAGTTATCAACCGCTTCGCCATTGGATTTGCTCGGGAAAACAGTGCCACCGTAGGAACCGTAGTTGGTGGCGGTCGCTGGGGAAGCGCCGTTAGTGCCACCACCGGAATCCAAACGCACGCCCAACAGGCCGATAGCGTCGATACCGAAGCCTACGGTGCCCTGGGTGTAACCGGAGATGAAGCGCAGATCGAAGCCTTGGCCCCATTCTTCTTGCTTGCTCTGAACGCCGTTACGCTTGTTGGCGGGAGCGTTGACGTCGCCATCACGGTTATCAGTGTTGATGTAGAAGTTACGCAGCCCCAAAGTAGCTTTGCTGTCTTCGATGAAACCGGCGGCGCCTGCCTGCTGCGCCATAACCCCTACGGCCACAGCCAGGGCCAAGGTGGACTTGTTCATGTAAAGCTCCTCTCGTTTCTAATTCTTGTGTTCCTGGCCCGGGATCTGACGCCCCTGGGTCCTAAGATTCGCGATTAGCGCCAGACCGTGACTGACAAGTCAATCGTAACCTTGTGTGTCTACGACCAAGGTCTAATCGCAGTGATTTGGTCCGTGCAGAGTAAAGATTTCCTGATAAACCCAAAAAGAATTTATTCATTCTTTTTCATATCATTTCGGAATATGGCCACTGTCTTGCCACCTCCGCCGGGAAACAGCGTATCGGCGACTAAGCTCATTCCTAAATGGTATTTGTTAGCCTTTTTTTAGATCGATTAGCTTTGGCGCAACCCCAAATCGTCAAACCCTATCGAAAAGGCGACGCCATGATGGCCAAACGCGCACTATCTAGTCAATTTGTTACAGTTTGTGTGTCAGCACTGATTTCTTTCTCCGCCCACGCCGCCAACCTTACCGTTGGCTACCAGACCGGTATCGACCCGAGCAAAGTCCCTCAGGCTGACGGCGTCTATGAGAAAACCATCGGCGAGAAAATCGACTGGCGTCGTTTCAATAGTGGCCCGGAAGTTGTGACAGCCATTGCCTCCGGTGATGTACAGATCGGCAACCTCGGTTCCAGCCCGTTGGCGGCTGCCGCGTCACGAAACCTGCCGATTGTGGCCTTCATCGTCTCGGCGCAGATCAATGCCGCCGAAGCCTTGGTGGTACGCAACGACAGCGGCATCAACTCCCCGCAGGATCTGGTCGGCAAAACCATCGCCACGCCGTTCGTTTCCACCTCCCACTACAGCCTGCTCGGCGCCCTCAAGCACTGGGGCCTGGACGCCTCGAAAGTCAAAGTGGTCAACCTGCAACCCGCAGAAATCGCCGCTGCCTGGAAACGCGGCGACATTGACGGTGCGTTTGTCTGGTCGCCAGCACTGGGTGAAATCCGCAAGACCGGCAAGACCCTGACCGATGCCGCGCAAGTCGGCCAATGGGGCGCGCCAACCTTCGAAGTCTGGGTCGCACGCAAGGACTTCGCCGAGAAGCATCCTGACGTCGTGGCCAAATTTGCCAAGGTCACTCTAGACTCGTTCGCCGACTACGCCAGCCATAAAGACAGCTGGACGGCTGACTCGGCACCTGTACAGAAAATCGCCAAATTGACTGGCGCCAATGCCGCTGATGTTCCTGAACTGCTCGCCGGCTCAGCCTTCCCGGATGCCAAGGCACAGCAAACCACCGCGCTGTTGGACGGCGGCACGGCGAAGGCGATTGGCGAGACGGCGAAGTTTTTGAAGGAGCAGGGCAAGGTTGAAACGGTGCTGCCGGATTATTCGCCGTACGTGAGTGCGAAATTCATCACTGAATAACAGTGAAATCCATCACTGGCTCAATGAAACCTGTGGCGAGGGGATTTATCCCCGATGGACTGCGTAGCAGTCCCAAAAGCAGGGCCGCTGCGCGCCCCATCGGGGATAAATCCCCTCACCACAGATAAATCCCCTCACCACAAAAGCCCCGCCAATTCAGATCAAAGGGTCTTTTCGAAGATTTTCGAGTTGCGCTGATAGTTGTACAGCGACGCCCGTGCCGCTGGCAGACGTTCAACACTGCTCGGCTCGAAGCCACGCTCGCGGAACCAGTGCGCAGTGCGCGTGGTGAGTACGAAGAGAGTCTTCAAACCTTGCGCGCGGGCACGGGTTTCGATTCGCTCCAGCAGCTCATCGCCGCGACCGCCGTGGCGATACTCCGGGTTCACTGCCAGACACGCCAGTTCACCGGCATCCGAATCGGCAATCTGATACAGCGCCGCACAGGCGATGATCATCCCCTCACGCTCGACCACGCTGAACTGCTCGATCTCACGCTCCAGCACTTCACGCGAACGGCGCACCAGAATGCCCTGTTCTTCCAGCGGACTGATCAGGTCGAGCAAGCCACCGACGTCTTCAATAGCCGCCTCGCGCACCAGTTCGAATTGCTCCTGGGCCACCAGCGTACCGCCACCGTCACGGGTGAAGAGTTCGGTCAGCAGCGCGCCGTCCTCGGCATAGCTGACGATGTGGCTGCGCGCCACGCCGCCGCGGCAAGCCTCGGCAGCGGCATCCAGCAGCTCCGCTTGATAGTTGCTGCTGCCCAGACGCTGCAAATGCGCCGGCACTTGTTGTGGGCGCAGTTCGCGCACCAGTTTGCCGTTCTCATCGATCAGACCGAGGTCGGCGCCGAACAACAGCAGTTTGTCTGCGCCCAGGTCGATGGCGGCGCGGGTGGCGACGTCTTCGCAAGCGAGGTTGAAGATTTCACCGGTCGGCGAGTAGCCCAGCGGCGACAGCAGCACGATGGAGCGTTCATCGAGCAGACGATTGATGCCTTTGCGATCGACCCGGCGCACTTCGCCGGTGTGGTGATAATCGACACCTTCGAGCACGCCGATCGGCCGCGCGGTCACCAGGTTGCCGCTGGCCACGCGCAGACGCGAGCCCTGCATCGGCGATGAAGCCATGTCCATCGACAGCCGTGCCTCGATGGCAATGCGCAACTGGCCGACGGCGTCGATCACACACTCCAGCGTCGCCGCATCGGTGATGCGCATGCCGTGGTGGTAATGCGGCGTCAGGCCACGGGCGGCGAGGCGGGTTTCAATCTGTGGGCGCGAACCGTGCACCAGCACCAGACGCACGCCGAGGCTGTGCAGCAGGACGATGTCGTGGACGATATTGCCGAAATTCGGATGCTCCACGCCGTCGCCGGGCAGCATGACGACGAAGGTGCAGTCGCGGTGGGCATTGATATAAGGGGACGCGTGACGAAGCCAATTGACGTATTCGGGCATGAACCTGGGCCTGTAATAAAGAGCAGCCGGAAAAGGGGCGAAACGGAAAACGCACAGCGGGCTGATGGTTATCGTCGGAACAGGCTTGGCGACACGCGCGCTCTCCTCATGAATACGGGTTGGAATGCTGGCAATTTACAGCGTTTGGTCGAGCAAAACACAGATCCCTTGTAGGAGTGAGCCTGCTCGCGATAGCGGAGTGTCAGTCAATATCTCCGGTGACTGTCTCACCGCTATCGCGAGCAGGCTCACGCCTACAAATCCTGTGATGTTGGGGCACTTGTCAGACAGTAATGTTCAATCAGTTGCCGCAATAGATGCACGGTAGGCTGCAAACGTGACATTTCAAGGTACTCGCCCGGTTGATGTGCACAAGCAATGTCGCCGGGGCCGAGTACGATGGTTTCGCAGCCAAGGCGCTGAAGATAAGGCGCTTCGGTGCCGAACGCCACTGCTTCGGCGTTGTGGCCGGTAAGCTTCTCGGCGATGCGCACCAATTCGGCGTCTTCGGCCTGTTCGAATGGCGGCACTTCCGGGAACAATGGTTTGTAGTCGATCTTCACCTGATGCCGTTCAGCAACCGGGTTGAGCTTGCGCAGAATCTCGGCGCGCAGGACTTTCGGGTCCATGCCAGGCAACGGCCGCAAGTCGAACTCCAACGAACACTGGCCGCAGATGCGGTTGGGGTTGTCGCCGCCATGGATGCAGCCGAAGTTCATCGTTGGTTGCGGCACGCTGAACTGCGGATTGTTGAATTCACGCTGCCACAACAGGCGCAAACCACGCAGTTCGCCGATGGCATCGTGCATCGCTTCGAGAGCACTGTGGCCCAGGCGCGGATCCGACGAGTGGCCGCTCTGCCCGAGAATGTCGATGCGCTCCATCATGATGCCTTTATGCATGCGGATCGGCTTGAGCCCGGTCGGCTCGCCGATCACGGCCGCACGGCCCAGCGGTCGCCCGGCCTCGGCCAGCGCGCGAGCGCCGGACATCGAGCTTTCTTCGTCGCAGGTGGCGAGGATCAGCAGCGGTTGCTTGAACGGCTGATCAAGCAGCGGCAGCACGGCTTCGATGATCAGGGCGAAGAAGCCCTTCATGTCGCAACTGCCGAGCCCGACCCAGCGACCATCGACTTCGGTGAGTTTCAGCGGATCGGTCTGCCACAGTGCATCGTCATACGGCACCGTGTCGCTGTGCCCAGCCAGCACCAGCCCGCCGGGACCACTGCCGAAACTCGCGAGCAGATTGAATTTGCCGGGACTGACCTGCTGGATGTCGCAACTGAAACCCAGATCACCGAGCCATCCGGCGAGCAGATCGATCACCGCCCGGTTGGACTGATCCAGGCTTGGCTGCGTACAACTGACCGACGGCGCGGCAATCAGCGCAGCGAACTGGTCTTGCATGGACGGCAAAGGCATCGCTGACTCCCACTCCCGATTTGAAGTCCATCATAGAGCCATCCGGCGTCAGGAATAAACCGCCGCAGGGCGTAGGAAGTTCGAGTCCTGTACACTGCACGGCCTTGGCAGCCACACATTCCCCCGGCTGCGCTCCCGATCCTGGATTTTCCGGCCATGCAGAAAGAAACCGAAATCAAACTCCGCGTCAGCCGCGAAACCCTCGCTGCCTTGCGCGAGCACCCGTTACTGAAAAAACGCAACAAAAATGGCTGGGAACGCCGTGAGTTGATGAACCAGTACTTCGACACCCCAGAGCGCGATCTGGCCCAGGCCAAAGTTGCCCTGCGCCTGCGCAAGGATGGCGACGAAGTGATTCAGACCCTCAAGACTCGCGGCCAGAGTGTCGCCGGTCTGTCCGAGCGTAACGAGTACGACTGGAAACTGCCGAAAGCCAAGCTCGACGTGAAGAAACTCGACGGCGAATGCTGGCCCGAGTCGCTGGCCGAGCTGGACAAGAAAACCCTGAAACCGATCTTCACCACCGATTTCGTCCGCGAGCGCGCCGAAATCGCCTGGGGTCGTGGCAAGGCCAAAGTGGTCATCGAAGCCGCGCTGGACCTGGGTCATGTGGTAGTCGGCAAACAGAAAGAAGAAATCTGCGAGCTGGAACTGGAACTGCGCGAAGGCGAGCCTGCCGCGCTGCTGGAACTGGCCGCTGAACTGGCGCAAACCCTGGCGCTGATGCCATGTGATATCAGCAAGGCCGAGCGCGGTTATCGTCTGTACGACGCCAACAGTTACTCGCTGAGCCTGCCGGCACCCGAGCTGACGCCGGAAACCCAGCTGGACGACGCTTTCGCCGCGCTGGGCTGGCACTTGCTCGGCAGCAGCCAGCGCCTGGCCGAACAGTACCGTTTCAACGGTCACTGGCGCCTGTTGCTGGACTGGGTCGAGAACCTCGCCGAAATGCGCGCCCTGCTCAGCAGCCTCGGCCAGGCCGCACCGCGTCCGTCGACCCACGACCTGCGCGTGGCGCTGGATGCCTTGCTGGAAGACTGGCGCCCACTGGTGCAGGTCGGCATCGAAGACGAAGACGTGCGCAAAGCTGCGCCGGAACAGTTCCTCGAAGAACTGGAAGACCCGCGTTGGGGCCTGTTCTCGCTGACCGCTTCGCGCTGGTTGCTGGCTCGCAGCTGGACGGCCGAGCGCAACGTGCGTGGCAACCGTCAGGGTGGCGCGCAGTTGCACAGCTGGTTGCCGCGCACATTGGGCGAAGAAGCCACCGCCCTGCAATTGCAGCGTTACCAGCAGCAGCCGGAAGATCTGGCCGAACAACTGCCGCGTATCGAGCGTATTCAGGTCTGGTTGCACCACGCGCGTAACGTGCTGGAGATCCCGGAAATGGATCGTCTGTACGGCGAGCTGAACAAACTTGCGCAACTGGCCAACGAGCCGACGATCACTGACGAACTGCTCGATGCGCGCAAGCAGCAGGCGATTGCGGTTTACCAGAACCGTGCCTGGAAAATGCTGCTGCGCATGTAATACCCCTGTGGCGAGGGGATTTATCCCCGATGGACTGCGCAGCAGTCCCTGCTTTTAAGGAAGCGGGGCCGCTTCGCGACCCATCGGGGATAAATCCCCTCGCCACAAAGGCCCTCCGCGCTAGACCGGGAGGCTGGTTGTGGACTTGATTTCGGAAAGCGCCACAATCGAATTCACTTCCTGAATCCCCGGCACCAGCGACAGTTTCTCGAAGAAGAACCGCTCGTACGCCTCGATATCCGCCGCGACAATACGCAGCAGAAAATCCACCGCGCCCATCAGCACATAACACTCCAGCACTTCCGGAAAGCCGCGAATCGCCTCGGTGAACTCGGTGAAGTTTGAACGCCCGTGGGCATTGAGTTTGATCTCGGCAAAAATCTGCGTATTCAGGCCAATCTTCTTGCGATCCAGCAACGTCACCTGCCCGCGAATGATGCCCTCCTCCTTCATCCGCTGAATCCGCCGCCAGCAGGGCGATTGCGACAGCCCCACCTGTTCGGCGATCTGCGCACTCGATAGCGACGCATCCTCTTGCAGCAGGGCGAGAATCTTGCGGTCGTAGCTGTCCAGCTCGCTGTGCATATAAAAACCTCAAAAAGATAACCTGGCGAATTGATCTATTCGCTGACTCGTCAATAACGCCGATCTTAGCCAAGAAATACCCATCAGCGAATGTAAAAATTTCTCCAGTGAATTTGGAGACTTGCCATGCCGCACCTTGAAGCCGTGAACAGCGCCCCCACCCGCGCCGACGTGTGGAACGTCAGCAATGCCCACTGCCTGGCGCAGTATCAAATCCTCGCCGAGGCCGAGCCGGATTTGCTGGTGCGGGTGTTGAACCTGTTCGCGTTGCAGTTCCTCACGCCCGAGCAGGTCAATGTGCAGCGCCTGAATGATCTGTTGTCGATCGACCTTGTCATGGGCGGCCTGAGCTGGCATCGCGCGCAAGTGATTGCGGAAAAACTTCGTAACCTGATCAGCGTGTGCTCGGTGAACCTGCAAAACGCCGACACGGCTTGGGATGCGCAGGCGCAAGCGGCCGGCTGACAAATCCGGCAACGGCTTCGTCGGGTAGTGGCCCAACAGTCTGCGGGGCCACGACTATCCTTTGCGCACAGTCGTTCAAAAGGAGCCCGCATGTCCGTTCAACTCGCCACTCAGGACCGCTGGCTGGAACTCAACGATGTGTTGCGTGAACTGGTCGCCCAAGGCTTTATCAGCCAGGACTCGGCCGAACAGGCGCTGAACGCCCGTCGGCGCCACGCCGCCCACAGCCAGATGCACCCACTGGAATTCATCGCCAGCCAGCAGCTCGACGACCTCAGCCGTCCGGGCAAACATCTCGACCTCGAAAGCCTGACCCTGTGGCTGGCGCAACAGGCCGGGCAGCCGTATTTGCGCATCGACCCGCTGAAGATCAACGTCGCCGCCATCACCCCGCTGATGTCCTACGCCTTTGCCCAACGGCACAAGATTCTTGCCGTCGCGGTCGACCGCGACTCGGTAACGGTGGCCAGTGCCCAGCCCTATGTGAATGGCTGGGAAGCCGATCTGACCCACGTCCTGAAACTGCCGATCAAGCGAGTGGTGGCCAACCCGGCGGATATCCAGCGTTTCAGCGTCGAGTTTTTCCGCTTGGCCAAATCGGTCAGCGGCGCCAGCAATGCCGATCAGCAAAGCGGCAACCTCGGCAACTTTGAACAACTGCTCAACCTCGGCGCCAGCGATCAGGAACCGGACGCCAACGACGCGCACATCGTCAACATCGTCGACTGGCTGTTCCAGTACGCCTTCCAGCAGCGCGCCAGCGATATCCACATCGAGCCGCGTCGCGAGCAAGGCACCGTGCGCTTTCGCATCGACGGCGTGCTGCACAACGTCTATCAATTCCCGCCGCAGGTGACGATGGCGATAGTCAGCCGCTTGAAAAGCCTCGGCCGGATGAATGTCGCCGAGAAGCGCAAACCCCAGGATGGTCGGGTCAAGACCAAGACCCCGGACGGCGGCGAGGTCGAGTTGCGGCTGTCGACCTTGCCCACGGCGTTCGGCGAAAAAATGGTCATGCGGATCTTCGACCCGGAGGTTCTGCTCAAGGACTTCGACCAGCTCGGGTTTTCAACTGACGACCTGCGCCGCTGGCAGGACATGACCCGCCAGCCCAACGGCATCATTCTGGTCACCGGGCCAACCGGTTCGGGCAAGACCACCACGCTGTACACCACGCTGAAAAAACTGGCGACGCCGGAGGTCAACCTCTGCACCATCGAGGACCCGATCGAAATGGTCGAACCGGCCTTCAACCAGATGCAGGTCCAGCACAACATCGACCTGAGCTTCGCCGCCGGCGTGCGTGCGCTGATGCGGCAAGACCCGGACATCATCATGATCGGCGAGATCCGCGACCTCGAAACCGCTGAAATGGCGATTCAGGCTGCACTGACCGGGCACCTGGTGCTGTCGACCTTGCACACCAACGATGCGCCGAGCGCGATCAGCCGTCTGCTGGAGCTCGGCGTGCCGCATTACTTGATCAAAGCCACCGTGCTTGGCGTCATGGCCCAGCGGTTGGTGCGCACCCTGTGCCCGCACTGCAAGACGCCCCTCACGCTTGAGGAAGAAGACTGGCAAACCCTGACCCGACCGTGGCAAGCACCGCTGCCGACGAATGCGCAACGCGCGATTGGTTGTCTGGAATGCCGCGACACCGGTTATCGCGGTCGCGCCGGGGTCTACGAAATCATGCAACTGAGCGATAGCCTCAAGGCGTTCATCACCCCCGACACCGACCTCACGGCGATTCGGCGCCAGGCGTTCAAGGAAGGCATGCGCAGCCTGCGCTTGTCCGGAGCACAGAAAGTCGCGGCCGGACTGACGACGATCGAGGAGGTGTTGCGGGTGACGCCACAGAGCGAGCAGCGCTAGAGACGCTACCAGTCGATCACATTGACCTCGGCATTGGGCTTGATCCACAGCACGCTGCCGTCGGATTGCCGTTGCAGAATCGAGTGGTTGAGCTTGAGTCCTTTCCCGGTGCGCAGATTTCGTACCGCGTCGGACTTGCTCGGGCTGAACATCAAGGTGCCCGGACTGTTCTGCGCCACCCGCATTCCATGTGGGTATTGCCAGTCGCCGACGGTTAGCGGATTTTCCAGCTGACCGTCCCACCGCAATAGCCGGTGCTGCTGGTCGAGTGTCACGGAGACACTCGACAACACGATGCCGCGCACTGAAACAGGCTCCCGGGCCATCCAGTCACTGACGGTGTACTCGTCGCCCTCCCGATAGATTCGGCTTTGCGCCGGCCAGGTCTCCCCGGCAATCTGCGCACCGGCCACCAGCGTACAAGCACTAAAACGCCAGCGCTCAGGTTGCAGACGGGTCTCCTCGGTGACACTCATCTTCAACCAGGTGCCGCCAGCACAGGGCCAGCCATCGACCACTTGATCCCCTGCCAGCAGCAACTCGGCTTCGGGCAGGAAATACATTTTCAATGCCGAAACCTTTATCCCGGCAATGGCATGCGGAGCGATGAATTCAGCACTGCGTACACTGGCCAGACCATGGATTTGCGGCTCACCCTTCTCGTCCAGCGGTTCGAGCGTACTCAGGTGCACACTGGCACCGGCCGGCAAAGTCAGCTCCCCGACCTGAACAGCGTGATCGAGCGTGGGATTACGCAGCTGACGCTCCCGGTGATCGACCCATAGCCGATACGAGGTCAAGCCAACAACGCTGACACAGACCAATGCCATGGCCCCGACCTTGCGTGGATGCCGCAGCAACGGTCTGCGCCACGCCGGTATACACAGCATGATCAGCAGCACGGGCAGGCCGATGAAACCGACCATGAGAAACCACCAGAACATGGCATAAAACAAAGCAGGAAAATTCAAGGCAGCGTCCATGCGTGAAAACCATCGCGCATGGTGCCAAACAACTCGTTGGAGCCCTAGCGCTAGGTTGCGCAACAGGCTGAAACAGAGCACTCATGGAACCGGATCGGGCAAATGACGATCCAAGGCCGTAGTTAACCCCCAGGAGTCATCTCATCATGCGTCTCAAACTTGCTGTCGCCACCCTTGCCTTGCTGTCCCTCCCTGTTGGTTCAGCGATGGCCGACAGCTTTTGGCGTAACGTCATTTCGTCCGGCGCCACCACTGGCTCGACCTACCTGACCTTCAAGGATCACAAGCTGATCGTCGCCGCACAGGACGATGCCGGCAGTTTCGTTGCCAGTGATGGCGGGATCCGTGGCCCGTACCTGGAAGCGGCGATGCAGAAAGTCCGCGCCGACAATCCGGGCCTGCAAGCGACGGACATGGAACTGGCGAACGCGATTCTGGCGAAGAACGCCGTGGCTTCCGAATAAGCCTTTCACCGAAGAAAATGCCGCTCACATGAGCGGCATTTTTTTGCCCGCTATTTCAGATGCGCCATAGAACCCTGTGGGAGTGGGCTTGCCCGCCATGGCGGTGCAGCATTCACCCAATATGCTGGATCTGCCCGCCCCCACAGGATTTGGATAACTTCCAGAAAAGTCAGCGGTAATCATCCACCGGCACGCAAGCGCAAAACAGATTGCGATCCCCATAGACGTTATCCACCCGATTCACCGCCGGCCAATATTTGTGCGCCTTGGTATGCGCATCCGGGGTAATGCCCTGCTCGATGCTGTAAGGGCGCTCCCAGACCCCGGTAACATCCGCCAACGTGTGCGGCGCACGCTTGAGCGGGTTGTCTTCCGCCGGCCAGTTGCCGTTCTGCACCTCGCTGATTTCTGCGCGAATGCTCAACATGGCGCCGATAAAGCGGTCCAGTTCGGCCTTCGACTCGCTCTCGGTCGGCTCGACCATCAACGTCCCCGGCACCGGGAATGACATGGTCGGCGCATGGAAGCCATAGTCCATCAGGCGCTTGGCGACATCTTCTTCGCTGATCCCGGTCTGCGCCTTCAGCGGCCGCAGATCAAGAATGCATTCATGCGCCACTCGCCCGTTGCGCCCGGTGTACAGCACCGGAAACGCGCCGGATAAATGTTGCGCCAAATAGTTTGCCGCCAGAATCGCCACCTCACTGGCATCGGCCAGTTGCGGGCCCATCATGGCGATGTACATCCAGCTGATCGGCAGAATACTTGCGCTGCCCCACGGCGCTGCGCTGACCGCACCGTTCTGCGCCAGCGGCCCGTCAATCGGCACCACCGGATGGTTGGCGACAAATGGCGCCAGATGCGCACGAATGCCGATCGGCCCCATGCCCGGCCCGCCGCCGCCATGGGGAATGCAGAACGTCTTGTGCAGGTTCATGTGCGACACGTCGGCGCCGATGTCCGCCGGCCGCGCCAGCCCGACCTGCGCGTTGAGGTTGGCGCCGTCCATGTACACCTGACCGCCGTGCTGGTGGATAACTTCGCAGATTTCGCTGATGCCCTCCTCGTACACACCATGGGTCGACGGATAGGTCGCCATCAGGCACGACAACCTGGCCCCAGCCTCGGCGGCTTTGGCCTTCAGATCATCCAGATCGACATTGCCCGCCTCGTCGCACTCGACAATCACCACGCGCATCCCGGCCATCTGCGCCGAGGCCGGGTTGGTACCGTGGGCCGAGGAAGGAATCAGGCAGATATCCCGCGTCCCCTGCTGGCGGCTCTCGTGATATTTGCGGATCGCCAGCAGCCCGGCGTACTCACCCTGAGCGCCGGAGTTGGGCTGCATGCAAATCGCATCGAACCCGGTGATCGCGCACAGCCAGCGCTCGAGTTCTTCGATCATCAAGGTGTAACCGACTGCCTGCTCTCGGGGCACAAACGGATGCAGGTTGGCGAACTGCGGCCAGGTGATCGGGATCATCTCGCTGGTGGCGTTGAGTTTCATCGTGCAGGAGCCCAGCGGGATCATCGACTGGTTGAGCGCCAGGTCCTTGTTCTCCAGTTGCTTGAGGTAACGCAGCATCTCGGTTTCGCTGTGATGAGCGTTGAACACCGGATGGCGCAGGTAAGGCGTCTTGCGCTGGAGGTTGTCGGGAATGCCTGAAACCAGGACTTCAGCATCGAGATCGCCGACGTTTAAACCATGATCGGCACCAAGCAGCACATCGAAGAGTTTTGCGACTGTATTTTCATCGCTCGTCTCATCCAGGCTCAGACCGACGCGACCACGGCCGAGGATTCTCAGGTTGATCTGCGCGGCCTGGGCGCTTCCGATGATTGCGGTTTGCGCGCCGCCAACGTCCAGCGTCAGCGTGTCGAAAAACCGTGCGTTGACCCGTTTGATGCCGTGGCGCTCAAGACCCGCCGCGAGGATGCAGGTCAGCCGATGTACGCGCTGGGCGATTCGTTTCAAACCTTCCGGCCCGTGGTAAACCGCATAGAAACTGGCCATGTTGGCCAATAACACCTGTGCCGTGCAGATATTCGAATTGGCCTTCTCGCGGCGGATATGTTGCTCGCGGGTTTGCAGGGCCATGCGCAGTGCCACGTTGCCCCGGGCATCCTTCGACACGCCAATGATCCGCCCGGGAATCGCCCGTTTGTATTCCTCGCGGCTGGCAAAAAATGCCGCGTGCGGCCCACCGTAGCCCATGGGCACGCCGAAACGCTGGGACGAGCCGAACACCACATCAGCGCCCAATTCACCCGGCGGCGTCAGCAACAACAAACTCAGTAGATCAGTGGCGACGCAGGCCAACGCCTGCTGTGCATGCAGGTGGTCAATCAGCGGCTGCAAATCAGCGATTTCGCCGTGGGTGTCGGGATATTGCAGCAGTGCGCCGAACACCTGATGCTGCTTCAAGTTATCCACAGCATCGATGATCAACTCGAAGCCAAACCCCTCGGCACGGGTCTGCACCACGGAAACGGTTTGCGGATGACAGTTCTCGTCGACAAAAAACAGATTGCTCTTCGACTTGGCAACGCGCTTGGCCAGTGCCATGGCTTCAGCGGCGGCGGTGGCTTCATCGAGCAACGAAGCGTTAGCCAGTTCGAGGCCGGTGAGGTCGATGGTCATTTGCTGGAAGTTCAGCAAGGCTTCGAGCCGACCTTGGGCGATCTCCGGTTGATACGGCGTGTACGCGGTGTACCAACCGGGATTTTCCAGCACGTTGCGCAAGATAACGCTGGGTGTGAGGGTGCCGTGGTAGCCCATGCCGATCAGGCTGGTCCACACCTGATTCTGCTCGGCATACCCGCGCAGTCTGGCCAGTGCGGCTTGCTCATCCAGCGCCGGCGGCAGATCGAGCGGGCGATTGAAGCGAATGCCCGGCGGCACGGTCTGCTCGATCAGTTCGACCCGGCTGCCGAGACCGAGACTGTCGAGCATGGCTTGTTGCTCAGCGGCATCCGGGCCGAGATGACGGCGCAGGAAGGCCTCGGAATCGCGTAACTGGCTCAGGGACGGCAACTGGGACATGACGGGCTCTCTCTAGGCTGGCGCTCGGCGTCAATGCAACACGGTCAAACCAGCATAGCAGCCCGTGTCGCAACTCATTTTCAGTACAGACGCCCGCTCCCACACTGGATTTTCATTGCCCATGAAAAAGCCCCGACGAGTCGGGGCTTTGGGGTATCGCTCGAAGCTTATTTGCCGATGGCTGCCTTGTAGGCCGCGGCATCCAGCAGCTTGTCCAGCTCAGCCTTGTCGCTTGGCTTGAGTTTGAAGATCCAGGCAGCGTACGGCTCGTTGTTCAGTTCTTCCGGCGAGTTGGCCAGTTCTTCGTTGACCGCGATCACTTCTCCGCCAACTGGGGAGTAGATGTCGGAAGCCGCCTTCACCGATTCAACAACACCTGCTGCATCACCGGCAGCAAACACTTTGCCGACCTCAGCCAGTTCAACGAACACCACATCACCCAGCGCTTCCTGCGCGTGATCACTGATGCCCACAGTGACGGTGCCGTCAGCTTCCAGACGTGCCCATTCGTGACTTTCGGCAAAACGCAGTTCGGCAGGGATATCGCTCATCTTCGGTGTCCTCAAGAAATTGTCAGCGGTCTGCCCGCCGGAAAAGGTTAGATCAAAGTTTTGCCGTGGCGCACGAAGGTCGGTTTGACCACGCGTACCGGGTACCACTTGCCACGGATTTCCACTTCGGCGCGGTCGGCGGTGGCCATCGGAACACGCGCCAGGGCAATCGATTTGCTTAGCGTAGGAGAGAAACTACCACTGGTGATCTCCCCTTCGCCAACATCGGCGATGCGAACCACCTGATGAGCACGCAAAACACCGCGTTCTTCGAGCACCAGACCGACCAGTTTGTGCGCAACACCCGCGGCTTTTTCCGCCTCCAGCGCGGCGCGGCCGATGAACTGGCGCGAGGCCGGTTCCCAGGCAATGCTCCAGGCCATGTTCGAGGCGAGCGGCGAAACGTCCTGATGAATGTCTTGACCGTAGAGGTTCATCCCGGCCTCAACCCGCAAGGTGTCGCGGGCACCAAGGCCGATCGGCGAAATGCCGGCACCGACCAGATCGTTGAAAAACGCTGGAGCCTGATCAGCCGGCAAGGCGATTTCCAGACCGTCTTCACCGGTGTAACCGGTACGGGCGATGAACCAGTCGCCGTCGGCGTGCGCTTCGAAAGGTTTGAGCTGCTGGATCAGCGAGGCGCGGGACTGGGTGACCAGTTCGGCAATCTTGTGCCGGGCCTGCGGGCCTTGAATGGCGAGCATGGCCAGTTCGGAGCGCTCGTGCAGCTGCACGTCGTAACCGCCCACTTGCGCATTCATCCAGGCCAGGTCCTGATCGCGGGTGGAGGCGTTGAACACCAGCCGATAACCGTCCTCGAGACGGTAGACGATCATGTCGTCGACGATGCCACCGCGCTCGTTGAGCATGGTGCTGTACAACGCACGGCCGGGGTTGTGCAGGCGTTCGACATCATTGGCCAGCAAATACTGCAGCCAGGCTTTGGCCTGAACACCGGTGACATCAATTACGGTCATGTGGGAAACATCGAACACCCCGCAATCGCGGCGCACTTCGTGGTGCTCCTCGACCTGCGAGCCGTAATGCAGTGGCATGTCCCAACCGCCAAAATCGACCATCTTCGCGCCGAGGGCGAGATGCAGGTCATACAGAGGCGTACGCTGTCCCATGGGTTTCTCCTTCCGGGCGTGGCGAAGGTGCGGACAGCCGCTGCACGGGTGAAAGCCTTGAAATAGAAGGCTCTCAGCCGATTCCAGCGAACAGATCTGTCAGACGAACCGCACCGAATGCCGCGCATTGTAGCCGCATGATTCAGGACTCACTACTAAGTGTTTCGGTGCGCCGAGCGGCGGATCAGTCCGATAACCGGCAATAAACCGACCAGAACCAGAGTCAGCGCTGGCAACGATGCCCGCGCCCATTCGCCTTCGCTGGTCATTTCAAAGATGCGCACGGCCAGCGTGTCCCAGCCAAACGGGCGCATCAGCAGGGTCGCGGGCATTTCCTTGAGGACATCGACGAACACCAGCAACGCCGCGCTCAACGTGCCGGGCAGCAACAGTGGCAGATACACTTTGAAAAACAGTCGCGGCCCACTGACACCCAGGCTACGTGCCGCTTCGGGCAAAGACGGCCGTATACGCGCCAAGCTGTTTTCCAGCGGGCCGTAGGCGACAGCGATGAAGCGCACCAGATAAGCCATCAGCAACGCCGCCAGACTGCCCAGCAGCAAGGGTTTGCCGGCGCCACCGAGCCAGCCCGAAAGCGGGATCACCAGTTCGCGATCCAGATAACTGAACGCCAGCATGATCGAGACCGCCAGCACCGAGCCCGGCAAGGCGTAGCCAAGATTGGCCAGACTGACGCCGGAACGGATCGCCGGAGTCGGTGCCAAGCGTCGGGCAAACGCCAGCAACAACGCGACGCTGACGGTGATCAACGCGGCCATGCCGCCCAGATACAGGGTGTGGACGATCAGCCCGGCGTAACGCTCATCGAGATCGAAACGGCCGCGCTGCCAGAACCAGACGAGCAGCTGCAGCATCGGAATGACGAAAGCGCAGGCGAAGACCAATCCGCACCAGCTCATCGCCGCGAGCGCCTTGAATCCACGCAGGTGGTACAGCGCCTTGACCCGTGGCCGCTCGTTGCCCGCCCGATTGGCCCCGCGTGCGCGGCGTTCGCCGTACAGCACCAGCATCACCACCAGCAACAACAGGCTGGCCAGTTGCGCCGCGCTCGGCAGGCTGAAGAAGCCGTACCAGGTTTTGTAGATGGCCGTGGTGAAGGTGTCGAAGTTGAACACCGAGACTGCGCCGAAATCCGCCAGGGTCTCCATCAGCGCCAGCGCTACACCGGCGCCGATCGCCGGCCGCGCCATCGGCAACGCAACGCGCCAGAACGCTTGCCACGGCGATTGCCCGAGCACCCGTGCGGCTTCCATCAGGCCTTTGCCCTGAGCAAGAAACGCGCTGCGCGCCAGCAGGTAAACGTAGGGATAGAAGACCAGCACCAACACCACGATCACACCGCCGGTGGAGCGCACTCGCGGTAGCCGCAGGCCCGTGCCGAACCATTCACGCAGCAGCGTTTGCACGGGGCCGGCGAAATCCAGCAGGCCGACGAAAACGAAGGCCAGTACGTAGGCCGGGATGGCGAACGGCAGCATCAGCGCCCAGTCGAGCCAGCGCCGCCCAGGGAATTCGCAGAGGCTGGTCAGCCAGGCGAGGCTGACACCGAGTAGCGTCACGCCGACACCGACGCCGAGCACCAGGGTCAGGGTGTTACCCAACAGGCGCGGCATCTGGGTTTCCCACAGGTGCGACCAGATCTGCTGATCGATGGTCTGCCAGGAGAGCAACAGGACACTCAGGGGCAACAGCACCAGCGAGGCAATGGCGAAGACAATGGGATACCAGCGGCGTTGGGCAGGGTGGGCCACTTTTGAATCTCTGGAGGGATTGGGGTGTTCTTGGGATTAGGGTTTCAGGTTGAGATTGCTGCCCTCACCCTAACCCTCTCCCGGGGGGAGAGGGGACTGACCGAGGTGCTCATGCAAGCTACATCGACCTGAAACATCGAGTCGAACTCAGGATTTGAATCCAACTCAGATCGGCTCCCTTTTCCCCCTCTCCCTTGGGGAGAGGGCTGGGGTGAGGGGCTGGATCTTGAAGCAGACAAATATATCGAAAAAGCCTCAGTTCCAACCCGCCCGATCCATCATCCGGATCGCCTCGGCCTGACGCTTGCCCGCCACTTCCACTGGCAAGGTATCAGCGACAAACTGGCCCCAGGCCGCCACTTCTTCCGATGGTTTCACCGCCGGGTTGGCCGGGAATTCCTGGTTCACGTCGGCGAAAATCTTCTGCGCCTCAGGCGTGGTCATCCACTCGACCAGGGCTTTGGCCGCTTCCGGGTGCGGTGCATGCTTGGTCAGGCCGATCCCCGATAGATTGACGTGCACGCCGCGATCCGCCTGGTTCGGCCAGAACAGTTTCACCGGCAGATCCGGTTTCTGCTTGTGCAGTCGACCGTAGTAGTAAGTGTTGACGATGCCAACGTCGCACTGGCCGGCGTTGATCGCCTCAAGCACCGCGACGTCATCGGAGAACACGTCGGTGGACAGGTTGTTGACCCAGCCTTTGAGGATTTTCTCGGTTTTCTCGGCGCCGTGGACTTCGATCATGGTCGCGGTCAGCGACTGGTTGTAGACCTTCTTCGCCGTGCGCAGGCACAGGCGCCCTTCCCAGTTCTTGTCGGCCAGCGCTTCGTAGGTGGTCAGTTCACCCGGTTTCACCCGCTCGGTGGAATAGGCGATGGTCCGCGCACGCAGGCTCAGGCCAGTCCACGCATGGCTGGACGAGCGATATTGCAAAGGAATGTTGGCGTCGATGGTTTTCGACGTAAACGGCTGGAGGATGCCCATCTGCTCGGCCTGCCAGAGGTTGCCGGCATCGACAGTCAGCAGCAGGTCGGCGGTGGCGTTCTCGCCTTCGGCCTTGATGCGCTGCATCAGCGGCGCTTCCTTGTCGGTGATGAACTTGATCTTCACCCCGGTCTTGGCGGTGTAAGCATCGAACACTGGCTTGATCAGCTCATCGATGCGCGAGGAGTAAACCACCACCTCGTCGGCGGCCTGGGCAGTGGTACTGCCAATCAGGGTCAAGGCCAGTGCGGTCAGAAGACGCTTGGGTGCCAACATGGGAGTGGTCTCTCGGTCGGAAAATGTGGGCCAAATGATAAGGACTCACATTTACCAGCTCAATCGATCACTGTTCGAAGGAGTTACCAGATGTTGCACAGCGTGTTTTTGTAGTGGCTTCACCGACGCCATTGCGGGCAAGCCCGCTCCCACAGGGTCTTCGGGTGTACACAACATTGATGTTTCACACCGACCACTGTGGGAGCGGGCTTGCCCGCGAAGAGGCCATCAGCCTCAATGAAAATGTCAGGCTTTAGCGAGCGCGGGAATATCACCGGTCAAGCCGAGGGCTTCACGCACAAATAACGCTTTCGCCTCGGGCATCTGCTCGACCAGTTTCAAACCCGTGTTACGCAACCAGCGCAACGGCAGCGGATCTGCCTGGAACAATCGCTCAAACCCTTCCATCGCCGCCATCAGCGCCAGATTGTGCGGCATGCGTCGACGCTCGTAGCGGCTCAGGACCTTCACGTCCGCCAGTCGCTCACCGCGCTCGTTCGCTTGCAGCAGCACTTCGGCCAACACCGCCGCGTCGAGGAAGCCCAGGTTCACACCCTGCCCCGCCAAAGGGTGAATGGTGTGCGCAGCGTCGCCAATCAGCGCCAGCCCTTCAGCCACGTAACGCTTGGCATGCCGCTGACGCAGCGGCACGCACAGACGTGGGTCGGCACTGACGACCTCGCCCAGACAACCTTCAAACGCACGCTCCAGCTCACGGCAGAAGTCCGCCTCATCCAGCTTCATCAAGCGCTCGGCCTCGCTCGGCGTGGTCGACCAGACGATCGAGCACCAATCCTGCTGGCCGTCGCGCTCCAGCGGCAGAAACGCCAGCGGGCCGTGATCGGTGAAGCGTTGCCACGCGGTCATCTGATGCGGTTTGCTGCTACGCACGCTGGTGACAATGGCGTGATGCAGGTAATCCCATTCGCGGGTGGCCACGCCGGTCAGGCGGCGTACGGCCGAATTGGCGCCATCCGCTGCGATCACCAGTGGCGCACGCAATTGCCGACCATCGGCCAGCGTCAGCAGCCAGTCATCGCCCGAGCGACGCATCTGTTCCAGTCGCGCATTGGCCAGCATGCCCAGATCGCAATCGTGCAAACGGTCGAGCAAGGCATCCTGGACCACGCGGTTCTCGACGATATGGCCGAGCACCTCGGCGTGCACGCTGCTCGCCGAGAAATGAATCTGCCCGGTGCCACTGCCGTCCCACACGTGCATGTCGGTGTACGGACTGCTGCGCCGCTTGGCGATGCCGTCCCACACGCCGAGGCGTTCGAGGATTCGCTGGCTGGCCGCCGACAGCGCACTGACACGCGGTTCAAACGCCGCGTCGGCATCGAACGGTTTCACGCTCAACGGGCTGCCGTCGAGCAGCAATACTTCCAGCCCGCTGTCCTGCAACGCCAGCGCGAGGGCGCTGCCGACCATTCCGGCTCCGACAATCAGCAGATCTGCGCGCATTTCCATGCTTTAAGCCTGTCTCGCTTGCGGCTTGAGCCGCACGTAAAGGGTTTTACCGACCCGCGCCACAAGGTTGCCGGCGCCGTCATGAATGTCGACCTGCAACTGCGGCAGGTATTTCTCGCCACTGGCGGTCTGCCGGCGGATCTCGTCGAGCAAGGTCTCGTCGATGCTGAAGCGGGCGAATACCGGGCCTTTGCCCGGCGCAATGAAATCGATGTCGGCCGCCTTGTCCCAGACGATGTACCGCGAACCGAGGTTTTCCATCAGCATCAGCATGAAAAACGGATCAACCATCGAATACAGACTGCCGCCGAACTGGGTACCGACGTAGTTGCGGTTATACCAGCCCAGGCCCATCGACACCTGAATGTCGCGGAAGTCGTCGCTGATATGTCGAACCCGTACACCGGCGCCGAGGTAAGGCGGATAGAACGTCATCACCCAGCGCATCAAGCGCGCTTTGCCAAATCTGGCGGTCAACCCCTTAAGCATCCGGTCGGGTTCCCAACCCCATCGCCTGACGAGCAAACCAGCGCTTGGCTGGCGGCAACAGATCGAGGCCGAGCAGACCGATATTACGGCCCAGCGAAACCAGCGGTTGCGTGCTGCCGAACAAGCGCGTGACCTGATCGGAGAAGCCGACTGTAAGGTCCTGATCAAGACGCTGCCGCTCGCGATACGCCTGCAGGGTGGCGAAGTCGCCGAGCGGTTTGTCGCTGCTCAACAAAGCGGCGGCCAAGGCATCGGCATCGCGCAGAGACAGGTTGAAACCCTGACCGGCAATCGGATGCAGGCTGTGCGCCGCGTTGCCGAGCACGGCCAGATGCGAACGCACCTGTTCCTCAGCTTCAACCAGCGACAACGGATACAAATGCCGCGCGCCGACCTGTTTCAGCGTACCGAGGCGATAGCCGAAAACGCCCTGCAGTTCGCTGAGGAAATCGCGCTCACTCAAGTCCGCCAGACGCTGCGCGTCCATGCCCAGACGCGTCCAGACCAGCGCGCAGCGGTTTTCCGGCAGCGGCAGCAAGGCCATCGGGCCTTCGTCGGTGAAGCGTTCGAAGGCCATGCCGTTGTGCGCTTCGCTCGGCGTGATGTTGGCGATCAGCGCGCTCTGGTTATACGGACGCTTGCGCACGTTGATGCCCAATTGTTCGCGCAGCCCCGAGCGGCCGCCATCGGCGAGCACCGCGAGGTCGCATTCAAGGGTGGTTTCATCATTGAGCGTCAGACGATAGCCATCCGGCAGCGGCTCCATGCGCGTGACTTCCGCCGGGCAGCGCCAGCTGATCACGTCTTTGTCGATGTGCTGCCACAGGCACTGGCCGAGCCAGGCGTTTTCCACCACATAACCGAGTGCAGGTACGCCCTCTTCCATCGCCGACAAACGTGCGGTGGAGAAGCGACCACGGTCGGAGACGTGAATCTGTTTGATCGGCTCGGCGCGGCGGGAGATTTCTTGCCACACGCCCAGCCGTTGATAAATCTGCCGCGAGCCGAAGGACAACGCCGACGAACGCGCGTCGTAGCTCGGCTGCCAACTGTCGCCGGGGGCGAACGGCTCGATCAGGACAATTTTCCAGCCACGGGCCTTGGCCCCGGCCTGCAAGGCCAACGCCAGACTGGCGCCGACCAGGCCGCCACCGATGATTGCCAGATTGACTCGACTCATGCTGCGTGTGTCCGTGCTTGCGCCATCAGCGCTTCGATTTCGGCGACGGTTTTCGGCACGCCGCTGGTGAGGATTTCACAACCGGTTTTGGTCACCACCACGTCGTCCTCGATGCGTACGCCAATGCCGCGCCATTTCTTCGCGACGTTCTGATTGTCCGGGGCAATGTAGATACCCGGCTCGACGGTCAGCGCCATGCCGACCTCCAGCACGCGCCATTCGCCGCCGACCTTGTACTCGCCGACGTCGTGCACATCCATGCCCAGCCAGTGGCCGGCGCGGTGCATGTAGAAAGCTTTATAGGCTTCAGTCGCGATCAACTCGTCGACCTCGCCTTGCAGCAATCCAAGTTTCACCAGCCCGGTGGTAATCACTCGAACCGTGGCTTCATGCGCCTGATTCCAATGCTTGTTCGGGGCGATTTCGGCGAATGCGGCTTCCTGCGAGGCCAGCACCAACTCGTAGATCGCTTTCTGCTCGGGCGAAAACTTGCCGTTGACCGGCCAGGTGCGGGTGATGTCGCTGGCGTAGCAGTCGATCTCGCAACCGGCGTCGATCAGCACCAGATCACCGTCCTTGAGCAGTGCGTCATTCTGCTGGTAATGCAGGATGCAGCTGTTGCGCCCGGCCGCGACGATCGAGCCGTAGGCCGGCATCTTCGCCCCGCCCTTGCGGAATTCGTAGTCGAGTTCGGCTTCGAGGCTGTACTCATAAAGCCCGGCACGGCTGGCCTGCATCGCCCGGATGTGGGCCTGGGCCGAGATCCGTGCGGCTTCGCGCATCACCTTCACTTCTGCCGCCGATTTATACAGGCGCATGTCGTGCAGCAGATGATCCAGGGCAACGAATTCGTTCGGCGGCTGGGCGCCGAGGTGCGCTTTAGAGCGGATCACGTTGATCCAGTCCATCAGGTGCCGATCGAACTCGGGGTTGCTGCCCATCGCCGAATACACCCGGTCACGGCCTTCGATCAGGCCCGGCAGGATGTCGTCGATATCGGTAATCGGGAACGCGTCGTCAGCGCCAAAGTCGCGGATCGCGCCTTCCTGCCCTGCGCGCAAGCCGTCCCACAATTCGCGTTCGGCGTTGCGCTCACGGCAGAACAGCACGTATTCGCCGTGCTCGCGGCCGGGCATCAAGACGATGACGGCCTGCGGCTCGGGGAAACCGCTGAGGTACTGGAAGTCGCTGTCCTGTCGGTAGACATGCTCGACGTCGCGGTTGCGGATCGCTACCGCGGCGGCAGGCAGAATAGCGATGCTGTTGGGTTCCATCTGCGCCATCAGGGCCTTGCGGCGACGGCTGTATTCCGCTTTCGGGATATGGGTCATGGGCAGATGGCTTTCCCTGGCACGCGATTAATGCAGCGACGGCTTGGCGGCTGGCGGCACGTCGGCTTTCTTGGTTTCCGAGAACAGCAGCAGCGGGGCGACGCGCAGGTACTCCATGACTTCCATGTAGTCGGTTTCGCCGTCTTCGGATTCTTCCAGGGCATCTTGCACCTGGGAAATGGCGGCCAGATCCTGCAGCACTTCGGTAGCTTCGGTGCTGAGCATGCTGCTGTCGCGGCAGTTCAGGCCGAAACCGCTGAGGAAGCCTTGGCACCACTCGCCCAGTGCAGCGGCGCGCTCAGCCAGTGGGGCGTCATCGGTCGGCAGCAGCAGAACGACGGTGACGTCGTCGCCGGTCAGCTCGCCCTTGACCATCTCTTGCAGGCCGATCAGGGCGTTGCGGACGTTGTCCTGGATGTCGCCTTCGAGCAGTTCGGCGGCGTCGATCAGCCAGCCTTCGTTATCGAAGCCGGCACCGGCGCAGCTGCGTCCGAGCAGCACGCCATGCAGTTCGGCAGGCGAGACGTTGTGGCCGCTGGAAGTCAGCAGGGTGGCAAAGGCTTGGTACGGGGAATTCGCAATGGTCATGGGCAGCTAGGCGCCAGACGGCGCTATGTCTAGAATGAAGGCCTTGTATCCTACATCGACAGACTCGCCAAGACTATTAAAGGCTGTCCGCCAGCTAACCCATCAGACAGTGAATCCAATGGAAGACAACGACCTGCAAACGCTGATGGCCAGACTCGAACTGCTGATTGGCCGAGTCGAGCAACTAAAGAGCCAAAACGGACTCTTACTAGCTCAGGAAAAGACCTGGCGCGAGGAACGCGCGCACCTCATTGAAAAAAACGAAATCGCCCGGCGTAAGGTCGAATCGATGATTTCGCGCCTCAAGGCCCTGGAGCAAGACTCATGAGTTCAAGCAATAGCGTTACCGTGCAGATCCTCGACAAAGAGTATTCGATCATCTGCCCGCAGGAAGAACGCAGCAATCTGGTCAGTGCCGCACGCTACCTGGACGGCAAGATGCGCGAGATCCGCAGCAGCGGCAAAGTCATCGGCGCCGACCGCATTGCCGTGATGGCCGCGCTGAACATCACCCACGACCTCTTGCACAAAGAAGAGCGCCCGGACATCCAGGCCAGCGGCTCGACCCGTGAACAGGTGCGCGACTTGCTCGATCGTGTCGATCTGGTGCTGGCCGACGATCCGGACATCAGCAAGGGCTGATTCGCCAGGCCGCTTGAGGTATACTCGCGGCACTCCCTGGGGTGCTTGCCAGTTGACGATGTCCCTGAGCCGATTCGCACTACCCTGGAAGTTGCACGTTGGGCTGGTGTGCATGTCCGCCAGACGGAAAGCCTTAAAGTCTACTGCATCTTCCACCTTGAACTTTCGGGTTCAAGGGCTAAGTTGACAGCGGTTCATCCGGGGAGCCTGATTCGAATCCGATGTCGGTGAAAACCGACATCGGATTTTTTATGCGTACGTTTTCGTCCAACCTGCCGAAGCCGAACCATGACCGAACCCGCGCTGCTACCCCGCCCGCAACTCCGTCGCCTGCTGCGCAAGGCGCGCCGCTCACTGACTCCCGGTGAACAACGGCAGGCCGCCAAGGGCCTGTTCCGGCAACTGGCCCAAGACCCGCATTTTCGCCGGGCAAAACATATCTCCCTGTACCTGCCCACTGACGGTGAAATCGACCCGCGACTGCTGCTGCGCGAAGCACAACGCCGGGGCAAGGCCACGTATTTGCCGGTACT
Organism: Pseudomonas sp. Seg1; assembly: GCF_018326005.1. Classification (NCBI taxonomy): domain Bacteria; kingdom Pseudomonadati; phylum Pseudomonadota; class Gammaproteobacteria; order Pseudomonadales; family Pseudomonadaceae; genus Pseudomonas; species Pseudomonas sp. Seg1. The sequence goes on from NZ_AP021903.1 coordinate 6,265,648, forward strand.
CAGCGCCTGGCCGCGAACCAAAATGGTCTTCCAGCGCATCCGCCCCGGCGAGAAACTCAAGCCCAATCGCTTCCGCATTCTCGAACCGCGCGCGCAGTTGGCGCGCCAGCGGAAGATCTGGACGCTGGACCTGGTGTTGTTACCGCTGGTGGGGTTTGACGATGTCGGTGGGCGACTGGGAATGGGCGGCGGCTTCTATGATCGCAGCCTGGCGTACCTGGCGCGGCGCCAGAACTGGCGCAAGCCGACACTGCTCGGGCTGGCTCATGAGTGTCAGAAAGTCGAACGACTGGCGCAGGCGAGTTGGGATGTTCCGTTACAAGGCACGGTCACCGACAAGGCATGGTATTTCGCGGGATAGGACGCCGCGCAAATCAGCGGCGTCGGGAAGGCAGTTTCAGCGCTTGAAGGCGGTCGACTGTTGAACCTGTTGCGCCACTTCAATCGGAGCATCGGCCTTGTTGGCCCACAGGCTCTGCGCATAACCGGTGGTCACGACACCGAGGCCGAACAAAATCACCAAAGTCCACAGCAAATCCGGTTTGCGTTTCATCGATTGCCCCCCTCAAGGCACATCATCACGATGACAGCAGCGGTTTCCATTCGTAGGCCGTGCAGCAGCGTCAAGCTTTAAAGGCCGGCATTTTGCGACAACGTGAACCTGCGCGCAAACGCTGACGTCAACCGACCGTCGGTTTGTCATAAAATTGCCCGACAACTTGCCCAATGAACGCTTCAGGAGCAAAAACCATGGCCTATTGGCTGATGAAATCCGAGCCGGACGAACTCTCGATCAAAGGTCTTGAAAAACTCGGCAAAGCGCGCTGGGACGGGGTTCGCAACTATCAGGCACGCAACTTCCTGCGGGCGATGGCGGTAGGTGATGAGTTCTTTTTCTACCATTCCAGCTGCCCTGAGCCAGGGATTGCCGGGATCGGGAAAATAATCGAGGCGGCGTACCCGGATCCCACCGCACTGGAACCGGAAAGCCATTACTTCGACCCCAAAGCCACGCCGGAGAAAAACGCCTGGAGTGCGATCGATGTGGCGCATGTCGAGACGTTTGCGCGGGTCTTGAAGCTCGATTACCTGAAACAGCAGACCGCGCTGGCGCAAATGCCACTGGTGCAGAAAGGCTCGCGGCTTTCAGTGATGCCCGTCACCGCCGAACAATGGGCCGCTGTGCTCGGCCTGCGCTGAGAACCGCCCGGTCACGCACTGTTGGCAGACAAAAGGGTCTAGGCTTGCCGCTCATTTGATTGACATCAAGCGCCCCCAGCGCTTGAACCGTCAGACTGGACGCCACAGCCGCAGGATGCCCCCCATGTCGACGCACCGCCGTTCCTCACTGTTATTTGCCGGATCGCTCATAGCCTTATTATTGGCCGCCGGCGGCTTCGGTTACTGGAAGTCGATCAGCAGTCGCCTGCCCGAGGGGCTGTCGGCCGGCAACGGACGACTTGAGGCCACCGAAGTGCAGATCGCCAGCAAGACACCCGGTCGCCTCGCCGAGGTGCTGGTCGATGAAGGCGACAAGGTCACTCAAGGCCAATTGCTGGCGCGCATGGACACCCGCACCCTTGAAGCCCAGCGCAACCAGGCCGAAGCCGAGGTCTTGCGCGCCCGGGAAAACCTCAATGCCGCCCAGGCCAATGTGCAGTTGCGTCAGAGTGAGCTACTGCTGGCCCAGCAGGAACTCGGGCGCTCTCAGTCGCTGTTCAAGCACGGTTTCGTCAGCGCTCAGGTCATCGATCAATTGCAGTCGCGCATCGGCACCGGCAACGCTGCCGTGACGGCGGCCCGCGCCCAGGTGTCGGCGGTTGCTGCAGCGATCGGTGCAGCGCAGGCGCAGGTCGCTCAACTGACCAGCGAAATCGACGACAGCAGCCTGCGCGCGCCGATTGATGGCGTGATCCAGTTACGCATGGCCGAACCCGGGGAAGTGCTAGGCGCCGGTGGCCGCGTCCTGCTGTTGATTGATCCCAACGATCAGTACATGAACCTCTATCTGTCCGCCTCGGTGGCCGGGCGTCTGGCGGTGGGCGATGAAGCGCGGGTGCTGCTCGATGCCCTGCCCGACAAGCCCTTGCCGGCAAAAATCAGTTTCGTCGCCGGCAAATCGCAGTTCACCCCCAAGGAAGTCGAAACCCGCGACGAGCGGCAAAAACTGGTGTTCCGCGTCAAGCTGCGCCTGACCCAACCCAGCGCCGTGCCGCAAGCCAAGCCCGGCATGCCCGGCGCCGGGTATGTGCGCACTGCGCCGATCGCCTGGCCGGCCAATCTGCAATGAACAGCCTCGCGGTTCAGGCGAACGCTATCGCGCACCGCTACGGCAAACAGCAAGCGCTGAGCGATATCACCTTCAGCCTGCCTGCCGGCACCCGCTGCGGGCTGATCGGCCCCGATGGCGCGGGCAAATCCAGCCTGCTGGGGCTGATCGCCGGGGTGAAGGCCTTGCAACAAGGGCAACTGGACGTCCTCGGCGGGCCGATCCAGCAGCGCCGCCACCGCGACACGCTGTATGCGCGCATCGCCTTCATGCCCCAGGGATTGGGCGGCAACCTGTATCCCGAGCTGTCGATCCGCGAAAACATACAGTTCTTTGCCACGCTGTTCGGTCTGTCGAAGGCCGACAGCGAACAACGCATGCACAACCTGCTGCTCGCCACCGACCTGCTGAAGTTCGCCGAGCGCCCCGCCGGCAAGTTGTCCGGTGGCATGAAACAGAAACTCGGGCTGTGCTGCGCGCTGATCCACGAGCCGGACCTGTTGATCCTCGATGAGCCGACCACCGGTGTCGACCCGCTCTCACGCCGGCGTTTCTGGGAGTTGGTCGACGACGTACGGCGCCAGCGCCCGCAGCTGACCCTGCTGGTCGCCACCGCTTATATGGAGGAAGCCGAACAGTTCGAGCATTGCCTGATGCTCGACAACGGCCAATTGATTGCCACCGGCCTGAGCCGTGAACTGGCGGCCGTCACCCCGAGTGGCAAACTCGACGAGGCCTTCACCCATTTCCAGGGTGACAGCCAGCATGACGCCAAGCCGCTGGTGATTCCGCCACGCTGCGGCGGCACCACCGATATCGCGATTGAGGCCAACGATCTGACGCTGCGCTTCGGCGACTTCACCGCCGTGGATCACGTCAGCTTCGCCATCGGTCGCGGCGAGATTTTCGGTTTTCTCGGCTCCAACGGCTGCGGCAAGACCACCACCATGAAAGTCCTGACCGGGCTGATGCCGGCCAGCGAAGGCCGCGCGACACTGCTGGGCAATCCGGTGGATGCCAAGGATCTGGCCACGCGCAAACGGGTCGGCTTCATGTCCCAGAGCTTTTCGCTGTATGGCGAACTCGGTGTGCGACAGAACCTTGAGCTGCATGCCCGGCTGTTCGACTTGCCCAAAGCCGAAAGCGCGCCACGCATCGAAGCGTTGATCGAGCGCTTCAATCTGCGCGGCGTTGCTGATCAGCCGTCAGGCGCTCTGCCCCTTGGGCTGCGTCAACGCCTGTCGCTGGCGGTCGCGGTGTTGCATCGCCCGGAAGTGCTGATCCTCGATGAGCCGACGTCCGGCGTCGACCCGGCCGCTCGCGATGACTTCTGGCGACTGTTGATCGAACTGTCCCGCGAACAAGGCGTGACGATTTTTCTCTCCACCCACTTCATGAACGAAGCCCAGCGCTGCGACCGCATCTCGCTGATGCACGCCGGCAAGGTCCTGGCGTGCGATACCCCGGCGGCGCTGCAATGTCAGTTTGCTGGAGAGACGCTGGAAGCCGCTTTCGTGACGTGTCTGGAACAGGCTCAGGGCACCGCCGAATCGCCGCCCGCGAATGAATCGACGACGGCGCCAACGGCCAATGCGCCGCCGCTCAAACAGCGCGGCTTCAGCCTCGGTCGCCTGCTGGCGGTGGCCAGTCGCGAAGGCAAGGAGCTGCTGCGTGACAAGGTGCGCATGGCGTTCGCGCTGGCGGGGGCGATTTTCATGATGGTGATTTTCGGCTACGGGATTTCCCTGGACGTGGAAAACCTCGCGTTCGCCGTGTACGACCAGGACCAGACACCGCAGAGCCGCACCTATCTGGAAGCCTTTCGCGGCTCGCGCTACTTCGATGAGCGGCCGGCCATCCACGACGCTCAAGAACTGCACCGACGCCTGCAACGTTCGGAGATCAAACTGGCGTTGGAAATCCCGCCCGGATTCGGCCGCGACCTGTACGCCGGACGGCAGCCTGCGGTGGCGGCGTGGCTGGATGGCGGCATGCCGTTTCGCGCCGAAACCAGCCGCAACTATGTCGAAGCCGTGCACTTGGCCAACCTGCAACAGTTGGCCGAGCAGAGCAGCCCCGGCATCAACCATCAGGCGGGCGCCAGCCTGGAAACCCGCTTTCGCTACAACCAGGATGTGGTCAGCGTCAACGCCATCGGTCCCGGGGTCATGGCGCTGATTCTGGCGTTCATTCCGGCGATGTTGACGGCGCTGGGCATCGTCCGCGAAAAAGAGCTGGGCTCGATCACCAATTTCTACGCCACGCCCCTGACCCGCCTGGAGTTTCTGCTCGGCAAACAGGCGCCGTACCTGCTGGTCAGCCTGGTCAATCTTGCGCTGCTGGTGGCGATGAACCGCTGGCTGTTCGGCGTGCCGTTCAAGGGCAGCCTGCTGACGCTGGCCTTCGGCGGCCTGCTCTACGTGCTGGCGACCACCAGCATGGGCCTGCTGATTTCAGCGTTCACCCGCACGCAAATCGCCGCGATCCTCGGCACCATGATCATCACCAGCCTGCCGACCATCCAGTTTTCCGGGCTGATCGTGCCGCGCTCTTCTCTGGAAGGTGCGGCTGCGGTGATGGGCATGCTGTTTCCGGCGGGGCACTTTCTCGACATCGCGGTGGGCACGTTCACCAAAGCGCTGGACCTGCGGCAGCTATGGCCGCAGTGCCTGGCGCTGTTCGGGTTCTTTGTCGGGTTCACCGGGCTGAGCCTGGTCATGCTGAAAAAGCAGGAGGCCTGAATGCACAAGTTCGCGCACATCCTGCGCCTGGGACTCAAGGAACTGACCAGCCTGCGCCACGACAGCGTTTTGCTGCTGTTCCTGTTCTACGCCTTCACCGTGGCTATCTACATGCCCGCCGCCGGCTCAGTGATCGGCGTGCACAACGCCAGCGTGGCGATCGTCGACGAAGACCACAGCGCGCTCTCGCGCCAGTTGGCCCAGGCCCTGCAACCGCCGGAGTTCCAGACGCCGGTGCTGTTGCCTTACCCGCAACTGGACCAGGTCATGGACAGCGGCCAGTACACCTTCGTCATCAACATTCCGGCAGGTTTTCAAACCGACCTGCTGGCGGCGCGGCACCCGGCCATTCAGGTCAATGTGGACGCCACCGCCATGAGCCAGGCGTTCATGGGCGCCGGTTACATCGGCCGGATCTTCCAGCGTGAACTGCAGGACTATGGCGGCCAGGGCGATGCCGCGAGCAAGACGCCGATTCAACTGACCACCCGCGCGCTGTTCAATACCAACCTGGAGGGCGGCTGGTTTCTGGCGGTAATTCAGATCGTCAACAACATCACCATTCTGGCGATCATCCTCACCGGCACGGCGCTGCTGCGCGAACGCGAACACGGCACGCTCGACCATTTGCTGGTGCTGCCGCTGACGGCGCTGGAAATCATGCTGGCGAAAATCTGGAGCAATCTGCTGGTGGTGGTGCTGTGCACCTGGCTGTCGCTGGAGGTGGTGGTCAAAGGCGCGCTCGGCGTACCGTTGGCCGGCTCGATGAGCCTGTTTTTGCTGGTGACCGCGGTTTATCTGTTTGCCAGTACCGCGTTGGGAATCTTCCTCGCGACGCTGGCGCGCTCGACACCGCAGTTCGGCCTGCTGGCGATTCCGGTGATCATCCCGATGTTGCTGCTGTCGGGCGGCAGCACGCCATTGGACAGCATGCCGCAGTGGCTGCAGTGGGTCATGCAGGGCTCACCGTCCACGCACTTTGTCAGCCTTAGCGCCGCGATTCTGTTCCGCGACGCCGGGCTGAGCGTGGTCTGGCCGGACTTGCTGGCGCTGACGGCCATCGGCCTACTGTTCTTCCTCATCGCACTGGCACGCTTTCGCAAAAGCCTGGCGTCCTGAACAGCGGCCGGTGTGCTTACTGAATGATCAGGTTGTTGAACAACAGATCTTCAACCACCGGCTTGCCGGTCTCGTCATTCATCACTTGCTGGGTTTGCTTCAGGGCTTCCTGACGCAGCTTTTCCTTGCCTTCGATGCTGCCCATCGCCTCAGTAGTCTGCTGGGTGAACAGCGCCACCAGTTGATTGCGGATCAGCGGCTCGTTGGCCTTGACCAGTTTGGTCGCCTCTTCGCCCGTCACACGCAATGCCACATCGGCCTTGTAGACCTTGAGCTTCGGCGTGCCGTCCAGCCCGTAGTTGCCCACGAACGGCGGGCTCAGGGTGATGTAATTGACCTTCGGCGCCTCGCCTTCTTTGGCTTCTTCGGCCAGCGCTGCCACAGGCAGAGACAGGGCCAGCAACAACATGATCCACGCTTTCACAATTCGCTCCTTATCCGGTTTGCGGCCTAGCATAACGACCCGCCGCGCAAGCACAAACTTATGGCTGACTATCAGGGCCGGGCATGCTCGTTGACCCGTTGACTGACACACCTACACTTATCGGCCATCACTCCCAAAGGAATAGCCCTGATGAAAGCCGTGCTGTGCAAAGCCTTCGGCCCTGCCGAATCGCTGGTGCTGGAAGACGTCGCCAGCCCTGTCGCGAAGAAGAACGAAATCCTGCTGGACGTGCACGCAGCCGGGGTCAACTTCCCGGACACGCTGATCATCGAGGGAAAATATCAATTCAAGCCGCCCTTCCCGTTCTCGCCGGGTGGTGAAGCGGCCGGCGTGGTCAGCGTTGTGGGTGAAAAGATCAGTCATCTGAAAGTCGGTGACCGGGTCATGGCCCTGACCGGCTGGGGCAGTTTCGCCGAGCAGGTCGCGGTGCCGGGCTATAACGTGCTGCCGATTCCGCCATCAATGGACTTCAACACCGCCGCCGCCTTCAGCATGACCTACGGCACCTCGATGCACGCACTCAAGCAACGCGCCAATCTGCAACCGGGCGAAACCCTGCTGGTGCTCGGTGCGTCCGGCGGTGTCGGTCTGGCTGCCGTGGAGATTGGCAAAGCCATGGGCGCCCGCGTGATCGCCGCCGCCAGCAGCGCGGAAAAACTCGCCGTGGCCAAGGCGGCCGGCGCCGACGAGCTGATCAACTACAGCGAAACCAGCCTCAAGGACGAGATCAAACGCCTCACCGATGGCCAAGGCGCCGACGTGATTTACGACCCGGTCGGTGGCGACCTGTTCGATCAAGCCATCCGCGCCATCGCCTGGAACGGCCGCTTGCTGGTAGTCGGTTTCGCCAGCGGGCGCATTCCCGAACTGCCGGTCAACCTTGCCCTGCTCAAAGGCGCAGCGGTGCTCGGCGTGTTCTGGGGCTCGTTCGCCCAGCGTCAGCCACAGGACAACGCTGCAAACTTCCAGCAGTTGTTCGGCTGGTTTGCCGAGGGCAAGTTGAAGCCGCTGGTGTCGCAGGTGTATCCACTGAGCAATGCGGCGCAGGCGATCAATGATCTTGGCCAGCGCAAGGCGGTGGGCAAGGTGGTGGTGCAGGTGCGCTGAGAGTTACTCGTCGTCAGGGCCGGATAGATCCGCAGAATTTATCCGGCCTTTTTATATTTCCTGGAACCACTTGTGTTACCACCAACAAACTATCAACAGGTGGTAGCTATCTACCGCAGTCGTTTCAGCAGATCACAGTAACTTGATCCCATACAGACACAAGGAGTAACTGTATGAGTGATCAAAACTGGCGACCAGGCTATACAGACTTAGACACCACCCACATCATTGGAAATAGAACTCAAACTTATTCACCAAACTCTGAAGGTGGAGGATACGACCGTACTGGTCGAACGAGAAATAGAAGCCGAACTGGCTCAGACCTGTTCAGCCAACTATCAAGGCAAGACATCGCCGATATAAATGAAGCCGTTTTCATTTCGCAAACGGTTCAACACATTGAGGCAAGCAAAGCAGCAATAGCCAATGAACACCACGTAAAATCCAGTCAACTTTCCACCACTCTTCAATCCGAGATCAACACAGTCACTGCGAGTCTTGGCGGTGTCAACGGTATTACGCCTGTCGAGGCAATTACGCGCCAACAGACAGCCCTTACTCATCTGATACATACAAAAACTGCAGAGCAAAATAATAACCAGGCAAGAGCAAATGCATTTTATGGTGCTGATCCGCTGACCCGAACTCAACAGGATCTGATCAATGTCTACCTCCACATACCCGCGTCGGAAGTCCTTCATAGATGGACCGACGCTTACACGTCCGCTTTCGCAGCACAAAGGAATGCTGAAGAGCTAAGGCAACTGACGCACAAGCTTCATGTCCTGTCTTATCAGTTAACACAGGCCTACCAGGCAGAGGCACAGCAGGTTGCCAGGTTGCAAGCGCAAGCGGCAGCACTAGCTGCGAGAGCAAAGGCTGAAGCTGAGCATGTGACGAAAGTCGCGGCGCAAATTGCGCAAGCAAAGGCCGAAACCGAGCATGCGGCCAAGCTCGCAGCACAGATCGCGCAAGCTGAACTGGATGCTAGAGAAGACGCACTGTGGGAAGCGAGACAAAAGGAAGCCAGGCAACTTAAAGCAGCACAACAAGCCAGGCGAAGAAGAAAGCAAATCGTAGCTTCCATCGTTGCCTCCGAGTTTGATTCGAAGCTGCGTCAATTCTCTCAGAACCAACCAGAGGGTATCGATGAGAAACTACGTTGGATAAAAGACCACTATCAAGCGCTCTATGCCGGATACCTCGCAGTGTCCAAAGCGGAAAGAGAGGTCGGTGGCGGCTACAAAACTGCGGGAAGCGAAAAGCGTTGGAGCGTATTGAATAATGCTCAAGACGAAATCAAGGCGTTAACTCGCCAGAAATACAAAATTGATAAAGTACAAATACCCTTGATTGACGGCACAACTACTGCCGTTCGACCACTTGTCGTCACCGCAGACGGCTTGATTTCCGGGCATGAAGGCTCACCTTTCTCACCCGCTAAAGCACTCGGTTCCCTGAATGACCTTCGCACAACCCTCACCAGTGGGCCAATCGGCGTCTTTCTAGCTTCAATTTTCTACACTCCGACACTTGGAAACGGCGAGCTACAGCGCAATCCCGTGGTAGTCACCATACCGCTGTCTCAGTTTTACCCAGAGCGTAAATACTCCCCATCTGGAACACCTGTTCTCCTCTACTGGCTGCGGCACCGCGTAGTGGCATCCGCCCGAGGAGAACACACACGACTCTATCTTGAGTCGCCCAAAAACAGCTTTGGCGTGAGGGTCAGGCAAGCCAGTTTTGACCCCCAAACAAAACTTTACACGTTCACTACCGAAGGCTTGATCCCGATTACGCTGACCTGGACTCCTGATTCACCGCCAGGTGATGAGTTATTGAACAGCACCGACCTGCCGGCTACCGACTCCGGTATCCGAATTTATCCCGGAGCGAGAGTCACACAAATCGAGGGGCGAGTAGACGAACACCCCTCCTGCGACTTTGACGATCCTGATGATTACATCCTGGAGTTTCCGATAGAGTCGGGGATCGAATCCATCTACATGATGGCCACTCGCGGCGGCCCGCGTTATGAGCCGGGTACGGTGGCAGGCACAGGGCAGGTGGTTGGCGAAAATTGGTTGGGTAGCGCGACACAACCAAGTGGCTCGCCGGTTCCTGCACAGATTGCGGATCAGTTGCGTGGTCAGGATTTCAGAAACTTTGATAGATTCAGGGAAAAATTCTGGCGTACGGTCGCTGCTGATTCGGACCTTTCAAAGCAATTCAGCAAAGCTGACCTCAAGCTATTAGCGAATGGTGCAGCGCCCAGCACTGACGAGATAGACTCTGTTGGCCGAAGGGACAAGTACGAAATCCACCACATAGAACACATCAAAGACGGCGGTGAAGTTTATAACATTGAAAATTTAACTATAATGACCCCTCACGCACATATAGAACTACACAAGAACGGTATAAAACCATGAAATTAAAAGATAAATTCGAAGATTATACCGAAGAAGAGTTTTTACTTTTTGTGACGGAATTTTTTGAAGATACAAACGGCCTTACCGGCGACGCACTAAGTGCATATACAAGCAATCTCGCACTTCATTTTGAAAAAATAACTGAGCACCCAAAAAAACGCGCGGTTATATTTCGCCCGGCACCTGACCGCGAAGACAGTCCTGCTGGAGTCGTAAAAGAAGTCAAAGAATGGCGTGAAGCAAACGGTAAACCCGGCTTTAAGCCTGATTAATCCAATGAAGCAGCACTACAATCTGTGGTGCTGCTTAAGTTCAGATCAAAGCAACTCCCGAATCTCCACAGGCAGCAGACTCATAAACTTGCGCGCTGGACTCTCTCGACAACTTCTTACGATCATCGGAACCCGCTTGTTCATCTTCGCAATCATCGCCAGACGCTCCTCATCCGACAATTGATGCCTGGTGATTGAATTTGAAAGATAGGCCCGCGTATACGCAAATACGCTTGAGTCAACCCAATCGAACTCGCTCATATTTCCAAGGTTTTCGTTAACGGCCCGGCATTTAACTGTTTTCAGCCATTGGTTGATATGAAGCGGGTGGTCTTCGAGGTGGAAAATCATTGGCGCGACGATTTCCTGCTCTTCAGGTTTGTCCCCTTCAACCACCCAGGGTTTGAACCGCCACTGCGCTATCGCGGCTCGAACTGCTTCGGCCAAGTCCGGGTGATTGCTTTCCCGAATCCTGATGTCGCTGACCGAGCCATCCGCCCTGGCGATAAAACTGACCTTCACCTCCCCCGTGATGCCCGCCCGTTGCAGCATTCGAGGATAGACCGGTTTGGGATTGTTTTCCGGGATCAAAAACTTCTCTGAGGCCAGCGCGGAACCTCCGAACACCAACAAAAGCCAAGCAAAAAACCAGCGCATGATCCCACCCCTTCCTTAGTGATTCGCCTTTCCCGGCAACAGCACAAAGGTTACGGAGCAATGGCTTTGAACTGAATGGCGCAGCTTCTCCTTTGGACGCAGGACATTTCCTAAACCCCGTCCCTAAAAAAGGTAAATAACCGCGCAAAAGGGTCACCGGTAACTTTTCTGACGGACTGTTAGCCGCGACCGGGATCAGCAATATCGCCCGGCAGCAAATGTTCCTGAATCTTCTGGCTACGCGATTCAACAAGTTGCCCCTTGTCGTCGAAGCGCAAAACGATGAGCCAGTCGTAGACATCCACCGGCCATTTCGGTTGACCGATCAATGCCGGGCCGTCGCCACCAAAAGCCGAGATCAACTTGTTGATATGCCCGTGGTGCCAGGCAATCAGCACGGTTTTCGCCTGATTACTCTTGCGCAGCAAACTGACCAGTTTGTCGACATCGTTATTGGCATAAGGCTGTTCGATGGGCAGTTGCAGGTGCAGGGACAGCGGGATCAGCGTCTGACGCGGGCGCATACTTTCCGCGCTGTCGGCGGTAGCGATCAGGCGCTGAGGTATCAGCGTCTGGCCGTCCAGCATCAGCGCACTGAAATAGTCGGCATAGGCCACAGCCCGTTGCTCTCCTCGGGCATTGAGCTGCCTGCCGACCTCAGGTTTTTCCGCATGACGCACGATCAGCACCGTGACATTGCGCAAACCCGGTGCCGCAGAATCCTGGGCGTAACTCAGTGCCAGAACGGACACAGTGATTACGGCCGCCGCCAGCAATCCGGGCAGCAACATACGAACCTTCAGAGCCATCATTTATCTCGGTTGAATCAGTCGGAGTGACTGATCAGGAGTCTATGACAGCCATCGTCGACCGCTACAAAAACGCCCTGTTCTTACAGCTGAGCGACAGGTTCGTAAAGGAACACGCGAATTCGACTATTTCCGCTGTTTGGTCGATGCGAACCGGTGCTATTTTCGGTAACGAAACTGTAACATTCGCATCCGCAGTCAAAACAAGAAATTTGGAGCTCTTGAATGTTTGCTTTCTTTCGTCCTGCCGCACATCAGGCTCCATTGCCTGAAGAAAAAATAGACAGCACTTACCGACGCCTGCGCTGGCAGATCTTCGCCGGTATCTTCTTTGGCTACGCGGGTTATTACCTGCTGCGCAAAAACTTCTCCCTGGCCATGCCGTACCTGATCGAAGAAGGCTACAGCCGCGGTGATCTGGGTCTGGCGATGTCGGCGATCGCGATCGCTTACGGCTTGTCGAAATTCCTCATGGGCCTGGTGTCCGACCGCTCCAACCCGCGTTACTTCCTGCCGTTCGGCCTGCTGGTCTCGGCCGGGGTGATGTTCATTTTCGGTTTCGCACCATGGGCAACGTCCAGCGTGACCATGATGTTCATTCTGTTGTTCATTAACGGCTGGGCCCAAGGCATGGGTTGGCCGCCAAGTGGCCGGACCATGGTGCACTGGTGGTCGCAGAAGGAACGTGGCGGCGTAGTGTCGGTGTGGAACGTGGCGCATAACGTCGGCGGTGGCCTGATCGGCCCGCTGTTCCTGATCGGCATGGGCCTGTTCAACGACTGGCACGCAGCGTTCTACGTACCAGCCGCTGTGGCGCTGGGCGTGGCGGTGTTTGCCTTCATCACCATGCGCGACACCCCGCAATCGGTGGGCCTGCCGCCGATCGAGAAGTACAAGAACGACTACCCGGAAGGTTACGACGCCAGCCACGAAGACGAATTCAGCGCCAAGGAAATCTTCGTCAAGTACGTGCTGCGCAACAAAATGCTCTGGTACATCGCCATGGCCAACGTCTTCGTCTACCTGCTGCGCTATGGCGTGCTGGACTGGGCGCCGACCTACCTCAAGGAAGCCAAGGGTTTCACCGTGGATAAAACCTCGTGGGCCTATTTCTTCTACGAGTGGGCGGGCATTCCGGGCACGCTGCTGTGCGGCTGGATGTCGGACAAGATCTTCCGTGGCAACCGTGGCCTGACCGGCATGGTGTTCATGGCACTGGTGACCGTGGCGACCCTGGTTTACTGGTTGAACCCGGCCGGCAACCCGACCGTCGACATGATCGCGCTGTTCTCCATCGGCTTCCTGATCTACGGCCCGGTAATGCTGATCGGCCTGCAGGCGCTGGAACTGGCACCGAAGAAAGCCGCCGGCACTGCTGCCGGTTTCACCGGTCTGTTCGGTTATCTGGGCGGTTCGGTCGCGGCCAGTGCGGCGATGGGCTACACCGTGGACCACTTCGGCTGGGACGGTGGTTTCGTCTTGCTGGTCGGCGCTTGCCTGCTGTCGATGGCCTTCCTGGCCCCGACCCTGTGGCACAAGCAAGTCGCCAGTCAGAGCCGCGAAGCCATCGCCTGATCGGCTGTTGATTTGCAGCGCTTGAGTCGCGCCTCCAGATTTCGGTCTGGCATGGCGTGGCTGCGCAGGGCGTGTGCGGTCTGCTCGACATAATCGCGAGTGGTGCCGTAACGCCCGCAGGCGCTTTCGAACACCTGGCTCAGCACATGATCCGGCAGGTTGCCGGCATAGCTGGGCAGGTGTCGCTCCAGAACAAACCCCAACGCCTGTACCTGAGTGCCATCTTCGAGCCGGCAATTGAGCCAGTGTGGCCGATAGGACGGCACCGGCATCTCGCGTTTCCACAGCGCATACAGCGCAGCGTCGAGGTTGTCTTCCGGCAGCCGATAGGCGAAGCCGCTGCACGAACCGCCGCGATCCAGACCAAACACCAGGCCGGGCATTTCCGGCGTGCCGCGATGCTCGTGCGACCACAGGTACAAGCCGCGATGGTAGCCATGCACGCGACCGCGCACCCGTTCGACTGCCGAACATTCCGGCCGCCAGATCAGCGAACCATAGGCGAACAGCCACACCGGCCCGCCCTTGTGGCGTGCCATGGTCGATTGCATGGAAGCGAGAAGTTGTTCGTGCGTCAGCTGCGGCCCAAGATCGAGCCGTGGAGGGTAAGCAAGATTCAAGAATCCGTTTTCAATGGCGCTCATGGCGAATAGCGTTCAGCTCCCCGCGGGTGAAGAATTACTTAATAGAACGCACCGCTGTAACAATAAGGCACATATGTTTTAAGGCAATTTAAGTGCCATGGCACAGTTCTTAATTAATTGCCCTATTGATATATAACCTAGCGGTATTTACCCAATTAGATAAATACCGATCAGCTATATAGAGGGTTATAAAGACTCAGGAGCGCGGAGCGTAAGCGAACACATCGGCACGCATTTGATGAGCGTCCATGCCAGCTTCAACAAGTGCATCCAGCGTGCCGTAGACCATGGCCGGTGAGCCGCTGGCGTAGACGTGCAACGGTTTCAGATCCGGGAAGTCTTCGCACACCGCTTCGTGCAACATCCCGCAGCGCCCTTCCCAACCGCATTGGTCGCTGACGACTTTGTGCAGAAACAGATTGGGCAGTTTCAACCATTCGTCCCAGTGTTCGATGTCATAGAAATCTTCCGGACGACGCACGCCCCAGTACAGATGCACCGGGTGTTTGAAGCCGTTGGCGCGGCAATGCTCGATCAGGCTGTGGATCTGGCCCATGCCAGTACCTGCGGCGATCAGCACCAGCGGTCCGTCAGGCAATTCGGCAAGATGGGTGTCACCGAACGGCAGTTCGACGCGCACCATCGCGTTGCGTTGCAGCTGTTCGATCAGACTCAACGCACTGGCTTCGCGCGCCAGCACGTGGATTTCCAGATCGCGCCCGCCGTGGGGTGCCGAGGCCATGGAGAACGCCGACTTCTCGCCGTTCTCGCGTTCGATCATCAGATACTGCCCGGCGTGATAACGCGGTGGCTTGCCGGCCGGTGCACGCAGACGCACACGCCAGGTGTCGCCGCCGACGTCCCGGCATTCAATGACCTGACACGACAGGCTGCGCACCGGCAGTTCTCCCAGCGCGAGCACGCCATCCCACAGCAGGATGCAGTCTTCCAGCGGCTCGGCTATGCAAGTGTAGAACTCGCCGTGGTCATGCACCTTGCCGGCCTGCTCGACACGGCCTTCGACCAGCAGCGCCGCACACACGTGACAATTGCCGTTGCGGCAGCTTTGCGGGCATTCGTAGCCCAGGCGCCGCGCACCATCGAGAATCCGCTCGCCGGGCCGTATCTCAAGCACCGCTCCGGAGGGCTGCAGGGTTACACGCATCAATCTATTCCTAACTGATTCCAGATGGCATCGATCCGTTGGGTGACGGCGTCGTCCTTGACGATCACACGGCCCCACTCGCGAGTGGTTTCGCCCGGCCACTTGTGGGTGGCATCCAGGCCCATTTTCGAACCCAGGCCGGAGACCGGCGAGGCGAAGTCGAGATAGTCGATCGGCGTGTTATCGATCATCACCGTGTCACGCTTGGGGTCCATGCGCGTGGTGATGGCCCAGATCACGTCGTTCCAGTCCCGGGCGTTGATATCGTCGTCACAGACGATAACGAACTTGGTGTACATGAACTGTCGCAAAAACGACCAGACACCGAGCATCACGCGCTTGGCATGCCCCGGATACGACTTCTTCATGGTCACGATGGCCATGCGGTACGAGCAGCCTTCCGGCGGCAGGTAGAAGTCGGTGATCTCCGGGAACTGCTTCTGCAGGATCGGCACGAACACTTCATTGAGTGCTACACCGAGGATCGCCGGCTCATCCGGCGGACGGCCAGTGTAAGTGCTGTGGTAGATCGGTTTGATGCGGTGGGTGATGCGCTCGACGGTGAACACCGGGAAGCTGTCGACTTCGTTGTAGTAACCGGTGTGGTCGCCGTACGGGCCTTCGTCGGCCATTTCGCCCGGGTGGATCACGCCTTCAAGGATGATCTCGGCGGTGGCCGGCACTTGCAGGTCGTTGCCACGGCACTTCACCAGTTCGGTGCGGTTACCGCGCAGCAGGCCGGCGAAAGCGTATTCGGACAGGCTGTCCGGCACCGGGGTCACGGCGCCAAGGATGGTTGCCGGATCGGCGCCAAGGGCCACAGACACCGGGAACGGCTGGCCCGGATGTTTCTCGCACCATTCGCGATAGTCCAGCGCGCCGCCACGGTGGCTGAGCCAGCGCATGATGACTTTGTTGCGGCCGATCACTTGCTGACGGTAGATACCGAGATTCTGCCGGTCCTTGTTCGGGCCTTTGGTGACGGTCAGGCCCCAGGTGATCAGCGGACCGACGTCGCCGGGCCAGCAGGTCTGTACCGGCAACATCGCCAGGTCGACGTCGTCGCCTTCGATGACCACTTCCTGGCACACCGCGTCTTTGACGACTTTCGGCGCCATCGAGATGATCTTGCGGAAGATCGGCAGTTTCGACCAGGCGTCTTTCAAGCCCTTCGGCGGCTCCGGCTCCTTGAGGAACGCCAGCAACTTGCCTATTTCGCGCAGCTCGCTGAGCGATTCGGCGCCCATGCCCATCGCCACCCGCTCGGGCGTGCCGAACAGGTTGCCGAGCACCGGAATGTCGTAGCCGGTCGGTTTTTCGAACAGCAGCGCCGGGCCTTTGGCCCGCAGCGTGCGATCGCACACCTCGGTCATTTCCAGCACCGGCGAGACGGGAATCTGGATGCGTTTCAACTCTCCGCGCTGCTCAAGCTGCTGCACGAAATCCCGAAGATCCTTGAATTTCATTGACGATGGCACCCTCAAAATAGGCGTACATCCTACCTGCTCTGACGGGCAAACAGCAGCCCGTCAGCGCCCGGCATCGTTCAATTGTGGCTCGTGCCCAGCAGGATCGGCGCAAACAACGGGCTCAGTCTGGCACTACCGACGTCCGAAAGATGATCCGCATCCTTGTACTGCGAGTGGCCGTCGACATCGATGGCGCAGAGCCCGTCCTTGCACATCAGCGGTGTCGGGTCGATGACATGCACGCCGGAATCGGCGGCGCTCATCGAAGCGAACAGGTCAGTGAAAAACTGCTGACGTGCCAGATGTTCACTGAGCGGACGACCAAGCCCTTCTGCCGAACGGCCGATCCGGGCCAGGCTGGTCAGGCGGTCGATGTAACTCTTGTGCTGCAGTGGCACTTCCTTGAACAGCCAGACTTGCACGCCGGACTCGCGCAACTCGGCCACACGCGCTTTGATAGCGGCAGCCATTCGTTGCTCTGCCTGGCGCGGGTTGTCTTTGCGATCAAGCAGGAACTGTCGATCCCCGTCGCCGTCTTCGCGGCCATAAACGTACAGACTCCAGTTTGCTGCCAGTACCACGTCCTTGATCCCCAGACTGATGACGCGTTCCATGTTGCGCTGGTTGAAGTCTTTGCACTGCGGGCGCAACGCATCATCGATGATCGGCGGGCACCCCGTCAGGCTGTACAGCCACACCGGCTGCACGTTGCGGCCAGTATTGCCCTCGATGGCCGGCAACAATGCGGCGGCGTGACTGTCGCCCCAGAACATTTTTGTCGCCGTAATACTTTGGTCACCGCCCACCAGGCAGGACTTGGTCAGCGCCTTGTCGGTGCTCAAGTGCATGCACTTCGACTGCCCGGCGTTCCACTCACGCGATTGTGCATACTCGAGCGCCTTGCCGCTGAGACGTTGCGGAACACCGTCTGCCGAGCGAATCACCGAACCGGTAATCGCCAGCACCGTGATCGACACCAAACCACCGACCAACACCGAGTTACGGCTGGCAAACACTCGCTTCTCACGAAACGGCAGTTCGATATACCGCAGGCTCAGCCACGCCAGGGCCAACGCCAAGGCCATCCAGCCGAGCGCTTCCAGCGGCTGGATGCCGTCGATGGAAATCGCGTTGGCATACACATAAACCGGCCAGTGCCACAGATAAAGCGAGTAAGAAAGCAAGCCAATCCAGACCAGAACCCGGACACTCAACAGACGACTGGCCCAGGTTGCGCCCTGTGCGCCAGACCAGATCAGCGCCGTTGTGCCCAGTACCGGCAGCAAGGCTGCCCAGCCCGGGAACACCGTGGTCTTGTCAAAAGTGAAAACGGCCACCAGCACCGCCGCCAGCCCGGCCAGGCCAATGGTCTGCCGCAGCCATGGCCGCGCGACGTGTTTCGGTACCGGCAACACCGCCAGCATGGCCCCGCAGAGCAACTCCCAGGCGCGGGTCGGCAGCGCGAAAAAGGCGAATTCAGGTCTGCGTTCGATGTAGAGGATGTTCAAACCGAACGACACCAGCAGCACCGCGAACAACATCCAGCGCCAATGCCGGACGTAGCGCATCAGCAACACCATCATCAGCGGGAAGAAAATGTAGTACTGCTCCTCCACCGCCAGCGACCAGGTATGCAGCAACGGCTTGAGTTCCGAGGCGGGCTGGAAGTAGCCGTCCTCGCGCATGAACAGAATGTTGGAAATGAACAGGGATTGGTAACGAATCGTGCGCCCCAGCTCTGCCAGGTCTTTGGCCGTCAGCAAAAGCCAGCCTAGTGCCAGCGTCACCACTACAACCACGGTCAATGCCGGCAGGATGCGCCGGGCGCGACGCCCCCAGAAATCGAGGAAGCTGAAGCGCTGCGCACTGATTTCACGGAACAGGATCGAAGTGATCAGGAATCCGGAGATGACGAAAAACACATCAACGCCGACAAAGCCGCCACTGAACGTATTGAATCCGAAATGAAACAGTACGACGGGTAAAACCGCCAGTGCCCGTAATCCGTCGATATCACGGCGATTGCCAAACGTGTGCATGAAAAACCTTACCTGATCTGGATACAAAATCCCTTGAAGGCGCGAAGTTATCAGCCGCGCAAACTTCAATCCAGATACAAATAATCCGGCACAAAAAAAAGCGCCCTTTCGGGCGCCTTTTTCAAACAGCTTTTCGTATCACTTGCGCTTCATCGACAAGAAGAACTCGTCGTTGGTCTTGGTCGTTTTCAGCTTGTCGACCAGGAACTCGATGGCGGCAACTTCGTCCATCGGGTGCAGCAGCTTGCGCAGGATCCACATGCGCTGCAGTTCGTCGTCGGCGGTCAGCAACTCTTCGCGGCGGGTGCCGGAACGGTTGATGTTGATGGCCGGGAAGACGCGCTTTTCCGCAATCTTGCGGTCCAGCGGCAGTTCCATGTTGCCGGTACCCTTGAACTCTTCGTAGATCACTTCGTCCATCTTCGAGCCGGTTTCAACCAGCGCGGTGGCGATAATGGTCAGCGAGCCGCCTTCTTCGATGTTTCGCGCAGCACCGAAGAAACGTTTTGGCTTCTCCAGGGCGTGGGCATCGACACCACCGGTCAGCACTTTGCCGGAGCTCGGGATCACGGTGTTGTAGGCGCGGGCCAGACGGGTGATGGAGTCGAGCAGGATCACCACGTCCTTCTTGTGTTCAACAAGGCGCTTGGCCTTCTCGATCACCATTTCGGCAACCTGTACGTGACGGGTCGGCGGTTCGTCGAAGGTCGAGGCAACCACTTCGCCGCGCACGGTGCGCTGCATTTCGGTCACTTCTTCCGGACGTTCGTCGATCAGCAGCACGATCAGATGAACTTCAGGGTTGTTACGGGCGATGTTCGCTGCGATGTTTTGCAGCATGATCGTTTTACCGGCTTTCGGCGGAGCGACGATCAGACCACGCTGGCCTTTGCCGATCGGGGCGCACAGGTCGATCACACGACCGGTCAAGTCTTCGGTGGAACCGTTACCGGCTTCCATCTTCATGCGCACGGTCGGGAACAGCGGGGTCAGGTTCTCGAAGAGAATCTTGTTTTTCGCGTTCTCCGGACGATCGAAGTTGATCGTGTCGACCTTGAGCAGGGCGAAATACCGCTCGCCTTCCTTCGGAGGGCGAATCTTGCCAACGATGGTGTCACCGGTGCGCAAGTTGAAACGGCGGATCTGGCTCGGCGAGACGTAGATATCGTCCGGGCCGGCCAGGTAGGAGGCGTCAGCGGAGCGCAGGAAGCCGAAGCCGTCCTGGAGAATCTCCAGCACGCCATCACCGGAGATTTCCTCGCCGCTTTTGGCGTGCTTTTTCAGCAGGGAGAAAATCACGTCCTGCTTGCGCGAACGGGCCATATTTTCTATGCCCATCTGTTCGGCCAATTCGAGCAGTTCGGTAATCGGCTTTTGCTTGAGTTCAGTCAGATTCATATAGGAATGACGTAATCATTTATGGAGGGGGGAAATTAAGCTTTTGGCTTAATGAGGCCGCGCCGCGGAGAAGGCGACAGGATCGCGAACTTATTCGAAAAGGAGTGCGTCGGCGACGGCTAGCAGGGGGCAGTGGAGAAACCAGTGCGGGGCCGAATGTACCACCTGAGTTTCGGAGCGTCTAGCCCTGAATACGCAAAAAGCCCCGCTAATTGCGGGGCTTTTTTTCAGGCACTTTACAGCGACGCTTAGATGTTGGCGTCGAGGAAAGCAGCCAGTTGCGACTTCGACAGGGCGCCGACTTTGGTCGCTTCAACGTTGCCGTTCTTGAACAGCATCAGAGTAGGGATACCACGCACGCCGTGCTTGGCCGGGGTTTCCTGGTTCTCGTCGATGTTCAGTTTGGCAACGGTCAGCTTGCCTTTGTAAGTCTCGGCAATCTCGTCCAGAACCGGAGCGATCATTTTGCAAGGGCCACACCATTCAGCCCAGTAGTCGACCAGTACAGCGCCTTCGGCCTTGAGTACGTCGGCTTCGAAGCTAGCGTCGCTAACGTGTTTGATAAGATCGCTGCTCATGGAATTCTCCAGGTTGTAAGCAAAAAAACGTGGCCCATCATATCCGCCCTTCCCCGGTTCAGGAAGCCGCAGATGATTGAGTCTTGCTATGGTGCCCCATGAGTTTGGGTATAGCTCAAGTCACGCCGTGGCGGGGGCGATGAAAGCGATTCCGGTGCGCAGTGCCGCGTTGCGCACGTGCTCCTGCATGGCTTTTTGTGCAGCGCCCGAGGCACGGCGAGCCAGTGCACGAAGGATCTTGCGGTGTTCCTGCCAGGTTTCCATGGCCCGTTCGGCGCGGATGAACGGTAGTTTCTGGCTCTCCAGGAAGATCTCGGCGCTGGCGGTGAGGATGCTCAGCATCGCTTGATTGCCGCTGGCCAGCAGGATTCGCCGGTGGAACTCAAAGTCCAGTTTTGCCGCTGCTTCGAAATCGCCAGCCTTCAACTGCTCGCGCATCGCCGCCACGTTGTCTTCCAGCACATCCAGATCGAACGTGCTCAGCGTCACCGCCGCCAGCCCGGCGGCAAAGCCTTCCAGTGCATAGCGAAGTTGAAAGATATCCAGCGGCGAGGCCTGCGCCGCGAACGACCAGCCTGGAGCATTCTCACCGCGCAACAACTCGACCGGTGACTGTACGAAAACCCCCTTGCCCGGCTGAATGCTGACCACCCCGAGGGCACTCAGCGACGACAACGCCTCACGCAACGAAGCGCGGCTGACGCCCAACTGCAACGCCAGATCCCGTTGTGACGGCAAGGCATCGCCCGCGCCAAAGCCCTGTTCGGTGATCAGTTTGCGGATCGCTTGCAGCGCCACTTCGGGTACCGCACGGGAGATCGAATTCATGGTTTTTCGGACGCGCCAGGCCAATGTGCGGCTAGTTGTAAAGCTATTCGCCGAGTCCGGCAAGTCGTGCCCCAGCGGGGTTCGGTGCGGCGGGCCGATGCGCCATGGCAGTGCGAAAAACAACCTGACTGTTCAGACCAGTAAGACCGAACAAACCCGCTGAAACTGCGGCCTGCCGGGACGAAATACGCGTATTGGCACGGCACATGCTCTGTCCGATCGCAGATTTAACTTCCCGCCGATCCGGAGATTGTCCATGACCAAGCGTTACAGCGCCCTCCTCGCCGCCCTGTTCTCCTCTCTGCTGCTAAGCCAAGCCCCTGCTCACGCCGACGGTCTCGACGATGTGGTCAAACGCGGCACATTGAAAGTTGCGGTGCCGCAGGACTTCCCGCCTTTCGGCTCGGTCGGCCCGGACATGAAGCCTCGTGGCCTGGACATCGATACGGCGAAACTGCTGGCCGATCAACTCAAGGTCAAACTCGAACTGACGCCGGTCAACAGCACTAACCGCATCCCGTTCCTGACCACCGGCAAGGTCGATCTGGTGATTTCCAGCCTCGGCAAAAACCCCGAGCGCGAGAAAGTCATCGATTTTTCCCGCGCCTACGCGCCGTTCTACCTCGCCGTGTTCGGCCCGCCAGACGCTGCGATCGCCAACCTTGACGACCTCAAAGGCAAAACCATCAGCGTCACCCGTGGCGCCATCGAAGACATCGAGCTGACCAAGGTTGCCCCCGAAGGCGTGACCATCAAGCGCTTCGAAGACAACAACTCGACCATCGCCGCTTACCTCGCAGGCCAAGTCGACCTGATCGCCAGCGGCAACGTGGTGATGGTCGCGATCAGCGAAAAGAACCCAAAACGTGTGCCGGCGCTGAAAGTGAAGCTCAAGGATTCGCCGGTCTACGTTGGCGTGAACAAGAACGAAGCGGCGCTGCTGGCCAAGGTCAACGACATCCTGACCACCGCCAAGGCTGACGGCGCTCTGGAAAAGAACTCGCAGACCTGGCTGAAAGAGCCGCTGCCGGCCGATCTCTGATCGACTGCGCGGGAGACTTTCATGGCTTATCAGTTCGATTTCATGCCGGTGCTGGAAAACACCGACCTGTTGCTGCGCGGCGCGCTGTTCACCCTTGAGTTGACGGCCATTGGCGCGCTGCTCGGGGTTGGCGTGGGCATTGTCGGGGCGCTGGTGCGGGCGTGGAATATTCGCCCGTTCTCGGCGATCTTCGGCGTCTACGTCGAGTTGATCCGCAACACGCCGTTTCTGGTGCAACTGTTCTTCATCTTCTTCGGCCTGCCGTCGCTGGGCGTGCAGATTTCCGAGTGGCAGGCGGCGGTGCTGGCGATGGTGATCAACCTCGGCGCTTACTCGACCGAGATCATCCGCGCCGGCATTCAGGCGATCCCGCGCGGACAACTGGAAGCCGCCGCCGCGCTGGCAATGACGCGCTTCGAGGCGTTCCGCCATGTGGTGCTGCTGCCGGCGCTGGGCAAGGTCTGGCCGGCCCTGAGCAGCCAGATCATCATCGTCATGCTCGGCTCGGCGGTGTGTTCGCAGATCGCCACCGAGGAGCTGAGCTTCGCCGCCAACTTCATTCAGTCGCGCAACTTCCGCGCTTTTGAAACCTACGCGCTGACCACGCTGATCTACCTGTGCATGGCGCTGCTGATCCGCCAACTGCTGAACTGGGTCGGCCGCCGCTACATCGCGAGGAGCAGCCAATGAGCGACTTCACCTTCTGGGACATCCTGCGCAACCTGCTCACCGGTCTGCAATGGACGCTGGCGTTGTCGCTGGTGGCGTTTATCGGCGGTGGCCTCGTCGGGCTGCTGATCCTGATCATGCGCATCTCGAAAAACCCTGTGTCGAGCAACATCGCCCGGACCTGGATCGAACTGTTTCAGGGCACGCCGCTGTTGATGCAGCTGTTTCTGGTGTTCTTCGGCGTCGCACTGGCGGGGCTCGAAATCTCGCCGTGGATGGCGGCGGCGATTGCTCTGACCTTGTTCACCAGCGCCTATCTGGCGGAGATCTGGCGTGGCTGCGTCGGATCGATCGCGAATGGCCAATGGGAAGCCTCGGCGAGTCTGGCGCTGAATCCCCTGGAACAGCTGCGCTACGTGATCCTGCCGCAAGCCTTGCGCATTGCCGTGGCGCCGACCGTGGGCTTTTCGGTGCAAGTGGTCAAAGGCACCGCCGTGACCTCGATCATCGGTTTCACCGAACTGACCAAGACCGGCGGCATGCTCGCCAACGCCACGTTCGAACCGTTCATGGTCTACGGCCTCGTCGCCCTCGGCTACTTCCTGCTCTGCTACCCCTTGTCCCTCAGTGCGCGCTACCTGGAAAGGAGACTGCATGCCTCTGCTTAGAATTTCCGCCCTGCATAAATACTACGGCGATCACCACGTGCTCAAAGGTATCGACCTCAGCGTCGAGGAAGGCCAGGTGGTGGCAATCATCGGCCGCAGCGGCTCGGGCAAATCGACCCTGCTGCGCACGCTCAATGGCCTGGAATCGATCAACGACGGCGTGATCGAAGTCGACGGCGAGTACCTCGACGCCGCCCGCGCCGACCTGCGCAGCCTGCGGCAGAAGGTCGGCATGGTGTTTCAGCAGTTCAACCTGTTCCCGCACCTGACCGTGGGTGAAAACGTGATGCTCGCGCCGCAAGTGGTGCAGAAGGTGCCCAAGGCCAAGGCTGCGGATCTGGCGCGCAAGATGCTCGAACGGGTCGGCCTGGGGGAGAAATTTGATGCCTTCCCGGATCGGTTGTCCGGCGGGCAACAGCAACGGGTGGCGATTGCCCGGGCGCTGGCAATGTCGCCCAAGGTGCTGTTGTGTGACGAGATCACCTCGGCGCTCGACCCGGAACTGGTCAATGAAGTGCTCGCCGTGGTGCGCCAACTGGCCAAGGAGGGCATGACGCTGATCATGGTCACCCACGAAATGCGCTTTGCTCGTGAGGTGGGTGACAAACTGGTGTTCATGCACCACGGCAAGGTGCATGAGGTGGGGGATCCGAAGGTGTTGTTTGCCAATCCGCAGACGGTGGAATTGGCCAACTTCATTGGTACGGTTGAAGCGACAGCCTGAAGGTTATTCAGGGACTTTAGCGACCCCTTCGCGGGCCAGCCCGCTCCCACAGGGTTCTGCGGCGGAACATGATTGTGTGTTCGACACAAAAACCTGTGGGAGCGGGCTCGCCCGCGATTGACCGCGCTGCGGTCTCAAGCTTTTCTGCGCTGAATCAACGGTTTCAACCGTGCGCGTTGGCGCCAGCGTTTGATCGTGGCACGATGTCGGGGTTATCGACCGAGACCCCCAGACCATGCCGCAATCCCAAGCCAAGAATCTGTCCCTGATCGCCGCAATCGACCTGGGCTCCAACAGCTTTCACATGGTCGTGGCCAAGGCCCAGAACGGCGAAATCCGCATTCTCGAGCGCCTGGGCGAGAAGGTTCAGCTGGCCGCCGGCATCGACGATCAGCGCCAGCTCAACGAAGAATCGATGCAACGTGGCCTCGATTGCCTCAAGCGTTTTGCCCAACTGATCAACGGTATGCCGCTGGGCGCCGTACGCATCGTCGGCACCAACGCCCTGCGCGAAGCGCGCAACCGCCTCGAATTCATTCACCGCGCCGAAGAAATCCTCGGCCACCCGGTGGAAGTCATCTCCGGCCGTGAAGAGGCGCGCCTGATCTATCTGGGCGTGTCGCACACCCTCGCCGACACCCCGGGCAAACGCCTGGTCGCCGACATCGGCGGTGGCAGTACCGAATTCATCATTGGCCAGCGCTTCGAACCGCTGCTGCGCGAAAGCCTGCAGATGGGCTGCGTCAGCTTCACTCAACGCTATTTCAAGGACGGCAAGATTACTCCGGCCCGCTACGCCCAGGCCTACACGGCGGCGCGACTGGAGATCATGAGCATCGAACACGCCCTGCATCGCCTGACCTGGGATGAAGCCATCGGCTCCTCGGGCACCATCCGCGCCATCGGCCTGGCGCTGAAGGCCGGCGGGCACGGCACTGGTGAAGTGAATGCCGAAGGTCTGGCGTGGCTCAAGCGCCGGCTGTTCAAACTCGGCGATGTCGACAAGATCGATTTCGAAGGCATCAAGCCTGATCGCCGGGCAATTTTCCCGGCAGGTCTGGCGATTCTCGAAGCGATCTTCGACGCCCTTGAACTGCAACGCATGGATCACTGCGACGGTGCGCTGCGTGAGGGCGTGCTCTACGACCTGCTAGGTCGCCATCACCACGAAGACGTGCGCGAACGCACCCTGACCTCGCTGATGGAGCGCTATCACGTCGACCTGGAACAGGCCGCGCGGGTTGAACGCAAAGCCCTGCACGCCTTCGATCAGGTGGCTGCGGACTGGGAACTGGATGACGGTATCTGGCGCGAACTGCTGGGCTGGGCTGCGAAAGTGCACGAAGTCGGCCTCGACATCGCCCACTATCACTACCACAAGCACGGCGCCTACCTGATCGAGCACTCGGATCTGGCCGGGTTCTCCCGCGAAGATCAGCAAATGCTCGCCCTGCTGGTGCGCGGCCATCGCCGCAACATTCCCAAGGACAAGTTTGCCGATTTCGGTGACGACGGCGACAAGCTGATCCGCCTCTGCGTGTTGCTGCGCTTTGCCATTCTGTTCCACCACATTCGTGGGACGCAGGCGATGCCGCAGGTGGTTTTGCATGCGAAGGGCAACACTCTGGATGTGGAATTCCCGGAAAACTGGCTGGATGAGAATCAGCTGACTCAGGCGGATTTCGGGCTTGAGGCGGATTGGTTGACGCGGGTTGGCATCGTCCTCACCGTCCACTGATAACCCTTGTGGCGAGGGGATTTATCCCCGATGGACTGCGGAGCAGTCCCAGCTTTTTTTGGGGAAAAAGACCGGGGCCGCTTCGCGCCCCATCGGGGATAAATCCCCTCGCCACAGGTGAGTGAACGGCAGGCACAAAAAAGGCGATCCCGTGGGATCGCCTTTTTTATGGGCTGAAGGTCAGCTGCTCACCGGCAAAATCGGGCTGCCCAACCGCTCCAGCAACGTCGCCTGCGCACTGCGCGGGTTCTGGTTGCCGGTCGGCGTGTTGCGGATATAACGACCATCCGACTGCAAGCTCCAGCTGTGAGTGTTGTCGGTCAGGTACAGCTCCAGCTCTTTCTTCACGCGGGTCAGCAGCTTTTTGCCTTCCACCGGGAAGCAAGTCTCGACGCGCTTGTCGAGGTTGCGTTCCATCCAGTCGGCACTGGAGAGGAACATCTGCTCCTCGCCGCCATTAAGGAAGTAGAACACCCGGGTGTGCTCAAGGAAGCGGCCGATGATCGAGCGCACATGAATGTTGTGCGAAACCCCGGCGATGCCCGGCCGCAGGCAGCACATGCCACGCACCACCAGATCGATGCGCACGCCGGACTGGCTGGCCTTGTACAGCGCGCGAATGATCTTCGGATCGGTCAGCGAGTTGAACTTGGCAATGATGTGCGCCGGTTTGCCTTCGACGGCGAACTGGGTTTCGCGGGCAATCATGTCGAGCATGCCCTTCTTCAGGGTAAACGGCGCATGCAACAGCTTCTTCATGCGCAGCGTTTTACCCATGCCGATCAACTGGCTGAACAGTTTGCCGACGTCTTCGCACAAGGCATCGTCGGAGGTCAGCAAGCTGTAGTCGGTGTAGAGCTTGGCGTTGCCGGCGTGATAGTTACCGGTGCCGAGGTGCGCGTAACGCACAATCTCGCCGGCCTCGCGACGCAGGATCAGCATCATCTTGGCGTGGGTCTTGAAGCCGACCACGCCGTAGATCACCACCGCGCCCGCTGCTTGCAGACGGCTGGCCAGTTGCAGGTTGGATTCTTCGTCAAAACGCGCACGCAGTTCGATGACCGCCGTGACTTCCTTGCCGTTACGCGCGGCGTCTACCAGCGCATCGACGATTTCCGAGTTGGCGCCGGAGCGGTACAGCGTCTGACGCACGGCCAGAACGTGCGGGTCTTTCGCCGCCTGGCGCAGCAGGTCGACCACCGGGGTGAACGACTCGAACGGGTGCAGCAGCAAAATGTCCTGCTTGCTGACCACGCTGAAAATGTTCTCGCTGTTTTGCAGCAGTTTCGGGATCTGCGGGGTGAACGGCGTGTATTGCAGCTCCGGATGACTATCCAGACCGGTGATGCTGAACAGGCGCGTCAGGTTGACCGGACCGTTGACCTGATACAGCTCGGTCTCGCTCAGGTTGAACTGCTTGAGCAGGTAGTCCGACAGGTGTTTCGGGCAGGTGTCGGCGACTTCCAGACGCACCGCGTCACCGTAACGACGCGAGAACAACTCGCCACGCAGGGCGCGGGCAAGGTCTTCGACGTCTTCGGAATCCAGCGCCAGGTCGGCGTTTCGGGTGAGGCGGAACTGGTAGCAGCCCTTGACCTTCATGCCCTGGAACAGGTCATCGGCGTGAGCGTGGATCATCGACGAGAGGAACACATAGTTGTCGCCGGCGCCGCCGACTTCTTCCGGTACCTTGATGATCCGTGGCAACAGGCGCGGTGCCGGGATGATCGCCAGACCGGAATCGCGACCGAAGGCGTCGATGCCTTCGAGCTCGACGATGAAGTTCAGGCTCTTGTTCACCAGCAACGGGAACGGGTGCGTCGGGTCGAGGCCGATAGGGGTGATGATCGGTGCGATCTCGTCGCGGAAATAGCGGCGCACCCAGGTTTTGATCTTGGTCGTCCAGTGGCGGCGACGGATGAAGCGCACCTGATGCTTTTCCAGCTCCGGCAGCAGGATATCGTTGAGGATCGCGTACTGACGGTCAACATGACCGTGGACCAGCTCACTGATCCGCGCCAGCGCTTGATGCGGTTGCAGGCCATCGGCGCCGGCCTGTTCACGGGCGAAGGTGATCTGCTTTTTAAGGCCGGCAACGCGGATTTCGAAGAATTCGTCGAGGTTACTGGAGAAGATCAGCAGGAACTTCAGCCGCTCCAGCAACGGATAGGACTCGTCCAGCGCCTGCTCCAGCACGCGGATGTTGAATTGCAGTTGCGAAAGCTCGCGATGGATATACAGGCTGCTGTCATCCAGGCCGGGAATCGCTATCACCGGTGCCGCCGCAGCAGGTTCGGTGACCGGCGCGGGTGGCGCAGGCTCCAGTTCCGGCGGGGTTTCGGTGATTTGCTCCACCACCGGCTGAGCTTCTTTTACTGCAACTTCTGTGAGTCCTTCGGTATTCATCGAATGTTCCTGGGAGGGCTATTTCTGCTCTCGTAACAATTGAGCGGCGCGGACAGCAAAGTAAGTCAGGATGCCATCAGCGCCGGCACGTTTAAAGGCGGTCAGTGATTCAAGAATCACCGCCTCGCTCAACCAGCCATTCTGGATCGCCGCCATGTGCATGGCGTATTCGCCGCTAACCTGATAGACGAAGGTCGGCACTTTGAAGGCATCTTTTACCCGGAAAAGAATGTCCAGGTACGGCATGCCCGGTTTGACCATGACCATGTCCGCGCCTTCAGACAAGTCCGCGCCGACTTCGTGCAGCGCTTCGTCGCTGTTGGCCGGGTCCATCTGATAGGAAGCCTTGTTTGCCTTGCCCAGGTTCGAAGCCGAACCCACGGCATCGCGGAACGGGCCGTAATAGGCGCTAGCGTACTTGGCTGAATAGGCCATGATCCGCACATTGACGTGTCCGGCAATCTCCAGCGCCTCGCGGATCGCCTGGATACGGCCGTCCATCATGTCCGACGGCGCAACCACTTGAGCGCCGGCCTCGGCATGGGACAAGGCCTGGCGGACCAGTGCGTCGACGGTGATGTCGTTCTGCACGTAGCCGTCTTCGTCGAGAATGCCGTCCTGACCGTGGGTGGTGAACGGATCGAGGGCGACGTCGGTGATCACCCCCAGTTCCGGAAAGCGATCACGCAACGCGCGGGTCGCACGCTGGGCGATGCCTTCAGGATTCCAGGCTTCGGCAGCGTCGAGGGATTTCAGTTCAGGTGGCGTCACCGGGAACAGCGCCAGCGCCGGAATCCCCAGCTCGACCCATTTCGCCGCTTCTTCAAGCAGCAGGTCGATGGTCAAACGCTCTACACCCGGCATCGACGCCACGGCTTCGCGACGGTTTTCACCGTCGAGCACGAACACCGGCAGGATCAGGTCATCGACCGTCAGCACATTTTCCCGCACCAGCCGACGCGAAAAATCATCACGGCGATTGCGGCGCAGGCGCGTGGCTGGGAATAAACGGTTGGCAGGGGTAAAGCTCACGGCAGACTCCTGAGCCCGCGCAAACGGGCGAGCGTGACAGTTATAGACGGCCATTATGACTAACAGATGACAGTTGTGTGAGACCCGTGACATGTAGCCGCATTCCATTCTCAGTGTAGGAATTGTTCACGTCGAGACACATTTCGACACTTTCATGAATGTGTCCGAAGGGTTAGGCTGCGCGTTCATTTCGCCAGCACCCAGACAATGCTCCAACAATTTCTGCATGACTTTGGCTACTTTGCCTTGTTCCTCGGCACGTTCTTCGAAGGCGAAACCATCCTGGTGCTCGCGGGCTTCCTTGCGTTCCGTGGCTACATGGACATCAACCTGGTGGTGGTCGTGGCGTTCTTCGGCAGCTATGCCGGCGATCAGCTGTGGTACTTCCTGGGCCGCAAGCACGGGCGCAAATTGCTCGCACGCAAACCGCGCTGGCAGCTGATGGGCGACCGCGCGCTGGAGCACATCCGCAAGCATCCGGACATCTGGGTTCTGAGCTTCCGCTTCGTTTATGGCTTGCGCACGGTGATGCCGGTGGCGATCGGCCTGTCGGGTTATCCGCCGGGACGTTATCTGCTGCTCAACGGGATTGGCGCGGCGATCTGGGCCACCGCACTGGCAGCCGCCGCTTATCACTTCGGCGCGGTGCTGGAAGGCATGCTCGGCAGTATCAAGAAATACGAGCTGTGGGTACTCGGGGCGTTGCTGGTACTGGGCGTTGGCCTGTGGCTGCGTCGTCGCTTCAAGAATGCCCGTCTGGCGAAACAGGTCTACGCCGACGAGCAAGCCGCGAAAGCCGCACAGCTGCACCAGGCTGAACAGGCCAAAGCCGCCGAACCTAAGACGCCAGCCGAGTAATTCGCTGGCGACAGCCATACAGCCCGATGCCGCTGAGCAGGCTGTAACCGAGCAGGCCGGCCCACACCAACGGGCTGGCCGGCCATAGCCCGACCAGCGGCGCCAGCCACACCAATGGCAGGTTCAACGCCAGCCGCAGCAGTTCTACCTTCAGCGCCCACGGGCGATTCTCCAGGGTTACGCCCAACCCAAACACACCGAACGCCACCGCGCCCCAGCCGAGCATCAACGCGGCGATCGGCAGGCTGTGTTCCAGATTCATCAAGTAACTGCCCAACGCGATATAGACGCAGAACTGCAGCGCCACGTACCACTGCTGGCGGCGCTCAAGCGGCACTTCGAATTTACGGAACCGGGTCAGATCCGGTTTGCTCATCGGGTACTTCGCCGCGACGTCCGCCGGCCGCCAACCCGTGCGCATGAACCAGATCCGCAGCTTGTCCCACCGACTCTCGGCCCGCCGCGCGTCATCCCACAACTGCGTATAAAACTGCAGATTGGCCCACAGCGGATTCCAGCTCGCCAGCGGCGTGGTCACGCCGAAAATCACCGGTTCGTTGTCGTCCTCTTCTTGATACGTGCCGAACAGCCGATCCCAAAGAATGAACACCCCGCCGTAGTTGCGATCCATGTAGAGAGCGTTCTGTGCATGGTGAGCCCGATGATTGGATGGCGTGACGAAGCACCACTCGAACCAGCCGAGTTTGGGAATGTGCTTGGTGTGCACCCAGAATTGATAAAGCAGGTTCAGCGCCGCGACGCTGACGAACACCAGCAGCGGCACGCCGAGCACGGCCATCGGCAGGTAAAAAATCCAGCCGAGCAGAAACCCGGTACTGGTCTGGCGCAACGCAGTGGAGAGGTTGTACTCCTCGCTCTGGTGATGCACCGAGTGCGCCGCCCAGAGGATGTTGCGCTCATGCCCCATGCGGTGCAGCCAGTAGTAGCAGAAGTCATAGAGGACGAAGGCAAACACCCAGACCCAGGAGCTATCCACCGGCAATCTGAACAGCGCCAGATGATCAAGGGCAAAGGCATAGGTCACCAGGCCCACGCCCTTGGTCAGCAAGCCCGTGGTAGTCGACAGCACTCCGGTGCTGATGCTGTTCACCGCGTCGGCCAGGCGATAGTTGCTCACCCCGCGCCAACGGTCGGCGATCAGTTCCACCGCGATCAACACCAGGAAAAACGGCACCGCATACAGAATGAAGTCCATGACGCGTCCTGACTGGAATACCAAGGACAGATCCTAGGTGTAGCCGCCCCTTAACCCTATGGCAACACGCGACAAATTAGTGGACATTTAGCGCCATGAATCTGGAGAGAAACCCATGAGCAAAAAAGTTGCAGTGATCCTGTCCGGCAGTGGCGTATACGACGGCGCCGAAATCCACGAGAGCGTCATCACCCTGCTGCGCCTCGATCAACGCGGCGCGCAGGTGCAGTGCTTCGCGCCGAACATCGCGCAATTGCATGTGATCAATCACCTGACCGGTGAAGAAATGCCCGAGTCGCGCAATGTGCTGGTGGAATCGGCACGCATCGCTCGCGGCAACATCAAGGACATCCGCGAGGCCGATGTCGACGACTTCGATGCGCTGATCGTGCCGGGCGGTTTTGGCGCAGCGAAAAACCTTTCAAACTTCGCCGTCGAGGGCGCTGGTTGCACCGTGCAGCCTGAGGTTCTGGCGTTGGCCGAAGCGTTCGCCGAAGCGGGCAAACCGGTCGGTCTGATGTGCATCTCGCCGGCACTCGCGGCAAAGATCTACGGCCCGGGCGTGACCTGCACCATCGGCAATGACGCCGACACCGCCACGGCGATGAACAAGATGGGCGCAACTCACGAAGACTGCGCGGTGACCGACATCGTCGAAGACAAGGCGCGCAAACTGGTGACTACCCCGGCGTACATGCTGGCGCAGAACATCAGCGAAGCGGCGTCGGGGATCAACAAACTCGTCGACCGCGTACTTGAACTGACCCACGAGAACGATGCCTGATTCT
Source organism: Pseudomonas sp. Seg1 (assembly GCF_018326005.1). NCBI lineage: Bacteria > Pseudomonadati > Pseudomonadota > Gammaproteobacteria > Pseudomonadales > Pseudomonadaceae > Pseudomonas > Pseudomonas sp. Seg1. Next base: position 6,298,336 of record NZ_AP021903.1, read on the forward strand.
CCCGCACGATCGTTCCCACGCTCTGCGTGGGAATGCCGCCATAGGCGCTCCGCGCCTGCTCACTTCGGCGGTACATTTGCGGTGAGGCCGGAACGCGGAGCGTCCCAAGATGCGTTCCCACGCGGAGCATGGGAACGAGCGTTCGTAAGGCTCAGGGTTTGCGGGTCAGACGCGTGATGATCCAGTCCAGCGCATTGGCGAACGCCTGCTTCTCGCGATCGCCGAACGGTGCGGGGCCGCCACTCATCTGACCCTGCTCACGCAGATCGGTGAACAGGTTGCGCACGGCCAGGCGCTCGCCCATGTTCTGCGCATCGAACTCCTTGCCGCGCGGATCCAGCGCCGCCACGCCCTTCTTCACCAGCCGATCGGCCAGCGGGATATCGCTGCAGATCACCAGCTCACCAGGCACCGCGTGCTCGACCAGATAATCGTCCGCCGCATCCGGGCCGCTCGGCACCACGATCAGCTTGACGATGGCCAGCCCCGGTTTGGTCTGCGGCTGCCCGGCCACCAGCACCACCTCGAACTGGCGCTTGAGGGCGAACTTCACCACCAGATCCTTCGCCTGCCGAGGGCAGGCGTCGGCATCGATCCATACACGCATCATCTTTTCCTCTTCCCAAAAAGCATCGCGGGCAAGCCCGCTCCCACAGGTTACGCGCAAATCCTGTGGGAGCGGGCTTGCCCGCGAATGTGAGCGCAGCGAATGCGGTTAAGCGGTGACCCGCTTCTTCTCGGCCACCCAACTGCGCCCGTACAACACAACAATCGCCAGGATCGCCACAGCCTGCGCCGTCAGCGAATAGGCATCGGCGTGAATCCCCAGCCAATCGAACTCGAAGAACGCCACCGGCCGCGTGCCGAAGATTCCGGCTTCCTGCAACGCCTTCACGCCATGCCCGGCAAACACCACCGACAGCGCGCACAGCAGCGCGGCGTTGATGCTGAAGAACAGTGTCAGCGGTAGTTTCGCCGAACCGCGCAGGATCACCCACGCCAGACCGACCAGCAGCACCAGCGCCGTCGCCCCACCGGCGAGCACCGCGTCATGCCCGGCAGGACCGGCCTGCAGCCACAGGGTTTCGTAGAACAGGATCACTTCGAAGAGTTCGCGATAGACCGAGAAGAACGCCAGAATCGCAAAACCAAAACGCCCGCCGCCGCCCACCAGGCTGCTCTTGATGTAATCCTGCCAGGCCGCTGCGTGGCGACGGTCGTGCATCCACACGCCGAGCCACAACACCATCACACTGGCGAACAGCGCCGTCGCACCTTCCAGAAGCTCACGTTGCGAACCGCTGACGTCGATCACGTACGCCGCCAGCGCCCAAGTGCCGAGGCCGGCCAGCAACGCCAGGCCCCAACCGACGTTGACGCTGCGCACCGCCGATTGCTGACCGGTGTTGCGCAGGAACGCGAGGATCGCCGCCAGCACCAGAATCGCTTCCAGACCTTCACGCAGCAGAATCAGCAGGCCGGAAATGTAGCTCAGCGACCAGCTCAGGCCATCGCTGCCGAGCAACCCGGCGGACTCTTTGAGTTTGGCTTTCGCCGCGTCCAGACGTTGTTCGGCCTGCGCCACCGGCAGGCCGTCCTGCAACGACTGCCGGTAAGCCATCAACGACTTCTCGGTGTCCTTGCGCACGTTGGCGTCGACGTTATCCAGCGAACTTTCAACCAGTTCGAAACCTTCCAGATACGCCGCTACCGACAGGTCGTAGGCCTGATCGTGTTCTCCGGCGCGGTAAGCCGCGAGGCTCTTGTCCAGGGTTGCTGCGGTGTAGTCGAGCAACTGCGCCGGGCCGCGTTTGACCTGCGGCGGCTGTGCACGTTGGGCACGGAACGTCGCAGCGGCTTGCGGACCTTCGGCGGCCTGCACTTCGGCCGGCGTCTGGCGAGCCAGATCGGCGATGTTGTAGGTTTTCTCGGAGGTGGCCGCCGCGGCGTCGGCGCTGAAGCCGGCGATGTAGGTGGCCAGATCCCAACGCTGACGATCATCCAGTTGATCGGCAAACGCCGGCATGTCGGTGCCTTCGACGCCTTGGCCGAGGGTGTTGTAGATCGCGTACAGACTCAGGTGATCCAGACGCGCCGCGTCACGCAGATTGGCCGGCGCTGGCGTCATGCCCAGACCTGCCGGACCGTCGCCGGCGCCGCTGTCGCCGTGGCACACCGAGCAGTTTTGCGCATACAGCGGCGCGCCACGGGTCGGATCTGGGGTGATGATCGGCGCCTGGCTGACTTCATACGCCACGGCCAGTTGTGCGCCCAGTTGCCGGGCCTGACGGGCAACGTCGGCGCCGTCCTGCTTCGCCGTGATCGCCGCGTGCAGCGCTTCGATACCCTGCTCCAGCGCCGCTTTCTCGGGTTTGGCCGGCATGTCGGCGATCAAGCCTTGCAGCGCCTGAGTGAACTCGAGCTGCTCGCGATATTCGGAGTCGTCGACGACTTTGCCCGCCGCGACCGTCTGCGGGTAGTCGGCGCTGATGTAATCAAGCAGGTGCAGCGCTTGCGGTGCGCCTTCCACGGTATCGGCCAGCAGGTTGAAGCTGCTCAGGGCGCACAACGGAAACACCAGCCAGGCCAGAAATCGGGACGAGGCAGTCATGAAGAGGTCTCAAGTGGAAATGCGAAGTTACATATTGTTCACTTCGAACACGTTTCCCTCAAGCTTTGTCGGCGTTTCGGCGTTTTTAACGCGTGGGTGTGCTCAGGTTCCGGTAATGCTCGGTCATGAAATCAACGAACACTTTGACCTTCAGTGCGACATGTCGGGCATGCGGATACAGCGCGTAATAATGCCGCTGGCCGAGGGTGCAGTTGGGCAGGATCTGCACCAGCCGCCCGCTCAACAAGTCGTCCTGCACCGTGGCCCGGGTGAATGAGGCGATGCCGACACCGGCCAGCGCGGCAGCATGCAGTGAGCTGATCGAGTTCGCCTTGAAGTGACCTTGTGCCCTGAGCGGCGTGGTTGCTCCGCGCGCATCGGACAACAACCAGTCGCTGCCACCGGCAAACGCCAACAATTGATGCCCGGTCAACTCCCGGGCCTGACGCACCAGACCATGGCGCGCCACATAAGCCGGCGATGCCACCAGCAACATGTCCGAGACCGTGAGCAATCGCGCCACCAATGACGAGTCCGCCAGTGGCCCGCAAATGCGCAGCGCAACATCGAAACCTTCGGCAATCAGATCGACGAAGCGGTCGTCGCAGGACAGATCGACGTCAATGTCGGGGTAACGCTGCTGAAACGCCGGGAGCCAGTTCGCCAGCTCCAGCGTGCCGATCACCATCGGTGCGCTGATACGCAGGACGCCGCTGGGACTTTCATGGGCCTGACCGACTGCGATGGCGGCTTGATCCAGTCGATCAAGAATGTCCACGCACGCGGCGTAATACTGCTGCCCGGCGGTGGTCAAGCTGAAGCGCCGGGTGTTGCGGTTGATCAACCGCGTGCCGAGCTCGGTTTCCAACTGCTGCAATTGCCGGGAAACGGTCGAGTGCGTGGTGTCGAGTCGCTCGGCGGCGGCGCTGAAGCCGCGACACTCGACGATGCAACGAAACGCACGCATGGCCAGCAGTTGATTCATTGAAGTCCCGGACTCAGTGAAAGACAGGTGGCCAAGGCTAGCTCAATCCACTCGGCCATCCCACCTGTAACCGTTGCAGGGCACGAAGTGTCGGCGCAAAACAGAGCAGCATATGGCCACTACTCACCTCTATACTGCGTCGACTTGTCGTTTTTCTGCTCAAGGATGACCCCTTCCAATGCGCCAATGCCTGTTGCTGCCCCTCATGATCGCGACCCTTGTGCAACTGGCGGGATGCGGCGCTTACCGCAATTACGACCTGGAACTGCAACAGACCACCGACCAGCTCAAGTCCGGCAACGTCGACGCCTCACTCGCACTGATCGAAGCGCACAACCCCGATGCCGAAAAGGATTTGCTCTATTACCTGGAGAAAGGTGCAGTCCTCAGTGCCGGCGGTGAGCTGCCGCAGAGTCAGGTGGCGTGGCGCAGTGCCGAACAGATGATCATTCAGCGTCAGGACACTATCGAAACCACCGGCGATAAATTGCTCGCCGCGATGGGCGATCACTGGGGCGGCATCATCAACGACAAGATTCGCCGTTACGATGGCTACGACTACGAAAAGGTCATGCTGACCACGCAAATGGCCCTCAACCAGTTGTCCGCGAATGACTTCGACGGCGCCCGGGCCGACATCAAGAAAACCCATGAGCGGGAAACGCTGATCGCCCGTCAGCGAGAACTGGAATACGAACGCGTCGAAGCAGCGGCCAAGGCTCAGGGCGCGCGCGTGCACTACAAGGATCTGCAAGGTTACCCGGTAGTCATGCTCGATTCGCCCGCCGTCATTGCGTTGAAAAACGGTTATCAGAGTGCGTTCAGCCACTATCTCGCCGGGTTCACCTACGAAGCGCTGGGTGAAAAGGATCTCGCGGCACCGGGTTATCGTCAGGCCATTGAGCTGCGCCCGGACATGGCGTTTTTCCAGCAAGCATTACGCGACCTCGACAGCCCCGGACTCAAAGCCGACGAAAGCGACGTGCTGATCATCGTGCAAAGTGGCCTGGCGCCCGCGCGCAGTTCGGTGCGTGTGCCCTACCCGGTGAAGCTGGCGGACGGGCAAGTCATCGTTGCCAATATCTCCTTCCCGGTGATGGTGCCCGACACCTCCACCCAGCCAATCAGCCAGGTCAGCATCGACGGGCGCCAGAAAAAGCTGATCGCGGTCAACAACATCACTGACATGTCCTTGCGGACGTTGCGTGACGATATGCCGGGGATTATTCAGCGCACCACCTACCGGGCATTCCTCGCAGCAGACGTTCAGGGCACCGACAATCGCCGCGATCCGAGCAAGGCCTCATACGTGACTCACTGGGATGGTTTCGAGCAGGCCGATACACGCACTTGGCGCACCCTGCCCAATCTCACACAGGTCGCGCGTTTGCGCCTGAAAAAGGGCGATCACCTGATCAGCCTGCCGAATGCCACTGCGCCGCTGAAAATCCGTATCGATCAGAACCGTCAGATGATTGGCCTGCGCGTGCTGGGAGACCGTATCTTCGCGAATGGCAGCGCTTTTCAGCCCGGTGCTTCTGCGGTCAACCGCGTATCCGGCCTGAAATAACTAATGGCACGAAACTAACAAATGCAATTAAAAAGCTATTACATAGCCAGCACCGCCCGCCTATAATGCCGCGCCCTCGCTATTGCGAAACGGCATTAAAGCTCCTCTGGTTATGAGGAATTGGCAGGAGGCCAACGCCACTGTCGATGGGTCACACCAGCCCGACCAGCATCCGCGGCTGTAGTTACTCCAGGGAAGAAGTACCCCCATGGCATTCCGCGCTCCCACTCTGATCGCGCTCAGCGCCGTCACTCTGCTGTCCGGCTGTTCGGCGTTTCGCAACTACGACTCCGAACTGGCACAGACCAACCAGCAACTGGCCTCCGGCAACGTCGACGCCGCGCTGACCTTGCTGGAAAAGAACAACACCGGCCCTGACAAAGACCTGCTCTATTACTTCGAGAAAGGTGAACTGCTGCGCGCCAAGGGCGACCTGTCCGGCAGCCAGAACGCCTGGACCAGCGCCGATGTAGTGGTCGGTCAGTGGGAAGATTCGGTCAAGCTCGACACCGGCAAATACCTCGCTCAGTTCGGCAGCTTCGTCGTCAACGACAAGGTTCGCCGCTACGAAGGTTACGACTACGAAAAAGTCATGCTGACCACGCAGATGGCCCTGAACCTGCTGGCGGTGAATGACTTCGACGGCGCACGCACCGCGATCAAGAAGACTCACGAACGCGAAGCGGTGATCGCCGACCTGCGTGACAAGGAATACCTCAAGAGCGAGGAAGAGGCCGAGAAAGAAGGCATCAAGACTCAATACAAGGACCTGCAGGGCTATCCGGTCGCCAGCCTCGACGCGCCGGAAGTGGTCAGCCTGAAAAACAGCTACCAGAGTGCGTTCAGCCATTACCTGGCCGGCTTCGTCTATGAAGCCCTCGGTGAAAAAGATCTGGCTGCGCCGGGCTACCGCAAGGCAGCCGAACTGCGCCCGAACACGCCGCTGCTGGAACAGGCGCTGGTCAACCTCGACAAGCCGAGCAAAAGCGACGACAGCGACATCCTGATCGTCGTGCAAAGCGGCCTGGCGCCGTCCCGTGATTCGATTCGGGTGCCGCTGCCGTTGCCGATCTCCAACAACGTGGTGATCACCCCGCTGTCGTTCCCGATCATCAAGGCTGACACCTCCACCGCGCCATTCGCGCAGATCGGTGTCGACGGCCAGCAGGTCAATCTGACCGCCCTCAACAGCACCACCGCCATGTCCCGCCGCGCCTTGCGCGATGACATGCCGGGGATCATCGTGCGCACCACCGTGCGCGCGATCACCAAAGGCGTAGCGCAGAAGAAGATCAACGAAACCAACCCGCTGGCAGGTCTCGCGGTCGGTATTTCTTCAGCCGTGCTCGAAGGTGCCGATACCCGTACGTGGCGCACCCTGCCGGACAACACCCAAGTGGTGCGTCTGCGCCTGAAAAAGGGTGAGCATCAGGTTACCCTGCCGAGCGCCGTGGGCGGTTCGGTGGTCAAGGTCACCGTTGACCAGCGCTATCAAGTGATCAGCCTGCGTGCCGTCGGCAATCAGGTGTTCGCTGGCGGTCTCGCCGCCCATGTCATCCCGAGCGCCGGCGCGACCAACGTGGCCAGCCTCAAACAACCTTAAGAACGGAGTCTTTGCATGCGCTTCAAACTCATCGCCGTCGCCGCCCTCGCCTTGCTGGCGAGCGGCTGCGCCACCCCGCCGCCACCTGAGCCGGGCAGCGCCGCGAGCAAAGTCGTGGCCATGGGGCCGCAGAAACACATCGTCGTCGGCGCCATGCGCGTCGCCCGCGAAAACGGTTTCATGACCGTCAACGTGCAGTTGAGCAACACCCTCAACAGCAACAAGACGTTCTACTACCGCTTCGCCTGGCTCGGCCCGGAAGGTTTCCCGATTGCCGAGGAAGAAGTCTGGAAGAGCCAGATGATGTATGGCGCCCAGACCAGCTTCATCCAGGGCATCGCCCCGACCCCGAAAGCCGTGGACTTCCGTCTGGAACTCAAGACGCCGTAAGCCCGCCACCCTATTTCTGATTTAGAGAACACTGCCATGTTTGTACGCTTTTCCTGCATCGCCGTTATCGCCCTGCTGGCCTCCGGCTGCGCCAACACCTCGCCGACCCTGGGCAGCAAGAACATCAGCTACGGCGACACCAAAGCGGTTGAAACCGTGACCAACGAATTCGGTTCGACCGACCTGCAAATGATCGCCGAGTCGATGACCCGCTCGCTGGCTCAGTCCGGCATTCTGCAGAACCGTCCTGTGGTTCAGGTCTACGACGTGAAAAACAAGACCAGCGAGTACATCGATACCCGCGAAATCACCACCAGCATCAAGACCCAGCTGATGAAAACCGGCGTTGCGCGTTTTGCCAGCGACAACAATGCGATGCAGAGCCAGGTTGACCAGCTGAAGCTGCAAAACCAGAGCGGTCTGTACAAGAAGAGCACCGTGGCCAAGACCGGCAACATGGTGGCTGCCAAGTACCGCATCGAAGGCTCGATCAGCTCGATCGTCAAGCGCAGCAGCGATTACAAAGACGTCTTCTACAAATTCAGCCTGCAATTGATTGACGTGGAAAGCGGTCTGGCCGAGTGGATGGACGAAAAAGAGATCCGCAAAACCACGGAGCGTTAATCGATGCGCGCATGGATTGGCATGATGGCCCTGGCTTGCGCGTTTGGCGCGCAAGCGGCCCCGAAAGTCGCGGTGACGGATCTGGCGTACCAGGAGCGTGTGGAGCAATACATCCACATCGTTTCGGCCCAGAGCAATCATCGCGAGAGTTACTACAGCGCCAGCGGTTCTTCGAGCTACAACGAGATCGAAGCGACCACCAGCTACATCGAACAGGGCGAGCTGCGCAAATTCACCGGCGACATCAAGGGTGAAATTCTGCGTACCGGCATGTTTCAGCTGGTGCAGGGCACGCCGTACACCGCGTCGTCCAAGGGCGATGTCTATGACGTGATCAAACGCATCAAGGCCGGCAACTTCAAAGGCGCCGACTACGTACTGTTTGGCACGGTGTCGGACATCGACTTCACCCAGGACATGAACGAGCTGGCGCACACCGACAGCTATTCGGCGGTACTGGGCCTGACGCTGGTGGCGGATTTCAGCCTGATCAACACCAAGACCTTCGAAATCACTTCGGCCTTCACGGCAATGGGTGAAGCGCAGGACACCAAACTGGTGAACGGCCGCGACATCAAGATCTCGCTGAACCGCCCACGGGTGGTGCGTGAAGTGTCGAAGGCGCTGGGCGAAGACGTCGCCGGGCAACTGAGCCAACAGCTCGGTGGTGGCGGCTACGAGCAGCCGCGTGAAGCGCCGCAGCGCAACAATCTGCCGCGTGATACTGCGCCGGTGATCTTGCGCTGATTGATTTGGAGAAATGCTTTCCTGTGGCGAGGGGATTTATCCCCGTTGGGCTGCGAAGCGGCCCTTTCTTTTAAGATCAAGAGGGCCCGCTGCGCGAGCCAACGGGGATAAATCCCCTCGCCACAAAAGCTCACTCCAGAAAGGGCAATAAAAAAGGCGACCTCACGAGGTCGCCTTTTTTCTGGCCGGGGCTTTTAGACCGCCGCTTTACGCAATGTCGCCATAAACGCCGCCGCGCCAATGAACAAACCGGCAAAGGTGCGGTTCATGCGTTTCTGCTGCGTTGGCGTGCGCAGCAGGCGCAGCACTTTCGACGCCAGTCCGGTGTAGCCGGCCATGACGACCAGGTCAACGGCGATCATGGTCACGCCGATCACCACGTACTGGATCAACAGCGGTGCATGCGGATTGATGAACTGCGGCAGCACCGCCAGCATGAACACCAGTGCCTTGGGGTTGCTGATGTTCACCAAAAAGCCACGGAACACCAGCGCCAGCGGCTTGCCGATTGGCCGTACTGCCGCGTCATCGCTCATGTCCATGGGCAGTGCGCGCCATTGCTTGATCGCCAGATACACCAGATAGGCCACGCCGAACCATTTGATCGCATGAAACGCGGTGGCCGAAGCAGTGAGAATCGCGCCGACACCGGCACCAACAATTGCAATCTGCACCGCGAGGCCGATTTGCAGGCCCAGGGCGTTCCAGTAGCCACGCCAAAAGCCGTATTGCAGACCGCTGGACATCGACGCAATAGCGCCGGCGCCCGGAGAAAGACTGATCACCCAGCAGGCGGCGAAAAACGCCAGCCATGTTTGAAGCTCCATCGCACACCTCGACTCTGAATCGTCACAGACGTCCAAGCTAATGCGGTTTGGAATGGTTGACCATTAATTTTTTGCAGGATGGTGCAGCAATCACGGCTGGTGGACCTTTTCGCGAGCAGGCTCGCTCCCACAGGGAAACGCATTTCAAATGTGGGAGCGAGCCTGCTCGCGAAAGCGTCAGAACAGACGCCCCGAAATCTACTTCTCGAAGCCGCTCGACGGAAACACATCCGTCCCGCGCCAACGCCGCACCGAGCGCTGGAAGAACAAACTGTTCGGCACCTGCACCATCGCGCTACCGGTGCCCAGTTCCTCAGCCTCGATCAGCGTGGTGTAGAGCAGATTGATCGCCACCACTCGCCCCTTCACACCGGGCTTGTCCGTGGTGTCGACCAACTCGACGATATCCCCCAGGCGAAACGGCCCGACGGTGAAGATCAGAATCGCGCAGAGCAGGTTCGACAGCACACTCCACATCGCGAAGAACGCCACCGCCGCCACGGCAACAAAACCGGACAACGCCGTCCACAACACCGTGGCCGAAACACCGAGGCGCTCGAGCACAAAAATCACCGCACTGCCCATGATCAGCCAGCGCAGCACGCCTCGCAGTGGCATCAGCAACTGCGGCGGGAACGGATAACGCTCACCCAGACGGGTCAGGCATTTGGCGACAAAGCGCTGGGCAATGTAACCGGCCAACAGAATCAGCAGAATCTGTACGCCGAGCCAGATCGGCTCGACCCACATCGCCGGCAGCGGCAGCTTGAACGCTTCCATCAGGACAGCGCCTCCAGCTCCGCCTGCATGCTTTCCAGCGTTTCCAGGGCTTGCATCCACGCCTCTTCCAGTTCGCCTTCGCGAACCTTCAGCTTGGCCTGCTCGGCCAGCAGATCACGCAATTCGTTCTTGCGCGCCGGCTCGTAGATGTCGCTGTCGCCGAGGCTGGCGTCGACCTTGGCGAGTTTCTCGTGGAGCTTGCCCAGTTCGGCTTCCAGCTTGTCGGCTTCGCGCTTGTGCGGCGCCAATTGCTGACGCAACGCAGCAGCAGCCTGACGCTGCGCCTTCTTGTCGGTCTTGTCCGGATTGACCGGGGTGTTGCTGACCGGCGCGTTGCGCTGACGGTATTCGACCAGCCAGCGCGCATAGTCTTCGAGGTCGCCATCGAACTCTTCAACCTTGCCGTCAGCGACCAGGTAGAAGTTATCGGTGGTGCTCTTGAGCAAGTGACGATCGTGAGACACCACCAGTACCGCACCGCTGAATTCCTGCAGCGCCATGGTCAGCGCCAGGCGCATTTCCAGATCGAGGTGGTTGGTCGGTTCGTCGAGCAGCAGCAGGTTCGGCCGTTCCCAGGCGATCAATGCCAAGGCCAGTCGCGCCTTTTCACCACCGGAGAAATTCAGCACCGGCTCATCAATGCGCGCGCCACGGAAGTCGAAACCGCCGAGGAAGTCGCGCAGGGTCTGCTCACGTTCGGTTGGCGCCAAGCGCTGCAAGTGCAGCAGCGGACTGGCTTTGGCGTCCAGCGAGTCCAACTGATGTTGGGCGAAGTAGCCGACCACGGTGTTCTCGCCACGGGTCAGGCGCCCGGCGATCGGTGACAGCTCGCCGGCGAGGTTCTTGATCAGCGTCGATTTACCCGCGCCATTCGGACCAAGCAGGCCGATCCGCGCACCTGGGGTCAGTTGCAGCTTGACCTTCTCCAGGATGGTTTTATCGCCGTAGCCGAGACGTGCATCGGACAAGTCGATCAGCGGGCTGGAGATCTTGGTCGACTCGCGGAACACAAAGTCGAACGGCGAATCGACGTGGGCCGCCGACAGCTCTTCCATACGCTCCAGCGCCTTGATCCGGCTCTGCGCCTGACGGGCCTTGGTGGCCTGGGCCTTGAAGCGGGCGATGTAGCTTTCCATGTGCGCACGTTGCGCCTGCTGCTTCTCGTAAGCCTGTTGTTGCTGGGCCAGACGCTCGGCACGGGCGCGTTCGAACGCGGTGTAGCCGCCGCGATACAAAGTGATTTTGCGCTGATCGACATGGGCGACGTGATCGACGACTTCGTCGAGGAAATCACGGTCGTGGGAAATCAGCAGCAAGGTGCCCGGGTAGCTTTTCAGCCACTCTTCGAGCCAGATGATCGCGTCGAGGTCCAGGTGGTTGGTCGGTTCGTCGAGCAACAACAGGTCCGATGGGCACATCAAGGCCTGCGCCAGATTCAGGCGCATCCGCCAGCCACCGGAGAAATCGCCGACCTGACGATCCATCTGCTCGTTGGTGAAACCCAGACCGGCGAGCAACTTGCGCGCTCGCGCATCGGCGGTGTAACCGTCGGCGCTGTCGAGCTCGGCGTGCAGACGGGCCTGAGCGGCACCGTCATGCGCTGCTTCGGCGGCCGCGAGGTCACGTTGCACCTCGCGTAGACGCAGGTCGCCGTCGAGCACATAGTCGACGGCAAGACGCTCGAGCGTCTCGATCTCCTGGCGCATGTGAGCGATGCGCCAGTCGGCCGGCAAATAGCAGTCACCCGAATCAGGGTGCAGCTCACCCCGAATCAAGGCGAACAGGCTGGATTTGCCGGCGCCGTTGGCACCGATGAGGCCGGCTTTGTGGCCGGCGTGCAGGGTCAGCTCGGCGTCTTCTAGCAGACGTTGCGGGCCACGCTGTAAAGTCAGGTTCTGAAGTCGGATCATAATGGCGGCGGAGTCTACCAGCTTCGCTCACAACTGGCGCGAGTAGCACGATGTCCTCTGACCTGTGGAGCTTTTCCCTTGCCACTTACGCCCGCCCGGGCGTGGAAGACGCCTGCCTGCAACTGCAAACGGCGGGGGCCAATGTGTGTCTGCTGTTGTGCGGTTTATGGCTGGAGCAACGCGGGGTGACGTGCGATGAACAACGCGTACGGCTGCTTCAGGCGTTGACCGAGCCTTGGGATGTCGAGGTGGTGCAGCCGCTGCGAGCAATGCGCATGCAATGGAAAGCGCGGGCGATTGATGATGCGGTGCTGAAAGGCATGCGCGAGCAGATCAAATCACTAGAGCTTGAGGCTGAGCGAGCGTTGCTGTCACGGCTTGAGGGTCTGGCGCAGGAGTGGACGCGAAACGGCGCAGGTTCCAACACCTGGCTGGAAGACTTGGCCGGTGCGACGGCCAGTCCGAACCGCGACGCGCTGCAAGTGCTGCGCGTCGCGGCAACCGGCACTTAGGAAGCGCTGGTCGGGTTGCTGGTGACGCTCGACACGGCGGCTGGCGTTGGCGCAGTCGAAGGGGTCGAGGTAGAGGCGGCAGGTGCCGGTGCAGCCGGAGTTGCCGGCGTGGCAGGCTTGGCCGTTGGCGCGGTTGCCGGTTTGGCGGCGGCTGGTTTGGCAGCGGCTGGCTTTTTCACGGCTGGTTTTGCGGCTGGCTTGGCAGCTGGTTTAGCAGCAGCAGGCTTGGCGGCAGCAGTCGCTGGCTTGGCAGCGGCGGCCGGTTTCGCGGCAGGCTTGGTTGCCGGTTTGGCGGCGGCTTTCACGGCTGGTTTGGCAGCCGGCTTGGCAGGCGCTTTTGCAGCTGGTTTGGCTGCAACCGGTTTGGCAGCAGTCTTGGCGGCTGGTTTGGCAGCGGCGGGTTTAGCAGCAGGTTTTGCCGCTGGTTTTGCCGAAGCTTTGGCAGCGGGTTTAGCGGCAGGTTTGGCGGCTGCGGTTTTCGCTGGAGCTGCTTTGGCAGCGGCTGGTTTTGCAGCAGGTTTTGCTGCGGCAGGTTTGGCAGCTGGCTTGGCGGCCGCTGGTTTTGCAGCGGTGGTTTTAACCGCCGGTTTTGCAGCACTCGCGGCAGCCGGTTTTTTCGCTGCAGGTTTTGCAGCGGTTTTGGCAGCAGGTTTGGCAGCCGCTTTCACCGGTGCTTTGGCCGCAGGTTTGGCTGCAGTTTTAGCAGCCGGTTTGGCCGCTGCGGTTTTCGCCGGGGCTTTGGCCGCAGCAGGTTTTGCAGCTGCTTTCTTCGCTGGTGCCGCTGCCGGTTTGGCTGCGCGAGTGGACAATACTTTACCCACGGCTTCTTGAACGCGACCAACACCCTGGGCCAGTTTCAGGCTTTCCTGGGCGTCGCGCTTGAGTTGCAGAATGTAGCTGCGAGTGTCGGACTGACGATCCTTCAACGCATCGAGCAGGTCTTCCAGTTCTTTCACTGCGCCTTTGGCCTTGGTCTGCGCCTTGGCTTTACCGGCGGCCGCTGCGTCCTGCAATTTGGTGCGGGATTTGTGCAGTTTTTCTTGCGCCTTGCCGCGTTGCTTTTCCAGTTTGGCGAGCAGTTTTTCAGCATCAGCCAAGGCTTGGGAGCAAGCGTTTTCCAGATGCTCGAGCAAGCTGCCCGAGAGTTGTTGGAGTAAGTGCAACGGAGTATTTACAGGCTTCTTGGTGGCCGACATGGTTTACCTCCTGGCTGACGTGAGTGCGGCTCATACTAGACCTCTGCAGTTACCGCCGCTAGGTCATCTTGACAGTATCGAAACGGTTGCGTTGCAACGAAGTGAAAATGTTCTGCACGAAGTCAAAAGCAGTTCACCGTTGCAGACGTTCGCGCTGGCATAATCCTCCGCATCTCAGGACGGAGAGTGCCCATGTCGCGCTACCTTTTTTTATCCCTCTGCATGATCTTTTCGGCCGCCCACGCTGACGAAAAAACCACCGCGAACGATGCACATGATCTGGCTTACAGCCTTGGTGCAAGTCTGGGTGAACGGCTGCGCCAAGAGGTTCCGCAGTTACAGATCCAGGCACTGATTGATGGTTTGCAACAGGCCTATCAAGGCAAGCCACTGGCGCTGAGCGAGGCACGTATCGAGCAGATTCTGGCCGATCATGAAGCGCAAAATGCCGAGCACTCCGCACAGCCTTCGAGCGACGCCGCGATGGAAAACGAACAGCGTTTTCTGACCGCTGAAAAAGCCAAACCGGGCGTCAAGGAACTGGCCGACGGCATCCTTCTGACCGAACTGGTACCGGGCACTGGCGCCAAAGCCGGGCCGGATGGAAAAGTGCAGGTGTTGTACATCGGTCGGTTGCCCGACGGCACGGTGTTCGATCAGAACACTCAGCCGCAATGGTTCAATCTCGACAGCGTGATTGCCGGCTGGCGTACAGCCCTGCAAAACATGCCGGTGGGTGCGAAATGGCGGCTGGTGATTCCATCGGATCAGGCCTATGGCGCCGACGGTGCCGGGGACTTGATTGCACCGTTTACACCACTGGTATTTGAAGTGGAGTTGCGTGGCGCGACGAGTTGAGCAGGCAATAAAAAACGGTGCGCTTTGGGCGCACCGTTTTTTTGATCAGAAAAAAGGATCAGGCCTGCACCGGATCTTCTTCCTTGTGTGCTGTGTGCAGCACTTCAATCAGGCAATCTTCCAGTTCGAAGCGTTCGTGAAGCAGGCCACCGAGCTCCTTGAATTTCTCGGCAACGCATTTGCCTTCATCGCAAAGGTCATTGAAGGCGAGCAGCTTCTCGGTGATGACGTCGATACGCGGATAGATCGTCTCGGCGAGCTCCAGGCCACGCTTGTCGTTGAACGCCTTGGCTTCGCCAGTCAGCTGTTCGTAGATTTCGAAGTGCCCGGCCGAAACGTAATCGACCAGCACGCCGCAGAACTCCTGCAAGGGTTTGCGGTTCTCGGACAACGCCTGAGGTTGTGCACCGAGGTTGTCGTAGGCGCCGATCAGCTCTTCACGCTCTTGCAACCAGCGGTCGATCAGCAGATGAACCCCACCCCAACGTTCCTGAGCATTCTGACAACTTTCGAGCATGGCGATCTCTCTTCCCTTGTGGGTCATGCTGCTCTACACCCGCGCCCTCTCTTTTTGGCTTGGGGGCGATCGGGCAGAGCGTCATCGAGCAACATAAATCCAATGACACGTGCGGGCCAGATTATGCCCGCACGCTTATGGCTTCAAGGTACGCAGGAGATAAAGTTCATACAAGTGTTTAATCCCGCAGCGGCGCCCGGTGCGACGCTTCGCCGCTGAGCGGTCGCTGCAAGGCGTTCCAGAGCAGGCGCAACAATTGATACACGGCAAGAATCGACACCGCGACAAAGAACAACAGGCTCCACTCCGGGATGCTCAGATCGAACAGCGTCCAGGAGATTTCGGCGCAATCGGCACCACCGTCAAACATCTTTTGCAACGCACAGATCCAGGGCAGCCCGCTAAACAGCGTCTGCGGATCCGGGGTACATCTGATCAATTGCAGCACCGGATCACTCTGGATCAACACTTGCCGCCAGGCTGCGGTGGTGCCACCCAGACTCGCGCCCAGCGCGAGTAGCCAGTAAAGCCACAAGCCGCCACGACCGGGGCCGTGCACCGCCGCCAGACCGCAGGATGCGCACAGCAACGTCAGGAACAGCCGCTGCACCAGGCACAAACTGCACGGCGTCAGGCCGACCACGTATTCAAGATAATAGGAAGCTCCCAGAGCAAAGGCACCCGCAGTGAAAACCATGAAGAACAAGGAGCGTGAGCAGGCCAACGACATGGCTTTTCCGTAACTTTAGAGACAGGCGGTTACGGTAGAGGAAAGCGTGTCAGCCTTTCAAGGCAAGGCCCTGCCGACAGTTCACCAGAGGTGTAGGGAAAACCCGACAGGTTCAGGAGGAAAAGGTGTAGCACGCTGTAGGACTTCGCCCCAGACACCCAAGGAAGGTGAATTTTCGTGCATCAAGGATGAACGAGGGAGCAATCTCCCTCGTGACTTCAGACGCGAGCCGGGACTGGCAACGGTGCTGCCAGCAAGCGCTCATCCAGCAAGCCGAGACCTTCCTGGAACAACTGATTGCTGCGCTCGGTATCACCCAATTGAGCGAGCAAACGTGCCAGCTCTGCACAGGCTTCCGGATTACGCTGCACGCGCAGACTGCTTTCCAGATAATCCCGTGCCTTGCCCCACAGACTGGTTTGCAGACACAGACGCCCCAGGGTCAGCAGCAGGCTCGGATCATTCGGATGATCCTTGAGCCAGCCTTCAGCGGTCTGCAATTGACGCGCCGGATCACTGCCTCGCACCAGGCCATACAGACGCGCCAGATGGCTGTCGTACCTGCGCTTGAGTGCCGTGCGCAGCACTTCTTCCGCCTGCACTTGCGCGCCCAACTGACGCAGCTGTTCGGCATAGGCCAGCACCAGCGGCGGTTCCTGACGTTGCGCCGAAGTGAGTTGTTGCCAAGCCCGATCAAGCGACTGCACGCCCACCGAGCCATCCTCCTCGCGCTGCGCCGCCAGCGACAGGTTTTCACCCCAGGCGCGGCGCTCAAGCTCAGCCAGTTCAGTGGCCGGCAAGACCTTGTCCTTGCGCAGTTCCGGCAATAGACGAATCACCGCCGACCAATCACCGCGCTGCTGATACAGACGGTGCAATTGGCGCAGCGTCTGCACATTGTGCGGATGGCGTTCATGCATGGCCTGCAATGTCACCAGCGCGCCGTCGGTATCGCCCCGGTCGGTCTGCAACTGTGCGTGGCTCAAGGCAATCGCCAACTCCGCCTGTGGCTGACGCTCCAGCGCACGCTCCAGCAGGTGATCGGATTCTTCGTAATTGCCTTGCTCGTTCGCCGCGCGGGCGGCGCCGAGGTAATACAGCAGCGGTTGGCGTTCGGCTTCGGCGGCCCGGTACAAATGACGCTGGGCGCTGGCCCAGCGACCTTCGGCCAGATCCAGTTGACCGTGTTCGATAGCCACTTGCACGCGCCGGCTGCGGTTGCGCCGCGACCATGGATTGACCACCCCGGTGGACGCCGTGACCAGCTCGACCAGGGCCTTGATGCCCCAGATCAGCAACCACAACACCGCGATCAGCGCCAACGTCGCCCACAGGCTCGACTCATAACGGAAGGACTTGTAGGCGACCAGCACGTAACCGGAATGCTCGGCAATCGCCAGGCCCAGCGCCGCCGTCGCCGCGATCACCAGAAACACGATCACATAGAGGCGTTTCATGGCGTGGCCTCCTGCGCAGTGTTGGCAGCAGGTTTGGCGAAGGGTTTCACCGACTCTTCGGCGTTGACGTTACGCCGCTCGAGGTAGGCCTGCACCGCACTCAAAGTGCCGGTCAGATCCGGAGTCTTGACCGTGACCGGTTCCTTGCTCAGCTCACCCACCTGTTCGAGCATCACTTTGCTTTGCGGATTGTCCGGATTGAAGTTGCCTTTGAGCACGTCACGCGCCTCGGTCAGCGCCTGGGTGTAGACCGCCGCCTGACCGTTGAGCGCCGCCCACTGTGCCTGCTCCAGCGCCAGGCTCAGGGCCAGACGCACCTGGCTCAGGCTCTGCCCGGCCAACAGCGGCTTCACATTCTTGTCGGCGTTGAAATCGATGCGAATGTAGCGAGAAACCTTGTCCCACCACTGCGCCCAGCGACTCGCGCCATCACCATCGGCGGTCAGGCCGAGCAGCGACTCGCCGCGATCCTTGTATTCCGGCGCCAGTTCGGTCAGGTCGATGACCTGATCACGCAGCGCGCCCAGACGCAGGAACAATCCGGTGCGATCCGGCTGCTCGGTGCTGCGCAGCGCGACCAGGGTTTTCGCCACTTGCTCACGGGCAGCGAAGGAACCGGGATCGTTCTGTTCTCGGAGGATTTCGTCGGCGCCCTGCACCAAGGCCTGGGCGCTGCTGATGTCCTGCAACGCCGAAAGACGCAGGCTGGCCAGACGCAGCAAGTGTTCGGCTTCGGCCAGACGCCAGTCCTTGCGGCTGGCGCCGAGGACAGTTTCCAGACGCTGATTGAGGCGCTGTTGATCGCCTTGAAGCTGCGTCACCAGACGCTGGCGTTCGGCGAGTTCGTCAGCCCCCGGCAACTGCGCGAGGCGCTCGGTCAGACGCTGCTCGTTGAGCTTCAGGCTTTGCGCCTGATCGTTCAACGCCTGCACCTGACCCGACTGCTGTTGGGTGTTGGTTTGCAGGTGACGCACCTGCCAGACTCCCCAGCCACCGATCGCAACACCGGCAGCACCGAGCAACAGGGCGACGATGGCCAGGCCATTGCCTCGGCGCGGCTCTTTGGCCGGCAGTGGAGTTTCAACCTGTGCATCAATCACCGGTTGGACGTCATCTTTTGGCAAGGCTGTTTCGCTCACGTATCCATCCTTTGCATTAGAGAACGGGCACGGGATGCTCCCGTAACGCCGTCAGCAAAGCCGCGGCACTCGCGCCGCGGCAATCCACAACTGTTTGAGCCCCGGCGGCATGTGCCAGCTCGGCAACTCTTGGGCTTGGAACAAACAACGGCAACCGCGCAATCGTCGGCCAGGCATCGCCGGCCAACTGACGCAAGTGCTCGAAACCCTGTCCACTGCTGACCACCAGCCCGTTCAAGCGTTCCGCTTCGATCCGTCGTGGCAGTGCTTGCGGCGCGTAGGCTGGCAAGTCACGTCGATACAATTCCAGATACTCGACACTAGCACCAAGCTCGCGCAGGCGCTCGGCGAGCAACTCGCGGCCGCCCACCCCGCGCAGGATCAACACCTGCGAACCGGGCTGAGTGACAGCCTCGCGCAGACTCGGTAATTGCAGCAAAGCCTCGCTGTCATCACCGCCGTCCGGGAAATGTGCGTCGAGGCCACGATCCTGAAGAATCTGCGCCGTCGCCGCGCCGACGCTGAACCACGGCATCGCCAGCGACTGCAACCCTTGAGCGTCGAGCAGTTCCACCGCAATGCGTGCCGCCGGCTTGCTGACCACAATCACCGCGCTACAACTCGGCAAGCGCGCGATCGCCTGACATATTTTGTCAGAGACCGGCAGCGGCGCGATTTCCAAAAGCGGCAGGCAACTGCTGGAAACCCCCTCGGCGGCCAACGTCGCGGCAAGCGCCGCACAGTCATCCGCAGGGCGCGTCAGCAGCAGGCGCCAACCGATCACTCGTGACCTGCCTCGCCATAGACTGCCTTGAGAATTTCTTCGGCGCCCTGGCCGAGCAAGTCTTCGGCAACCTTCACACCCAGCGCTTCGGCATCGGCGCGTGGCGCGCGGGCTTCGGCGCTGATCAAACGACCGCCACTCGGCTCGCCGACCAGACCGCGCAACCACAATTGCTCGCCTTCGAGCACCGCGTAGCAGGCGATCGGCACTTGGCAGCCACCATTCAAATGCTTGTTGAGCGCACGTTCAGCGGTCACCCGCGAAGAAGTATCAGCGTGATGCAGCGGCGCCAGCAAGGCGTGAATTTCAGTGTCGGCACTGCGGCATTCGATGCCGACTGCGCCCTGGCCACCGGCCGGCAGACTGTCATCGACGCTGATGGCCGAGGTGATGCGGTCTTCGAAACCGAGACGGATCAGGCCGGCCGCCGCGAGGATGATCGCGTCGTACTCACCGGCATCCAGCTTGGCCAGACGGGTATTGACGTTGCCGCGCAGGAAACGGATTTCGAGGTCCGGCCGACGGGTCAGCAACTGTGCCTGACGACGCAGGCTGGAGGTGCCAACGATGCTGCCGGCCGGCAACGCTTCAAGGCTTGCATAGGTATTGGAAACGAAGGCATCACGCGGGTCTTCGCGCTCGCAGATGCAGAACAGACCGAGGCCTACAGGGAAGTCCATGGGCACGTCTTTCATCGAGTGAACGGCAATGTCCGCTTCATTTTCCAGCAGCGCGGTTTCCAGTTCCTTGACGAACAGTCCCTTGCCGCCGATTTTCGACAGTGGCGAATCGAGCAACTTGTCGCCGCGACTGACCATGGGCACCAGCGTCACCAGCAAGCCCGGATGGGCCGCTTCCAGACGGGCTTTGACGTATTCGGCCTGCCAGAGGGCCAGCGCACTTTTACGGGTGGCGATGCGGATTTCGCGAGAGGACATGGATCAATCCGTACTGAATAGATACGGCGGATAATAACAGCTCAGCCAAATCCACTTTGACTTGAATCAGAAACGGCGCGGCCTCCCTGGCCTGCGATGCCTGGTGAATAGACTGAAGAATCGCCCGGGAAGACCGGGTTACAGGCCCTGCATCATCTTGCGCACACCCGCCACATGCCGACGGCTGACGATCAGCGCATCACCATTAAGGCCTTTGAGGAACAACTGGAAATGCCCCAGCGGCGTACGTTGCAGACGTTCGATGCGGTCACGGGCGACCAGCGCATTGCGGTGGATGCGCACAAAGCGCTCGCCGAATTCGTCTTCGAGGGCCTTGAGCGGCTCGTCCAGCAGCACTTCGCCGGCTTCATGGCGCAAGGTCACGTACTTGTGGTCGGCGATGAAATAGACCACCTGATCCAGCGGGATCAGTTCAATGCCTTTGCGGGTACGCGCACTGATGTGACTGCGCGGGCCATTGCCGCTTTCAGCGGCGGGACGGGTCAGGGCCGAGAGTTGCGCCCGATTGGGACGTTCAGCCTTTCTCAAGGCGTCATGCAGATGTTCGGTTCGCACGGGTTTCACCACATAGCCCACGGCGCTGGCCTGCAGGGCTTCCACGGCAAATTCATCGGGACTGGTGCAAAACACCACGGCAGGCGGCGTTTCACGCTCGCACAGACGGGCAGCGACCTGCAGGCCATCCAGGCCCGGCATGCGGATATCGAGCAGCACGATATCCGGCTTGTGGCTGTCGATCAGCGCCAACGCCTCTTCGCCATTCGTGGCGCTGGGCTCCAGGACTGTGTAACCCTCGAGCTCGCTCACCATTCGGCTAAGGCGCTCGCGAGCCAGTGGTTCGTCATCAACGATCAGGACATTCATATTGCGCTGGATTCCTGCGTGAGTCTCGCACAAGGATAGCGTAGACAGGTGAAGTGACGTCCGTCACCGCGATCCACGCTAAGACTAGCCCGAGCGCCAAAAAGTGCCGTACGTCGGCCAGCAATATTTGCCAGTGTCCGGGTCGTACTGCTCGAAGCCCGCTGTTTCCTGCGCTTTGCGCGGGGTTTGCCCAAGGACAATACACCCACCCCCCTCTTCTTATAGTCGGCAGCCAGACCTTTGCGCGATCCGACTTGCACCGACCCTTATGTCCAACTGTAGACGTTCGTCGGGCCGATATTGCTCAATCGAAAAATATCCTTACGCAAATTCCCCCGGGGAACACGCTGACTATGAAGGACACGATGAGAAAAAAACGTATCGACCGGTGTCAGCGACAGGATTGGCAACCCTGTTATTATCCGCGCCAGCGTTTCACGCCTTCTTTCTTCAAGCCGATACGAGCGAATTCATGAGCACTGACAAGACCAATCAGTCCTGGGGCGGCCGCTTCAGTGAACCCGTCGACGCCTTCGTCGCCCGCTTCACCGCCTCCGTCACTTTCGACCAGCGCCTGTATCGCCACGACATCATGGGCTCGATCGCCCACGCCACCATGCTGGCCAAGGTCGGCGTGCTGACCGATGCCGAGCGCGACAGCATCATCGACGGCCTGAACACCATTCAGGGTGAAATCGAGGCTGGCCAGTTCGACTGGCGCATCGACCTCGAAGACGTGCACATGAACATCGAAGCACGCCTGACCGACCGCATCGGCGTCACCGGCAAGAAACTCCACACCGGGCGTAGCCGCAACGACCAGGTCGCTACCGACATCCGCCTGTGGCTGCGTGACGAAATCGATCTGATCCTCGCCGAAATCACCCGTCTGCAAAAAGGCCTGCTGGAGCAGGCCGAGCGCGAAGCCGCGAGCATCATGCCGGGCTTCACCCACTTGCAGACCGCACAACCCGTGACCTTCGGGCACCACATGCTGGCCTGGTTCGAAATGCTCAGCCGCGACTACGAGCGTCTGGTCGACTGCCGCAAGCGCACCAACCGCATGCCGTTGGGCAGCGCCGCGCTGGCCGGCACCACTTACCCGATCGACCGTGAATACACCGCACAGCTGCTGGGCTTCGACGCCGTCGGCGGCAACTCGCTGGACAACGTGTCCGATCGCGACTTCGCCATCGAATTCTGCTCGGCTGCGAGCATCGCGATGATGCACCTGTCGCGTTTCTCCGAAGAGCTGGTGCTATGGACCAGCGCGCAGTTCCAGTTCATCGATCTGCCGGATCGCTTCTGCACCGGCAGCTCGATCATGCCGCAAAAGAAAAACCCGGACGTGCCAGAGCTGGTGCGTGGCAAGACTGGCCGTGTGTTCGGTGCACTGATGGGCCTGCTGACCCTGATGAAAGGCCAGCCACTGGCCTACAACAAGGACAACCAGGAAGACAAGGAACCGCTGTTCGACGCCGCCGACACCCTGCGCGATTCGCTGCGTGCGTTCGCTGACATGATCCCGGCGATCAAGCCGAAACACGCAATCATGCGCGAAGCAGCACTGCGCGGTTTCTCTACTGCGACCGACCTGGCGGACTACCTGGTACGTCGCGGCCTGCCGTTCCGTGACTGTCACGAAATCGTTGGCCACGCGGTGAAGTACGGCGTCGACACTGGCAAGGATCTGGCCGAGATGAGCCTGGAAGAATTGCGTCAGTTCAGCGACCAGATCGAACAGGACGTGTTTGCCGTGCTGACCCTGGAAGGCTCGGTGAATGCCCGTGACCATATCGGCGGCACCGCGCCGGCGCAGGTCAAGGCAGCCGTGGTTCGTGGTCAGGCACTGATCGCCAGCCGCTAAAAGCATCGCTGGCAAGCCAGCTCCCACAGGGGTCTTTACTGGAACACAATTTTGCGTTCGACCCAAAGACCTGTGGGAGCTGGCTTGCCAGCGATGACTGACTTCAGAACGCTGGAAAACTCACTTCTTGGCAGCGATCATCGCCAAAAACGTCGGCATCGCCGCCTCTTTATCCGCAGCGATTTTCTGCACATGCGGATTCTGCTCAAGCCGCTCCAGCAGCGCTTTCGCCTTCGGCATCTCTGCCAGCAAATCCAGATCGAACAACTTCTTCCCGACCGCGCACGCCAACGGCACGCTGTAGAGGAAGTACAAGTCAGCAATACTCAGACTGTCGCCCGCCACATACGGGGCGAATTTTCCGTGACGGCCCAGTGCGGCAAAACCCAGCAGCAGCTCGGCCTTGGTCTTTTCCTTGATCGCCTCCGGCAGCGTTGTGCCGAAAAACGCTTCGCCATAACAGGCACGGCCCGGCAGTTCGATGTACAGCTCGATTTCCTTGGCAATCGCCAGCACCTGCGCACGCGCAAACGGATCGCTCGGCAGCAGCGGTGTGCCTTTCTGGGTCTGTTCGAGGTATTCGAGGATGATCGCGGTTTCGTTGATGAACCCCGCGTCCACGCCCAGTACCGGCACCTTGCCACGCGGGCTGATGGCCAGGGATTCCGGGGTCGGCGTCGGGTAGAACGTGACTTCTTCGAACGGCAGGCCCTTTTCCAGCAGCGCCAGTTTGACCATGTTGTAGTAGTTGCTGACAGAGAATCCGTAGAGTTTGAGCATCACATTGCCTCCAAGGCCGTGCGGGGTGGGCGGTGTCTGTTTATAGATCGCCCAGGCGATTCCTGCCAGCAGCATCATGGCGCTGAATGCGGGTAAACTGGCGCCTTTCCTTGAGGAGCCTGCCATGAGCGAGCCGACAGACATCGACAACGACGAAGAAGAGTTCACCGAGAGCACGCTGATCGAAGCGATCGAGAACCAGATCGAAAGCGACAACCCGCCGGCAGCCAAAGCCACGCTAAACAAGCTGACCCTGGTCGGTGTCGAGCGCGAAGAGATCCTCAATCTGATGGCTCACGTACTGGCCTACGAGATTGACGCGATGCTTGATGAAGACCGCCCATTCAACACCGAATGGTACGAAGCGGCACTGCGCGCACTGCCAGAGCTGCCGCCCGAAAAGCAGTAACAACACAATCCCCTGTGGGAGCGAGCCTGCTCGCGAATGCGGTGCATCAGCAAAAACACGCTCAATGACACACCGTATTCGCGAGCAGGCTCGCTCCCACAAGGTTTGTTACGTATCCGGCCAGCCATCTCACTGACCCCGACTACACTGGAATCCGCCTCAAGACAAAATCCCTGATCTGAGCACTGGACACGCCGCAAAAGCGGGTTCACCTTAGGGACGCTGTCGTCCAATTCCTAGAAAGTCTGGAGTCCTTATGTCGCTTACCCCTGAGCTGGTTGCCGAACTGGAAGTCCTCGCACTCTTCAACCTGGACAGTTCCCAGGAAGGTTTGAAAATTCATCAGACCGCTGCCCCGAAGCACATCGCTGCTGCCCAACGCCTCTTTGAAAAAGAACTCACCGACCAGCCCGATGGCGGTTATCTGACCAGCCTGGGCCGTGACGCCGCGCAAAATGTGCAAACCGTGCTGACCATTCTGAGAGAGCAAGAAACCGCCTGATCCCGCTGACTTTGCCCACGGGAACTCCTGCCACGGGATTTCCGCGGGCCCACCAAGTCACCCCGCGATAAAAATCTGACGTCAAAAAACAAATTCAGCTTAAAAGTCCCATTGCGCAAAGGCTAAACTCTCCCACATTCCGAGACCCTCTACGTCCGAGCCTGCGAGCCGGTTTGAGCTGACATGACGCGCACCCATGAAATCCGCCCCGATCTGGACGAGGGAATCGACCGCAAGGTCCTCAGCCAGTTGCGCGCACGTTTTCTCAAACTCAACGAAGGTCGCCTGGGCCGTGCAATGGAGGGGCTGTCGACACGCCAGCAAGGCGTTTTGACGCTGCTGCCGCTGTTCTTCCACGTCAATCATCCGCTGCTGCCAGGCTATGTCTCGGGCAGCACGCCGGCCGGCCTGTCGAATTACGAGCCGGATGCCAGCGCCCTCGCTGAAGCCCAGCGCCTGACCCGTTCCTTTTCCTACAAGCCGCGCCACGGCAGCAATCCGCCGCGACCGATTCACGGGCTGTTCCTGATGGGCAGCCTCGGCACCCTGGCCCAGGCCGATCAGAGCGACATGGACGTGTGGGTCTGTCATGCGCCGGACCTGACTGAAAGCGAGCTGGCCGAGCTGAGCAAGAAATGCCAGCTACTGGAAACCTGGGCCGCAAGTCAGGGCGCCGAGGCGCATTTCTTTCTGATCGACCCGGTGCGCTTCGTCAAAGGCGAACGCGACACCCAACTCAGCTCGGAAAACTGCGGTACCACTCAGCACTATCTACTGCTGGACGAGTTCTACCGCACCGCAATCTGGCTGGCCGGGCGCACACCGATCTGGTGGCTGGTGCCGGTCTACGAAGAAAACGCCTACGACCTTTACACCCACACGCTGCTGTCGAAGCGCTTCATCCGCGCCGACGAAACCCTGGATCTCGGCCATCTGGCGACGATTCCGCCGGGAGAGTTCATCGGTGCCGGACTGTGGCAGCTGTTCAAGGGCATCGAGTCGCCGTACAAGTCAGTGCTCAAACTGCTGCTGACCGAGGTTTACGCCAGTGAACATCCAAAGGTGCAATGCCTGAGCCTGCGCTTCAAAAAAGCCGTGTTTGCCAATCAGCTCGATCTCGATGAACTCGACCCGTACATGGTCGTGTACCGGCGCATCGAGGAATACCTCATCGCGCGCAACGAGCCGGAACGTCTGGAGCTGGTGCGCCGCGCGCTGTACCTGAAGGTCAATCGCAAGCTCACCGGCAGCAGTCGCAGCCAGGGTTGGCAACGTTCGCTGCTGGAACGGTTGGCCAACGAATGGCATTGGGATCAGCGACAACTGGCGCTGCTCGACAGTCGCAGCCAGTGGAAAGTCCGTCAGGTCAGCGCCGAACGTCGTGCGCTGGTGAGCGAGCTCAATTACAGCTATCGCTTCCTGACCCAGTTCGCCCGCACCGAACAAACCGTCAGTCTGATCAACAAGCGCGATCTCAATGTGCTCGGTCGCAGGCTTTATGCCGCGTTCGAGCGCAAGGCCGACAAGGTCGAGTTCATCAACCCAGGCATCGCCCCCGATCTGGCTGAAGACACCCTGACCCTGGTGCAGTCGCGCAACAAGAAGGAACCCGGGCAAACCCAGTGGGGCTTGTACAACGGCAGCCTCACGGCGCTGGAATGGGAACACTTTGCGCCGATCAAGCGCAGCCGCGAATTGCTCGAACTGCTGACCTGGTGCCATCGCAACGGCGTGATCGACAGCAGCACCCGCTTGGCCCTGCACCCCGGCACCAGCGACCTGAGCGAGTTCGAACTGTTCAATCTGCTCGGTAGCCTGCAACAGTGCATCGCCCTGCCCTTGCCCACCGTGGCTGAAGAACCGCTGTTGCGCGCAGCCGTGCCGAGCGAAGTGCTGATGCTGGTCAACGTCGGCGTCGATCCGCTCAAGCATCACCGCGACCTCAATATTCTGATGACCACCGAGCGCACCGATTCGCTGAGTTACGCCGGAGTGCGCGAAAACCTCGTGCTGACCCTCGATCAGGTCACGCTCAACAGCTGGAACGAAGTGCTGGTCAACCGCTTCGACGGTCCCCACGCCCTGCTCGACTGCCTGCGTGACTACCTCAACAATCTGCCGCGCGGGCCGTTGCAACCGTCGTTGAAGGTGCGCTGCTTCTGCCATAACCGTGCGCAGTTCATCGCCCGTCGCGTGGAAGAAATTGTCGATACCGCGCAGAACCTGCTGCTCAGCGAATTGAATCATCGCTACCTGATTCAGGTGCAGCAGCACTACCACGTTCTGGAACTGGTGCCGGGGCAAGTCAACCACGTCGCCCTCGCGACACTGCCGGCATTGCTC
This sequence comes from Pseudomonas sp. Seg1, assembly GCF_018326005.1. Lineage (NCBI taxonomy): Bacteria > Pseudomonadati > Pseudomonadota > Gammaproteobacteria > Pseudomonadales > Pseudomonadaceae > Pseudomonas > Pseudomonas sp. Seg1. The sequence goes on from NZ_AP021903.1 coordinate 6,325,300, forward strand.
GATTACCTCGGCGAAGAACAGCCGCGCTACAGCCCACTGCAACTGGACCCGATGGCGCTGGAGGATCACGACCTCGCGCTGATCCTGCCAATGGGCCAGCCGGAAAGCATTCAGGTGTTCTACAGGATCACCGAACAGCAAGCCGAGCTGTACGTGCTGGATGAATTCAACGCGCTGTGGCAGCAGCATTTGCCGTATCACGATGAGCAAAGTCTGCTGGTGCCCATGCAGCGTTTCCTGCAATCGATCCAGTATCGACGCGAAGCGTCGCTGCCGATGGACGCCGCGCCTTCGGCAAGCCTTGAGACTTTGTATTACCAGTTATTACCTTCGGGGCCGGGACGGGCGCGACGGGTCGAAGCGCGGCCGGCGCCGCAGACGCCAGTGAACAAACCGTTCTACGACGTGCAGGCGATCGTCGGCAAAGCCGCACCGGGGGAAGTGCAGGTCACTCTGTATTGCAATCAACGGGAATTCAGCGAGCTGGAACATGGCGACCAGCTGTTCAGCTTAGTCGCCCGGGAGATCGTCGAGCAGCGCCGCGAGACCGAGCGCTATCGCTGCTACATCACCGATCTGGACCTTTCGGGCCTGCTCGGTGACGGGCAAAGTTCAAGCAATCTGTATCTGCGCTACAAGGCCGACCTGGAGCGCGCCCTGAACGAGGCGCTCGAACAGGTCTGAGGCGGGTCACTCGCGAAAATCACCACCGTTGGCCGGTTGCGATTCGACTTCCAGCAAGGTCAGCTTCAGGGTCTTGCCACCGGGAGCCGGCCAGTCGATGTGTTGACCGACCTTCAGGCCCAGCAGCGCGCTGCCGACCGGCGCCAGAATGGAGATCTTGCCTTCATCGGCGTTGGCATCCTTGGGATAGACCAGCGTCAGGTGGTAATCCTTGCCACTGCCTTCTTCGCGGCAATGCACGCGGGAATTCATCGTCACGACATCGGCGGGGACTTCATCGTGACCGACCACTGTATCGGCGCGGTCCAGTTCGGTTTGCAGCGCAATCACGCCCGGCAGCGAGTCATCCAGGCTGTCGATCAGGCGCTCCAGACGTTGTACGTCCAGACGGGTAAGGGTGATGGAAGGTGCGGTCATGATCCGGGCAGACTCCTTTCTTCTGCACAAAAAAAGCAAAACCCCGCCAAAAAAGACGGGGTTTTCACCGAGCCTCGGTGGGTTGAGGCGTGTTCGGACACTATCACAGCTCAAAAAATATACAAGCCACCCACTTTTGATCTGGCAAGAACCCCCTGTGACGAGGGGATTTATCCCCGATGGGTCGCGCAGCGGCCCCAAGCTTTTGAGACTGCTGCGCAGTCTGTCGGGGATAAATCCCCTCACCACAGGGTCAAGTCAGGGATTTTCGTGCGGCAGCCTGCTGACAGATGATCCGCCGCCGCTCGTCGTCTGCCGAGCGCCATTCGCGAATGTCCTCAACATGCCGGAAACAACCGAGGCAAACCTTCTGTTCATCCAGTCGGCACACGCCGCTGCACGGCGAAGGCACCGCCGGGCTGACGTTGCTGTAAAGCGGCTTGGGCGGACGAACAGGAGCGGTGTCAGTCACGGAATCACAGACCTTCGAAATCGAAATCAGCGCCGGCCTGCTGCTTGACGATGCGCTCAAGCATTTCGCCTAGCTGCTCTTCGCTCTTGTCGCACATCCAGCGTTCGCTCTCTTCGTCGTAGTCGAAGTGGAAACCACCGGACACCGCCGCCAGCCACAGCTGACGCAGTGGCTCCTGACGGCTGAAGATCAGCTGCGAGCCGTTTTCGAACTTGACGGTGAGCACACCGGCCGAGTTCTCCATGTCGATATCCAGGTCGCTTTCGTCAAAGATGTCTTCCAGTTTTTCCTGGGTTTCATCGACCAGATCGTGGAAACGGGCTTCGGACAAACTCATTGCGGCAACCTCAAAAAATGTCTGATCAGGCTCAAGCGCCGAAAGATACGGACGCCGCTGGCCGATTGCAAAGATTAACGACCAAGCACCTCTATGGCACTGTAAACACCGTACCTGTGGGAGCGGGCTTGCCCGCGATGAGGCCGGCAAATTCAACATCAATGTCGACTGAACCACCGCAATCGCGGGCAAGCCCGCTCCCACAGGGTTCTACGTACTGGCGGACGAGCCCCGCCGGACGGGTGGGCCATCACATAGGCAAGCCGCCGGGTGGCCGGTATACTCCGGCGCAATTAACGCATTTTCAAGGATTTCGCCATGAAGCGCCTGATCTCTTCCCTTGCTGCGCTCGTCGCGGTTGCCTGCCTCGTTTCGGCCTGCGGTCAAAAAGGCCCGCTGTACCTGCCCGATGACGATCAGGACCCGGCCGAGCAAGCCCAGTCTTCGCAAAAGCAGCCTGCCTCCAAGGCACACAAGCACGACGTTTACTAAGGGATCGCCATGGACGCTTTTAACTACCGTGGCGGGGAGCTGTTCGCGGAAGGTGTGGCGCTGTCCGCCATCGCCGACCGTTTCGGCACGCCCACCTATGTTTACTCGCGCGCGCACATCGAAGCCCAGTATCTGGCCTACGCCGATGCGCTGGCCGGCATGCCGCATCTGGTGTGCTATGCGGTCAAAGCCAACTCCAACCTCGGTGTACTGAATGTCCTGGCCCGTCTCGGCGCCGGTTTCGACATCGTTTCCCGTGGCGAGCTGGAGCGCGTACTCGCCGCTGGCGGCAGCCCTGACAAGATCGTGTTTTCCGGTGTCGGCAAGACCCGAGACGACATGCGTCGTGCGCTGGAAGTCGGCGTGCATTGCTTCAACGTCGAATCCACCGACGAGCTCGAACGCCTGCAAGTCGTCGCCGCCGAGCTGGGCGTTCGCGCACCGGTTTCGCTGCGTGTGAACCCGGATGTCGATGCTGGCACCCACCCGTACATTTCCACCGGTCTCAAAGAGAACAAGTTCGGCATCGCCATTGCCGACGCCGAAGACGTGTACGTGCGCGCCGCGCATCTGCCGAACCTGGAAGTGGTCGGTGTCGACTGCCACATCGGTTCGCAACTGACCACCCTGCCGCCGTTCCTCGATGCCCTTGATCGCTTGCTCGATCTGGTCGACCGTCTCGGCGATTGCGGCATTCATCTGCGCCACATCGATCTCGGTGGCGGCCTGGGTGTGCGTTATCGCGATGAAGAGCCGCCATTGGCTGCCGACTACATCAAAGCCGTGCGTGAGCGTCTGCACGGTCGTGATCTGGCGCTGGTGTTCGAGCCGGGCCGTTTCATCGTCGCCAATGCCGGCGTACTGCTGACGCAGGTCGAGTACCTCAAGCACACCGAGCACAAAGACTTCGCCATCGTCGACGCGGCGATGAACGACCTGATCCGCCCGGCGCTGTACCAGGCCTGGATGGACGTCACCGCGGTCAAGCCGCGCGACACCGCCGCACGCCAGTACGACGTGGTCGGCCCGATCTGCGAGACCGGCGATTTCCTCGCCAAGGATCGCGAGCTGGCACTGGAAGAAGGCGACTTGCTGGCGGTGCATTCGGCCGGAGCCTACGGCTTCGTGATGAGTTCCAACTACAACACCCGTGGCCGTGCCGCTGAAGTGTTGGTAGACGGTGATCAGGTATTTGAAGTGCGCCGCCGCGAAACCGTGGCCGAGCTGTTTGCCGGCGAAAGCCTGCTGCCGGAGTAACCCATGCTGCTGCGTTTTACCAAAATGCACGGCCTGGGCAATGACTTCATGGTTCTCGACCTGGTCAGCCAGCACGCGCATATTCAGCCAAAGCACGCCAAGCAATGGGGCGACCGGCACACCGGTATCGGCTTCGACCAGTTGCTGATCGTCGAGGCGCCGAGCAACCCGGACGTGGATTTCCGTTATCGGATCTTCAACTCCGACGGCTCCGAAGTGGAACAGTGCGGCAACGGTGCGCGCTGCTTCGCACGTTTCGTGCTCGACAAGCGTCTGACCGCCAAGCGCCAGATCCGCGTCGAGACCAAGGGCGGCATCATCGAGCTGGACGTGCGTAACGACGGCCAGATCGGCGTGAACATGGGCGCCCCGCGCCTGGTGCCGGCGGACATTCCGTTCGAAGCACCGGCGCAGGCCGCAAGCTATCAGTTGGAAGTCGACGGCACCACGGTCGAACTGGCGGCGGTGTCGATGGGCAATCCACACGCGGTGTTGCGCGTGCAGGACATCAACAGTGCTCCGGTGCATGAGCTGGGGCCGAAGATCGAACACCACCCGCGCTTCCCGGCACGGGTCAATGTCGGTTTCCTCCAGGTCATCGACCGCAACCGCGCGCAATTGCGCGTGTGGGAACGCGGCGCCGGGGAAACCCAGGCCTGCGGCACCGGCGCTTGTGCGGCGGCTGTCGCAGCAATCAGTCAGGGGTGGATGGATTCGCCGCTGTTGATCGACTTGCCCGGCGGGCGTCTGTCCATTGAATGGGCAGGCCCTGGCCAACCGGTGCTGATGACCGGTCCGGCAGTGCGTGTATACGAAGGACAAGTGCGTCTTTGAGTGAGCAGAAGCCATGACCGATAAGCCTCAGGTACCCGCCCGACAGTCCGACGAATCAGCGTCCGAGAGCCTGGAGGCGGCAGCGGTTGCCGCGTACCTGGAGGCTCATCCGGACTTCTTCGTCGAACATGAAGAATTGCTCCCGGCCTTGCGTATTCCGCATCAGCGCGGCGACACCGTATCGCTGGTCGAACGGCAAATGACCATCCTGCGCGACCGCAATGTCGAGATGCGTCACCGCCTCTCGCATTTGATGGATGTCGCCCGTGACAACGATCGGCTGTTCGACAAGACCCGCCGCCTGATCCTCTCGCTGATGGACGCCGCCAGCCTGGAAGACGTGGTCATCAGTGTCGAAGACAGCCTGCGTCAGGACTTTCAGGTGCCCTTCGTCAGCCTGATTCTGCTCGGCGACAACCCGGCGCCGGTCGGTCGCTGGGTGACCCACGCCGACGCACAAACGGCCATCGGCGGTTTGCTCACCGAAGGCAAAAGCGTCAGCGGCAACCTGCGCGAACATGAACTGGATTTCCTCTTCGGCGAAGAACAGCGCAAGCAGATCGGCTCGACCGCCGTGGTCGCGGTCAGCCATCAAGGCATCCACGGGATTCTGGCGATTGCCAGCCGTGATCCGCAGCACTACAAGAGCTCGGTCGGCACACTGTTCCTGAGCTACATCGCCGAAGTCATGGGCCGCGTGCTGCCACGGGTCAACAGCTCCCTGCGCTCGGTACGCTGAGCATGGAACGACAACTGGACGCTTACTGCGAACACCTGCGCAGTGAGCGGCAGGTGTCGCCGCACACGCTGTCGGCCTACCGCCGCGACCTCGATAAAGTCCTCGGCTGGTGCATCAAGCAGAACATCGGCAGCTGGGCCGCGCTGGATATTCAGCGCCTGCGCAGTCTGATCGCCCGCCTGCACGCGCAGGGCCAGTCCTCGCGCAGCCTCGCGCGACTGCTCTCGGCGGTGCGCGGGCTCTATCACTATCTGAATCGCGAAGGCCTCTGCGACCACGATCCGGCGACCGGTCTGGCGCCACCGAAAGGCGAACGTCGCCTGCCAAAAACACTCGACACCGACCGTGCATTGCAACTGCTTGAGGGCGCGGTCGAGGATGATTTTCTGGCGCGACGCGATCAGGCGGTTCTGGAGTTGTTCTATTCCTCCGGCCTGCGCCTTTCCGAACTGACCGGACTCAATCTTGATCAACTCGACCTCGCCGATGGCATGGTTCAGGTACTCGGCAAGGGCAGTAAAACCCGTCTGTTGCCGGTCGGTAAAAAAGCCCGTGAAGCCCTCGAACAATGGCTGCCTTTGCGGGCCATGACCAACCCGGCGGACGACGCCGTGTTCGTCAGCCAACAAGGCCGACGCCTCGGCCCACGGGCAATTCAGGTGCGGGTCAAACTGGCCGGCGAGCGTGAACTGGGGCAGAACCTGCACCCGCACATGCTGCGACATTCCTTTGCCAGCCATTTGCTGGAGTCCTCGCAGGACCTGCGCGCGGTGCAGGAACTGCTCGGCCACTCGGACATCAAGACCACGCAGATCTACACCCACCTGGACTTCCAGCACCTGGCGGCGGTCTACGACAGTGCCCACCCACGGGCCAAACGCATGAAAGGCGATGATTCATGAGCATCCAGTTGATCACTTTCGACCTCGACGACACCCTGTGGGACACCGCCCCGGTGATCGTCAGCGCCGAAGCGGTATTGCGCGAATGGTTGAGCGAACATGCACCGAACCTGGGCGCGGTACCGGTGGAACATCTGTGGGCGATTCGCGAGCGTGTATTGGCAAACGAGCCAGGGCTCAAGCATCGGATCAGTGCGTTACGCCGGCGGGTGTTGTTTCATGCGATGGAAGACGCTGGATACGCCCATGGCGAAGCCAACGACTTGGCAGACAAGGGTTTTGAAGTGTTTCTGCATGCGCGACATCAGATTGAGGTGTTTCCTGAAGTCGAGCCGGTGCTGGAGATTCTCGCCAATCATTACTCGCTTGGCGTGGTCACCAATGGCAATGCCGATGTAAGTCGGCTGGGGCTGGCGGATTACTTCAAGTTTGCGCTGTGTGCGGAAGACATCGGCATCGCCAAACCGGATGCCCGGTTGTTCCACGAAGCCTTGCAACGCGGTGGCGCCACGGCTGAAACAGCCGTGCATATTGGTGATCATCCGGGCGATGACATCGCCGGGGCGCAGCAAGCCGGGTTGCGGGCTATCTGGTTTAACCCGACGGGAAAAGTCTGGGAAGCGGATCGCCTGCCGGATGCAGAAGTTCGCAGCCTGACCGATTTGCCAGCGGTGCTCGCACGCTGGAATGCCCAGCACTGAGCCTGAATTCACCTCATCCCCTGTGGGAGCTGGCTTGCCAGCGATGAGGCCAGCACATTCAACATCAATGTTGTCTGACAGGCCGCCATCGCTGGCAAGCCAGCTCCCACAGGGTCTGCATCGCCTTCAAATGTTTATTTCAGGCATGAAAAAGCCCGCAGCGACGGCGGGCTTTTTCAGCAAGCAAGCGGCAGGCCTCAGATAGGGCGGCTACCGTACTTGTTGTCCGGCTTCTTCGGAGGATCGGCGACCACGTTGGCCTCCACTTCCTGCACTTTTCCGCCGCGCGACAGGAACTCTTCCATGGCCTTGGCCAGGGCGTCGCGTTCCTTGTTCTTGGCTTCAATGCTCGGCAACTCGTCTACCGACACCGCAGCCTTGGCTTTGCCTTTGGCAGCCGGGGCCGGCGTATCGTCACCGCCATCGTCGTCAGCAACGTCTTCCGCTGCTGCTTCCAGGCCTTCCTCGGCCTCGTCTTCGTCGCCTACTTCGAGGTCGTCGTTTTCCAGATCATCGTCGCTCATGTTCTACCTCATGACTTGCGAAAAGCAGATTAGTTATAGACCAGCTTTGGCAACTGTCGAAAGTCGCCGTTAAAAAATCAGTAACCATTGGTGACCAACGGTTTATGCCCCTTCACCGTGCAAGGTGGCGAGGACTTTTCGAGCACCGCCATGATCACGGTGCTCGCCCAGATAAACGCCTTGCCAGGTGCCCAGTGCCAAACGGCCTGCCGAAACCGGCAGACTGATCTGACAGCCAAGCACGCTGGCCTTGAAGTGCGCCGGGAGGTCGTCCAGGCCTTCGTCGTTATGCTCATAGCCGTCTGTTCCTTGTGGGATCAGACGATTGAAAAATCGTTCGAAGTCGCGACGGACCGCCGGATCGGCGTTCTCGTTGATGGTCAACGACGCCGAGGTATGCTGCAGCCACAAATGCAACAGACCGACCCGGCACTCCCTGAGTTCAGGCAGGCCTTTGATCAACTCGTCCGTTACCAGATGAAAGCCCCGGGGCCGTGCCCGCAGGGTTATCAGAGTCTGTTGCCACATACAGTTCTCCGCACGTTCGGGGCGCATTCTAGCGCGCTCTGGGAAAAAACAAAGGCCCTAATATTCCTGCAATCATGTAAGCCATTGCCCGCAGAAAAACACCCGTCGTAAACACGACCAAAGGCGTACGAAAAATCCTTTCAGCTGTATCGTGATCGACAAATTCCAGACAAAAAAATGCCCGGCGAACCGGGCAAGTTTTTTCAATGCGCGTACTTACAAGTTGTAGCCGCGTTCGTTGTGTTGTGCCAGATCGAGGCCCACCGACTCTTCTTCCTCGGTCACACGCAGACCCATCACAGCATCCAGAACCTTGAGGATGATGAAGGTGACGATCGCGGTGTAGATCACCGTGAAGCCGACGCCTTTGCACTGAATCCACACTTGTGCGGCGATGTCGGTGACGGTGCCGAAGCCACCCAGCGACGGTGCGGCGAACACACCGGTGAGGATCGCGCCGAGGATACCGCCGATACCGTGCACGCCGAACGCGTCCAGGGAGTCGTCATAACCGAGTTTGCGTTTGAGGGTGGTGGCGCAGAAGAAGCACACCACGCCCGCCGCCAGACCGATCACCAGTGCGCCCATCGGGCCCACGGTGCCGGCAGCCGGAGTAATCGCTACGAGGCCGGCAACCACACCCGAGGCGATGCCCAGTGCGCTTGGCTTACCGTGAGTGATCCACTCGGCAAACATCCAGCCCAGTGCAGCAGCAGCGGTAGCAATCTGGGTAACCAGCATCGCCATACCGGCAGTGCCGTTGGCCGCAGCAGCAGAACCGGCGTTGAAGCCGAACCAGCCAACCCACAGCATCGCCGCGCCCATCAGGGTGTAACCCAGATTGTGCGGAGCCATCGGGGTGGTCGGGAAACCTTTGCGCTTGCCCAGAACCAGGCAGCAGATCAGACCGGCAACACCGGCGTTGATGTGCACCACGGTGCCGCCCGCGAAGTCGAGCACGCCCCAGTCCCACATCAGGCCGCCGTTACCGGACCAGACCATGTGCGCGATCGGTGCGTAAACCAGGGTGAACCAGATGCCCATGAAGATCAGCATCGCGGAGAACTTCATCCGCTCGGCGAACGCACCGACGATCAACGCCGGTGTGATGATCGCGAAGGTCATCTGGAAGGTGACGAACACTGCCTCAGGAAACAACGCCGCAGGGCCGGTCAGGCTGGCTGGCGTGATACCCGCGAGGAACGCCTTGCCGAAGCCGCCGACAAAGGAGTTGAAGTTGACGACGCCCTGCTCCATGCCGGTGGTGTCGAACGCGATGCTGTAGCCGTAAATGACCCACAGGACGCTGATCAGACCGGTAATGGCGAAGCATTGCATCATCACGGAAAGAATGTTTTTCGAGCGAACCATGCCGCCGTAGAACAGCGCCAGGCCCGGGATGGTCATGAACAGCACGAGGGCTGTCGAGGTGAGCATCCAGGCAGTGTCGCCGGAATTGAGGACCGGGGCCGCCACTTCGTCTGCCGCCATTGCAAGGCTGGGCATTACGATGGACAACAGGGCTCCTAGCCCTGCGAATTTACGCAGAGTCATATTGTTTTCTCCTGGGGCGTTGGGGTTTGTGGCGGCGTTTAAATCGCGTCGGTATCGGTTTCGCCGGTACGGATGCGAATCGCCTGTTCCAGATTGACCACGAAGATCTTGCCGTCACCGATCTTGCCGGTGTTGGCCGCCTTGGTTATCGCCTCGATAACCCGATCCAGATCCTTGTCGTCGATGGCCACGTCGATTTTCACCTTGGGCAGAAAATCGACCACATATTCCGCGCCGCGATACAGCTCGGTGTGACCCTTCTGCCGGCCGAAGCCTTTGACTTCAGTAACGGTAATGCCCTGCACGCCGATTTCGGACAGCGACTCGCGCACGTCGTCCAACTTGAACGGCTTGATGATGGCAGTGACTAGCTTCATGAAACTCTCTCCCGAATTGGTGGACTTGCCCCAGGAAAACAAACCCGACTCAAGTCTAAGCGCAGTGCCTGGCTTTGTAACGCATCGCTGACGCCAGCTAACCGCATCAGACGAAACTCCCCGCTTCGCCTGCCGCACTGCATTCGTCACAGCGACTGCATCAGTGCATGGGTCGAAGGTGACTAAGCAGAAACCTTGCCATCTCGCCAAAATCCCCTGATTTCAATCCCTTGGCCGCTGCCGCAAGCCATCCCGCGCAAAAGGCCCAGCGGATACGCACAACAACGGTGCGTCGCCGTCCGTCTGCCTGCGCGAAAAGCGTGCATCCCTGACCACGAGATTGACTATAGACACTGCGTGATACACTGCCGGCCATTGTTTCCAGGACATCCACCATGCTCGCGCCCAAAGACTTCCTCGACGCCCTGAGCGGCACCGCCTCCCGCCTGTTCAGCGGCGACACCCCGCTGCCGAAAGCCGAAATCGAAAGCCAGTTCAAGATGCTGCTGCAGAGTGCCTTCAGCAAACTCGATCTGGTCAGCCGTGAAGAGTTCGATAGTCAGATGGTCGTGCTGGCGCGTACGCGCGCACGTCTTGAGAGCCTCGAAGCCAAGGTTGCCGAGATGGAAGCGAAGCTGACGCCGCCAGCCGAATAACCCCGTAATCCCCTGTGGGAGCTAGCCTGCTAGCGATTGAAGGTCGGCACGACCTTCAGCTTCATGTGTAGGAATTCACGCAGGCTGCGATCTTTTGATCCGCAGCCCTGCAACAATCACGGCAACGTCCTACACACTGCACCACCGCTGTCCGATTGCGCCGAAAAGCCCCGGTACCTAAGCTCACTCGATGCTGAATGTTCAGCACCGGGTTTGGCGACCTGGATCGAATTCGACGCAATGCAACTAAATTCACAGAGAGGTTTTTTCTCTCCATGAGTTATGGCGGCTTTGCGTGGGAGACCTCAGGGTCTGCCGGTTTCGAATTCACCGGTTCGCCAACCCGCGCATGGCTGCCACCCTTTTCGTTTGGCGACGAACAGAAGCAGTTTTCTTCACTTGAATTCGAGAACTGAACCATGGACGAAAACTACCTGACACCTAGCATCTTCACCCGCCACAAACTCCCCCTCCACGCCCTCCTCATCCAGAACCAACCCTGGTTCTGCGCCCGAGACCTGAGCCGCCTGCTGCACATCTACCTCAACGAACGCATGCTGCGAAAACTCGACCCCGACCAATACCAAACCCGCAAAACCTTGATCCACAACCAGATCGAAAACACCCTGCTGATCAGCGAATCCGGCATCTACGCCCTCCTCGTCTACCACTACTGCCCCGAATACCGAGCCCTGCGCGAATGGCTTACTCACCAAGTCATCCCCACCCTGCGCGACATCCAACACCCCACCACAAGCGAACGCCCACACCTGAGCCTGCTCAGTTGGCCGGACATGACGTTGAGTTTGTTGCACTGGAATAACCAGCCGTGGATTCGGTTGCAGGATGTGCCGCTGATGGTCGTGGAACGGGAAAAGCCGAAACGCTCAGAGGCAGGACCTTGGTGGAAAAGGGCTACACGGATGTTGCAATCGCTATAAACCCGCATGCCTGATCTGAGCCCTGCGTAAATCGTAAGTCGACTGAAGATTCATCCAGAACTCAGGTGTAGTGTTGAAATGAATGGCAAGCCTGATTGCCAGATCGGCGCAGATCCTGAGCTGGCATTTCACAAGCTTTTCTATCTCACTTTCGGGCCATTTCGTGGGCATGGCCAGATCCATGACGGTCATGCCCAGCGGCTCCATGAATTCTTTATTCAGAACCTCGCCCGGATGAATCGGGCGCATACCATTGCGGTCCATTTTTCGCCTCCAGAGACTGCATCGAGCGGCCAAACTGGAGCATAGGACACAGAGATACAAGACCGTCGAAAGCCTTTCGCCGGCGTCCTACAACTATTAGGGCATGGCCCTACAAAAATCAGCGTCTGCGCCTGATTACGCGACCTTTCCTCCTTGTACTACGGTGACCAGCGAAGCATCTGTCACCCGAAAAACGAGGCCTCAATGAAAGACAAAAAGAGAAGGAAAAAGCTAGAAGAGATTGTTGGATATCACGCTGAAGCACTTCGGTTAGCCGGAGGTATTTCAGCCAATCAGCGTCGTTTTATTGAGGTAGCGGCCAAGTACGGTAAAGAACTCGAACCGGATGGTTGGTTGGCCGGGGGAGGAAGCCAAGTAAGAAATCCCGAAGAAGAAAACTAATGTGGCGCCTCTACTGAACGTGGAAGGGCACCTTGGCAACATCCAGTGAAGGTTTACCCTCGGATCCGTGTCGCCTGGATTCGCTCTCCCAACTACCCTTAAAAAACCCGCAGGAAGCGGCTCCCCGATTCAGCTCAAGGAACGACCATGTCCCTCTCCATCGTCCACAGTCGCGCCCAGATTGGCGTGGAAGCCCCCGCCGTCACCGTCGAAGTTCACCTGGCCAACGGTCTGCCGTCGCTGACCATGGTCGGCCTGCCCGAGGCGGCGGTGAAGGAGAGCAAGGATCGGGTGCGCAGCGCGATCATCAATTCCGGGCTGCAGTTTCCGGCGCGGCGGATCACTTTGAATCTGGCGCCGGCGGATCTGCCCAAGGATGGCGGACGGTTTGATCTGGCGATTGCCTTGGGGATTCTGTCGGCGAGTGTGCAGGTGCCGTGTCTGACGCTGGATGATGTGGAATGTCTGGGTGAGTTGGCGCTGTCCGGCGCCGTACGAGCGGTGCGTGGCGTGTTGCCCGCGGCATTAGCGGCGCGCAAGGCCGGACGGGCGCTGGTGGTGCCGCGGGCGAATGCCGAGGAAGCATGTCTGGCCTCGGGTTTGAAGGTGTACGCGGTGGATCATCTGCTGGAAGCGGTGGCACATTTCAACGGGCACACGCCCGTCGAGCCTTATGTATCGGACGGCTTGATTCATGCCGCCAGACCCTATCCCGATCTCAACGAAGTGCAGGGGCAAATGGCAGCCAAACGTGCGCTGCTGATCGCGGCGGCGGGCGCGCACAACCTGTTGTTCAGCGGGCCGCCGGGAACGGGCAAGACATTGTTGGCCAGTCGATTGCCGGGACTGCTCCCGCCATTGTCCGAATGCGAAGCACTGGAAGTGGCCGCCATTCAATCCGTCGCCAGCGGCGTGCCGTTGACCCATTGGCCGCAACGTCCTTTTCGCCAGCCACACCACTCGGCATCAGGCCCGGCACTGGTCGGCGGCAGTTCGAAACCGCAACCCGGCGAAATCACCCTGGCCCATCACGGCGTGCTGTTTCTCGATGAGCTGCCGGAGTTTGATCGCAAGGTGCTGGAGGTGCTGCGCGAACCGCTGGAGTCCGGCCACATCGTGATTGCACGAGCCAAGGACCGCGTGCGCTTTCCAGCGCGCTTTCAATTGGTGGCAGCGATGAACCCGTGTCCCTGTGGATATCTGGGTGAACCAAGTGGCAAGTGTTCGTGCACGCCGGACATGGTTCAGCGTTATCGCAACAAGCTGTCGGGCCCCCTCTTGGACCGGATCGACTTACACCTGACGGTGGCGCGGGAGGCAACGGCGCTGAACCCTGCGGTCCAGCCAGGGGAAGACAGCGCCAGTGCCGCCGCGCTGGTAGCCGAGGCCCGCGAGCGACAACAGAAACGTCAGGGATGTGCCAATGCGTTTCTTGATCTGCCGGGGCTGCGTCGCCACTGCAAGTTATCCACAACCGACGAGACCTGGCTGGAATCAGCCTGTGAACGACTGACCTTGTCGCTGCGCTCGGCGCACCGACTTCTCAAGGTCGCCAGGACGTTGGCCGATCTGGGGCAGGAAGAAAACGTCCGGCGCGAGCACTTGGCAGAGGCGTTGCAATATCGGCCGGCAACACAGTGAGAATGACAGCGCTACTCGCAAATGGGCGGGGCAAAAAATAAACATCCGTGTCGATGGCCATAGACCGAGATGTGATATAACGGCGACGCTCTTTTTATTAGTTATCCGTCCATCGTCAAGACATAGAGCATTTTTCAGCGTGAAAATGGAGGCTGGACATCATGGAGAAGATATCTATTGCTTATCGGGCAAAGCCGTCAATCAACCAGTGTAGTCATTAGTCAAGCCAAACTTGGCTTGCATGCGTTTACCTGGTCGTCAATTTAAATCCAGACAACTACAAAGTCCTTGCCCAGCATTATTACCCGGCTTGACATCGACCTTATTTAAACAAACTTTAAAAGCGCAACTTCATAATGAAAAACGTTTACTTGCTCAGCAACGTGGTGGATGGTGGCAAAACATATCTCGAGTATCTGATCCCCGCGCTCAATTCGCTTCGAGAAAAGTATAACTGTGTCGTACTCAATACTGATCGTACCGGCTTAAGCCGAGAGGAAGTCGAAGCCGTCCTCGATTTCCCGGTAAAGCAGGTTGGCAATGACTTCATTGCAAGCCTGAAATCGCAGGTTGTCATTTCAAATGATGCCTATGCCGGGCGTCTGCTGGACGATTCAAATTTTGGCATCTTCATCAGCCACGGCAATGTCGGCATGCCGACCAAAGACAAGTATTACTACGCAGAGCTGACTTCTTACTGGGATGCGATCATCGCTTCTTCCCGGTCGGGCTTTGATTTGATTACGGCCGGAATGCAGGCATACCGTCGCGACAGAAAGGCTCTGAAAACAATGCTGATCGATGGACTGGCGTTGCGTTCGGACATGCGCAAAACCAGCCCGGTGGCTACGCTGCCCGTGAAGATTCCGGGCATTTTTGAATCATCACCGCCTTCGAAAAAAACTTCCGACGACTATGTCGTAGGGCTTCTGCCGACCCAACTGGGTATCTGCCCGAACGGGGCGACACTGTATGAAAACCTGCAGACCGTCATCAATGCAGTCAAATCGCAAATTCCCCACGCAAAATTCATCCTGCGTCCGTACATGGCCGAACTTTCCCATCCGACCGTAAAGGCTCTGTGCGAAGAACTGTCTGCCTATGACTGGATAACCATCGACAAGGCCGGCACCAGCAGCACGGCTTTCTACGCACAATGCGACACGGTCATCACCGATGCATCTACCGGTGGTGTTTCGTTCATGCTCAATACCTGCAAGCTGCCGATTTATTACGTGCCCTTTACCGAAGAAAACAATCTCACGGTCGACGCCTGGCTAAAGCAAATGGACAACCTGTTGCCAATTGCCAGAAGCAGCAATGAGCTCAGAGACATGGCGCTAGGGTTCAGCCTGCTGGCACGAGAAGACAGTTATTACATATACAACAAGTTCTACCAGGCACAATACAGCGACTTGCCCCTGCCTCAGGAAGTGTTCCACGACCTGATTGAATACCGGCACGAGTCGAAGTATTGCCCACTCTCGATTGACTCTTTCGGCGACATTAACGAGCGGGACAAACATTAAAATAAAGCACGCCAGCCCTCATGCGAGGAAACAGCCTGCCGATACACTCGAATCGAACACGAGTCAGAACACTATGAAATGTGATGCTGATGGACAGGTAATCTGGATTACGGGCCTTTCAGGTGCGGGCAAGTCAACGCTGGCCCGTGAACTCGTTGCCAGACTGCGTACTGAAGGACGATCGGTGGTCATGCTCGATGGCGATGAGTTGCGCGAAGTATTCGGCGCAGCCGCCGCCAACTCACAGAACCATGGCCGTGACGGACGACTGGCGCTGGCGATGCAATATGCCCACCTGTGCCGAATGATTGCCGCGCAAGGCCAGACCGTGGTGATTGCAACGATTTCGCTGTTTCGCGAAGTCCATGCATGGAACCGCGCCCACCTGCCCGGCTATTTCGAAGTTTATTTGAAGGTCCCGGTCGAGGAATTGCGTCGCCGCGACCCGAAGGGGATCTACCGTCGATACGATGCCGGGGAACTGCACAACGTTGCCGGGCTTGATCTGACCATTGATGAACCACAAGCGGCAGACTGGCTTGTAGAGTTCGACCCGCAGCGCTCCAGGCAAACCCTGGCAGAAGATTTGATCAATAAAATTTATGGAAGGAACTGAGTATGAAAACCGAATGGGACTACACCACTCTGGCCGATGCCTATTTGAAGCGCCCTGACTACGCCGATGCCGCCATTGACGCCATGCTCTCGATCGCTGGCGCCGAGCAAGGCGACAAGTTCTGCGACGTCGGCGCGGGTGTTGCACACTTGACGCTGATGCTGGCCGCCCGTGGCCTGGATGTCACCGCGGTAGAACCCAACGATGCAATGCGCGCCAACGGCATCAAGCGCACCGCCGCGCTGGCCAATGTCAAATGGCACGAAGGCACCGGTGAAGTGACCGGGCAAGCGGCGCAGGCATTCGACATGGTCACGTTCGGCAGCTCCTTCAATGTCTGCGACCGTCAGCAGGCGCTCAAGGAAACCGCGCGCATTCTCAAACCGCGCGGCTGGTTTGCCTGCATGTGGAACCACCGCAATCTGGAAGATCCGATTCAGGCGCGAATCGAAGCCATCATCAAAGAGCGCGTCGCCGGCTATGGCTACGGCACCCGTCGTGAAGACCAGACCGCCGTGATCGACGCCAGCGAGCTGTTCGGCCCGGTCGTGCATCTGGATGCGCGGGTCATCCACGAGCAATCCATCGCAGAGTGCCTGGAAGCCTGGCGCTCCCACGCCACGCTGGAACGTCAGGCGGGCGCGAAATTTCACGAAGTCATCAGCGCCATCGACGATTACCTGCAAAGCCTGCAGACGCCGTCGATCCAGATCCCGTACTCGACGAATATCTGGGTCGCTCAGCTGAGATAACGCCTGATGGCCCTGCATTTCTCTACCAAGGCCGGCACCTTGTCGCGCCTGCAAGGGCGGCTCGCGTCGGCGCGCATTGCGCCGCTGCTCGCGTTTACCGTGGAGCAGTGGCACACGGATCGGCGCGCCTGCATTCAGGATCTCCGCGGGCGGCTGCCTGCCCCCTCCTGGATCGTGCGCTCCAGCTGTGGCCGCGAGGACAGCGCCGAGGCTTCTTTCGCCGGCGCCTTTCTCTCGGTGCCGAATGTCGAAGAAGCAGGGCTTGAGTCGGCGGTTGAGCAGGTCATCGCCAGTTATGGCGAAACGCATCTGAGCGACGAGGTGCTGATTCAACCCATGCTCGGCAACGTGATCCGTTCCGGCGTGGCGTTTTCCCACGACCCGAATACCTGCGCGCCGTACCGTGTGGTGAACTGGTCGGAAGGTGACGACACCGCATCGGTCACCGGCGGCATGGGTGGACGGTTGTGGCAGCAGGCGGCGCACAGCCCCGTTTCACCGCCCGCAGCCCTCTCACCGATCATTGCTTTGCTTGAGGAGCTGCTGGAGCTGTTCGGCGGTGGCCCCGTCGACTGCGAGTTCGCGGTGACGTGCGAAGCCGAAGGCGAGACCTTGTGGCTGTTGCAGGCCCGGCCGTTGATTCTGCCTGCCCGGGCAGAGTCCGAAGCCGCGCAGGCTGCCCGCCTGCAAAGTATCGAGCAGAAAATCGCTCGCGGCATGCGCCCGCATCCATTCCTGATCGGCCAGCGCACGGTCTACGGCGTGATGCCCGACTGGAACCCGGCAGAGATCATCGGTATCCGCCCCAAACCGCTGGCGCTGTCGCTGTATCGCGATCTGGTGACCGACTCCATCTGGGCTTACCAGCGTCACAACTATGGC
Source organism: Pseudomonas sp. Seg1 (assembly GCF_018326005.1). Lineage (NCBI taxonomy): Bacteria > Pseudomonadati > Pseudomonadota > Gammaproteobacteria > Pseudomonadales > Pseudomonadaceae > Pseudomonas > Pseudomonas sp. Seg1. The sequence goes on from NZ_AP021903.1 coordinate 6,342,801, forward strand.
TACCGCAACTTGCGCAGCTTCCCGCTGATGCCGCACTTTTTCGGTTTGCCGTATATCGATGTGCGCCTGTCGTTCAACTCGTTCATTCCGGCAGACCTCGACGAGGGACTGGCCGGGCGACTGGTCGACTACTACATCGATCGGTTGCTGGCAGAGCCGACCCTGCACGACAAGGTGGAGTTCGAGATCGTTTTCTCCTGCTACACCCTGGACCTGTCGCAACAACTGGAGCGCCTGGCCAGTGCAGGCTTTTGCGCGCACGAACTGGAGGCCATCAGTTCCAGTCTGCGCAAACTGACTAACCGCATCGTGCATCCCAAGGATGGTTTGTGGCGCAGCGACGCCAACAAACTCGATGTGCTCAATGCCCGCCGCGAAGAGCTGCTGGCCTCCAACGCCGATCCGCTGGAGCGCATCTACTGGCTGCTGGAAGACGCAAAACGCTACGGCACCCTGCCCTTCGCCGGCCTGGCCCGTGCGGGTTTCGTTGCGGTGCAGATGCTCAGGTCACTGGTCAGCGTGGGTGTTTTCTCGCAAGCCGACTACGATGCATTCATGGCCGGCGTCTCAACCGTCAGCGGTCAGTTGGCGCGTGATCGGGCGACACTCGACAAGACAACTTTCCTCGCACGCTACGGGCACCTGCGCCCCGGCACCTACGACATTCTGTCGCCACGTTACGATGAAGCACCGGAACTCTACTTCGACTGGGACCAGCGACCAGCAGCCCCCGAGCCACTGCAACCGTTTTCGCTGACGCTGCCACAGATGCGCGAGATCGTGAAACTGCTCGAGGCCCATGGCCTGCAACCGGATCCGGTAGGGCTGCTGGACTTCCTGCAAAACGGCATCGAGCTGCGCGAACTGGCCAAGTTTCATTTCACCCGCAACCTGTCGGATGCCCTCGCGCTGATCGCGCAAGTCGGCGCCGAGTACGGCATCGACCGCGAAGAACTGGCTTATTGCGATATCAGCGCCTTCCAGGAACTGCACGTTGCCGCTGCCGACCCAAAAGACGTGCTGCTGCGCAGCATCGAACAAGGCAAGGCGCGCTACGCAGAAACACTGAAGGTGTCCCTGCCACCCGTCATCACCTGTCCGGAAGATGTCTGGAGCTTCGAGTGGCCGGAAACGGCGCCCAACTTCATCACGCAAAAACGTGTGACGGCACCCGTGGTGCAATGCGATGACCGGGAAAAGCTGGCCGGGGCGATTGTCTGCATTCCCAACGCGGACCCCGGTTTCGACTGGTTGTTCGCTTATCCGATTGCCGGGCTGATTACCGCGTGGGGCGGAGCCAATTCGCACATGGCGATTCGCGCCGGTGAACTCGGCCTGCCGGCCGTCATTGGCGCTGGAGAAGTGCTTTACCGGCGCTGGTCGACAGCAGATATCCTGCATCTGGACTGCCCGGGCCGCAGGGTGGAGATGATGACATGAAGCGGGTCGCTGTCAGTCAGAGAGTGGACCTGCATCCGGAGCGCGGCGAGAGCCGCGATGCCCTGGATCAACGCCTGATCGACTTTCTGCTGGCAGCGGGGTTCATCCCCCTGCCGGTGCCCAACGGATTGGTCGATGCCGGCCTCGAACACTGGCTGGCCGCTGTATCGCCTCAGGCATTGCTGTTGTCCGGTGGCAATGACATCGGCCAGTGCCTGGCCCGCGATCTCACGGAGACACGCCTGCTCGATCACGCACGCTCGTGCAATCTGCCAGTGCTGGGCATCTGCCGCGGCATGCAGATGCTGGGGCATTGGGCAGGTAGCGAACTGAAAGCGGTCAGCGGGCACGTGCGCACCCGGCATCGCCTGTCCGGGGAGATCGTCGCCGAGGTCAACAGCTATCACAGCCAGTCTCTAGCCAGTTGTCCGCAGAACTTTGAAGTTCTGGCGCGCAGTGAGGACGGCGAAATCGAAGCGATCCGGCACCTGTCTCGCCCTTGGGAAGGCTGGATGTGGCACCCGGAGCGCGAGACGGATTTTGCATCCCACGATATTCAGCGCATTCGCCAGCTGTTCGGCGAAACCGATTCTACTCAAACAACTCAAGGGACCGATGTGTCGTGAAAGCCATTATCCTGGCTGCCGGACGTGGCAGCCGCATGAAAAGCCTCACGGATGATTGCCCCAAATGCCTGGTGGAGTTGCGTGGCAAGCCGCTGCTCGAATGGCAACTGGAGTCGTTGCGTGCAGCGGGTATCAGTGAAATCGCGGTGGTCACCGGCTACAAACGCGAATTACTGGCCGACCGCGGCCTGACCGAATTTCATAACCCTCGCTGGGCAGACACCAACATGGTGTCATCACTGGCCTGCGCCGAAGCCTGGCTTGAAGGCCAGCCGTGCATCGTCAGTTATTCGGATATTTTTTACAGCCCGGACGCCGTCAGGTCGTTGATGACCAGCGAAGCGTTGCTGGCCGTCACCTACGACCCCAACTGGCTGGAACTGTGGACCCAGCGTTTTGGCGATCCACTGCTGGATGCTGAAACATTCCGGCTCAATAGCGACAACACGCTGGCCGAAATCGGCAACAAACCGCAATCAGTGGGGGAAGTCGAAGGCCAGTACATGGGGTTGCTGCGCTTCACGCCCGCAGGTTGGGCAGAAGTCGTGCGGCTACGGGGTGAGTTAACCTCAAGCCAGTGCGACAAGATGCACATGACTAATACCCTGCAGCGCGTCATCGACGCCGGTCGGGTAGCGATCCAGGCCGTTGCCTATTCAGGGGAGTGGGGAGAGGTCGACTCCAGCGAAGACCTCTCCGCGTACCAATAACCGGCACGCCGTATCAGCGGAAACGATCAACCTCGGAGCGCAGATCGGCGGCCAGCTTCTCCAGTTCCTTGGCGGTGACCGCCAGGTTGGAAACCACTTCTCGCTGCTCACTGTTGGCCAGCGCAATGCTCTGCAAATTGCTGCTCAGCAACGTCGCGGTACTGCTCTGCTCCTGAGTCGCCGTGGTGATTGCGGCAAACTGCTGCCCCGCCGAACGGCTCTGTTCATCAATGCGCGCCAGCGCCGACGCGACATTGGCGTTACGCGACAGGCCTTCCTGCATCAGCAGATTGCCCTGCTCCATGGTGCTGATCGCGTTGCCGGTTTCCTGCTGGATACTGTGAATCATGCCGGAGATTTCATCGGTCGCCTGACGGGTGCGCGATGCCAGATTACGCACTTCATCCGCCACTACCGCAAAGCCGCGACCTTGCTCACCGGCACGGGCCGCTTCGATCGCGGCGTTGAGCGCGAGCAGATTGGTTTGTTCGGCGATCGAGGTGATCACGCTGACGATGCCGCCGATTTCCTGGGAACGCTGACCCAATGTGTTGATCACGGTGGCGGTGGTGTTCAGCGCGCCGGCGATTTGCTCCAGAGAGGAAGACGCCTCGTCCATCGAGGTACGACCGATCTGCGTCTGCTGAGCGTTTTCCTGCGCCAGGCGCTGGGTGGCGCCCATGTTGTCGGCAATGTTCAGCGAGGTAGCACTGAACTCTTCCACCGCGCCGGCCATGCTGGTGATTTCACCGGACTGTTGCTCCATGCCTTCGTAGGCGCCGCCGGACAAACCGGACAGTGCCTGCGCACGGCTGTTGACCTCTTCCGAAGAGCGACGAATGTGCTCGACCATGGTCGACAGTGCCTGGCTCATTTGGTTGAACGCGCGGGACAGCTGACCGATCTCATCATTGCTCGACACGTTCAGACGCACGCTCAGATCACCGGCGCCCAAAGCTTCGGCCTGCCGTACCAGATCGCTCAACGGCGCGAGTTTGCTGCGCAGCAGCCACACCACCGAACCCACCGCCAACAGCATCGCCAACAGACTGCCGATCGCCAATTGCGTACCGACACTCCAGGTCACCGCGCGAATCTCGGCTTTCGGCATGCTCGCCACTACCGACCACGGGCCGCCGTCAAATGGTACGGCGATGCTGTAGAAGTCTTCCGAGGTATCGCTCCAGAACTCACCCTTGCCCGGTTTCGCAGCCAAGCCCTTGATCACCGGTACGGCTTGTTCCGGGGCCTGCACACCCGCCGGCGCCACCAGCCATTTATTCTGCTCATCGAGCAACGCCAGCGATCCGCTCTGGCCGATGCGGAAACGCTTGAGATTGTCGAACTGAATGTTCTGCGCGTCGGTGTAGTCGAAACCGACGAACAGCACCGCAATCACCTTGCCGCTGCCATCGCGCACCGGGGTGTATTGAGTCATGTAGGAGCGATCGAACAACAAGGCGCGGCCGACATAACCCTGCCCCGCCATCAACTTCGCGTAAGCCGGGTGCGCGTGATCGAGCAAGGTGCCGATAGCGCGAGTGCCATCCTGTTTGGTCAGCGAGGTGCTGACCCGCACGAAGTCTTCGCCGCTACGCACGAACAGCGTGGCGACGCCGGCCGTCATCTGCTTGAACTCGTCAACTTCCTTGAAGTTGTTGTTCAGCACTTCGCCGCCCAGGTGCAGGCCCGGGGTCTGGGTGCCGGCAACGGTCACCGGCTCACTCGGGTGAATGCTCAGACCTGCGCTGAAGCGCTTCTCGAACAACCCGCTCAGACGCTGGGTGCTTTCACGCAGCGTGCCGTGAAAGGTGCTCAGTTGGTCGGCCAGCAGCCGCGCCTCACTGGCCAGGTGCTCTTCACGGGTGGCGAGGTTGGCGGTATCCAGCGAACGCAGGGCGAACACCGTACTGCCGCTGATGACAATCGCCAGTATCACGGCGAGCGCGAGGCCCAGCTGCGAGGCGATCCGAGCGCGAGGTTGAGACATGGACAGCTCCTGGCCGAACTTGCCGATCCTCCTTGATCGCAGCTCGGATAATTTTCTAATGGGGGTGAATCGTGGAGACCGGCACGACGGTTCCACATGCACGTATTCGGCGGTAGAACCGAATACTTGAGCGATCAGCAGGGTTATGGCACAAGGCCGGCATTGTGGCGGCTCTAACGTTTCAGCTCAAGCGTGTTACAGCCGGCAGCGCCATGGCGCGGACTTCGCCTTGCAGGAAGTCGCTGAGGCGGCGCAAACGTTCACCTCCCGGACGGGTTTTTGGCCACACGAGGTAATAATTCAGGCCGCTGGCGACGGCGGTCGGCCACGGCAGACTCAAGCGCCCCTGCGCCACATCCTCGGCGACCATCAGCAAATCGCCCATTGACACGCCGTACCCACGAGCCGCCGCGATCATGCCCAACTCCAGGGTATCGAACACCTGCCCGCCCTTGAGCGAGACCTGATCAGACAGCCCCATGTGCTCCAGCCAACTGCGCCAGTCGCGGCGATCCGGTGTCGGGTGCAGCAACTCGGCGCTGGCCAGTCGCGCCACGTCCCAGGGCTGATCGTTCAGCAGGTTCGGCGCACCGACCGGAATCAGCTCCTCGGGAAACAGCAGGCTGGCCTCCCAGTCTGGCGGGAAATGTCCGTCGCTCAGAAGCACCGCACAATCGAACGGCTCATTGTTGAAGTCCACCGAATCCACATCCATCCACGCGCTGGTCAATTGCACTTCGTTGCCCGGCTGCAAATGACGGAAGCGACTGAGCCGCGCCAGCAACCAGCGCATGGTCAGGGTCGACGGCGCTTTCATGCGCAGGATGTCGTCCTCGGCACGCAAGGTATTGCAAGCGCGCTCCAAAGCGGTGAACCCGTCACGGATGCCCGGCAACAGCATCCGCGCCGATTCGGTCAGTTGCAGATTGCGCCCGCTGCGGTGAAACAGCCGGCAGGCGAAATGTTCCTCAAGCGTACGAATATGCCGACTGACCGCACTTTGAGTGATCGACAACTCTTCGGCGGCGCGGGTGAACGAGCTATGCCGCGCCGCCGCTTCAAATGCGCGCAGGGCATACAACGGAGGAAGTCGACGGGACATGCACAAAGCTCCTGTTTACGGGATACGGCCAATCTGTCGGCATCTTCTCAGGATGAGTTTTAATCATGCAACCCATCCTTTTTATCCCTTTGTGCAATCCCCTCCAAGCGCCGAGAATCGACGGTCCCTTGTTCCCTCTATTGATGAGTGGTGATGACCATGCAGCATCCTGTGCGTACCGAACTCTGGGCCATCCTGCGGCTATCGGGGCCGTTGATCGCTTCACAGTTGGCGCACATGTTGATGGTGCTGACCGACACCCTGATGATGGCGCGCATCAGCCCCGAAGCCCTGGCCGGCGGCGGGCTGGGCGCGGCGAGCTATTCGTTCGTGTCGATCTTCTGCATCGGCGTGATCGCTGCGGTCGGCACCCTGGTGGCGATCCGTCAGGGCGCCGGCGACATCATTGGCGCGGCACGCCTGACTCAGGCCGGATTGTGGCTGGCGTGGCTGATGGCGCTGGGTGCCGGGTTGCTGCTGTGGAATCTGAAACCGCTGTTACTGCTGTTCGGCCAGACCGAAACCAACGTCACCGCAGCCGGACAATTCCTGATCGCCCTGCCCTTCGCCCTGCCGGGCTATTTGAGCTTCATGGCCCTGCGCGGCTTCACCAGTGCAATTGGCCGGGCGACCCCGGTGATGGTCATCAGCCTTGGCGGCACGGTGGCCAATTTCCTGCTCAATTACGCATTGATCACCGGTATGTTCGGCCTGCCGAAACTGGGCCTGATGGGCATCGGTCTGGTCACGGCGATTGTCGCCAACTGCATGGCGCTCGCGCTGGCCTGGCATATCCGTCGGCATCCGGCCTACGACGCTTATCCATTGCGTACCGGCCTGTCGCGGCCAAATCGCCAATACTTGAAAGAGTTGTGGCGCCTCGGCCTGCCGATTGGAGGCACCTACGCAGTGGAGGTCGGTTTGTTCGCCTTCGCGGCGCTGTGCATGGGCACCATGGGCAGTACGCAAATGGGTGCGCACCAGATTGCCCTGCAGATCGTTTCGGTAGCGTTCATGGTGCCAGCGGGCATGTCGTACGCGATCACCATGCGCATCGGCCAGCATTACGGCGCCGGACAATTGAACGTTGCGCGGATGTCCGGGCGGGTCGGGATCGTCTTCGGTGCGGTGGTGATGCTGGGTTTTGCCATGGTGTTCTGGCTGCTGCCGAATCAATTGGTCGGGTTGTTCCTTGATCACAATGATCCGGCGTTTGCTGAAGTGATTCGCCTGGCAGTGAGCCTGCTGGCGGTGGCGGCGTGGTTCGAGTTGTTCGACGGCACGCAGACGATTGCCATGGGCTGCATCCGTGGGCTCAAGGATGCCAAGACCACGTTCTTGGTCGGGCTCGGTTGCTATTGGCTGATCGGTGCGCCGGCGGCGTGGTGGATGGCGTTCCACCTGAACTGGGGGCCGACGGGGGTGTGGTGGGGCCTGGCGCTGGGCCTGGCGTGTGCGGCGGTGAGTTTGACGCTGGCGTTTGAGTGGAAGATGAAGCGGATGATTCGGCGTGAACCTGCATCCTCAAGTCACTACACGGTCGCGCAGCCTGACTGAGATCCCTTGTAGGAGTGAGCCTTTGTGGCGAGGGGATTTATCCCCGATGGGTGGCGAAGCCGCCCCAACACCGGTAGCTGGGGTTTATAAGATGTTCCCAGTGCCAAGGTTTTGCGACTGCTTCGCAGCCGATCGGGGATAAATCCCCTCGCCACAATGTTGTTCCAAATTGAGTTATGGAGTTAGCTCACGACTTCCAGTGCTGGGTGCTGACTCGATCCGAAGGTCAGGTACGCCACTAGCTCCGCCAACGGCAGCGGCTTGCTGATCAGATACCCCTGCACCTGATCGCAACCAAACCCGCGCAGCAATTCGAGCTGCTCCGGCGTTTCCACCCCTTCCGCCACCACCTCCAGATGCAGGTTGTGCGCAAGATTGATCATCGCGTGCACCAGTTTGCGGTTTTCTTCGCGCTGTTCCATGCCGCCGACGAAGCTCTTGTCGATCTTCAGCAGAGTGATCGGCAGGCTGTTGAGGTGCACGAACGATGAGAATCCGGTGCCGAAGTCATCCAGCGAAAAGCGCACGCCAAGACGGCCGAGGGCGTCCATGGTCTGTTTGACCAGATCGCTGCGGCGCATCACCGCGGTCTCGGTCAGTTCGAACTCCAGCCACTGCGCCTCGACACCGCGCTCGGCAATCAGACGGCTGAGGGTCGGCAGCAACTGGCTGTCCTGAAACTGACGGAAGGACAGGTTGATCGCCATGTGCAGCGCCGGTAAACCGTGCTCGCGCAGGGCCTGCATGTCGCGCAGCGCACGGGAAATCACCCAGTAGCCCAGCGGCACAATCAAGCCACTCTGCTCGGCCAGCGGCACGAATTCGCTTGGCGGCAGCAAGCCACGCTCACTGTGACGCCAGCGCACCAAGGCTTCGAGGCCGACGATCTGGCCGTCTTCGAGATTCAGCCGTGGCTGGTAATGCAGCTCCAGCTCATCGCGACGCAAGGCCCGGCGCAGCTCGCTTTCGAGGTCGGCCATGCTCCGTGCGTTGCGATTGATGCGTTCGTTGAAGATATGGAAGGTGCAGCCCTGGGTGCTCTTGGCCTGCTGCATGGCGATGTGCGCGTGCCACATCAGCGGGTCGGCGCCACCCTGTGCGCGGGCATGGGCAATACCAAGGCTCGAGCCGATCAACAGGCTTTCGCCGTCGACCCAATAAGGTTCGGCCAAGGCTTCGGTGATGCGTTCGGCCATCCACTCGGCGCGTTGCGGTGCGCGGCGGGTATCGATCAGCAGGGCAAATTCGTCGCTGCCCAGCCGCGCCAGTTGATCACCGGCCTCCAGCTGGCTTTTCAGCCGCGAGACGACTTGCAGAATCAAGCGGTCGCCGGCCTGATGGCCGAGGGCGTCGTTGGCGTGACGGAAATTATCGAGGTCTAGATGCCCGAGCGCCAGGCCACGACCGTCGCCTTCGGCAAGGCGTGCGGTGAGCAAGGTCTGGAAGCCCTGACGGTTGGCGATACCGGTCAGCGGGTCCTGTTCGGCAAGACGTTGCAGGGTGTTTTCGAGAACGCCGCGTTCGCGCACATGGCGCAGGCAACGCCGCAGCATGCCGGCATCGAGCGCGTCGAACACCAGCCAGTCACTGACGCCAACGGGCGCGGTCTCGGGTTCGTGTTCCAGCAGCAATACCGTCGGCAGGCTGCAACGACCGGGCGCCGGCTGCAACGCCGGAAGGGTCAACAGCACGGCATGGCGGTTGTCTTCGAACAAACTGCTGACCGACTCCCAGTTCGGCGCGCTGATCAGCACCGCCGCGCTCCCCATCGGAGCCAGACACTCACGCAATAACGCTGTCCACGCTGGCTCTTCGGCCAGTAGCAGCAAACGCAAGGGTTCGACAGGCGTAGACAAGCTAGCTCCCTAGACTCTGCAATGGTGTGGGCGGGGCATTATGCCGTTGCGCAGTTCAATGACCAAATGACAACGGTTATCAAAACGTTATTTTGTGTCACGAATGAGAACATTAGTCGCAAAATCTCCGCGCATCCTCCGCGAAAGTAACAAAACCGGCAAATTTGAATCGCGTGGTGCGTCACAAGTCGGACAGAGCAGCACAATTCTCTGAGCCTGTTAAAATGCCGGCCCATTTCGTCAACGACTCCCGAATTTTCGTATGTCCCGACTCAATCCCCGGCAGCAAGAAGCCGTGAACTACGTCGGCGGCCCTCTATTGGTGCTCGCCGGTGCTGGCTCCGGCAAGACCAGCGTGATCACGCGCAAGATCGCGCACCTGATCCAGAACTGCGGCATCCGCGCCCAGTACATCGTCGCCATGACCTTTACCAACAAGGCCGCGCGCGAGATGAAGGAGCGGGTCGGCACCCTGCTGCGTGCCGGCGAAGGTCGCGGCCTGACGGTCTGCACCTTCCACAACCTGGGCCTGAACATCATCCGCAAGGAACACGCGCGGCTGGGCTACAAACCCGGTTTCTCGATCTTCGACGAGACCGACGTCAAAGCCCTGATGACCGACATCATGCAGAAGGAATACGCAGGCGACGACGGCGTCGACGAGATCAAGAACATGATCGGCGCCTGGAAAAACGACCTGATCCTGCCGCCGCAAGCGCTGGAGAACGCGCGCAATCCGAAAGAACAGACTGCCGCGATCGTCTACACCCACTACCAGCGCACGCTCAAGGCGTTCAACGCGGTGGACTTCGACGACCTGATCCTGCTGCCGGTAAAGCTCTTCGAAGAGCACGCCGACATTCTCGAAAAGTGGCAGAACAAGGTGCGCTACCTGCTGGTCGACGAATACCAGGACACCAACGCCAGCCAGTACTTGCTGGTTAAGATGCTGATCGGCAAGCGCAACCAGTTCACCGTGGTGGGCGACGACGACCAGTCGATCTACGCCTGGCGCGGCGCACGGCCGGAAAACCTGATGTTGCTCAAGGACGACTATCCGTCGCTGAAAGTGGTGATGCTGGAGCAGAACTACCGCTCCACCAGCCGCATCCTGCGTTGTGCCAACGTGCTGATCTCGAACAACCCGCACGAATTCGAAAAGCAGCTGTGGAGTGAGATGGGCCACGGTGACGAGATCCGCGTGATCCGCTGCCGCAACGAGGACGCCGAAGCCGAGCGCGTGGCCATGGAAATCCTCAGCCTGCACTTGCGCACCGACCGCCCGTACAGCGATTTCGCGATCCTCTATCGCGGTAACTACCAGGCCAAGCTGATCGAGCTGAAGTTGCAGCACCACCAGGTGCCGTACCGCCTGAGCGGCGGCAACAGCTTCTTCGGCCGTCAGGAAGTGAAAGACCTGATGGCCTACTTCCGCCTGATCGTGAACCCGGACGACGACAACGCCTTCCTGCGGGTGATCAACGTGCCGCGCCGTGAAATCGGCTCGACCACCCTGGAAAAACTCGGCAACTACGCCACCGAACGCAAGATCTCGATGTACGCCGCCACCGACGAAATCGGCCTTGGCGAACACCTCGACAGCCGCTTCACCGATCGTCTGGCGCGCTTCAAGCGCTTCATGGACAAGGTCCGCGAGCAGTGCGCCGGCGAAGACCCGATCTCGGCGCTGCGCAGCATGGTCATGGACATCGACTACGAGAACTGGCTGCGCACCAACAGCTCCAGCGACAAGGCTGCCGACTACCGGATGAGCAACGTCTGGTTCCTGATCGAGGCGTTGAAAAACACGCTCGAGAAGGACGAAGAAGGCGAGATGACCGTCGAAGACGCCATTGGCAAACTGGTCCTGCGCGACATGCTCGAGCGTCAGCAGGAAGAAGAGGACGGCGCCGAAGGCGTGCAGATGATGACCCTGCATGCGTCCAAGGGTCTGGAATTCCCCTACGTGTTCATCATGGGCATGGAAGAGGAAATACTCCCGCACCGTTCCAGCATCGAAGCCGACACCATCGAAGAAGAACGCCGCTTGGCCTACGTGGGCATCACCCGCGCCCGTCAGACCCTGGCCTTCACCTTCGCTGCCAAGCGCAAACAGTACGGCGAGATCATCGATTGCGCGCCCAGCCGCTTCCTCGATGAGCTGCCGCCGGACGATCTGGCGTGGGAAGGCAACGACGACACACCGACCGAAGTCAAAGCCGTGCGCGGCAACAACGCATTGGCCGATATACGCGCGATGTTAAAGCGCTAGAATTGACCACTTTTTACTAGACCTTCGGCGCTCAAAGCGCCAAATGAGGACAGCTTCATGGAAGCATTGCAGCAGAAAATCCGCGAACAAGGCATTGTGCTTTCCGACCAGGTCCTGAAGGTCGACGCCTTCCTGAACCACCAGATCGACCCGGCCCTGATGAAGCTGATCGGCGACGAATTCGCCACGCTGTTCAAGGATTCGGGCATCACCAAGATCGTCACCATCGAAGCTTCGGGCATTGCCCCGGCGATCATGACCGGTCTGAACCTCGGCGTGCCGGTGATCTTCGCCCGCAAGCACCAGTCCCTGACCCTGACCGAAAACCTGCTGTCGGCGACTGTTTACTCGTTCACCAAGCAGACCGAAAGCACCGTCGCCATCTCCCCGCGTCACCTGACCAGCAGCGACCGCGTGCTGATCATCGACGACTTCCTGGCCAACGGTAAGGCGTCGCAGGCGCTGATCTCGATCATCAAACAGGCTGGCGCGACCGTGGCCGGTCTGGGCATCGTCATCGAGAAGTCGTTCCAGGGCGGCCGTGCCGAGCTGGACTCGCAGGGTTATCGCGTTGAATCGCTGGCTCGCGTGAAATCGCTGAAGGATGGCGTCGTTACCTTCATCGAATAATCCAGCCTCACCGCAGCCCCCCTGTAGGAGTGAGCCTGCTCGCGATGGCGGTGTATCAGCTGATATTTTCGTCAGCTGATACACCGCCATCGCGAGCAGGCTCACTCCTACAGTTGTTTTGGGCCAGGCAGTTATTGCGCGGTGGCCTTCAGGCCGGTAAGGAGCAGGCGCTGGAAAAGGTCTTCCTTCAGGCCTTCCGGGTTCGTGAGCTGCATCCGCTCCAGATGCTCTGGATACAACGAAGCCTCCGGCGCATCCAGCGCTGCTTTGCCCAGCTCCAGAATCTCGGTCAGCTTGAACTTGCTCTTCAGCCAGTTCAGCGCCCGCAGCAAATCCCTCTCTATCACTGTGAAATCACAGCCCAGCGGATACTCCGGAAACAGATGCGGATGCTTCGCTGCAATTGCCTGCAAACGTTGCGGCGTGTTCTCGGCAAATCGCGGATCGATGCGGAAACCCTTCGGCAATTTACCAACCTTCTGCGCCTGCTCGATCAGCCCCGGCTGGAAGCGTGAGTCGCTGATATTGAGCAACGCCTCAATGACCGCCGCGTCAGTCTTGCCGCGCAAATCAGCAATGCCGTATTCGGTGACCACGATATCGCGCAGATGCCGTGGAATCGTGCAATGGCCATATTCCCAGACGATGTTGGAACTGACATCGCCACCGGACTCACGCCAGCTGCGCAGTATCAGAATCGAACGCGCATCGTGCAGCGCGTGGCCCTGGGCGACGAAGTTGTACTGTCCGCCAACGCCGCTGAGCACCCGCCCGTCTTCCAGTTGATCGGCCACGCCCGCGCCAAGCAGAGTCATGGTGAACACGGTGTTGATGAACCGCGCATCAAGCCTTTGCAGGCGCTTGAGTTCTTCCTGGCCATAGAGCTCGTTGATGTAGCTGATGCGGGTCATGTTGAATTCGAGGCGCTTGCTCTGCGGCAGCTCGCGCAGGCGCTCGTAAAAACTGCGCGGGCCGAGGAAGAAACCGCCGTGCACCGAGATGCCATCGATTTGCGCCGCTTCATCGAGAGTGCCGGCATTGGCCTGTTCCTGCGTCTGCACGTCGGGGTAGACCTTGCGCCGTATGATCCCGGCGTCCGCCAGCACCAGCAGGCCGTTGACGAACATTTCGCTGCAACCGTACAGGCCTTTGGCGAACGGTCCGGTGCCACCCTCGCGCTCGATCAACTGCGCCCACTTGCTGAGGTTTATGTCGTTGAGCAACGCTTGATAACCGCCATTATCGGCCTGACGCGCGAGCAATGCGGCAGTCAGCGCATCGCCCATCGAGCCGATGCCGATCTGCAACGTACCGCCGTCGCGCACCAGCGTACTGGCATGCAGACCGATGAAATGATCCTGAAAACCAACCGGCATGTTCGGCGTGGAAAACAGCGTGCTGCTGTCCTTCGCGTCGATCAGCAGGTCGAAAGTGTCGATGTCGACCTCGGCATCGCCGGGCATGTACGGCAGATCGGTGTGCACCTGCCCGACCAGCAGAATCGTCTCCCCAGCCTCACGGCGTTTGGCGATCATCGGCAACAGGTCGAGGGTGATGTCCGGGTTGCAACTCAGGCTTAGACGATCAGGATGTTCGCTACTGCTGGCGAGCAACTGCGCCACCAGGTTCAGGCCGGCGGCGTTGATGTCGCGGGCGGCGTGGCTGTAGTTGCTGCTGACGTAATCCTGCTGGGCCGGCGCGCTGTTGAGCAGCCTGCCGGGCTGCATGAAGAACTGCTCGATGCGGATATTGGCGGGCAGGCTGTCGCGTTGCAGATCGGCGAGGAAATCGAATTCGGGGTAATCACCGAAGACACGCTCGACGAAGGGCTCGATGAAGCGCTTCTGCAGACCGTCGCCCAGGCTCGGCCGCCCCAGGCAGAGCGCGGTGTAGATCGTCAGTTGCCGTTCGGGCAGGTCCTTGATGCGCCGGTACAGCGCGTTGACGAAATGATTGGGCTTGCCCAGCCCCAGCGGCAAGCCCATGTGGATATGCGCCGGCAACCGTGCGAGCACGTCGTCCACTGCCTGTTCGATCGAACACAACTGCACCATCTGAAGCCTCCCGCCCGTTCCGTGAATAGAGGTAGACCGAGCTTGCCGGGGATTTACTTCCAAAGAAAGGCCGAGTGATGCGAAAAATTTCAAAACCACCCAAAGTAGAAATTGAAACCTTCGCTACAACCACAATCAACGAAAAGAGAAAAACCAACAATAACAACGAACTATTTATGACGAAAGAATTGCCCTACAAACCCAGAACCAAACTCCTACAACAAGCAGAAGTTTTATCGCGCAAAATAACAGGAAACATCTCAGTTACACTTATTTCACCATTAGCTAGGATTTGACAACCAACAGCACAGGAACCACATCAGATGGAATATCCAAGCCAATGAGAAAAAACATCACACCTTGTTGTTTCGGACTCATGATCGCAGCCGTAAGCGCAGCCTCACCTTATTTGATGGGAAATTCAATAAACCTCTATCTGATTCAGGACAGCTCATACATAGGCATGATCAGCACTGCCTGCTTAATCATCATATTAACCCCAATACTACGATTACTAGCAAACATACACATACAAAAAATCTCATCAAAAACCAGACTTATTCTAAAAAACAACTTAATAACCCACCTATCCACTAACAACCCTTCAATCAAAAGAAATAACGGGGAAATTATTGATTTAATTGACGGCGACGTGGACAGTTCGTTATACCTTAATCACGGCATATTTTTCGACATATCACTCAACAGCTCACTAATTATTTTATCCCTGCTGATAACAGCCTATTACTATCCACTCATGACGCTTGCACCTTTATCAGGAATAGTTTACGCGCTTATTGCGTTCTACATCACGCACAAATCAAGTGACATCCTGTATGCGAAATACGTAACGGAGAACACAAAGATAATCGGGACCATTTGTAACTTTCTTGCCCAATCAAAGTTCTACAGCGACAAAACGCGTATAGATATAAAAAATATTGAGAGACTCGCCTTTCGATCGCGCTTGAAATCCTCCATACTCGAGTCACTCTCAGGTACGTGTTATGTACTCGCCATAGGTGTGTTGCTACTTACAGTTATCCACGCGTTAAGCCAGAACATGATGAGCACTGGGGCAATCTTTGCCTCGGCAATATATGTAGAACGTGTACTCAACCCGACAACAGCACTTATTTCAATTTACTTTTCAAACAGAGAAGCATTCTATCGTCGCAAAAGAATTAATGCGCATGAATTATAAGGACCGGTCATGCTTAGCTGCCTTTTTAAGAACGCAATCATGATTTCTTCAGCAATAGGATTTTTGGCTATTGCTGCCTATTGTCAATTACAAATACCATCAATTTTAGCCCAGGGACTCACCAACATAACAAACGGCAATCACAGCTTGAAGTTTTTCTTAATTTTTTCTCTATCGTTTCTATGCAAAATATTCGCACAGAGTATAGGTAACTCCTTGGCAGCCTATGCAGAGGCTTGCACGCGCTTTTTCTTGATAAGTTCAGTGGTTCACAATCCTAGCCAATGCACCATAGGTTCCCGCATCACGCTGATAAAAGAAGACGCCGAACGGGTAGCAAGTGCAGTACATGACTTCATTCATTTGGCAGGCTCCTGCATTTTGACCTTCGCAACCGCATACACACTTCTGAATGAAAATGCGTACTTCACGCTACCGATCATAATCATCACGGCCCTTACATCTACCTACATAAAATACGGCGCCGCAAGAATTGAAAAAATGTACACGATAGAAATAGAACAGGAAGAGCTTTACAAGGATTCAATTATAAAAACCCTCAACATCCCGGCTACCCATAAAGAAGATTCAACCCACCATCTAAATAAAAGCTTGGACCTGTTGAAAAAAGCCACGCATGCGCGCTACAGATATAACAAGGCGAGCCTTGTAATGTGCTTCTGGCCTGAACTGCTGATCGCATTAGGCACAGCATTCGTAATCATTATCATCGCAAGCTCAACTCCAGAACTTTTCGGAACAAAGCTGATTGCCTATTTGGGTTATATCGGAATATTCACCATGGCTAGCGCCAACTCCATAAAGCTCGCTATAGCTTTGATCGGGGTAAATATATCAATCAAAAGAATTTTCAAAGAGGCCTGAAATGAAATCTCTTTTTCTACAACAAATACGACTAAAACCGGGCGAGGTCGCCCCCCATTTTATCAATTCACTATTCCCACTTCAGCTTGTAAGTCCGATAACGGTAATCATTGGGGAAAATGGTTCCGGCAAATCCACACTTCTAGAATCCGTCGCAATAAAACTGGGTTGTAATCCCGAAGGGGGTGGCAAGAATTTCAACTTCATTACCGAGAACACACACTCGCCCCTGCATAACTCTCTTATCCTTTCAAAGGGTTACGCAAGAGAAACAGATGTATTTTTTTACAGGGCAGAGACTTTCTATAACTTCAACACTGCGATACGCCAACTTGATCAAGAACCAAGCTTTGGCCCTGAAATTAAAACTTATTACGGCGGGCGAGATATGCATAGCATGTCGCACGGCGAAGCGATGGAGGCACTGTTTCAAAACAGATTCAAGGCGAAGGGCCTCTATATCCTAGATGAACCTGAAGCATCCTTATCCCCCCTGCGGCAATTGACGTTCATTAGACGCGTACTCGAACTTGCGCAAAAAGGAGCACAATTCGTCATTGCTACACACTCACCGCTCATCATGTCGATCCCGGGATGTGACTTACTGGAGATTTCGGAGGGACGTTCCGAGAAGATATCTCCGGAAGAAACTGATGCATATGCTATCTACAAAGCGGTTATCAACTCATCAGGGGAATTCATCAAAACGCTGGA
The DNA here is from genome assembly GCF_018326005.1 of Pseudomonas sp. Seg1. Taxonomy (NCBI): domain Bacteria; kingdom Pseudomonadati; phylum Pseudomonadota; class Gammaproteobacteria; order Pseudomonadales; family Pseudomonadaceae; genus Pseudomonas; species Pseudomonas sp. Seg1. Next base: position 6,359,841 of record NZ_AP021903.1, read on the forward strand.
GAATGAGTAATATTCGGCTAATACAAAAAAAACCGTCCGAAGACGGTTTTTTTCATCAGAAGCGCGCCTTACTTCAGGCCGGACATCTTCTGGATTGCGCCCTTGAGCTCGTCATCCGAGCAATCGGCGCAGGTGCCTTTCGGCGGCATGGCGTTGATGCCGGTGATGGCTTTGGCCAGGATGCCGTCGAGACCGCCTTGGTGATCGGCGCGGTCTTTCCAGGCTGCCGTGTCACCGATTTTTGGTGCGCCCAGCAGGCCGGTGCCGTGGCAAGCGTTGCAATGTTTGGCAATCACTTCGTCCGGGGTTTTCGCACCGCCACCGCCGCCGGCAGTTGCAGCCACTTCCATCCCCTTGCATTCCTGCCCTTGAACACACACCTGGCCAACCGGCTCGAGGCGTTTGGCAATGTCGTCATTCGTCGCAGCTTGAGCGCTGACAGCCCAGAGGGCCAGTACGGTTGCTGGTGCGGCCAGCATTTTCATAATTAGGTTCACGCGTTCACCCTCAATGGTGGCTATTCACGCCTGCGGCCACGGTTCGCAGGCGGGCGGAAGTATAGCGGGTAGCCCGCCACACTGAAACAACCCCATAGTCGAAGGGGTTATACCGCACAGTGGAAAAACTCGTTGGATGCCTTCGCCGTCATGGCTTGGCGCCTCTATCTTTAAAAATTCGCCGGCGTGGCTGCGCTGATTAGTCGCGCAGGCGCGTCGAACGGATTACGGAAACGATGCGGCTTGGTACTTTCAAAGTAGTAGCTGTCGCCGGCTTCGAGAATAAAAGTTTCCAGCCCCACCACCAGTTCCAGACGACCTTCGACCAGAATCCCGGTTTCCTCGCCCTCATGGGTGAGCATCTCTTCGCCGGTATCGGCGCCCGGCGGGTAGATTTCGTTGAGAAATGCGATAGCCCGGCTCGGGTGCGCACGGCCGACCAGTTTCATGGTCACGGCGCCGTCGGAAATGTCGATCAGCTCGTTGGCCTTGTAGACGATCTGGGTCGGGACTTCCTGCAGGATTTCTTCGGAAAAGAACTCGACCATGGACATGGGAATGCCGCCCAGAACTTTTCTCAGCGAACTGATCGAAGGGCTGACGCTGTTCTTTTCGATCATCGAAATGGTGCTGTTGGTGACGCCCGCGCGTTTGGCGAGTTCACGCTGGGAAAGCCCTTTGAGCTTGCGGATCGATTGCAGTCGTTCACCGACGTCCAAGGCTGGAGCCTCCAGAGTGTTGTAGAAATATTGAGCGTTATCATGGCGACAGCGTTCAGTATTTACAACACTCGGGTCCCGTCGCAGCCTCAAGCCTCGGAATAGAGCCTTGGCACTCGACGCAGGTTGCAGAAGATCTGGTAGGGAATGGTGTCGGCCCACTGTGCGACTTCGCTGGCGAGGATGTTTTTGCCCCACAGCTCGACGGTCGAACCGAGGTCCGCTTCCGGCACATCGGTAAGGTCGATGCAGAGCATGTCCATCGACACGCGGCCAAGGATGCGGCTGCGTTTACCGGCCACCAGCACCGGTGTGCCAGTCGGCGCCTGACGCGGGTAGCCATCGGCGTAACCCATGGCCACCACGCCGATGCGCATTGGCTTGTCGGTGATGAATCTGGCGCCGTAGCCGATTGGTTCGCCGGCCGGCAATTCACGCACGCAGATGACTTTCGATTCGAGAGTCATCACCGGTTGCAGGCGATCAGCCACGGCGTTGGCTTCTTCGAACGGCGTGGCGCCGTAGAGCATGATGCCCGGGCGAACCCAATCGCTGTGAATCTGCGGCCAACCGAGCACGGCAGGCGAGTTGCGCAGACTGACTTCCGCTGCCAAGCCCTGACGCGCAGCCTCAAACACCGCGACCTGATCGGCGCTGCTCTGCTCGTGCAATTCATCGGCACGGGCGAAGTGGCTCATCAATACGATCTTCGCCACCTTGCCGCTGGCCAGCAGGCGTTGATACGCCGCCGGGTAATCCTTTGGATGCAAACCGACGCGGTGCATGCCCGAATCGAGTTTCAGCCACACAGTGATGGGTTTGCTCAGCGCAGCCTGCTCGATCGCTTCGAGTTGCCACAGCGAGTGCACCACGGTCCAGAAATCATGCTCGACGATCAGCGCCAGTTCATCGGCCTCGAAGATGCCTTCGAGCAACAACACCGGGGCCTTGATGCCGGCGGCGCGCAGCTCCAGCGCTTCTTCTATGCAGGCGACGGCGAAACCATCGGCCTCGGCCTCCAGCGCCTGGGCGCAACGCACCGCGCCATGGCCATAGGCATCAGCCTTGATCACGGCGAGCGCCTTGGCGCCGGTGACTTCGCGGGCAATTCGGTAGTTGTGGCGCAGGGCTTCTAGGTCGATCAGGGCACGGGCAGGACGCATGGCGGCAGACTTCTAGGCGGTCATGGGAATAAAAACCGGCGCTGGCTGACGGCGTGAACCGCCAACAGCACCGGGAGAGGGATCTTTACAGCGGTTTACGGCAGCGCGGCGACGATGGAAATCTCGACCAGGATGCTCGGCTTGGCCATCTTCGCTTCGACGGTGGCACGGGCCGGGGCGGCGCCTTTGGGCAGCCACTGATCCCACACTGAGTTCATCCCGGCAAAGTGCGCTTCGATGTCGTTCAGGTAGATCGTCGCCGACAACAGGTGCTGTTTATCGGTGCCCGCGAGATCGAGCAGGCGCTCGATATTGGCCAGTACGTCGCGAGTCTGCTGTTCAATCCCGGCGTCGAAATCGTCGCCGACCTGCCCGGCCAGATACACGGTGCCGTTGTGGCTGACGATCTGACTCATGCGCTCATTGGTGAGCTGGCGCTGGATTGCCATGTTTTGCGGACTCCTGGGTCTTGTTGCCGTAACGGGAAATATCGAGGCCTTCGGCGCTGATCTGCGGCTTTTTCTTCGCCATCAGGTCAGCCAGCAAGCGACCGGAACCGCACGCCATGGTCCAGCCGAGAGTGCCGTGACCGGTGTTGAGGAACAGGTTCTTGAACGGGGTGGCGCCAACGATCGGCGTGCCGTCCGGAGTGGTCGGACGCAGGCCGGTCCAGAAGCTCGCCTCGGCCAGATTGCCGCCCTGAGGATAAAGGTCGTTGACGATCATCTCCAGGGTTTCGCGGCGACGCGGGTTGAGCGACAGGTCAAAACCGGCGATCTCGGCCATGCCGCCGACGCGAATGCGGTTGTCGAAACGGGTGATCGCGACCTTGTAGGTCTCGTCGAGAATGGTCGAGGTCGGGGCCATCGCCGGATTGGTGATCGGCACGGTCAGCGAGTAACCCTTGAGCGGATACACCGGGGCCTTGATGCCCAGCGGCTTGAGCAGCTGCGGCGAGTAGCTGCCGAGGGCCAGCACGTAACGGTCGGCGGTTTCCAGCTTGCCGTCGATCCACACGCCGTTGATGCGGTCACCGGCGAAGTCGAGTTTCTGGATGTCCTGGCCGAAGCGGAATTCCACACCCAGTTTCACCGCCATTTCAGCCAGGCGCGTGGTGAAGATCTGGCAGTCGCCAGTCTGGTCGTTCGGCAGGCGCAAAGCACCGGCGAGGATGTCGGTGACATTTGCAAGTGCCGGCTCGACGCGGGCAATGCCGGCGCGGTCGAGCACTTCAAACGGTACACCGGACTCTTTCAGCACGGCGATGTCTTTGGCGGCGCCATCAAGTTGCGCCTGGGTGCGGAACAGTTGCGTGGTGCCGAGGCTGCGGCCTTCGTAGGCGATGCCGGTTTCGGCGCGCAATTCGTCGAGGCAGTCACGGCTGTACTCGGACAGACGCACCATGCGCTCTTTGTTCACCGCGTAACGGTTGGCGGTGCAGTTGCGCAGCATCTGCGCCATCCACAGGTATTGATCGATGTCGGCGGTGGCCTTGATCGCGAGAGGCGCGTGACGTTGCAGCAGCCACTTGATCGCCTTGAGCGGTACGCCCGGCGCGGCCCACGGCGAGGCATAGCCCGGCGAGACCTGGCCGGCGTTGGCGAAACTGGTCTCCATGGCGGCGGCTGGCTGCCGGTCGACCACCACCACTTCAAACCCGGCACGGGCCAGATAGTAAGCACTGGCGGTACCGATGACGCCGCTACCCAAGACCATTACGCGCATTTTGTATCCCTCATCGCGGCAGGGGCCGCGTACGTCTGTTGTTAGAGCAATGATGCGCGCAGTGTAAAAAATAAATGCCAGTGCTTTTCACTATATAAGCGCCTATATTTGGCGACAATTCTCGGCAAAAACCCTTTTCACGGAGGCGCATCCCCTATGCGTACCAACACTCAGACCAAACGTGAGCTGGACAAGATCGACCGCAACATTTTGCGGATCCTGCAGGCGGACGGGCGGATTTCCTTCACCGAGCTCGGGGAAAAGGTCGGCCTCTCCACCACGCCGTGCACCGAGCGGGTGCGGCGTCTGGAGCGTGAGGGGATCATCATGGGCTACAACGCCCGGCTGAATCCGCAGCATTTGAAGGGTAGCTTGCTGGTGTTCGTCGAGATCAGCCTCGACTACAAATCCGGCGACACTTTCGAAGAGTTCCGACGCGCGGTGCTGAAGTTGCCGCATGTGTTGGAGTGCCACTTGGTGTCAGGGGATTTCGACTATCTGGTGAAGGCGCGGATTTCCGAGATGGCCTCGTACCGCAAGCTGTTGGGCGATATTTTGTTGAAGCTGCCGCATGTGCGCGAGTCGAAGAGCTATATCGTGATGGAAGAGGTGAAGGAGAGCCTGAGCCTGCCGATCCCGGACTGATTTTTGCCGGGCCTGACCCGGCCCTATCGCTGGCAAGCCAGCTCCCACAGGTTCAGTGTCCAACGCAAATTCTGTGTCCGACAACAATAACTGTGGGAGCTGGCTTGCCAGCGATGGCCTCGACTCGGACCAGCGAACTGGCTAAACCAACACCTGCCGATTCGCCGCCATGTACTCGAAGATCTGCTTTTCTGCGCGCGGATGAATCAGCTCCACCGGCCCCCGCCCATTCGGGCACGGTAAGGTTTTGGTGGTGCCAAACAACCTGCAAATCAACGGTCGCTCGCCATACACCGTGCAGCCATTCGGCCCCAGGTGCACACAGTTCAGCTCTTCCATCGCCGCATCCTGCTCGGCGCGGGTCTTGCGCGGCAGGCGCGCCATTTCTTCCGGCGATGTTGTCACCGGCCCACAACAATCGTGGCAGCCGGGCACACACTCGAACGAGGGAATCTGCTGACGCAGGGTGCGGATTTTCTCGCTGTTGCAGCTCATCGAAACGGTGACCAACGTGGAATAGGCGGCAATTGTGCCGCAAAAGCCGCAATCCAGACACCGTAGACCGACCAATGTTGCCCACCTTCGCGGGTGCGGCTTATGCTCCGTCAAATTTTCTCGACACCCCGCTCAGGATGACGCCCATGACCGCCCGCGCCCAAACCACCGCGAGCCAACCCCACGTTGCCTCTTACTACGCCGCCAGCAGCCTGCCGCAACCGGACCATACGCGGCTGCAAGGTGAAGTGATTGCCGACGTGTGCGTGGTCGGCGGCGGCTTTTCCGGGCTGAACACCGCGCTGGAACTGGCCGAACGTGGCCTCAGCGTGGTGCTGCTGGAAGCACACAGGATCGGCTGGGGCGCCAGCGGTCGCAATGGTGGGCAACTGATTCGCGGCGTCGGTCATGGTCTCGACCAGTTCACCAACGTGATCGGCACCGACGGCGTGCGGCAGATGAAATTGATGGGGCTGGAAGCCGTGGAAATCGTCCGCCAGCGCGTCGAGCGCTTCCAGATCCCCTGCGACTTGACCTGGGGTTACTGCGACCTCGCCAACAAGCCGTCTGACCTCGAGGGTTTTGCCGAGGACGCCGAAGAGCTGCGCAGCCTTGGTTATCGCTACGAAACCCGTCTGCTGCAAGCCAATGAAATGCACACGGTGGTCGGTTCCAAACGCTACGTTGGCGGCCTGGTCGATATGGGGTCCGGGCATCTGCATCCGCTGAATCTGGCATTGGGCGAAGCCGCAGCGGCGCAGCAACTGGGCGTGCAGCTGTTCGAGCAATCGGCGGTGACCCGCATTGATTACGGCCCTGAAGTGAAAGTGCACACGGCGCAAGGCTCGGTGCGGGCGAAGACGCTAGTGTTGGGATGCAATGCCTATCTCAATGGCCTCAACCCGCAACTCAGCGGAAAGGTCCTGCCCGCCGGCAGCTACATCATCGCCACCGAGCCGCTGTCCGAAGAGCAGGCGCATGGCCTTTTGCCGCAAAACATGGCGGTCTGCGACCAGCGTGTGGCGCTGGATTACTACCGGCTCTCGGCGGATCGCCGATTGCTGTTCGGCGGCGCCTGTCATTACTCGGGGCGCGACCCGAAGGACATCGCCGCGTACATGCAGCCGAAGATGCTCGAAGTTTTCCCGCAACTGGCCGGAGTAAACATTGATTATCAGTGGGGCGGCATGATCGGCATCGGCGCCAACCGTTTGCCGCAGATCGGTCGGCTCGCGGACCAACCGAACGTGTATTACGCCCAGGCGTATTCAGGGCACGGGGTGAATGCCACGCACCTGGCGGGTAAGTTGCTCGCCGAGGCGATCAGCGGGCAGCACAGCGGCGGCTTTGATCTGTTTGCCAAGGTGCCGCATATCACCTTTCCAGGGGGCAAGCATTTGCGCTCGCCGTTGCTGGCGCTGGGGATGTTGTGGCATCGCCTTAAAGAACTGGTCTGATGTTTTTGCGGTGGATGTGAAGGCCCTATCGCGAGCAGGCTCACTCCTACAGTTGAAATGCGTTCCCCCTGTAGGAGTGAGCCTGCTCGCGATGCCCGAAAGAACAATACAGATCTCAGATCCGCCAGAACGGCTTCAAGCCCTCCTCCAGCGCCTGCTCCCGCGTCAGCCCGACATCCTTGAGCTGCTCGGGCGTCAAACCGAGCAACGCCTTGCGCGTGTGCAGACGATGCCAGAACAGACCCAAGCGACTGAGGTCGGACGGCGCGTTGCGCATGGCCGTGTTCCACGCACTGTCCTCCTGCCCTGCCTCCAGTTCCTGACTGTGTAACGTCAGCCGCACATCGCTCAAGCCGTTCATTTTTGTCGCTCCTGTTTACTTGGGTAGCCAGAGATTCCATGATGCGCGGGTCGGCAAAAGCATTACAGATTCAACACATCTGTATTATTTCCATACAGATTTGCTGTTTCTGCCACTGAATTGTCGATTTACGCCGCATCTGTACTGGTTTTTCGAATCACCTGCATCGAGGCAGTGCCATGACGCTTTATGTGAACCTCGCCGAGCTGCTCGGCACCCGCATCGAACAAGGCTTCTATCGTCCGGGTGACCGGTTGCCGTCGGTGCGCGCCTTGAGCGTAGAACATGGCGTCAGTCTCAGCACGGTGCAGCAGGCTTACCGCATGCTTGAGGACAGTGGCCTGGCCACGCCGAAACCCAAATCAGGCTATTTCGTGCCGGTCGGCCGCGAGTTGCCGGAGTTGCCCGCCGTCGGCCGTCCGGCGCAGCGGCCGGTGGAGATTTCACAGTGGGATCAGGTGCTGGAACTGATTCGCGCGGTGCCGCGCAAGGATGTGGTGCAACTCGGTCGTGGCATGCCCGACGTCACCTCACCGACCATGAAACCGCTGCTGCGTGGCCTGGCGCGAATCAGTCGTCGGCAGGACATGCCCGGTCTGTATTACGACAATATCCACGGCACCCTCGAACTGCGCGAACAGATCGCCCGATTGATGCTCGACTCCGGCTGCCAGTTGAGCGCCAGCGACCTCGTCGTCACCACCGGCTGCCACGAAGCGCTGTCCACCAGCATCCACGCGATTTGTGAGCCGGGCGACATCGTCGCGGTGGATTCGCCGAGTTTTCACGGCGCCATGCAGACCCTCAAAGGGCTGGGCATGAAGGCTCTGGAAATCCCCACCGACCCGCTCACCGGCATCAGCCTCGAAGCGCTGGAACTGGCGCTGGAGCAATGGCCGATCAAGGTCATTCAGCTCACGCCCAACTGCAACAATCCGCTCGGCTACATCATGCCGGAGTCGCGCAAACGCGCCCTGCTCAACCTCGCGCAGCGCTTCGACGTGGCGATTATCGAAGACGATGTATACGGAGAACTGGCCTACACCTACCCCCGTCCGCGCACGATCAAATCCTTCGATGAAGATGGCCGGGTGTTGCTGTGCAGTTCGTTTTCCAAGACCCTGGCGCCGGGGCTGCGCATCGGCTGGGTTGCGCCGGGCCGCTATCTGGAACGCGTGCTGCACATGAAATACATCAGCACCGGTTCCACCGCGCCACAACCGCAGATCGCCATTGCAGAATTTCTCAAATCCGGCCACTTCGAACCGCATTTGCGGCGGATGCGCACGCAATACCAGCGCAATCGCGACCTGATGATCGACTGGGTAACCCGCTATTTCCCGGCCGGCACCCGCGCCAGCCGTCCGCAGGGCAGTTTCATGTTGTGGGTGGAATTGCCCGAAGGTTTTGACACCTTGAAACTCAATCGTGAGCTGCATGATCAAGGCGTACAGATTGCCGTCGGCAGCATCTTTTCCGCCTCGGGCAAGTACCGCAATTGCCTGCGCATGAACTACGCAGCAAAACCGACGCCGCAGATCGAAGAAGCGGTGCGCAAGGTCGGCGCGACGGCAATCCGGCTGCTGGCCGAAGCGAACACCCTCAACTCAGGCTGAAACGTGCAGGCGGATCGTCTTCAGTCGAGCAGAAATGTCCCCTGTGCCTCATGACGGGTCAAGTCGCGAACCCGGCTCATGGCTTCATCCACATGGGCCTCGATCCGCAACTCGACCTCCAGATGTCCGCCCTGGACAACTGCACCTGAACGCCATGTCACCAGGCGCTCACCCGGGCGCAACAGATCCGCCTCGACGGCGTCATCGCCGGCCCGCCGCAGTCGCACTGCCATTCCGTCCAGCCGCGCCGCAATGATGCGGATCTGAAACGTACCCGCAGACCAGCGGTAACGCTGGGCATCCGCCATCGTCGCAACGAACCCCCACGTCATGGCACGAGGAACGGCGCATTGAATTCGCAAATGGAGCGTGCGCCCACCGAAACCGCCGCCCTCACCGAACGAGCCCGAACGCTCGAACAGCTCGGCCCGAGTGAGTGATCCAAAATCCACCCCCACCGGGGACAGCCCCAGTCGGCATTGGTCGCTCGCCAGCGCAAAAGGTGAGAACAGGCAAACAAGCAAGACCACAGTAACCAATACATTCATGTCAGACACTCGCTCAGGACAGCTCGACAGGGGTGCACATCGCATCGACGCGCTCAATCTGTGCGCTGTCTTCGGGGGCATCGGAAAGGGCGAACTGCAAAATGCACCGTGTGGTGTCGGGCAGTTGCACCAGCAAGGTCTGATCGGACTTCACATCCGGCAGAAAAATGGTTCCGGACTCCAGCACGGTTGTCAGATAACGGCCCTGCTCGTCCTCGACTGTCAGCCCCTGAGTCAGCCACTGCCGATCAACTGTCATGGCCCTCAACAACAAACGCCTGACAGTCACGATAGAGAAATCCAGGTGCTTCACCGAGCCGCGCCCCATCGTCACCTCTTGCAACCCGTCGAGCACCTCGACATTACGCGGCAGACTCAAAGGATCGACTTCCAGCCTGGCCGTCGAATAGGCAGGGAGCGTCGCGGCTATCGCGTGGCCTGTGCCGTCGGTCCAGACCGGGCCCTGAGGCGTGTTCAGTTTGACGCCGGCCCGATCACCGGCCTTCAGCACGCCAATCGTGTCTCTTAGCGGATAGGGCGACAATGTCACACCGTCGCGATGAAACGCTGCGCCTCCACGTAGTCCCACGTCATAGTCCGTCGCACCGGAGCGCTGGCCGACCCCCAGATCAACGCTTGTGTAGTACGGCAGGGCGTTGATGCGCGCAGCGTAGTTGGCGGACGCCGCGTCCGGATATTCCGCCCGGACGGTGTAAGCCAGGTTTTCGCTGAGCACATCGCTGACCGCCAGGCCCTTGCGCGTTCCGGATTGTTCATCAGTGCGCAGGTAACTTCGCAGCCTCGCCTGACCGCCAAGCGGAACCCCCAGGGTCAGATAGGCGGAAGTACCCCGCCTCTCTCGCGATTGCCCCCCCACATCCCGTTCCAGACTGACGGAAAGGCTGATTCGCTGTGGCAATGTCCGTGACCAGGACAAACCCGTCCGCGATTGTGGCGGTGCGCCCTCGCTCAGGTAACGCGACCACGTCGCACCAAAGGCGCCCCAGTGTTCGGTCGAGAGATTGAGTGAACCCTGTAAGTGGTTGCGACTGCGTGACGCGGGCTCGCCGCGCTCCTGATTCCAGCCGGTATCCGATAGCGTGCGAAAACCCCCGCTCTGATGCACCGCGATCAGGCTGGTCGACAGTGTTGGCGATATTGACGCGTTAAGCGTCATCTGCACCTGATTGCCGGACACGCCCTCGACGCCCGCGTCAGAAAACACTTGTTGCACGCCCAGGTTGAGATCGCCCCACTGCCTTTGCAACCCCCAACCCGCCGACAGATAGTCCGTTCCCACCAACAAGCCGCCGGTGATGCGACTGACTCGGTTCCAGTCCCAGTCCTTGCTGAATGTGGCAAAGGACGGCGCATGTCGGTCGTCCGTTCCCAGTCGCCGTACGCTACCGAGCGCAAAATTGAATCCACCCGTCCCCTCAACCATCCCCTCGCGCAGGTTGGCAGACGGAACCTGGTATCGCCGTATCTGCCCATCTTGCTCGTGGACGCTCACTTCAAGATCGAGCTGATTGCTCAACAGTGGCAACGCGCGCAACGTAAAGGGGCCGCCCGGCACCATCGTGGTGTAGATCACCACACCGTTCTGCCGGACCTCGATCCGGGACGGCGAGTAAGCCACCCCTTCGACGTGACCACGAGCACCGTTCTGCGCGGCACGCAACTGCGCGAATGCCGTCTCGGGAAGGATCTGCACACCAGTGAAGGATTCACCGGCAAAGAGCGCTGAGGCCAGATTCAACTGACCGACTTGCACACTGGCCTCGTAGGCCTCCAACGTGCGCATGCCATAGGCGTAAAGATGTTCGAATCGCGTACTGCCGGGTAACGCCGTGTAAGACTGCCGGCTGCGCAATATCCAGTTTCCGGCATTCAAGCCGACTTCGGAGCCAAGGTTTCGATAAGTGCTGCGCTGCCCTCCGAGCTCGCTGCCCGCCACCAGCAAGTCGTAGTTGAACACGCCGGCGACACCGCCATCGTCAAAGTCATGCGCGGTACGCTCCGGCAACGCAAGGGTTCTGGTGGGCACCAACAACTCGACCTGCTCCCTGCCTGGATACAGCTGCACAATGGCGTCGGGAAAACCTTCTGTGACGGTCACGCATCCATCCGGTTGCGACTTGGCCACCGGAGACAAGGGCCGTATGCCGGCAGCCTTCAGCCACTGCGGCTCCAGACACAACTCGCCATGAGCACTGAAGGTCATGCGCACGCGCCCCTTGGGCTGACCGTTGACCTCCAGCGCGACTAAACGCGAGCCTTGGGTAAAGCGCGGCGAATCACGAAAATATTGCGCCAGTGCCGGATCGATTCCGCGGTCCTTCAGTACTTTGGCATCAAATTCCACAGGCTCGCGCGCTGTCACGAAACTCGAACCGCTCACCAGAACCACCATCAGGCAACGGCGAAAATTGACCCACACTAGCGAGTGACCGGGGCATCGAAGTGTTCAACCGAAAATCCGTAAGTGGTCGCCGGATAGATCCGCACCGACATTGTTCGTACGGAGGTGCTCAAGGGCAGCGCAATGTTCAAGCGTTCGCCGGGCAAGATGTAGGTGCGCGGCAAATTGGCCATGTCTGAGCCGGGCAACGGCACAAAGGCTTTGGCCAGCCGTACGACATAAGGGCTGGGGTTGAACACCTGTAGGCCGCCAGGTGTGGCACTCCAGCTCAGTCGTTTCCACGGCTCTCGCTCAACCGCCAACCCAGCGGGACGCAGAATCACCGGCAAATTCTGCCTTATCCCCAGGCTGACTCGGGCGCCACTGGAATCTGCTGCAGGAGCAATGCCTTCGAACACCACCCGCTTCAAGCGCTCGACCTGCAAAGATCGGGGGTTTTGCAGGATGAACCGCACCTGCTGAATGCTGCCCGCTTCGACGCGCGCCAGAGGAGGCGTAACGAGGAGCAGTATTTCATCATCCTGCTCGACGTTTTTAACACTTGAATGCAGCAACGCAGGATGCAAATCCGTGTTGCGCACATTCATGACGGCTTCACCCACGCCCTCCTCCACCACGAGGACCGGCGTTTGTGGAACCATGCCGGCGGAGTGGGCGATAGTGATCGAAAGCCAGGCGAGCGGGCACAGCAGTGCCGCCTTGAACAAAAGACTGAGAGAAATAGGCATCGGGATATCCGGGAGAATCCTGGGAGCGCCCCGGGCCGTGCCGGGGCGCTCTTGCATGGGCGAACGGTACTCGACGATACGCAACCGCCGGGGCAGGCCGTCAGATGTAGAAAATGTCGAACGTTACCGAGCCATCAAGCGGGATTTCGTTGGCAATCGGCAAAGCGTTGCTGGGGCCAATGATCGGCAGCAAGTGCATCGGGAAGGCATGGTGCCTGGCTCCGATCGGACCGGTGGCGGCGCTAATACCCCAGGAATACAAATCCGGTGCATTTCTCACCAATGTGCTGGTGGGCACCTGCCAAGGAGACAGGAAGCTCGCTCGGGTCAGCAACGCCCGGCCCGTGCCGTCGGTTTCGGGAGTGCCGTGACGCAGGGCAAATCCACCAATGCGCGTGCCATTGATATCGCCGAGACCGAAGAACAGTGCCGGATCAGTCTGGCCCGTGCCATCGCTGATGCCAGGCAATTTGGTTGCCTCGCGGTTATCGCGAACCGACACTTCAACTTGTGCCACAGCATCGCAGTTGATGGTCAGCGAAACATCGCGACCTGCGAGAATGGTTTGCGCTGTCTGATTCAGTGTTGCAGCGGAGATCTTGCGCAAATCCACTGTCCCACCGCCGGCAAAGGCAGGAATGCAGGCGGTTGGAATGATGGTGCCGATAACGTTCAGGTCAACGCTTTCGGCCATCGCCGATACGGGTAGAAGCATCGCCGCCAGAGCAGCAATCCGAATTGTCTTTTTCATAAGTCGTCATATCCATTTAAATGAAAGTTCGTTCCCTACTAACTTTTGATGCAAGTAAGCGGGTAGATGATTGCGGCTTATGAGAGATAAATCTGTAGGAAACGACACTGATCACAAAGGGAAAGCACGACAACTTCTATAGGCAAAATTCGTTTACTAACTCTTTCCTACTGCATGAACAGCACGCACTTACTGCCAGCGTTGATGTCATTGCAGTGCGTGCCATACTTCGCCTCCTGTCACGATTTGAGAACACAACGTGCGCCCTGGACTAAAGCTGTTTGCTGTGTGCCTTCTGGTCACTTGGATCGCTGGATGTGCCGGCCTCGAAATACCTCGCGAACCCAGCCAGGCATTACCAGCCGGAGACTCCAGCTTTGGTCGCTCGATCCAGGCACAGGCCGCGCCACATCAGGGGCGCTCCGGTTTCCGTCTACTGTCCAACAGCACCGAAGCCTTCACCGCCCGCGCCGAACTGATCCGCAATGCACAAAACAGCCTCGACCTGCAGTACTACATTGTCCATGACGGCATCAGCACGCGGATGCTGGTGGAAGAACTGCTCAAGGCTGCCGACCGTGGCGTCCGGGTGCGGGTTCTGCTCGATGACACCACCAGCGACGGCCTCGACCAGATCATCGCTACCCTCGCGGCGCATCCGCAGATCCAGATTCGCCTGTTCAATCCGTTGCACCTGGGTCGTAGCACGGGTGTCACGCGGGCAGCCGGGCGCCTGTTCAATCTGTCGCTGCAACATCGGCGGATGCACAACAAGCTGTGGCTGGCGGACAACAGCGTGGCGATTGTCGGCGGACGCAACCTGGGCGACGAGTATTTCGATGCCGAGCCAAACCTGAATTTCACCGACATCGACATGCTCAGCGTCGGCCCGGTGGCCGAACAGCTCGGGCACAGTTTCGACCAGTACTGGAACAGTGCGCTGAGCAAGCCGATCGACGAGTTTCTCTCGAGCAGACCGACCGCCAAGGACTTGCAGAACACCCGCACACGCCTGGAAGAATCCCTCGAAGAAACCCGCAAGCAGAATCACGCGCTGTATCAGCAGCTGATGACGTTCAAGACCGAACCGCGCATGGACATCTGGCGCAAGGAGCTGATCTGGGCGTGGAATCAGGCACTGTGGGATGCACCAAGCAAGGTGTTGGCCAAGGCCGAGCCTGATCCGCAATTGCTGCTGACCACGCAACTGGCGCCGGAACTGCGCGGCGTCAGCAAAGAACTGATCATGATCTCTGCCTACTTCGTTCCGGGCCAGCCGGGGCTTGTGTACTTGACCGGACGCGCCGACGCCGGAGTCTCGGTGAGCTTGCTGACCAACTCACTGGAGGCCACAGATGTGCCGGCGGTGCACGGTGGCTACGCGCCTTATCGCAAGGCACTGCTGGAGCATGGGGTGAAATTGTTCGAACTGCGGCGCCAGCCGGGGGACGGTGGCGGCAGCGCCCCGCACGTGTTCTACAGCAAATCGTTTCGCGGCTCGGATTCGAGCCTGCACAGCAAGGCGATGATCTTCGACCGGCAAAAAGCGTTTATCGGCTCGTTCAACTTCGACCCTCGCTCAGTGCTGTGGAACACCGAGGTGGGCGTGCTGGTGGACAGTCCGGAGCTGGCCGAACACGTCCGCGAACTGGCGTTGCAAGGTATGGCGCCGGCGCTCAGCTACGAAGCGAAAATGCAGAATGGAAATATCGTCTGGGTGACCGAGGACAACGGCCAGATGCACACGCTGACCAAGGAGCCTGGGAGCTGGTGGCGGCGCTTAAATGCGTGGTTCAGCACCTCGGTCGGTTTGGAACGGATGTTGTAGCCGGACACGCAGCTTCTACTGTGAGAGGAGGCTCTTGTGGTGAGGGGATTTATCCCCGATAAACTGCATAGCAGTCCCGCTGTCATGTGGAAAAAAGCAGGGCCGCTGCGCGCCCCATCGGGGATGAATCCCCTCACCACAAGGTAATCACAAACTTTGCAACCAGACTCAGGCCGGCTCGGCCACCGTACCGAATGCACCTTGGCGCATAAGGAGAATCACCAGCCCGAACGCCCCAGCCGCCATCAACCACGGCAATGCATGCCCACTGACCCACTGACTGCCCGCCCCCGCCATCAAAGGCCCGATCAGACAACCCACACCCCACAGCTGGGCAATGTGCGCATTGGCCCGCACCAGCGCATCGTCGCGATAGCGCTCACCGATCAGGATCAGTGACAAGGTGAACAGCCCGCCGGCGCGGGCCCCGAACAGCACCCACAACGGCCAGATCAGCGGCGTGTCGATCAGCATTGGAATCGCCAGGCTCGACAGCATCAACACCACCGCGCAGCCGGTGAACAACGTGCGCCGCGACAGGTAATCGGCCAACGCGCCAATCGGCAGTTGCAGCAACGCATCGCCGACCACCACCGTGCTGACCATCGCCAACGCGATCTCGGCGGTGAAGCCCTGCTGCAGGCAGTACACCGGCAGCAGCGTCAGGATCATCGCCTCGAACGCGGCGAACAACGACACCGCCCAGGCAATCGCTGGCAGCTCCCGAGCAAAACCCCACAGATCGCTGAAGGTCACGCTGCTCGCTTCACTGCTCGGCGCACCGCTGCGGCGCAGCAACAGCAAGGGCGAGATCGTCAGCAGCGCAACACCAACCCAGAAGCCGTAATCGTGTTCGGTGCCGAGCGCGCCCAGCAGCAACGGACCAGACAGTTGGCTCAACGCATAGCTGCTGCCATACAGCGCCACCAGCCGCCCGCGCCAGTGCTCCACCACCAATTGGTTGATCCAGCTCTCGCCGAGGATAAAAACGATGGTCAGGATCACGCCGATCATCAAGCGCAACAGCAGCCAGATCGGGTAACTCGGCAGCAGCGCCAGCAAACCGATCGACAGGGCTCCGGCCCACAGGCACAGGCGCATCAGGTTCGCCGTGCCGAAACGCGCCGCCAGATGACTGGAAATCTTCGCGCCCAACAACACGCCAATCGCCGGCATCGCTGCCATCACGCCGATGGCGAAAGAGCCGTAACCCCAGCTCTCCAGACGCAACGACACCAGTGGCATGCTGACCCCCAGGGCCAGGCCGACACTCAAGACAGACGCCAACACGGCGAAATACGTCGCCCAACGCATGGTCCACGCTCCTGTGGATTATTTTTATGTGCACCACAAAACCAAATGTGGGAGCAAACCCTGTGGCAAGGGGATCATCCCCGACAGGTCGCGCAGCGACCTCAAAACCTGCACCCTCGCATGCACTGGTTTTGCGACTGCTTCGCAGCCGATCAGGGGATGAATCCCCTCACCACAAAAGTTTGCTCCCACAGGGGGATCTCTGTAGTTGGAAGCCTGAACGAGTCAGGCTCCCGCTAAAGGCTTACAGCTTGATCCACGTCGCTTTCAGCTCGGTGTACTTGTCGAACGCGTGCAGCGATTTATCGCGACCGTTTCCCGACTGCTTGAAGCCGCCGAATGGCGCGGTCATGTCGCCGCCGTCGTACTGGTTGACCCACACGCTGCCGGCGCGCAGTGCCTTGGCGGTCAGGTGTGCCTTGGAGATGTCCTGAGTCCACACCGCAGCGGCGAGGCCATAAGGCGTGTCGTTGGCAATCTGGATCGCCTCTTCGGCTGTATCAAAAGCGATGACCGACAGCACCGGCCCGAAGATCTCTTCCTGAGCGATCTTCATGGCGTTGCTCACGCCGTCGAAAATCGTTGGCTCAACATACGTGCCGCCGGTTTCCTGAAGGATGCGCTTGCCACCGGCCACCAGTTTGGCGCCATCGGCATGACCGGATTCGATGTACGACAGCACGGTGTTCATCTGCTGGGTATCGACCAGCGCGCCAACGTTGGTCGCCGGATCCAGCGGATTGCCCGGTTTCCAGGTTTTCAGCGCCTCAATGACCATCGGCAGGAATTTGTCCTTGATCGAACGCTCGACCAGCAGACGCGAACCGGCGGTGCACACTTCGCCCTGGTTGAAGGCGATGGCGCTGGCGGCGGATTCGGCAGCAGCCTGCAGATCCGGCGCATCGGCAAAGACGATGTTCGGGCTCTTGCCACCGGCTTCCAGCCAGACGCGTTTCATGTTCGATTCGCCGGAGTAGATCATCAGTTGCTTGGCGATCTTGGTCGAACCGGTGAACACCAGAGTGTCGACATCGTTGTGCAGGGCCAACGCCTTGCCAACGGTGTGACCGTAACCCGGCAGCACGTTGAGCACGCCTTTCGGGATGCCGGCTTCGACTGCCAGCGCGGCGATGCGGATGGCGGTCAGCGGGGATTTTTCCGACGGCTTGAGGATCACCGAGTTACCCGTCGACAGCGCCGGGCCGAGCTTCCAGCAGGCCATCATCAGCGGGAAGTTCCACGGCACGATGGCGCCAACCACGCCGACCGGCTCGCGGGTCACCAGACCCAGTTGATCGTGCGGGGTGGCCGCGACTTCGTCGTAGATCTTGTCGATCGCCTCACCGCTCCAGCTCAGCGCTTGCGCCGCGCCCGGAACGTCGATGTACAACGAGTCACTGATCGGTTTGCCCATATCGAGGGTTTCGAGCAGGGCCAGCTCTTCGGCGTGCTGCTTGAGCAGGCCGGCGAAACGGATCATGGTGGCTTTGCGTTTGGTCGGTGCCAGGCGCGACCAGACGCCGGAATTGAAGGTGGCGCGGGCGTTTTCCACGGCGCGCTGGGCGTCGGCGGCGTCACAGCTGGCAATCTTGCCCAGCAGACGGCCATCGACCGGGCTGATGCACTCGAAGGTCTCGCCGGAAACGGCGTCGGTATATTCGCCGTTGAGGTAGGCGCGGCCTTCGATCTTCAGGTCGCGGGCGCGTTGTTCCCAATCGGCACGAGTCAGGGTGGTCATTCGAGTGTCCTCCTCTTGTTGAATAGAGCGCCGCGCTCTTCGCGGACGTCTTCAGGAATTCTGCCAGGCCAGCATGCTTTCGGCCCAAGGCACCCGCCACCCTAAACCAGCGGCCGGGGTTGTTTCAATATATTTGACATAAGCGCGCTATACGGCCTTGCGGTGTTCATTTTAATAAACATAGACTTTGGCCCTTTCAAGCCATCGCGCCGTCATCACGGGAGAAAACAACAATGAACATCCAGAACGTCGTCGACATCAGCCTGACCGGCAGCGAAGCCGAACGCTATCGCCCGGACCCGGCCAAAGTGCTCAAGGGCGACCCCGAACAAGCCGTGTTCCATCAATACGAAAGCCCTTGTGGGCAAATGGGTGTCGGCGTGTGGGAAGGCGCAGTCGGGCAATGGACGGTGAATTACACCGAGCATGAGTATTGCGAGATCCTGCAGGGAGTTTCGGTGCTGCGTGACAGCGATGGCAATGCCAAGACCTTGCGTGTTGGCGACCGCTTTGTGATTCCGGCTGGCTTCCGTGGCACTTGGGAAGTGCTGGAGGCGTGCCGCAAGATCTATGTGATCTTTGAACAGAAGGGCTGATCCGACACAGAAGGTGACGAGACAGGTAGGACGTGGGCAAGACCTTTGAGCGAAACTTCGCGAAGGCGCCGAATTTCAGCGTTAATTCCCATGCCGGCACAGGAAGTGTCGACGGGCTTGACCAGAAGGCGCCTTTCTTTCGAATCGACGCAAGGAGGCATCATGCCCAACTACTGCAACCTGAATAACGCAAAATTTTTCCTCGGCGATATTGCCGACTCGGACAACCTGCTCGCTGTGCGCAATGCCGCCGGCGTGAAGAAACATCGCCTGGAAGTGCCAGACGGCCTGTACAACCTGCGCACTGATCCGGACCGAATTCGAGTGTTGGTGAACGAGCGCAACGAGATCATTGAACTCATTTGCGGTTGATTACCCTTTCAAAGGCAACAAAAAAGGCCCGTATCGTGAGATACGGGCCTTTTTCGTAAGTCAGGAAAAATCAATTACTTGATTTTGCCTTCCTTGTAGATCACGTGCTTGCGAACAACCGGATCATATTTCTTGATCTCGATTTTGTCCGGAGTAGTACGCTTGTTCTTGTCGGTAGTGTAGAAGTGACCAGTACCGGCGCTCGAGATCAAACGAATCAATTCACGCATGATTAGCTCCCTTAAATCTTGCCATCGCGGCGAAGTTCGGCCAGCACGACAGTGATGCCGCGCTTGTCGATGATACGCATGCCTTTGGCAGATACGCGCAGACGCACGAAACGTTTCTCTTCTTCAACCCAGAAGCGGTGATGCTGCAGGTTCGGCAGGAAACGACGACGGGTTTTGTTGTTTGCGTGGGAAATGTTATTCCCAGTCACCGGACCCTTACCGGTAACTTGACATACTCTCGACATGCCTCAGCCCTCTAAAACCACATGCCCAACCCGGCATGGGTTGGCCGCTTAATCTCTCAGTCATTTGGCGCCAGGCGCCGCGTTTCTTTAGAGGTCTTACCGGCTACACCTACAGTGAAGGAACCGGGCCCCTAGAAAAGAGCGCTGCTTTATACCAGAAAGACCGGGGTGCAACAACTTTCCGTGTGCAATCAATCAACAAAAATGCGCTTTTCCGACCCGCGAACGCCTTGGATAAAGGCTGGCACCGGTTTTTACCACTCGTCGCAGAAAACCGCCTACAGGCAAGATTGGCGCCCTTCGCGCTGTCGACCGCCAAGCGAAACTGCATGACAGCGGCCCCAAAAATACAAAAAGGGGATAGTCATTTGCAATCGCGACCTCTAGGGTAGGCCTTTTCCAGACTGCACTTGCAGATGGGCCTTCGATCTGTAAAAGGAAGCCGACCATGCGCCTCGCTGCCCTACCCCTGTTGCTCGCCCCGCTCCTGCTGAGCCCATTGGCCCAGGCCGCCGCGCTGAGCGTTTGTACCGAGGCCAGCCCTGAAGGGTTCGACGTGGTGCAGTACAACTCGCTGACCACCACCAATGCCTCGGCCGATGTGCTGATGAACCGCCTGGTGGAGTTCGACACCGCCAGCGGCAAGGTCGTCCCGAGCCTGGCTGACAGCTGGGAAGTCAGCACCGACGGCCTGACCTACGTATTCAAGCTACATCCACAGGTGAAGTTTCACACGACCGATTACTTCAAGCCGAGCCGTGAACTGACCGCTGAAGACGTCAAATTCAGCTTCGACCGCATGCTCGACCCGGCGAACCCTTGGCATAAAGTCGCCCAGAGTGGCTTCCCGCATGCGCAGTCGATGCAGTTGCCGACGCTGATCAAGAAGATCGACGCACTGGATCCGCTGACCGTGCGCTTCACCCTTGATCACCCGGACTCGACCTTCCTGGCAACGCTGAGCATGGGCTTCGCCTCGGTCTATTCCGCCGAATACGCCGACAAGTTATTGAAAGCCAACGCGACCGAAAAGCTCAACAGTCAGCCGATCGGCACCGGCCCGTTCGTCTTCACCCGCTTCCAGAAAGACGCCGCCATCCGCTACAAGGCCAACCCGGACTATTTCGCCGGCAAGCCATCGGTTGACCCGCTGATCTTCGCCATCACCCCGGACGCCAACGTGCGCCTGCAAAAACTGCGACGTAACGAATGCCAGATCGCCCTGTCGCCGAAGCCACTGGACGTACAGGCTGCGCTGAAAGAACCGACACTGAAAGTCGAAAAGACTGACGCCTTCATGACCGCTTTCGTCGGCATCAACAGCCAGCATCCACCGCTGGACAAGCCGGAAGTGCGCCAGGCGATCAACCTCGCCTTCGACAAGGCCAACTACATCAAAGCCGTGTTCGAAGACACCGCCGAACCCGCCAACGGCCCTTACCCGCCGAACACCTGGAGCTACGCGAAAAACCTGGCGGGCTACCCGCACGACGTCGTGAAAGCCAAAGCGCTGCTGGCCAAGGCCGGTTTGAAAGACGGTTTCCAGACCACTATCTGGACGCGGCCGTCCGGCAGCCTGCTCAACCCGAATCCGAGCCTCGGCGCACAGATGTTGCAGTCGGATCTGGCGGAGATCGGCATTCAGGCGGAAATCCGCGTAATCGAATGGGGCGAGTTGATTCGCCGCGCCAAGGCTGGCGAGCATGACCTGTTGTTCATGGGCTGGGCCGGTGACAACGGCGATCCGGACAACTTCCTCACACCGCAGTTTTCCTGTGCAGCGGTCAAGTCCGGCACCAACTTCGCCCGTTATTGCAATGCTGACCTGGACAAACTGATCAGCGCTGGCAAGACCACTAGCGAGCAAGGTGTTCGCACCAAGCTGTACGAACAGGCACAGGCGCAGATTCAGCAGCAGGCGCTGTGGCTGCCGCTGGCGCACCCGACCGCGTACGCACTGACCCGCAAGGATGTGCAGGGTTACTCGGTTAGCCCGTTCGGGCGCCAGGACTATTCCAAGGTCAATCTCAAATAACTGCCATACCCTGAAATCTGTGGGAGCTGGCTTGCCAGCGATGACGGCGGCACATTCAGTACAAATGTTGTCTGTCAGTCCGCTATCGCTGGCAAGCCAGCTCCCACAGGGTTTGTATTCTCCCTTAGGCGCTACATCCAGCCACACTCCGCCATCGACAGGGGCTCCCCTTCGCCAATGATGAAGTGATCCAGAATCCGCACATCAATCAGCTCCAGCGCCTTCTGCAAACGCTTGGTGAGCAGCTTGTCCGCCTGACTCGGATCGGTATTGCCCGACGGATGGTTATGGCAGAGGATCACCGCCGCGGCGTTATTCGCCAATGCACGCTTCACCACTTCACGCGGATGCACACTGGTGTTGTCGATCGAGCCGCGAAACAGCGCCTCGAACGTCAACACTTGGTGCCTGGAATCCAGAAACAGGCAACCAAACACCTCGTGCGGCTCGTGTCGGAGCATGGATTTGAGGTAATCGCGAACAGCCTGCGGATTCTCCAGCGCCGGCTCTCTGCGTGAGCGCTCGGCCAGATACCGGCGGTTCATTTCTTGAGCAGCCTGCAACTGTGCAAACTTTGCCGGCCCCAGTCCCAACTGTTTGCTGAATGCTTCCTGATCGGCCTCAAGCAACAAACGCAGGCTGCCGAACTGATTCAACAAGTGTCGCGCCAAGTCCACTGCGCTTTTTCCAACGACTCCCGTGCGCAAAAAAATCGCCAGTAACTCGGCGTCCGAAAGGCTCGCAGAGCCCTGTTCAAGTAACCGTTCCCGCGGCCGTTCCGCCGCTGGCCAATCGCGAATACTCATACACATTCCTTGTCTGTGGGCGCCGCTGTTCCGTAGCGGTCGCTGTGATATCGTAGCCCATCTTTTTTGCGGGCGAATTCACCCTGGGGAGGGGGTTTCGCCACGTATGTCACCCACGAAATGAAAGGCAGACCTATGCAGCGGCTGTATCGGAAACGCATCGTTCTGGGCGTCGGCGGCGGCATTGCAGCCTACAAGAGCGCCGATCTGGTTCGACGCCTGATCGACCAGGGTGCCGAGGTGCGCGTGGTCATGACCCATGGCGGTGCCGAGTTCATCACCCCGCTGACCATGCAGGCCCTGTCCGGGCACCCGGTCCACCTGGATCTGCTCGACCCGGCCGCTGAAGCGGCGATGGGCCACATCGAATTGGCCAAGTGGGCCGATCTGGTGCTGATCGCCCCGGCCACCGCCGACCTGCTCGCCCGTCTGGCCCAAGGCATTGCCAACGATCTGCTGACGACTCTGGTGCTGGCCACCGATGCCGTCGTGGCCGTTGCGCCGGCGATGAATCAGGCGATGTGGCGCGACCCGGCCACCCAGGCCAACCTGCAACTTCTGGAAAGCCGTGGCCTGAAGACCTTCGGCCCAGCCTCCGGCAGCCAGGCCTGCGGCGACGTCGGCATGGGCCGGATGATGGAAGCCACCGATCTGGCGCAGTGCGCGGCAGACTGCTTCCAGCGTCAGGCACTGACCGGCAAGCACGTAGTGATTACCGCCGGCCCGACCCAGGAAAACATCGACCCGGTGCGCTACATCACCAACCACAGCTCCGGAAAAATGGGCTTTGCCCTGGCCGAAGCCGCAGTAGAGGCCGGCGCCCGCGTGACCCTGATCAGCGGCCCGGTGCATCTGCCAACACCAGATCGCGTCACCCGCATCGACGTGGTCAGCGCCCGGGACATGCTCGCCGCGTGCGAAGCCGCGATCCCGTGTGATGTGTTTATCTCTTCGGCAGCGGTCGCGGACTACCGCCCGGAAGTCGTTGCCCCGCAAAAGCTCAAGAAAGACCCTACGAGCGGTGACGGCTTCGTCCTGCAAATGGTGCGTAACCCGGACATCCTGGCCACCATCGCGACCCGTCCCGACCGTCCGTTCAGTGTCGGCTTCGCCGCCGAGACCGAACATCTGCTCGACTACGCTGCACGCAAGCTGAAGGACAAGAATCTCGATTTGATCGTCGCCAACGACGTCGCCAACCCGAGCATCGGTTTCAACAGCGAAGAAAACGCCTGCAGCGTGATTGACCGTGAGCTGCACGCCACGGTTTTCGCCCAGACCAGCAAGAGCAAGATCGCTCGCCAACTGGTCACTTTTATCGCCGAACGTCTGAACCAGGTTTAATTTACATGCACGCTTTGCAAGCCAAAATCCTCGACCCACGCATCGGCACCGAATTCCCGCTGCCGCAATACGCCACCCCGGGCTCCGCCGGCCTCGACCTGCGCGCCATGCTGGAACAGGACATCGTGATCAAGCCGGGTGAAACCGTGCTGATCCCTACCGGTCTGTCGGTGTACATCGGCGATCCGAACCTCGCCGCGCTGATCCTGCCGCGCTCGGGCATGGGCCACAAACACGGCATCGTGCTGGGCAACCTCGTCGGTCTGATCGACTCCGACTATCAGGGTCCGCTGATGGTGTCCTGCTGGAACCGTGGCCAGACCGACTTCACCATGACCGTCGGCGAACGTCTGGCGCAATTGGTGCTGGTACCGGTGGTGCAGGCGCACTTCGAAATGGTTGAAGAGTTCGTCGAAACTGAACGCGGCACTGGCGGTTTCGGCCATACCGGCACGAAATAACAGATAACCCGTTACTGTGGCGAGGGAGCTTGCTCCCGCTTGGGTGCGCAGCGCCCACAAGATCTTTGGGGCCGCTACGCAACCCAGCGGGAGCAAGCTCCCTCGCCACAAAAAATGCGCTACATCGGCAGCAGGTTTTAGCACCGCAAATCAAGGTTTTGCCGGGCGAAAGCCACGCCAGACAAGGCGTCATGGCCCTTTCACACCACGAACTCTCTGTGGAAAACGCCGTCATACCCTTCAGTTTGAGCCTGCCGTCGAACGATTCGTCGGTCTGTCCCGCCACTTTCGAGATGGAGCATTTCCGTAGATGAGCACCCCAGCCAAGATCGCCCCGAAGCTGCCCGACAGCATTTTCCGAGCCTATGACATTCGCGGCACTGTGCCGGAATTTCTCAATGCCGAAACCGCTTACTGGATCGGCCGCGCTATCGGCTCGCAGAGCCTGGCCCAAGGCGAGCCTAACGTTTCCGTCGGTCGCGACGGCCGTTTGTCCGGCCCGGAGCTGGTCGCAGAACTGATCCGCGGTATTGCCGAGAGCGGCTGCCACGTCAGCGACGTCGGCCTGGTACCGACCCCTGCGCTGTACTACGCCGCCAACGTACTGGCCGGCAAATCCGGGGTGATGCTCACCGGCAGCCACAACCCGTCGAACTACAACGGCTTCAAGATCGTCATCGCCGGCGACACCCTCGCCAACGAACAGATTCAGGCCCTGCACGAGCGCCTCAAGACCAACAACCTGAGCAGCGGCACGGGCAGCGTCACGCAGGTCGAGATTCTCGACCGCTACAACACCGAAATCGTCCA
Source organism: Pseudomonas sp. Seg1 (assembly GCF_018326005.1). NCBI lineage: Bacteria > Pseudomonadati > Pseudomonadota > Gammaproteobacteria > Pseudomonadales > Pseudomonadaceae > Pseudomonas > Pseudomonas sp. Seg1. The sequence continues at coordinate 6,384,747 of NZ_AP021903.1, forward strand.
GGACATCAAACTGGCCCGGCGCATGAAGGTCGTGGTCGACTGCGGCAACGGCGCGGCCGGGGTTATCGCCCCGCAGCTGATCGAAGCGTTGAACTGCGAAGTCATCCCGCTGTTCTGCGAAGTCGACGGCAACTTCCCGAACCATCACCCGGACCCGGGCAAGCCTGAGAACCTCGTTGACCTCATCGCCAAGGTCAAGGAAACCAACGCCGACATCGGCCTGGCCTTCGACGGCGACGGCGACCGCGTCGGCGTGGTGACCAACACCGGTAGCATCGTCTACCCGGATCGCCTGCTGATGCTGTTCGCCCGTGACGTGGTCGCGCGCAACCCGGACGCCGAGATCATTTTCGACGTCAAATGCACCCGTCGCCTGGTGCCGCTGATCAAGGAATACGGTGGTCGTCCGCTAATGTGGAAGACCGGTCATTCGTTGATCAAAAAGAAGATGAAACAATCCGGTGCCCTATTGGCCGGTGAAATGAGCGGGCACATCTTCTTCAAGGAGCGCTGGTTCGGTTTCGACGACGGCATCTACAGCGCCGCACGGCTGCTGGAGATCCTCAGCAAGGAAAAATCCACGGCGGAGGAGCTGTTTGCGACCTTCCCGAATGATATTTCTACGCCTGAAATCAATATCCATGTGACCGAAGAGAGCAAATTCAGCATCATTGATGCACTGCACGACGCACAGTGGGGCGCAGGCGCTGACCTGACCACCATTGACGGCGTGCGAGTCGACTACGCCAAAGGCTGGGGCCTGGTGCGCGCATCCAACACCACACCGGTGCTGGTGCTGCGCTTCGAGGCCGATGACGAGGCTGAATTGCAGCGCATCAAGGATGTGTTTCACGCCCAACTGAAACGCGTTGCACCTGATCTCCAACTACCGTTCTGATTCACCCGGAGCCCTGAATGACCCTCGAACGCGAAGCCGCCGCCCACACCGCCCAGGTCCTGTCCGAAGCGTTGCCTTACATCCGACGTTATGTCGGCAAGACCCTGGTGATCAAATACGGCGGCAACGCGATGGAAAGCGAGGAGCTGAAAACCGGCTTCGCCCGCGACATCGTCTTGATGAAAGCCGTGGGTATCAACCCGGTGGTGGTTCACGGTGGTGGTCCGCAGATCGGTGATCTGCTCAAGCGCCTGTCGATCGAAAGCCATTTCGTCGACGGCATGCGTGTCACCGACGCTGCGACCATGGACGTGGTGGAAATGGTCCTCGGCGGCCAGGTCAACAAAAGCATCGTCAACCTGATCAACCGTCACGGCGGCAGCGCCATCGGCCTGACCGGTAAAGACGCCGGGTTGATTCGCGCGAAGAAGCTGACCGTTACCCGTCAGACGCCGGAGATGACCCAGCCGGAAATCATCGACATCGGTCAGGTGGGCGAAGTGGTCGGGATCAACACCGAACTGCTCAACCTGCTGGTCAAAGGCAACTTCATCCCGGTGATCGCGCCGATTGGCGTGGGTGAGAACGGCGAGTCGTACAACATCAACGCTGACCTGGTGGCCGGTAAAGTCGCCGAAGCGCTGAAAGCCGAGAAGCTGATGCTGCTGACCAACATCGCCGGGCTCATGGACAAGTCGGGCACGGTCCTGACTGGCCTGAGCACCCAGCAGGTCGACGACCTGATCGCCGACGGCACGATCTACGGCGGCATGCTGCCGAAGATCCGTTGTGCGCTGGAAGCGGTTCAGGGCGGCGTCGGCAGCTCGCTGATCATCGATGGTCGTGTACCGAACGCGATCCTGCTGGAAATCTTCACCGATACCGGCGTGGGTACGCTGATCAGCAATCGCAAGCGTCCCTGATTGCTGAAACACAAAAGATCGCGGTCTGCGGCAGCTCCTGCAACACAGTACGAAAGTGCTGTAGGAACTGACGAAGTCCGCGATCTTTTTTATGCGCGCAGGAAGTTTCTGACTTCACTAAGCGAAACGTCCGACAGCCCATCAGAACAAATCTCCCTAGGATCTTCCCTTCACCTACCGGAGATCTACCCATGCAAAAAGACTACGTTCCCTATGGCAGTGATGTTGCCCCAGGCACCTACGAGTGCGTGGATTGCGGCCACCAGTATTCCAATCAAGCCAAAACCTCGATGCCGCCCTGCCCGCAATTTCGCAAGACCGCGCACGTTCTGAACGGCTGGAAGATCCTGACCGGACAAGGTGACGCGCCTAATGATCCCTATCCACAGAAAACCGATAAGCCTTCCGGCATCAAGAGCGCCGAGGTCATTAGGCCCTCGCACAAAAAATAATCCCGGAGCGCCTGAGCCATGCAGATCTCGTTCACGATCGACGCCGACGCTTTCGAGCAAGAACAAAAGGAACCGGTCAAGAAGACCTTGCGGATTGGCGATGCGGAAATCACCCACGCCCTGCAGCGTATCGCCAAGGCCAGCCTGACCGAATACCTGAAAATGCTGGTCGAGGGCGGCATGCCCAGCCGGGCCGACGAGGCCAAACAGGACCGCCTGCTCTATCTGATTCAAAGTTACTTTGGGCAGACATTGCCGACAGAGTCGCAGATCTCGACAATCTTCCAACTGACCCAGAGCCAAAGCAAAACCTTGCTGAAGAACACCGTGTCGCGCTTCCGCAATCAACTCGACGACATCCTGCAGCACAGCATGCGCGCGGTCGTCGAGTCTGCGGAACATGCGAAAGATGTCTATCTGGTGGTCATCAGTTCAGACGTGATTCGCGATGAACTGAACATGCTGATTACACAAAACGAGCCGACCTTCAAACCCATCACCAAGCGCAAAGGCAGCGCCGGGCAATTCGAGATCAGTGAGGATTCCCACGATTTACTGTGTGCCACGCTGGGGCTCAATGCCGTTCGGTGACATCGTCGCGGTCAGTGGCTTGCTGCTGACCCTGACCACTTTCCTGTTCAATCTGGCTTGGCCCAGGCTCAATGAAGCCTTGGCACTGGATGAATACCAACAAGGCCTTCAGGTGAGAAAACGCAGCAGAGAAAAGATCATGGGGACTTTTTTGAACTGTGGGTTGCCGCTGACATGCGCCTTTGCAGCGCTGTTTTACGTCAACCTCCCCGCCGCCGTGTGCATTATTCGCAGCAGCACGCTGGATCTGTGGGACTTTGATGTTGATCGTACGCTGTACGTGATGGTGGTACTGGCGTTGCTGGCGTTTGCACTGATCAACGCGAGATTGACCCTGAAACTGCTGAAAAAATGGAGCAACCTGCGCTAGCGCAGACAAAAAGACCCCGTTCATCCTGAATGAACGGGGTCTTTCACTATGAAGCACTTTTTGTGGCGAGGGAGCTTGCTCCCGCTGGGCGGCGCTGCGGCCCCAAAATCTTGTGAGCGCTACGCACTCAAGCGGGAGCAAGCTCCCTCGCCACAGAGCTCACTCCAGGCAATTACACGCCGAACTGGGCGCGGTACGCTTCCACGGCAGGCAAATGCTGCTTGAGCTGTGGGTCATCAGCGAGGAATTCCAGAACCTGATTCAGCGAAACAATGCTGATCACTGGAATACCGAAATCGCGCTCGACTTCCTGGATCGCCGACAATTCACCGTTGCCACGTTCCTGACGGTTCAGGGCGATCAGCACGCCTGCGGCCTTGGCGCCATCCTGGGAAGCGATGATCTGCATCACTTCGCGGATCGCGGTGCCGGCGGTGATCACGTCATCGATGATCAGCACTTCGCCGGTCAACGGTGCACCGACCAGGCTGCCGCCTTCGCCATGGGCCTTGGCTTCCTTGCGGTTGAAGCACCAAGGCAGGTCACGGTTGTGGTGTTCAGCCAACGCGACGGCGGTGGTTGCCGCCAACGGGATGCCTTTGTAGGCCGGGCCGAACAGCACGTCGAAGGGAATGCCGCTCTCGGCAATGGCTGCGGCGTAGAAACGCCCCAGCTGCGCGAGGGCCGAGCCCGAGTTGAACAGGCCGGCATTGAAGAAGTAGGGACTGGTGCGCCCGGACTTCAGGGTGAACTCACCGAAGCGCAAAACGCCGCGATCGATGGCAAAACGAATGAAATCGCGCTGATACGCTTGCATGAAAAAAACCCCAAATACCACGGATTTAGCTAATTAGCTTGACGCCGTGTATCATACACGCACGCGATTTTTGGGGCCATTTATGCGGATCATCAGTGTGAACGTCAATGGTATTCAGGCGGCAGTCGAGCGTGGTTTGCTCAGTTGGCTGCAAGCACAGAATGCCGACGTCATCTGCCTGCAGGACACCCGTGCCTCCGCCTTTGAACTGGATGACCCAGCCTTCCAACTGGATGGCTACTTCCTTTATGCCTGCGATGCTGAAGTCCCTGCCCAAGGTGGCGTGGCTTTGTATTCGCGGTTGCAACCGAAGGCTGTCATCAGCGGTCTCGGTTTCGAGACGGCCGACCGCTACGGGCGCTACCTGCAAGCAGATTTCGACAAAGTCAGTATTGCCACCTTGCTGCTTCCTTCCGGGATGAACGGCGATGAGGACTTGAACCAGAAGTTCAAGCTCATGGACGACTTCGGCAAGTATCTGGACAAACAGCGGCGTAAACGTCGCGAGTACATTTATTGTGGCTCGCTGTACGTGGCGCAGCAGAAGCTCGACATCAAGAACTGGCGCGACAGCCAGCAATCCCCGGGCTTCCTGGCGCCAGAACGCGCCTGGATGGACGAGATTGTCGGCAACATGGGCTATGTCGACGCCCTGCGCGAAGTCAGCCGTGAAGGCGACCAGTACAGCTGGTGGCCGGACAACGAACAGGCCGAGATGCTCAATCTCGGCTGGCGCTTCGACTACCAGATCCTGACCCCGGGTCTGCGCCGCTTTGTACGCAGCGCACGCCTGCCACGTCAGCCACGGTTCTCGCAGCACGCGCCGCTGATCGTCGACTACGACTGGACGCTGACCATCTAAGCGTCGATTCGCAGACATGAAAAATGCCCGTATCAAACGATACGGGCATTTTTTTATGCGCCAACCCACGCTAAAGCCGATCGCCGGACATGAACCGGGGATCAGACGGCAACGAAAAACGGCAGTACCAGGTACAGCTTGATAACGATCACGTTAATGATGTCGATAAAGAACGCCCCCACCATCGGCACCACCAGAAACGCGATCTGCGAAGGCCCGTAGCGCTGAGTCACCGCCTGCATGTTGGCGATGGCCGTTGGCGTCGCACCTAGCCCGAAACCGCAGTGACCTGCTGCCAGTACCGCCGCATCGTAGTTACTACCCATCATTCTGAATGTCACGAAGATCGCGAACAGCGCCATGACCAAGGCCTGTACCGCCAGGATGATGAAAATCGGCAACGCCAGAGCGGCCAGATCCCACAATTTGAGCGACATCAAGGCAATTGCCAGGAACAGCGACAGGCTGACATTTCCCAGCACAGAGACTTCTCGCTCGAAGACCTGATACAAGCCCAACGCTGACAAGCCGTTACGCAGCACGACCCCGACGAACAGCACGCAGACAAACGTCGGCAACTCAAAAGCCGTTCCTTGCAACAGGCCATTCAAGAGATTGCCGCCCAGCAGGCTGACTGCGATCAAAGCCAGCGTCTCGATAAACGAAAACGGTGTAATCGAGCGCTCTTTGTTCGGCTGCTCAAATCCCTTTGGCAAACGTGGCGTTTCCTGTGGATTGCAGCCCGGCACTTGAACACGCTTGATCAGCAGACGAGCCACCGGACCACCAATCAAGCCACCCAGCACCAGGCCAAACGTCGCAGAGGCAATCGCCAGTTCGGAAGCCGATGCCAAGCCATATTTCTCGCTGAACACCGTTCCCCACGCAGCGCCTGTGCCGTGGCCACCCGCCAAGGTAATCGAGCCCGTCAGCAGGCCCATCAACGGATCCAGCCCGAGCATCGTCGCAAGGCCGATGCCCATGGCGTTCTGAACGACCAGAAGGCCGGTTACCGCCAGCAGAAATATGCCTACGACACGTCCACCCTTCTTCAGGCTGGCGAAGTCCGCACTCAATCCGATGGTGGCAAAAAATGCCAACATCAAAGGTGTTTGCAGAGAAGTATCGAATCGAATTTCAATATCGAAAGTGCGCAATAGCAATAAAACCAGAGCAACCACTAAACCGCCCGCGACGGGCTCCGGGATATTGTAATTACGCAAACATCCGACACGTGCAACAAGTCCGCGCCCCAGCAGAAGTACCAAGGAGGCGGCAACAAGCGTTCCATAAAAATCGAGCTGAATCATTGGGATTATTCTTGGCTATATATTCAGAGGCGCACTTTTTACCTGGGCACGCCCCATGAATCGGCTGATCGTCTCAACACTGATTGCTGTGAAATTCAAGAACCTTCGATGGTCTGAATATATCGAAATATTTCAACAGGAATATAACGTGCGACGACTTTAACAATCACGAACTCTAATTGCCAAGATCGTGCACAGCACTAAGGCTGTGCAGTTGTGACTAAAAGTGTAAAAACGAAAATGATGTTACAAGCTATTTATCCGCTTATCGCAAGCAGACTAATCCTACGCGTCAGGAAAACTATTTCAGTTGCAAAAATATAAATGCCCTGACAAGTCAGGGCATTTATTTTAAAGCACTACGAACTTCAACAATTCCCAGGGGAAATCTGCACTGATCTTTATTTGATCAAGCGCCAAGTGAACGGATAACGATAAGGAAAACCTTCGTTGGCCTTCACTCCGGCGATGATCGTCAACACCAGCGCACCGATGGCCAGCAGACCGAGCAGGAAGAAACCGATGATCAACACCATCAGCAGCAGAGAGATCGCTGCAGCAATCGCCACGGTGATCTGAAAATTCAGCGCTTCCTTGCCCTGGGCATCAATGAACGGATCCGACTCGCGCTTCATCTGCCACAGGATCAACGGCCCGATCAGATTACCGAACGGAATCCAGATCCCCAGCAAGGCGGACAGGTGACAAAACATCGCCCATTGGCGAACCTCCTGGCTCGGTTTGGGCAGCAACTCTTGCTCGTCACTCATCGCGTCCTCCTTGCGGGTTGGAACCTGCTCAGTCGGCCAGTGCGGCCTTCTGCAGTTCGAAAATTTCGTTCATGCCTTTCTTGGCCAGCTCCAGCATGGCGTTCAAGTCTTCAGGCTGGAACGGCGCGCCTTCGGCGGTGCCCTGCACCTCGATGAAACCGCCGGTGCTGGTCATGACCACGTTGAGGTCAGTCTCGGCGGCGGAATCTTCAAGATAGTCCAGATCCAGCACAGGCTCCCCCTGATACATGCCGACCGATACCGCGCCGATCATTTGCTTGAGCGGGTCGCCGCCTTTCAGGCCGCCGCGCTTCTTGATGACCTTCAACGCATCGACCAGCGCGACCATGGCACCTGTGATGGACGCGGTGCGGGTGCCGCCGTCAGCCTGGATCACGTCGCAGTCGACGTACAGCGTCACGTCGCCCAGCTTCGACATGTCCAGCGCAGCGCGCAACGAACGGCCGATCAGACGCTGGATTTCCAGGGTGCGGCCGCCTTGCTTGCCACGGCTCGCTTCACGCTGGTTACGCTCGCCAGTGGCGCGAGGCAGCATGCCGTACTCGGCAGTCAACCAGCCCTGGCCCTGGCCCTTGAGGAAACGCGGCACGCCGTTTTCGACGCTGACGGTGCAGATGACTTTGGTATCACCGAACTCGACCAGTACGGACCCCTCGGCGTGTTTGGTGTAGTTGCGGGTAATGCGGATCGAGCGGAGCTGATCGGCAGCGCGACCACTTGGACGTTTCATAGGGAATACCTGTACTAGGGACGGAAAACTGCCGAGCATTATAGAGCGCTGCACCGTCACTGGGCACTTGTTAAAAATCCGCGCCGACGACCGAAGCCCCTGAACCACGCATTACCGACGGGCTGCAGCCCTTTGTCACACCGTGTGTTTGGGCGCATTCGCCGCACTGCGCTACAATCCTGCGCCTTTGCTGCCAGTCGGCTTAAATTCATTCATATCGCGCCCGTGGAACTGCAGTTCCGCGCCGATCTGCATTGCGAGGTCACCGCCATGGTGCACAGCATGACCGCCTTCGCCCGCGTCGAAAAAGCCGGCGTCCAGGGCACCCTGAGCTGGGAATTGCGCTCGGTCAACAGCCGCTATCTGGAACCGCACCTGCGCCTGCCGGAGTCGTTCCGCGACCTTGAGGGCGCCGTCCGCGAAGCCCTGCGTCAGGGCCTGTCGCGAGGCAAACTGGAATGCACCCTGCGTTTCACCGAAGAAAGCACCGGCAAGCCGCTGCAAGTTGATCGCGAGCGCGCCGCGCAATTGGTCGCCGCCGCCGAAACCGTTGCCGGGCTGATCAAGAATCCGGCCGCGCTGAACCCGCTGGAGGTGCTGGCATGGCCTGGCGTGCTGGTTGCTGATGCAAGCGATCCGCAAGCGCTGAATGCCGAAGCCCTCGCACTGTTCAATCAAGGCCTGAAAGATTTGAAAGCGGGCCGCGAGCGTGAAGGCTCAGAGCTGGCTCGACTGATCAACGAACGCCTGACGTCCATTGAAGAAGACGTCGTGACCCTGCGTGAACTGGTACCGCAGATGCTCGCGACCCAGCGCCAGAAGGTTCTCGACCGCTTCGCCGACATGAAGGCCGAACTGGATCCGCAGCGTCTGGAACAGGAAATGGTCATCCTCGCGCAAAAAAGCGATGTGGCCGAAGAGCTGGACCGCTTGAGCACCCATATCATCGAAGTTCGCCGGGTACTCAAGTCCGGTGGTGCGGCCGGGCGCCGCCTCGACTTCCTGATGCAGGAACTCAACCGCGAAGCCAACACACTGGGCTCCAAGGCCTTCGATCCGCGCAGCACCCAAGCCGCCGTCAACCTCAAGGTGTTGATCGAGCAGATGCGCGAACAAGTGCAGAATATTGAGTAAGGCAACAGACATGACCCACAGCACCGGCACCCTGTACATCATTTCCGCGCCATCGGGCGCGGGCAAAAGCAGCCTGGTCAAGGCCTTGACCGATGCCAATCCGGAGATTCGCGTATCGATCTCCCACACCACCCGCGCCATGCGTCCGGGTGAAGTGGACGGCGTTAACTATCACTTCGTGACCCGCGAAGAGTTCGTGAAGATGGGCGAGCACGGCGACTTCCTCGAACGCGCCGAAGTCTTCGGCAACTTCTACGGCACCTCGCAAAGCCGCCTGCAACAAACCCTGGACGAAGGTCACGACCTGATTCTGGAAATCGACTGGCAAGGCGCCGAGCAAGTGCGCAAGCTGATGCCGCAGGCACGTTCGATCTTCATCCTGCCGCCGTCGCTGCAAGCATTGCATCAGCGCCTGACCAACCGCGGCCAGGACAGCGACGAGATCATTGCCGGGCGGATGCGCGAAGCCGTCAGTGAAATGAGCCACTATGTCGAGTACGACTACCTGATCATCAACGATGATTTCGGCCACGCGCTGGACGATCTGAAGGCGATTTTCCGTGCCAATCAGCTGCAGCAGAAACGCCAACAGGTGCGTTTCGGCAAATTACTGGCCGAATTGCTCGGCTAATCAGCACTTCCCAAAACCGCTGCAAGGGCTTTACATTGGCACTTGCGGCGCGTTGAAGGGCTTGGTTAAAAAATCAGCGCTTCCCTAATCGCTGGTGATTTTTTAAACTGTTGAGTCCGCTCGCCCAACCGGGCAGCGCGCATATTGCATTCGCTCCGAGGAATACCATGGCCCGCGTAACCGTTGAAGACTGCCTGAACCACGTGGAAAACCGTTTTGAGCTGGTCATGCTCTCTACCAAACGTGCCCGTCAACTGGCCACCGGCGGCAAAGAGCCACTGGTTCAGTGGGAAAACGACAAGCCTACCGTTGTAGCGCTGCGTGAAATCGCTGAAGGCCTGATGAGCTACGAGTTCATCGCCAACGCTGAAATCGTCGAAGACGAACCGCTGTTCGCAGCGTTCGAGGACGAGTCCAACGAGGCCGTCTAAGCCTATGCCTGGTCGACGTAGCACGGCGCGGGATCACAGCCTACGGCAGGAATCATCATGCCGAGCATAGACGCCCTCGCCGATCGCTTATCGACCTACCTCGGCAATGACCAGGTCAACCTGGTCCGCCGAGCGTATTTCTACGCCGAACAAGCCCACGACGGCCAGCGCCGCCGCAGCGGCGAGGCGTACGTCACGCATCCTCTTGCCGTGGCCAATATTCTTGCCGACATGCACATGGACCATCAGAGCCTGATGGCCGCGATGCTGCATGACGTGATCGAAGACACCGGTATCGCCAAAGAAGCGCTGCAAGCGCAGTTCGGTGAAACCGTGGCCGAACTGGTCGACGGGGTCAGCAAACTGACCCAGATGAATTTCGAGACCAAGGCCGAAGCACAAGCCGAAAACTTCCAGAAAATGGCCATGGCCATGGCGCGCGACATTCGCGTGATCCTGGTCAAGCTTGCCGACCGCCTGCACAACATGCGCACGCTGGAAGTGCTGTCCGGCGAAAAACGCCGGCGCATCGCCAAGGAAACCCTCGAAATCTACGCGCCCATCGCCAACCGGCTGGGCATGCACGCGATCCGCATCGAATTCGAAGACCTCGGTTTCAAGGCCATGCACCCGATGCGTTCCGCGCGGATCTACCAGGCCGTCAAGCGCGCCCGGGGCAACCGCAAGGAAATCGTCAACAAGATCGAAGAGTCCCTCGGCCATTGCCTCGCCATCGACGGCATCCAGGGTGAAGTCAGCGGTCGCCAGAAACACCTCTACGGCATCTACAAGAAAATGCGCGGCAAGCGTCGGGCCTTCAACGAGATCATGGACGTCTACGCGTTCCGGATCATCGTCGACAAGGTCGATACCTGCTACCGCGTGCTAGGCGCTGTGCATAATTTGTACAAACCGTTGCCGGGGCGCTTCAAGGACTACATCGCGATTCCCAAGGCCAACGGCTATCAGTCGCTGCACACCACGCTGTTCGGCATGCACGGCGTACCGATCGAGATCCAGATCCGCACCCGCGAAATGGAAGAGATGGCCAACAACGGCATTGCCGCTCATTGGCTGTACAAATCCAGCGGTGACGAGCAGCCGAAAGGCACTCACGCCCGCGCCCGCCAGTGGGTCAAAGGCGTGCTGGAAATGCAGCAACGTGCCGGCAACTCGCTGGAATTCATCGAGAGCGTGAAGATCGACCTGTTCCCGGACGAGGTCTACGTGTTCACGCCCAAAGGCCGGATCATGGAGCTGCCAAAAGGCTCCACGGCGGTCGACTTCGCCTACGCGGTGCACACCGACGTCGGCAACAGCTGCATCGCCTGCCGGATCAACCGCCGCCTCGCACCGCTGTCCGAACCGCTGCAAAGCGGCTCCACAGTCGAGATCGTCAGCGCCCCCGGTGCACGACCGAACCCGGCCTGGCTCAACTTCGTCGTCACCGGCAAGGCGCGAACGCACATTCGCCATGCGCTGAAACTGCAACGCCGCTCGGAATCCATCAGCCTCGGCGAACGCCTGCTGAACAAGGTCCTCAACGGTTTCGACAGCGCGCTGGAGAAGATCCCGGCCGAACGCGTCAAAGCGATGCTCACCGAGTACCGCCTCGAACTGATTGAAGACCTGCTCGAAGACATTGGTCTGGGCAATCGCATGGCCTACGTGGTCGCCCGCCGCTTGCTCGGTGAAGGCGAACAACTGCCGAGTCCGGAAGGCCCGCTGGCGATTCGCGGCACCGAAGGTCTGGTTCTCAGCTACGCCAAATGTTGTACGCCGATCCCGGGCGACCCGATTGTCGGGCATCTGTCGGCGGGCAAAGGCATGGTCGTGCACCTCGACAACTGCCGCAACATCAGCGAAATCCGCCACAACCCGGAAAAATGCATCCAGCTCTCGTGGGCCAAGGATGTCACCGGCGAATTCAACGTCGAACTGCGCGTCGAGCTGGAACACCAGCGCGGCCTGATCGCTCTGCTGGCCAGCAGCGTCAACGCGGCCGACGGCAATATCGAGAAAATCAGCATGGACGAACGCGATGGTCGCATCAGCGTTGTCCAGTTGGTGGTCAGCGTCCACGACCGTGTGCACCTGGCCCGCGTGATCAAGAAACTGCGCGCCCTGACCGGGGTAATCCGCATTACCCGCATGCGTGCATAACTCACACCTAACAAGGAGTCATACATGACCAAGACTGTTATCACCAGCGACAAGGCCCCGGCCGCCATCGGTACTTACTCCCAGGCGATCAAGGCTGGTAACACCGTCTACATGTCGGGCCAGATTCCTCTGGACCCAAAAACCATGGAACTGGTTGAAGGCTTCGAAGCCCAGACCGTCCAGGTGTTCGAGAACCTCAAAGCCGTGGCCGAAGCTGCCGGTGGTTCGTTCAAGGACATCGTCAAACTGAACATCTTCCTCACCGACCTGAGCCACTTCGCCAAGGTCAACGAGATCATGGGCAAGTACTTCGACCAGCCATACCCGGCCCGCGCCGCCATCGGCGTAGCTGCCTTGCCAAAGGGTTCGCAGGTTGAAATGGATGCCATTCTGGTCATCGAGTGATGCGCACGGCGCGGCCTTCAAACGCCGCGCCGACTGCTCAGCAAGACAAGGTTTTGAAAGGATTCCACCATGCGCAAAGCGCTAGCTCTCCCGCTGCTCGCCATTTTCCTCGGCGGCTGCGCCAGCAACCCTGCCGACCGTGACATCAGCGGCACCTGGATCAACCAGGTGGCGATCGATGCTGCCACCAAGGGCGGCTCCCTGCGCGAAGCGCTTCAGGCCTACGGCCCGAATCTGGAATGGGATATCAACACCAAGGCCAGCCAGGCCCGCTACACCAACGGTTTCGAGAACGTCGAAGGACGGCTGCTGGGTGAGAAATCCGGCGCCTGGAAAGTCGACTTCTATGGCAGCTCCGCCAGCGAGCTGAAACGTGATGGCGGGCAACTGCAGCAAGCCGCCAGCGACAACGAACCGGAACAGGTCTTCGACCGCGCCCAGATCCCGGTGCCGGAAGGCGCACCGATCGGCGCCAGTTTCGAACGCGCGCTGTATTCCGCTTACATGGGCGGCAGCTGGAAAATCGCCAGCGGCCAGGGTGAAGGCAACACCGTGCAGTTCCAGGCCGATGGCCAGGTCTCCGGTTTGCCGGGTGCCGATCGCTATGCCCTGTGCCTGGCGGGTGACTGCGCATCGATGAGCAGCACCAATGACAATATGTGGCTGCAGCTCAATGGTCAGGGCAACGCCTACATCTTTGCGCGCAAGGGCAAGGAACTGGAGATCTTCCAGGCGGTAAACACTGCATTGGCTGATGAAATGCCGCAGTACACGCCGGGCGAACGCAAGTGGTTGCTCGAAAAGCAGTAAGCACACGCTTAGAACAACATAACCCTGTGGGAGCGGGCTTGCCCACGATGAGGCCATCAGACTCAACACTTGTGTTGACTGCCATGCCGCCATCGCGGGCAAGCCCGCTCCCACACTGGTTTGTGGTGTGCGGGAGTCAGCACTTACCTTCAAGAATTGCGGCATAACCTTCGCGGTAGCTTGGGTAAGTCGGCGTCCAGCCCAACGCTTTCGCCCGGGCGTTGCTGCAACGCTTGCTGCCGGTGCGCCGAACGCTGGCATCTTCCGCCCATTCGGTAACGCCCAGATACTCGCGCAGCCAGCCCACCACTTCGGCCAACGGCGCCGGTGCATCGTCGACGCCGATGTAGAAATCCTCCAGCTTCACGCCCTGCCGAGCCTTCTCCAACAGGAATGCCAGCAAACCGGCCGCATCGTCAGCATGAATCCGATTGCCATACAGCGGCGGCTCCACCGCCACGCGATAACCGCGACGCACTTGAGTCAACAACCATTCGCGGCCCGGGCCATAGATGCCAGTCAGACGCAGAATGCTCGCCGGTATGCCGCTATTGAGCGCCACCTGCTCAGCCTCCAGCATCAAGCGCCCGGAATAACCGGCGGCGACGGTCTCTGAGTGCTCATCCACCCACTCCCCATCCTGCTGTCCATAAACGCTGCTGCTGGACACAAAAATCAGCCGCTCCGGCACCTGACCATAGTCGTCGAGCCAGCTCAGGACATTCTGCAAACCCTGCACGTAAGCCGCGCGATAACCAGCCTCGTCGTGATCGGTGGCTGCCGCGCAATACACCAGATAGTCCACGGCACCCACCGGCCAGGTCGCCGGACAGTCTTCGTTGAACAGGTCGCCGGCGACGCCGATCACACCGTCGGGCAGCTTCGAAACATCCCGGCGCAAGCCATGAACTTCCCAGCCAGCCGCCAGCAATTGCTTGGCCAGACGACTGCCAACATCACCACAACCGGCAATCAAAACAGAAGGCGCGGACATCAAAAAACTCCTATCGGAAAGATACAGACTAGCGCTGGCAAAGGACGGGCGGCTAGCAATGAAGGAAAAAAAGATACTCTATTACTTTTGTTAACAAGAATTACTTGCAATAATGCACGCCACTTTTGTTCTCGGCCTTACGAGGCCTGGAAGAGCATCAACGTTTTTCTATCTCAGGTCCGGCCAGCATGACACGCAATCAAATTCCCGCTTCGCCAACCAATCGACCTCGCGCCTGGAGCGCAATGGCGGCTTTGCTGCTCAGCCTGATGCTGGCACCAACCGCTGCTTTCGCCGACGCCCAGGCACCAGCCGCCCCGGCCGCGACCGAACAGCATGCACCTGCTACTGACGCGCCAGCCGCTGCTCCGACCGCCACCGATCCGATGCAAGCAGTAGACGCTGCCGACGTTCCTGAAGTGCTCGAAGCCGACAACACGCTGGGCATGGCCCACGACCTGTCGCCATGGGGCATGTACCAGAACGCCGACATCATCGTGAAAATCGTGATGATCGGTCTGGCCATCGCGTCGATCATCACCTGGACCATCTGGATCGCCAAAGGCTTCGAGCTGATGGGCGCCAAGCGTCGTCTGCGTAGTGAAATCGCCGCTCTGAAGAAAGCCACCACCCTTAAAGAAGCCAGCGCCACGGCGGGCAAGGAAGGCACCCTCGCCAACCTGCTGGTGCACGACGCGCTCGAAGAAATGCGCCTGTCGGTCAACAGCCGCGAGAAAGAAGGCATCAAGGAACGCGTCAGCTTCCGTCTTGAGCGTCTGGTTGCAGCCTGCGGTCGCAACATGAGCAGCGGCACTGGCGTTCTCGCCACCATCGGTTCCACCGCACCGTTCGTGGGTCTGTTCGGTACCGTGTGGGGCATCATGAATTCCTTCATCGGCATCGCCAAAACCCAGACCACCAACCTCGCCGTCGTAGCGCCCGGTATCGCTGAAGCGCTGTTGGCTACTGCATTGGGTCTGGTTGCGGCCATTCCTGCGGTGGTGATCTACAACGTCTTCGCCCGCTCCATCGCCGGTTACAAGGCGCAGGTGTCCGATGCCTCGGCAGAAGTTCTGCTGCTGGTCAGCCGCGACCTCGACCACCAGCCTGAGCGCAGCTCGCAGCCGCACATGGTCAAAGTGGGGTAATCGGCCATGGGCCTGCATTTGAAAGAAGGCGCAGACGACGATCTGGCCGAGAACCACGAAATCAACGTCACGCCGTTCATCGACGTGATGCTGGTGTTGTTGATCATCTTCATGGTGGCCGCTCCATTGGCCACCGTCGATATCAAAGTCGACCTGCCTGCCTCGACCGCCAAACCGGCGCCGCGGCCAGAGAAACCGGTATTCCTCAGCGTCAAGGCTGACCAGCGCCTGTTCCTCGGTGAAGACGAAGTGAAGCCCGAAACACTGGGCGCCACCCTCGACGCCCGTACCAAAGGCAAGAAAGACACGACGATCTTCTTCCAGGCCGACAAAGGCGTGGATTACGGCGATCTGATGAGCGTGATGGATAACCTGCGCTCCGCCGGTTACCTGAAGGTTGGTCTGGTCGGACTCGAGAGCGCGGTCAAGAAATGATCACGACGCGCCATAAGCTGACGCGTTACAGCGGTAGCCTGGCCGTGGTGCTGGGCGTTCATGCGCTGGCCATCGCGCTGGCGCTGAACTGGACCGCCCGCCCGCCCATCGAATTGCCGCCGCAGGCAATGATGGTCGAGCTGGCCCCGGTTCCGGCCCCGCCACCGCCTGCACCGCCGAAAGTCGTCACACCGCCGCAGCCACCGGCTCCGGTCGAAGAGTTGCCGATTCCGAAACTGGCCGAAGCGCCAAAAGCCGAAATCGCGGTGCAGAAGCCTAAACCGAAGCCAAAGCCTAAACCGCCGAAGCCGGTCGAGAAGAAGCTCCCCGATCCGCCGAAAGAAAAACCTTCCGAGGAAAAACCGGCCGACACGCAACCGACTCAGGCACCGACGGAGAAATCCGCCCAGCCTGCACCAGGCCCGTCGCCTGCACAAATGGCCGCCAAGGCCAGTTGGCAAGGCACCCTGCTCGCGCATCTGGCCAAGTACAAAAAGTACCCGGCCAGCGCTCAGGCACGGGGTAAGGAAGGCTTGAACCGTCTGCGTTTTGTGGTCGATGCCGAAGGTAATGTGTTGTCGTTCGAACTGGTGGGCCGCTCCGGCAACGCCGATCTGGACCGGGCCACCCTGGAAATGATCCGCCGCGCACAACCGCTGCCCAAGCCACCGGCCGACATGCTGAACAATGGCTCGATCGAAATTGTTGCGCCGTTTGTTTATTCCCTCGAACGCCGCCGCTAAGCAACACTGCAATACCTGTGGGAGCTGGCTTGCCAGCGATAGCGGTGGATCAGTTGATAAATCCTTGGCTGACACACTGCAATCGCTGGCAAGCCAGCTCCCACAGGACTCTCTGCAAACCCAGAGAACCAAATCAAAAAGGCACCGAAAGGTGCCTTTTGCTTATCTGCCCGCGGCAATCACACATTGCCCGGTGTCGCACGCCTCCCTCAGTCTGATAACGTGCGTCTATCGATTGCAGCCGGTATGCTTGGCCCGCATCTTCATGGACGCTTGCTATGACTCTCACAGAATTGCGCTACATCGTTACCCTCGCCCAAGAGCAGCACTTCGGTCACGCGGCCGAGAAGTGCCACGTCAGCCAACCGACCCTCTCCGTGGGCGTGAAAAAGCTTGAAGACGAACTCGGTGTGCTGATCTTCGAGCGCAGCAAAAGCGCCGTGCGCCTGACCCCGGTCGGCGAAGGCATTGTTGCCCAGGCGCAGAAAGTGCTGGAGCAGGCCCAAGGCATTCGTGAACTGGCCCAGGCCGGCAAGAACCAGTTGACCGCCCCGCTGAAAGTCGGCGCCATCTACACCGTCGGCCCATACCTGTTCCCGCACCTGATTCCGCAACTGCACCGGGTCGCCCCGCAGATGCCGTTGTACATCGAAGAAAACTTCACCCACGTGCTGCGCGACAAACTGCGCAACGGCGAGCTCGACGCGATCATCATCGCGCTGCCGTTCAACGAAGCCGACGTGCTGACCCTGCCGCTCTACGACGAACCGTTCTACGTCCTGATGCCGGCCCAGCACCCGTGGACGCAAAAAGAAACCATCGACGCCGGCCTGCTCAACGACAAGAGTCTGCTGCTGCTCGGCGAAGGCCACTGTTTCCGCGATCAAGTGCTGGAAGCCTGCCCGACCCTGACCAAGGGCAACGACGGCGCCAAACACACCACGGTCGAATCCAGCTCGCTGGAAACCATTCGGCACATGGTCGCTTCCGGCCTGGGCATCTCGATCCTGCCGTTGTCGGCGGTGGACAGCCATCACTACGCCCCGGGCGTGATTGAAGTGCGGCCGCTGTCGCCGCCGGTGCCGTTCCGCACCGTGGCCATCGCCTGGCGCGCGAGCTTCCCGCGGCCGAAAGCCATCGAGATCCTCGCCGATTCCGTTCGCCTGTGCTCGGTGGCCAAGCCAGCGGCACCGGTTACGGCCGGTTAAGCAAGCGTCATGACTGAGTTGTCGCAAGTGTCGGTGACGGCACTCAAGGGTGTCGGCGAAGCCATGGCCGAGAAATTGGCCAAGGTCGGCCTGGAGAATCTCCAGGACGTGCTGTTCCACCTGCCGCTGCGCTATCAGGATCGCACCCGCGTGGTGCCGATCGGCGCATTGCGGCCAGGGCAGGACGCCGTGGTCGAAGGCACCGTCAGCGGCGCCGACGTGGTCATGGGCCGCCGCCGCAGCCTCGTCGTGCGTTTGCAGGATGGCACCGGCGGCCTCAGCCTGCGCTTCTACCACTTCAGCAACGCGCAAAAAGAAGGCCTCAAGCGCGGCACGCGGATTCGCTGCTACGGCGAAGCCCGTCCCGGCGCGTCAGGACTGGAAATCTACCACCCGGAATATCGCGCCATCACTGGCGACGAACCGCCGCCGGTGGATGAAACCCTGACCCCGGTTTACCCGCTCACCGAAGGCCTGACACAGGCGCGTCTGCGCCAGCTGTGCATGCAAACGCTGACGTTGCTCAAGCCTGACACCCTGCCCGACTGGTTGCCGACCGAACTGGCCCGCGACTATCAACTGGCGCCGCTGGCCGATGCGATCCGCTACCTGCACAACCCGCCCGCCGATGCCGATGTCGACGAACTCGCCCTCGGTCATCACTGGGCGCAACATCGCCTCGCCTTCGAAGAGCTGCTGACCCACCAACTGTCGCAGCAGCGCCTGCGCGAGAGCATGCGTTCACTGCGCGCGCCGGCCATGCCGAAAGCGAAAAAGCTGCCACCGAAATATCTGGCCAACCTCGGCTTCAATCCGACCGGTGCGCAACAGCGTGTCGGCAACGAAATCGCCTACGACCTCAGTCAGCACGAACCGATGCTGCGGCTGATTCAGGGCGACGTTGGCGCGGGCAAAACCGTGGTCGCCGCCCTCGCCGCGCTGCAAGCGCTGGAGGCCGGCTATCAAGTCGCGCTGATGGCACCGACCGAGATTCTCGCCGAACAACACTTCATCACCTTCAAGCGCTGGCTCGAACCGCTGGGCATAGATGTCGCGTGGCTGGCCGGCAAGCTCAAGGGCAAGAACCGCGTCGCCGCGCTGGAGCAGATCGCCAGCGGCACGCCGATGGTGGTCGGCACTCACGCGCTGTTCCAGGACGAAGTACAGTTCAAAAATCTCGCACTGGTGATCATCGACGAACAACACCGCTTCGGCGTCCAGCAACGCCTGGCGCTGCGGCAGAAAGGTGTCGGCGGGCGCATGTGCCCGCATCAACTGATCATGACCGCCACGCCGATTCCACGCACGCTGGCGATGAGCGCCTACGCCGACCTCGACACTTCGATCCTCGATGAACTGCCGCCCGGTCGAACCCCGGTCAACACTGTGCTGGTCACCGACACCCGCCGCGTCGAAGTCATCGAACGCGTGCGCAGTGCCTGCGCCGAGGGCCGTCAGGCCTATTGGGTGTGCACGCTGATCGAAGAGTCGGAAGAGCTGACCTGTCAGGCTGCCGAAACCACGTTTGAAGACCTCACCCTCGCCCTCGGCGAGTTGAAAGTCGGGTTGATTCACGGGCGCATGAAGCCCGCCGAGAAAGCTGCGGTGATGGCCGAATTCAAGGCCGGCAACCTGCAACTGCTGGTCGCCACCACGGTGATCGAAGTCGGCGTCGATGTGCCCAACGCCAGCCTGATGATCATCGAAAACCCTGAACGCCTTGGCCTCGCGCAGTTGCACCAATTGCGCGGCCGCGTTGGCCGGGGCAGCGCGGTCAGCCATTGCGTGCTGCTCTACCATCCGCCGCTGTCGCAGATCGGTCGTCAGCGTCTGGGCATCATGCGCGAGACCAACGACGGTTTCGTCATCGCCGAAAAAGACCTCGAACTGCGCGGCCCCGGCGAAATGCTCGGCACCCGCCAGACCGGCCTGCTGCAATTCAAGGTCGCCGACCTGATGCGCGACGCCGACCTGCTGCCCGCCGTGCGCGATGCTGCGCAGGCCTTGCTGGAACGCTGGCCGACCCACGTCAGCCCATTGCTCGACCGTTGGCTGCGCCACGGGCAGCAATACGGCCAAGTGTGAGCACCGTCGCAGTTTCTGAAAGATCCTTCCGACAGAGCTGGTTATACTCCTGCCATTGTTTCAAAAACGGATACAGACCATGACCGAAGCTGCTCTCGCCCCCGAATCTCCGCACGCTCCGTCTGTCATTCGGCTGCTGCTCAACAAGCTGGGCGTTGCCTACGAAGAAGTGCTCGAGCACCACGGCCTCAATGCCTCGCGCAAAGTGCAAGCCGTGTTGCTGGACGACGCCGTTGGCGCCCTGATGGTGCTGTTTCCACAGAGCCAGTTGCTGGATCTCAATCGCCTCGCTGAACTGACGGGCCGTCGCCTGACCGCCGTCTCGACCGAGCGCCTGGAAAAGATGCTCGGCAAACACAGCCTGAGCCTGCTGCCGGGCCTGCCGGCGCTGACCAGTTCGCCGTGCCTCTATGAAGAAAGCCTGCTGCGCGAACCGAAGTTGCTGATCAACTCCGGCGAGCCGGGCCTGCTGCTGGAAATCGCCAGCGAAGACTTCAAGACCATGCTGACCAAGGCCAGCGCCGCCAACTTCGGCGAAGCCCTGAGCAGCATCCGCCCCAACCTCGACCGCCCGGACGATGACCGCGAGGAAATCACCCAGGCCGTGCAAGCGTTCACCGCGCGGCGTATCCAACAGCGTCTGGAAGCGACCATCGAGATTCCGCCACTGGCCGAAACCGCGCAGAAAATCATCAAGTTGCGCGTCGACCCCAACGCCACCATCGACGACATCACCGGCGTGGTCGAAACCGACCCGGCGCTGGCCGCGCAAGTGGTGAGCTGGGCGGCGTCGCCGTACTACGCCTCGCCGGGCAAGATTCGTTCGGTGGAAGACGCGATCGTTCGCGTACTCGGCTTCGATCTGGTGATCAACCTGGCGCTGGGCCTGGCCCTCGGCAAGACCCTGAGCCTGCCCAAAGACCACCCGCAACACACCACGCCGTACTGGCAGCAGTCGATCTACACCGCCGCCGTCATCGAAGGCCTGACCCGCGCCATGCCACGCGCCCAGCGTCCGGAGGCCGGCCTGACCTACCTCGCCGGTCTGCTGCACAACTTCGGTTACCTGCTGCTGGCCCACGTCTTTCCGCCACACTTCTCGCTGATCTGCCGCCACCTGGAGGTCAACCCGCACCTGTGCCACAGCTACATCGAGCAACACCTGCTCGGTATCAGCCGCGAACAGATCGGCTCGTGGCTGATGCGCTACTGGGACATGCCGGACGAACTGGCCACCGCCCTGCGCTTCCAGCACGACCCAAGCTACGACGGCGCCTACGCCGAGTATCCGAACCTCGTGTGTCTGGCCGTGCGCCTGCTGCGCAGCCGTGGCATCGGTTCCGGCCCGGATGAAGACATCCCCGACGCCCTGCTGGAGCGTGTGGGTCTGACCCGCGAGAAGGCCAACGACGTTGTCAGCAAAGTCCTCGAAGCCGAAGTCCTGCTGCGCGAACTGGCTTCGCAGTTCAGCCAGGCATAAACAACCCGCTCTCACGAGATCATTTTTATTCGTGAGAGCGGGCCATCAGAGCGTTGTTTATTGATCAGGCAATGAAGCGTGCTATCCATCCGCTTGTAGCAAAACTCAACCGGTCTTTCCAATACTCACCGCAGATGACGATTTTATTTTGCGCGGTGACGTGCAGATCTAAACTAATTTCCAGTTTCTCCTCCTGATCAAAAGATACCCACCCACTGCCGTTGAACGTCGAATCGAGCTCGCCGGTAAGGCGATAACGTGCACAGACGGCGTGCGTCTCATCAGTAGCAAACACCCCACCACTGGTGCCGGCGACAATCAACTTGCTTTCATCCACCTCGCCAAAGGCGCAGCTCGACCAATTTTGGCCAGTCTCAGGCACGACTTTGGTACATAACGGTTGGCCATTGTTGAACATAGGGTGAGGTGACCCATCCGCACTGAGTACGACAATCACGCCTTCACCACTCATGAAGCCGTCACCGCGCTGGCCTCCTATCAGAGCAATGATTCCGTCCTTTTTCCTCACGGCCATATCGTTGAAAATCGGCAGCCGATCAGAGGACATAATGGTTGTCCTGAACTTATCGTCCCGCATTCCATCCTTTGTGAAGCGCACGGCATACGTACCGAAGGTGCCTTCATCATGAAAGTCGCCATACACCACCAAGCTACCGTCTGGTTGAACAGCCACTCCACGGGCAGCATTATTTCCTGCCGGACCCAACTCAGCCAATTCAACATTGGCCGAACCGATTTTGTTGAAGGTGTCGTCAAAAGTACCATCAGGATTGAGTCGCATGACCAAGCCTTTGGTTTGCTGCGCAGCAGGATCAAAGCCAAATGAGACCAGCGCTATTTTGCCGCCTGACAACTCGATACCGGACGCTCCAGAATTGGCGGTGCTCTGAACAGCAGGCTTAATATTTCGAGATAAATTTTGGCGTGCGCGTGCAACCGTGGCCGCTCGACTTAGTGTTACGGGTATTGAACCGTCCGGGAACGTAACCACACCGTCTTCACCAAACTCATCATTGAGTCGACCGTCCGGCAGCAACTGGATGGCAACGAAACCACTTTCATAACTCGGCTGCCGCGACGTGTAATCGACCGTAATCAGCATCCCACCATTACTCAGCAAGCTTGCGCCCAATCTCCCTAATAGCAGTTTTTCCCCTGTCGAAATCCGCGCAAAACCTTGCTGGTTTTCGCCAAACCCGGTGCCAACATCAAGCTGCCCCTTCTCAGTAAGCCTTGCGACTACGAAGGCAGGGGACATACCTGACTCATTTGCCACGACGAGCAGCCGACCGTCAGGCAAAGGAAGAACAACTTGCGGAGTAATGCTGACAAACTCAGGAAACTCCCAATCGAGTTTGCCGTCATTGGCGAATGTTGTATCAAACTCGCCTGCTTGTACGGTCATGTTGATAAATCTCCAATCCGGATAAGTCCCTTTACTGCTGGACGCCCCTATGAAGCCTCAACATTCAAACAAAAACACCTGTCACTTCTGACAGGTGCTCGTGGTATTACGCGCCAATTGACTGACTTATCGAGCCGAATCAATTACTCACTGCTTTTTAAAAAATGTCGCTTCAAGCCTTAGGCTTGGCCTTCCTCGGCTTCAAATACTTCATCAACCCCTGAAACCACATCACCAGCGCCGGGTTGCCCTTGATCTGGATCGACTTGTCCTGAATCCCCTGCATAAACGCCAGTTGCTTGTTCTTCGCCTGCATCGTGGCAAAGCCATAAGCGGCATCTTTAAAGGCAATCGCAAACGCCGGCTCCGCCACCACGCCAGACTTGCTGGTGATGCGCTGATTCTTCACCAGGAAATGCCGCGCCACTTTCCCATCCAGCGTCTGTAGCTGGAACACCAGTTCCTTGTCACCCAACTGCTGCTGGAACGCAGGATTTGTCCGGCTGGCCTTACCCATCAGCAGACCCAGCATCCACAGAAGAAAACGAAATTTCATGCGCACAGCCTCAAAAGGAAAATGAACGGCCGGGGCAGTGTAGCGGCTTCAAGCGATAACGCCACTATTGGCTAACGTTGGAAGAGGATGCCGCTGTTTTCTAGCACGATGACTACCAAGTCACACTTCCCTACACGCGCCTACACACATTTCTGTAGGAGCTGTCGAAGGCTTCGATCTTCTGATCTTCTGATCTTCTGATCTTCTGATCTTCTGATCTTCTGATCTTCTGATCTTCTGATCTTCTGATCTTCTACCCCGCAAACCTATGGGAAATTTCCTGCAAGCAGCCGGGCTGTTCATGAACTAGGCGCATGGGTGGGCAATCGATAAGCTTTGTGTGTCGCCGCAAAATCGGCGACCGGATGTGCAAGTCCGTATTCGGGGAAAATCAATTAACTGCTCAGGATTTACACCCATGACTGATGACACATTCGACGCTGATTCAACCTCTCCCTACGAATCTCCTGACTCCAAGAAATTCCACGAAGCCGCCGAACGCGCCCTCGACCACCATTTCAAACCCGCCGCCGAACCCCGTCCCAAACGCCAGGGCGGCCTCTTCAGCCTCTCCCCCGGCACCGACGCCGAAGCCCTCATGGCCAACGCCTCCGAAGACCTGCTGTCCATCAGCGTCATAGCCTGCGACCTCGCCGACGACCTCCACGGCTCCCGCCGCTCGGTAGCACTGGCCTTGAGCAGAATGGCGGACGGGGTGCGATTGATGGTGGAAGGCATGCTCGACCACATTGAAGTGCGGAGTGTGAAGGCCAAGCCGTAACGGGATTTTCGGATGAAAAAAAGGGGACGTTAAGTCCCCTTTTTGATGAACCAAGGCTCACCACTGACAGGCTGTCTCAGGTGAAGCATCCATATTGAAATCGTGCCTGAACGAATACTTTTTTTCAGACTTGTAGTTCGTATACGTCATCGAATCAACACGACCACCCTGAGTGACCATCTGATACTCACCCGTCAGCGCACCATCAACCACTTCTACCCAAGTAGTCGTGTACTGATACGGACGTCCATATACCAATTCTTCTTGTTCAGTATTGCGATGAACGAGGCCGATAGCCTGCTTCGACTTGCTGTACTTGACGCCCGCACCGCTCCATTTTGCAGCAGAGTCGAAATAGGTTCTGAATTCAAAATTGATATTTTTGCCTTCCTGCGAACGAAAACAAAAAACTTCGGTGGTGACTTCACTGTGGGCCGTCAGCGGCAACACAAACAACAGCATCAAAAATAATCTCTTCACAAATCCGTCTTATCTCATTCTCTGAAAACGCCAACGCGGCCCCGCCAGCACATGCCGCCAATCTAAAGCGAATAATCCATTACTTCTTCCAACCGCCAGCACTGTCCACGGACAAACCGATATTCGAATACATAGTCGGTATCCGGTTTCTGCAGGATGGCGACGGCGCGATCTCCCTGCTCTTCCTTGACGGTCAATGTCAGGCCCTGGGCGTCTCGCTTGGCAAGATCCGGGATGATTGGAAACTTGAGCCCATCACCGCTGAGGCTGCGCTTTTCCATCTCAGGCTCAGGATCACCGGCCACAGTCGTAACCATTTTCAGCGGTTGCTGGACGAAAGCTTTTTGCACGTCAGCGCGCTCGGAGAAGGCTGCGAGGAACGCTGAAAACTCGGGTGAAGGACAAGCAACACTGGTCACGTCGCCGTTAGTTTTGGGCGACTTCTGGCGCAGGTCCTGTTGAAGCTTTGAATCAGCAATGATCTTTGCATCGAGGTCTGCCAGGCGCTTTTTGATACTCGCCGCATCCTTGTAGGCACACACAACATCGACGCCGTTTTCAAGGTCTCGGCCGTCTCGGCAATCCTGCAGTTCGGGGTCTGGTGGATCACCGCGAAAAAACCGCAACGACAACTGCTCGCCCTGCTTGATGAGTGGCAATTCCAGCGTCCAATAGGTGTAGCCTTCGAAACCAGCGTTTGACTCTTTTCGCCTCATGAGCACGTACAGGGACTTCCCCGCTTGCTCAGGGAATTTGCGTTCGAAAAAAAACACCGATGCGACTTCATCACCCACCAGCGGCGCCACAAACGAGAGCTCTGGCTTCGTAGCACTCATCGTCGTGAAAAAAACCTCACCACCGGGAACATAGGCACCTGTCGTCTGACCTTTGAGTGTGTTCTTCAAGAACAGCACGGTGATCTTCTGTTCGCCCACCGATGCCACCACCGGCGGATGCATTTGCTTGATGGTTTGCAAGTCATCCGCCGTTGCCGGTTGCGCGGTAAGACCGATGCTCGATGCGAGCAAGCACACACAACTGGAAAATCTGGTCACTTCCATTACTTCCTTGTTGATCGACGAATTGATCAGTCTTTAATAACTAGCTCGAGGGGCATCACGATGATTCAGGTGCGCCACATTTCAGCTCTTTGATTTGCGCGTTCTTGATCGGAATCACACAGGCACGACGCTTCTCACCGGGCGCGCGAAGCTCCGTAGTGCTTAACGTCAGGTGCAGACCGTCATCTGCAAATACAGGCTTCTCAAATCCAGCATCGGCGTAACCGGACTGGAATGACTTGCCGTCAAAACTGCAGAACTGCGCAGATGACAATACTCGCCAACCACCGTCAGGCGCGAGAATCTGTACCGTCAGGCATGGGTTGTCGAACGAATAGAGATAGCGTGCCACTACGTCTTGGTAACGCTTCGCGCCGGATCTCGATACCTTGTTCATATCAACTACATCACCCGAGCCATCTGCCACGATCCCGTCCAGATATGCCGTGCGTTCCAGGCTCATTCTGGTGATGCAGCTATCGACTATTGTGGAGTGAAGCGCTGTATCAGGGTCGATATCCGTGGCTTCGAGCGGGCATGTGGTATCTCGCAACTTGATCCACGCACGCTGTGACTCCCTAGCGATGGCCATGAAAGCCTTGCCCTGTTCAGGGTCACGTCTTTGCTGAATCTCAAACCTCGCCATCAGTTTTTTGTAGCTGGCATTGAGCTTGGCGTCGGCTCGCTTGAGTTCGACCGCCACGCATTGATTAAACTCCAAGCTAGAGCTGATGACTTTGCACTCACCCTCAGCGTATGCAATCGACGCGCACAACATCCCGAGGAGTAACGCAATAAAGCGGATAATCCTGTTCAATTTTTCAATCCCTGATGTGCAGTTCGCTCAACGACGCGTTGCGGAATTTTTTGTGTCTTGCCAGCGGCTGCCATCGCTTCGCCGTACTCGCGGTAATAGCGCTGCGCTTCGTCTTTTCGATCAAGTCGCCACAGTGAATCGGCCATGTTCAGCATCAACACTGTGCGTTTGCCGACCGCCTCTACGCCGCGATAAAACTTCAGCGCCAGTTCATCTTTACCGCCCTCGGCGAGGTAAAAACCCAGGTCGTTGTAGGCCTGAACGTTTTGCGCCGGGGGATGGCATGCCATGTAGGATTCGGGACTTAAAAAGTCCAGGCTGCCTTCGATGGAGTCAGCCCGGGACTGTGCAGCTTTGATCGTCGAGATATATTTCAACCAGTCCTTGGGGGACTGCGTTTCCAGAGTGGGCGTGAGGACTTCGCCATCCTCCGAAAACCACTGATTACCGACCCATTTGCCGAGACAAAAACGAGGAGAACGCTCAGCCAGCACGCAGCCGGTCTCCATCGAAATCACATCGCAATGCTGTTGCGACTCCAGTTTTTCTTCACCGTTTTCGAGCGACAACATGCCGAACATCACCGGGTCGAGCAACAAGGTTTTCTTGTCAGGGCTGAGCCAATCGGTGTGTGCATCCGCGCCAACGTCGGCGCTGAAGAGCGGGAAAGTTTTGCCGTTGGCGGTGAACCATGCGGTCGCCGACTCAACGCCGGGCATCGTCCACTTTGTCGCTCGAAACGTAACCGTGTGCCCGCCGATACCGACAATTGGCGGATCTTCGTCTTCGGCAAAAGCGCAGGCGGCGGTTGCAAACAGACTGCCAAGCAACACCCACTTAAGGCTGACCATATTCAATCCTTTTCACCGCCGGGCTTGGCGATTGCAGCTGTCTTTTGCTAACCCCATACGCCTCAATCAGCTCCTCCCATGACCCCTTCGAGCCAAACGAGCGCTGGGTGTTATCGAAGCTGTATTGCTCCAGTCGCCCGGCTGTCGAGTAATAACCGTGCCACTCCGGGCAGGCACCGCAACCGCCGTAGCCTCCGATTGAAACAAGGCTGCCCTTGCTGCCCGTCACGCAATCCATCGCCACCACCACGTTGCTCAACATCTTCGTTTTCGCACCGTCGGAAGTGAGTTGCGAAACCTTGCCGACATCACGCCGCAGCACCTTGCCGCCGATGTTGATCGCTTGGTCTGAGCAGACCGGGATGAGGTGGGTTTCTGCATCATCCACCGTCACCGATCGGCAGGACGACACCAACACCACTTCAACCCCGCCGCACTGCATGACATCGCGCTGGGTGTAAGCATCCGCCGGCGCTGCAAACGCAGGCGCAGAGAGCAGCAACCCCAGGCTGCCCGCGAGATAAAACTGATTCATCGAGAATTCCCTGTCGCCGTTAGCCGGCCTGTTTTTCCGTCAGGCATTTTGCGTAGCCATCGGCGAACCTGGCGTCGAAGGACAACGCCACCGGTTCGTCCAGTTCCGCCGAGGTGTTGAGCAACACGCGTGTCGCCGGGGTGTATTTGACCCAGCCAATGGTCCCGGTGCCGTTGGTGTCGAAGAACAATTGGGCGCGCACCATTTCTCCATCGTCCTCATCAATCAGCAGATTGACCTTGTCCTTGCCGACATACTGAAACGGGAAATCGCTGCTCCTGACCAGTTCAGTGAGGTGGCCGTAGCAACTCCCTTCACTGGCACTCGCCGGCAGGGCGAAAGGCAAAAGCAGCAGCACGCTCAGTACGTACCGAATGAAAAAACGGTTCATCCCATCATCCTTATTCAAACGGCGGCGAGTCCGTGTCGGTCATCGTCAGCAATCGAAACTCGTTGTTCACAAACTCGTAGTAACGGTCGCGGTTAACGCTCTCCAGCGAATTGCCCTGAGCGTCTACTTCACCATCGAGGGCAATCCCGGTGATGAAGATCAAGCGGCTGTCGGGTTGGTACGCCATGGCGAAGGTGCTGCCGTCGTAGGCATTCGGCAGCCCGCCGACGACTTCTCCGGTGCGCGCATCAAGCACTTCGGCGCAGATGGCACCGCCGCCACAACCAAACTGGTGCACGATGTAATGGCCGGCGAAGTTGACCTTGCCTTTCAGCGCCTGGGCGCGTGCCTGATCCATCACCGGGCTGCTGTTTTCCTGCGGCACCAGCGCAGGGTGAGTGCCGGTGAAGACCGGGGTGACGGTGTAATCCTTGAAATCCGGGTCGGCGGCGAAAGCCATGGATGAGACCGCCAGCAGCAAGCTGCCGAGTAGAACCAAAAATCCTTTCACGCTGTAACTCCATCTGTGCGACGTATCGTCGGGATGTTCATTCGAAGGCAATGCCGCGCACCGCTGACTTGATCTGTTCGAAGCCTGCGGCGTTAATTGACAACGGCGTGGCCGAGCCTGATTCGGCAGCGCCGATCAGCACCTGCTCACCTTGCATCAGGCAGAAGGCGATACGGCTGAATTGGGGCTGATGCGGTGGGTGGTAGCCGATGATGAACCCCGACGACTTCGCCCCCTCCAGTGACTCAAACGCATAGGTTTGCGGATCACCCGCCAGCGCTGTTGGCCGCCAGCCGTTTTCGGTCAAGGTCGCCGGGCACTTGCGGTCATTGGCCTCGCGCAGCAGTTGCAGTTCGATCGTGTCATCCGCTGGCGGCTGCGTCGTCAGGGAGGAAAAGCTGCCGAGGTTTTCACACATCATCCCGAACCATGGCTGAGTCCAATTGGCCGACGTTTCAAAATTCCATTCATAACCGCTGGATGTCGGCGCTTGCCACAAGTGCGGTGCGCTGGAGGGATCGGGCCGTTGTTGGGAGGCGATGAATATCAGATCGGGGGCGTTGAATTGCAGCCATTGGTCTTGCAAGAGCGGCATGGAAAACCGGCACGCCCCCATATCGACGCCAACGTCCGCCGGCCCCTGAGCGACCCGCGACTGGCCTGTCGTATTGCCGACCATCACGGTCTCAGCGGCATGGCCCATTTGAGCAAGCATGAACAAACACGCCAGTAATCCATGGAAATATCGAGGCTTCACTGCGCATCCTTCGCATTGATCAATTGCAGCTCACCATCCCGATACAACACCTCACAGCCCACCCACGCCGGATCAACCTGCGGCATCACCGCCGACGGCTTGCGCAACTCCCGCAACAACGTCGAGCCATGGGAGAGCCGCCCGCCCATCCGCGCAATCACCGCCCGCGCCGCTTGATAGTGCGCATGACGCCCCGGATCGAGGGTGTCCTCCAGCAAGATGTCTTCCCCGAGAACGCCCCGCACCTGACCCGGATAAATCATGAATCCGGTGGCCTGCTCGGCACCTTCGCGACCGTCCTGCCAGAAGCTGCCGTCACGACTGCGAATGTCCGGATGCGGTGCGAACCAATGCTCGCGATCCGCCAACGGCATGGCGTGGTGCAGGCGGAAGAAGATGCGCATCAGGTTGTCGCGGTACCACTCGCGCACTTGCAGGTAATAACCGCGCAGGCCCGGCAGGCCGGTCGAATGCGCGAGGCGGATCAGCCCTGACCATTGCGGAAATAGCTGGAGCGGCAGTTCGCTCGGCGCCGGCCGAGGGGTGCCGGGATCGGTCTCCCAAGGCAATCGATGCGGGCTGTTTTCAAGGTTGTCGTAAGCGGTCGGCGGGCGCCCGAGCCAATCACCACCGCTGCTGGCCAGCGCCGTGGCGATGCACAGATTGCCTTGCACGACGAACACGTAAAACCGGGTGAACCAGTCTGCCAGTTGTTGGCCATCGGCCCCTTCGGCGACGAGTTCGGCCAGCTCTTGATCGAAGCGTTGCAAGCCGCGTTCAAGGCTCGGCAGATGCTCGCGAGCGATGCGCTGCATGCGCAGGAACAGCGGCAACGAACGCAGCATTTTCAGCGGCTGCCACGGCAAATGCGGGGTCGCGCCGCCGACTTCGCCGGCGTAGTTGCTGGCGCTGATGCCCCAGTCGGCGAGTCGGGCGAGAAACAGATCATTGTTGATGTAGGACGCGCCGCCGAACACTGCGGTGAACGGCTCGTTGTCCTGCAACACCCGCGCATCCCAACGCGCCATGATCGCCGGAATGCTCGCCGCCGCCCGGCGCTGGGCGTACTCGACAAAAACGCTCGGTTGCGGCGGCAGGATCTCGGCGATATTGGCGGCAGTCAGGTGCCGACGCCAGCCGTAGTCACTGATCGGCCGGTATTGCAGCAGCCACAATTGCGCGCCGTCCCAGGCCCATTCGACATCGCCGGGCACGTAGTGAAAAACGCGCAACACGTCTTGCAGAAACTGCCACAGCAGCGCTTCGGTCAAACCGTGGGACGTGGTGAACGTGCCGCTGCGCCAGGCATCACCGAGCCGCGACAGCGTCGCCCGCTCAGGGCTGACGTGACCGTCGGCCAGCGACTCCAGATGCCCTTCAACCCATTCCAGCTCCACCGACAGATGCCGGACAAACGCAATGCCGGAAACCTGCGGCGTGATGAAGCGCTGCACCACCACTTCCTCGACGCCTTCGGCAGTCAATTCGGCGATGCGCATCGGCACATTGGCGCGCGGCACACGCAGATAAGTGGTGCTCAGGCCGGCATTCGCCGAGTCGGCCTGATCTTCGCCATAACTGGAGGAGCGCACCGCCCAGGTCACGTCGGGTTGCGCGGCGAGAAACGCAGACAGACGCGGATCATCGCAATCGTTGAGGGTCAGCGCCGCCGGCACCGGTTGCCGGGCTAGTTCAGCGAGGCGCAACCGACCGCCCTTGGTGTGCGCAACAAATCCGCGCTCGCCGGACTCCAGCCACGCGGCAAATTCGGCCGGCGAATCGATCCACGGGTAATGACCCCAGCCGGGTTTGAGGCTGATGGTCAGATCGGCGCGAGCCAGAATCGCTGACCACGCCGCCGCTTGCTCGAAGCCGAGCACGTTGTCCTGATCGCCCCAAACCAGTTCGACCGGATCGGTGATCCACTCCAGCAACGGCAGCGCGGTGTCCGCCCGCACCAGATCCCAATGCGGCACAAATGCCCGGCAACGCGCATAACCGGCGCCCATGCGCTGGTACTGCGCGGGCGTCCAGGTCTGATTGGAAAACTTGCGAGCGAACAGTGTCGGTTTGTTCGACAGCAGCCAGTGAATGGTCTTGCGAATCGGCAGCGGCGACATCAGCGCCGGCAACCGCCGCTGCCACAAAAACGCCCCTACCGGCGCCAACAGAACACTGCGCGAAAAATGCCCCGGCCGACGTTGCAGCGCATGCAGCACCAGCAACGCATTAACCCCGACCGCCATGATCGCGCTGCCCTTTTGCGTCATCTTAAGCAAGGTCTGCGCGTAGTCCGCGAGATCCTCGCAGGGTGGCTGCGGGTTGGCACCGAAACCGGGCAATTCCAGCGGCACCACTTCGTAGCGCTGAAAGTGCGGCAGCGCGTCGTCCCACCAATCGGCGGCGCTGCCGTTGCCGGCCAGCAGGTACATCAAGGGCTTGCTCATGGGCGGTCCTCAGGCCAGATCGCGCAGAGCGGCGTCGAGGGTCGGATAACGAAAGGTGTATCCGGCCTCGCTCAAACGCTGCGGCACCACACGCTGCCCGTCGAAGAACAACTGAGCCATTTCCCCGGCTAAAGCGCGCACTGGCGCGGCGGGAATGTGGAACCACACCGGACGCTTGAGGACCTTGCCGACGTTCTCGGCGAACGCTGCCTGACTGACCGTTTCCGGGGCGACCATGTTGTAGGTGCCGCGCAGGTTTTCATCGTGGAAGGATCGAGCGATCACCTGAATCACATCGTCGCGGTGCACCCAGCTCATGATCTGCTGACCATCGCCCATGCGCCCGCCGAAGCCCAGGCGAAACGGAATCAGCAACGGCAACAACGCACCGCCCGGACCGAACACCACGCCGAGGCGCAGCACTACCTGACGCACGCCAAATTCAGTCGCCGGTTGCGCGGCGGCTTCCCAGCGCGCACATAGTTCGGCCATGAAACCGTCGCCCTTTCTCGCCTGTTCGTCGAGGCTTTCGCTGGCATCGCGCACGCCGTAGAACCCGATGGCCGAGGCCTGCACCCACAACGCCGGTTTGTGCCGAGCGTTTTTCAGCCAGGTCATCAGCGCGTCGGTGGTGTTGACGCGACTGGCGATCAGTTGCGCCTGGCGCTTGGGGCTCCAGCGCGGCCCGGCGACCGGAGCGCCGGCCAGGTTGATCACCACGTCGAAGGTTTCCTCGTAGCCCAGTTTGCTCAGCGAACGCACGCAGCGGGCACGACCGTCGAACAGATACGCGGCTTTCAACGGATCCCGCGCCAGCACGCTGACGGTGTGGCCGGCATCGAGCAATTGATTGACCAGCGTTTCACCGATAAACCCGGTGCCGCCAGTCACCAGCACACGTTTGAAAGCGCCGCCGGCAAACGGGTTGGACGGCTTGCCTTCGCGCTGCATGCGCAACGCCGCCAGACCATCACGAATCCCCGACGCCGTCACGCCCACGGCAAACAGCGTCAGCACCCAGCCCTTCCAGCCGAAATCCACAGCGCTCAGGCCGGTCGGCAAACTCGCCCACTGCGCCAATTGCACACCGTACAACGCAAAAAACGCCCCGCCGTTCACCGCCAGTACGGTGTGCATGATGCGCTCAATGGCGGGCAGTTTGCGGCTGCGATCCTCGACCACGAAGTCCCACAGCGTCAGGCCGATTTCCAGGGCGAACAACAATGCAATCACCAGCGCCCAGGCACCGCCGAACTGCAAGTGCGCGATGCCGAGAAACAGAACGCCGTAGAAACACGAACGCAGCGCGTGGATCGACAACTCCAGCCGTGCACTATGCCGATACGGCAGCGCCACGGTCAGCTCGTGGTGATACAGGGTGTCGAGCGCACCGAGGCAAGCCTGCGCGATCAGCAACGTGAACGCCCAATCCAGCAGCGAAAAATCAGGCATGGGACGACTCACTCATTGCGGTATCGGAAAGGGAATTTCGGCGGTCATGGCGATACAGCCAGATCAGCGGTGGCAACAGGACGAGCAGCGCAAAAGCGTCGAGCCACAGGTGCGACCAGACCTGTTTTTGTGCCGAGAGCAACATGTCCTGCGGCGCCCAGAGCAGGATGCCGGCCATCAAAAAGGCCCAGGCCATCGGCGCTTTCAGACGATGGCCGATGTGCACCAGCGCGAGCATGTACAGCGAATAACTTTGCAGCGTCGCGCCGAACAGCGCGAGCCACCAGACCTGCTGTTCGCGGGCGGCGGCAGGCACCGCGTCGACGCCCCAGAAAATCTGTTCGAGGGTGTGCAAATAGCCGTCAAGCAAACCGGAATGACCGGCCCAGCTCAGGGTCAGACCGGCGAGCAGATGCACCAGCGCGGCGGCGTATAACCACAGCACCAACGCGCGGCGAAGGGAGAAAGAGAGGGCTGGCATTCCGTGTCCTGAGCGCATTCCTTTGGGGGTGGGGAGTTTAAAGGAAAACGCGGGCTATCAGTCGCTCGAAGACAAACGATTGATCGCGTTCAGTAACCGCTATCGCACGGCGTGAGCGTCGATCACGCCGAGTAAACTCTTCAACCTGGCAATATCTTCTTCGTAAAAGCCATTACATTGCGTGACGACTACATATTGAGAGCCGTTTGCTTTTTCGTGGGTACTGCATACAAGTCCAAAACCTTCCCCGCCACCCTGTCGTTCATACACGACATCTCGGGCATCAGTCAGTACCCAGCCTGGCATTGCCAGTTTTTTAGTGGCTGATTCGGGCAACTGATCGAAGTACATGATTTCCTCAGCATCCGGCAACTTGACGAGCACGTTGTAGGGCGACGACAAAGCACTCATTCCCACCGTTTTCTTGACCTCGTTGAGGTCATCACCCCGCACGATAAATGTAGGGAGGCGGTCGATATCACTTTCATAAGTTGGATGATTGCGTGGCGCCAGCTTCAGGACTTCCACGGCGCCCTCGTTGAGACAACTGACCACCTCGAGCGTTGACTGGACGTCGTGAAACTCGCAGGTGGATTGTTGAGCAAACACTGTCGGTGATAGAAGTGCCGTGCAGCACGCGAACACCCAGGTGAAAGAAGATTGGGACACACTCAATCGAATGGCCCTTTTATACATTTCCATATCACCACCCAACCAAGCAAAAACATTAATCAGCACAACATCAATGTGCCGGAAGGATGCCGTCCAAATATAAGGCTCGCTCCAGACTCATCTTCGCGGTGCACCTATTCAGGTCTGCAGAATAGGATGGCTTGTCCCATTCATTCTCAAACCCCTCAAGCCTGCAGTTCGAATCCCTCAGCTTTATCCACGTCCGTTGGGAGTTTTTCAGTCGATCCAGAAACGCCTTATGCTCTTCATGCCGAGACTGGTATTGAAAAATATACCGAGACCCTGCTCTATCAATCAGCGCTTGGTAACGGTCATTAAGCACGCGATCCGCAGCCTTCATCGCTTCTTCTGCGCACTCGGCACGTTGCCCGGCCACGGCCTCGCAATCTGCATCTTGGGCATAGCTGACTGACGAGACTGACATCGCCACAAATGCAAAGAACATCAAACGGGCGACATTCACTGAGTTCCACCTGCGCCAATACATTCAATTGAGCTGTCCATGACGACGCCTCGGGCCAACAAGCGCTCGACCGCAGCAGGGCTCCACTTAAGCTCGGTCTTGCTGGCCTCGCGGTAACAGGCGATTGCGCGGGGTAGATCAGCAGCGACGACAGTGCCGGTTTCGTAGACTTCACCCAATCGCAGGAGTGCGTGGGTAGAGCCTCGTAGCGCGGCGCTTTCCAATGTCGCCATCGACTTTTGCGGATCGATGCAGGCCTTGTCATCGCCGTACTCACCCTCATCGCAGTAAAACAAGGAGAGAGCCACGCCATCGTCGGGATTGCTCTGAAATGCCTGATTCATAAGCTCCAGAATCTGCTCATTCGGCAATCGTGGTGCTTGCCCGGAAAGACTAATTCCCGCAGCCGCTATCGCCGCTTGGGCCGAACCTTTGCGGGCACCGTTCACATAGCTGTCCAGCGCTGCCGCGTACAAAGAGACTCCGGATTCGCCAGATGCCTTGTTGACCAGCCGATCGAACATCACGCCTTTTTTCAGTTCGCGTTCACCGGGTGCGGGTTGGTCAGTCCGAGCCACGTCATCCATCACCGCTTCGAGAGTCCAGTCTTCAACACTGTTCAGCACCCAGCAGTCGCTGTGCTTGAAGACGAAAATCTTCAAGAAGGCCCCTTGCTGATCACGCACCACCACCCTGTTCAGAAACGGAATCTCGATAGCCAGATTCGACGCTGCAGCATTCTCCGCACTCAGCATGCTGAATTCATCGGCGGGCAAATGCTTGACGCTGCGCACGACGACCTTGGGTATGTTGTTCTCAGCCACGACGTGAGTTGTCTTCACCGACGATGCGGTAAATGTTTTCTGTACCGTCGAGTCCGATGAAAAGACTTTGACGAAGTCAGCGAAGTTGTTAGCCGGGCATTGTTGTTCAGTAGAGGCAAAGGCGCTTGTGCAAAGGCCGGTGCTCAACAATGCGAAGGAAAGCCACTGGGTTAGCCTGCGTGTTGTCATACCGCAACTCGGTACCGCAAAAAAACGTTTCAACCGTGTTCTTCCTTGAGTCATTCAGGTTTTGCGAATGGTGAATCGGGTGATGCATTGCTCTGGCCTGTTCATGCCCCAATAAGTGCTGAGCAACGCCTTACGCTTTTTGTCGACGCGCAGATTGATGAAACCATCGCCGCAATTGGGCTGAGCCTCCTTGAAACGATTTGTCTTGGATTGATAGATGAACACTCTGAAGTAGCTGTAAGTGCCCATACCGTCATCAATTTGCCAGACGGAAAAGTCCCTCAGGCCATCGAAATTGAAATCGTCGATCTGAATATGCAGTGGTTTTTCCGCTTGAAAATCGATTATCTGCGACCCGCTATGGGTTGCGCTTTTAGCGGCGACGTTCAGCGTGGAACCTTCGAGGACCAATGTTGCTTCGATGCCTTTGGTGGGACTAAACGTGGTTGTTTCGGCCCACACCGGGATCGTCCACAGCAGGCCGAGCAGTGATACCAATAGAGTTTTGAATTGCATGTGCTTGCCCTATTCCCACTTGCATCCGGACTCCAGGGAGGAGTCAACGCCGGGACTGAGCAGAAAGCTGTATTCCTTGCCGTTGGACTTTTTGGTGTACGACATGGAGACGATTTGTGAGCCTTGAGTCATTAATTCATAGGTTCCCGTGACCTTGCCGTAGACGACTTCAGACCAGGTTCTGGTGTTTTGCCAAGGGGCATCGGGGTCGAGGATTTCACTTTCGGAATCCGTCAACACGATGGAAATGGGCACGCTGGACTTGGCGTATTTGACGAATCCACCTGACCATCTGCTGGCCCCATCGTAGTAAGTGCGGAGCTCAAATTTTACTGGGCTGTCCTGGGAGAGTTCGAAGCAAAGTGATTCAGTGCTGACTTCTGCATGGGCCATCAGGGGCAGGAGGCTGCCCAAGAGAAGTAGTACTTTTTTCATGTTCATTTCCTTATGAGAGATCGGGGCACTGGCCTATTCCGATCCTGCTAGACACTGGCCGTCCTGAAGATCAGGAGCCAGCGCCCGATTCCCTGACAGATACCAACTCGCAAGCGACTGACTCTCGCAATAAGCGTTCTTCTCGGAATCGTAATAAAACGCGACCTTGTGATTGGCCATCCCGCCCCGGTTGGGGACGAACAACTCGACAGCGAACACGACATCGGGCATAGCAGTTTTTCTATCCGACATCAGCGAGGGTGGCCCCTGAAACTTACAGGGCACGCCATCAAAAGGCAGATCCAACTGGCCTCCTTGGTACCTGTAAATCGCGCAAATGCCATTCGGATCTTCGATTACCACGGCAGCTATCGTTCCACCGCTCCAGCTCACGACGCCATCTGTAATAGAGCGAAAACTCTCTGTAGGCATTTGATTTTTTTTCGTTAGCGCAGCGATCATGGCGGCGGGCATTGCTTGGCTTGTACTGACACCGTCCGGCGCTGCGCTAGCGGACAATGCCCACGTCAATGCCAGGAACAACAGGGAAACGACTTTCACTTTGACTCTCCGATGGCGTGGCTGACTGTGCAATACACGACCATTACTGCGACGTACATTCAGGTTCAGCGAGACGCTCACCATCAACGCGGAATTTGCATAATTCGGTAGTTTCATTCACTCCAACCAACGACATCAGCTTGAAGGTCAGCTGCAATTCGGTGTCGGAAAACGTCGCCTTATCCAATGAGACATCGGAGAAGCCGTTGTTAAAACTCTTCCCTGCAATGTCGCAGAATGCTATCGAGTCACTCGTAGCCCCTCTTCCCCCAGGCTTGAGAATCTGAATATTGACGCAGGGGCTATCGAACGTTTGGTAGTAACGGACCAGTTTTCCGGAAACTTGAGCGACATCCGCTTTGTATATATCGACGATTGGCTCTTGTACGTTGCCTGCAAATGCACAACATGAAAAACACAAAACTGAAAACAGCGACAATCCTTTCAAGACTTACCTACTCCATCTACCGGATGATCAAACGCTTTAATTCACTGCTTGTTCTTGTCCGGAGCCATAGCCAATTGACGCGCTCGCTCTATCGTCGCGCGGATCAAGCAGGAATTTGACCATTCACCGAAAACCGATTTATACGATTTCGCCTCAGGCAGACACTCGGCATCGCGAAACTTCATCCAGGCTCTTTGGGTTTCTCTCAGCCCTTTCTGTGCATTTTCGTCCAACCGTTCCATGCGCTCCCGGTAAACCAGGTTGAGCAGCGCATCGGTATCCGTCACGACCAGATCAAGCGCCCCACTCGACACAGTTGGCCACTCAACGTCCGCCAATGCCTGCTTGGTTTCGTTGTTCCAGTTGTAGAAACCGTTCTCTTCAATTTTCAGCCAGGCTGATCGCCCATAGTGATTGGTCGGATCGCTCGCACTGACTTCCGACTGGTAAACAATCTCCAGATAGATCGGGTCAGTTGAACGCTGAGGATCATTGAGCAGCGTTTGCCGAACGATGGCCCGTTGCTTTTTGCTCTCGGTTATTTCAATCGCAAAGCATGGATCCGGGCCGGGACGGTCAGACGATTTCACCCGCGCCAGACACTCCTTACGAAGCGCCATAGAGGGCGAATCCGGCCCCGCTGCAATGTCTATCACCCTGACGAGCAGTCGTATTTCCGGATCTTTGGAAAAGTCCGCCTGAAGAACGGTCGCTATAAACGTGCCTTCCGCGTGGGCGAGGGACGATAGCAAGGACAGTAAAAAAACGACGCCGAATCTGAAAATCTTCATTCCCTGGTTTCCTTGGAAAAATAAAAAAAAACTGCAATTCATCCGATCTGAATTTGACCCATTCAACCTTCAAAACCAGACGCAGCTGCCCTGCTGTAAGACCCATCCACTTTCTGGAGCAAGCGCTTAAACAGAACCTACGATCTTTCGATCTTCGGCTAAACGGATGTCATGTTCGTCGGACATTTCCCGCAAGACGCCGAGCCATCCATGAACTATCCACCCCTTGCATTCACCGCTAACCTTGATTTGTCACCGCAAAAAACGGTGACACGGACGTGCAAGTCCGGGTAAAAGACGACGCGCAACGTCATTGGTCGCTGATCGGGCATATCCCTGCTCTCGCTACCGACTGTATGGCGGCTGTGCGTGGGAGATCCTTCTTTCGAGAGCGATCTGCCGGGTCCGTCTGCCCGGTCTTGCACACCTGCGCACAGCTGCCACCTTATTTGCGTGCAAGCGAATGGTAGTAGCTCCTCATGTACAGACGGAGATACACCCATGTTCAAAGTAACGCCCAACCCGCCAGACAACACTGGCACCCCCGCCGAGCAATCCCTCGACACAGAAATGCTCGACAAAGAAGCCGCCGACCGCGCCTTCACCCACTACTTCCCACCCACCAACGACAAACCGTCCAAACGCCGCAAAGGCAGGCTCTTTACCATCTCCACCGGCATTGATCCGGAAGCCCTCTTGGCCAACGCCTCCGAAGACATGCTGTCCATCAGCGCCATCGCCGCTAAATTAGCCGACGATGTCGAAGGCTCGAACCGCTCGGTGGCATTGGCCCTTAGCCGAATCGCCGATGGTGCGCAGCTTATGGTAGAGCGTGCGCTGGATCACCTGGAAGAATTGCTTGCGGTGAGGCAGGAAGCGAAAAAATAAGAGATGCCCGTGGGACGGACTAAAAATAAATCCGTCCCCTTTTACATAAACATTAATATGCTTTGTTATTCGCCCGACCAGTACCAGAGTGTATCCCCCCACTGCGACTCACCTATTTTCGGCATAATTTCGCCCTGCTTGAAATACTGTCTAGAGTTTAATTTTGCAGGAGTAAACCAATATCCAGTTTTTTTGCAGGCCTCCCCTGCCTCTATTCGAGAAACACTGGAGGAATTGATTGGCACATAATTTCTGGCATATTCAACCAAATCCTTCGGATAGACCATGTGTTCGATGGCGCGATCATTAATACCGTACAAAAAAGCAACCGCAGCGGCCTCAAAAGCCCAATATCCTACGTAACTACCTCTATCACCCATCAAGTGGGTATCGTGCCACGGGGCTTGCCCAAAAGAGGTATACCAGGTATCACAATATTCTTTTAAAAGTTCTGAAGCCTCCTCCCCATCTTCTTCATAGATCACATGTACGAGGGGCGTGTATGCTTCGTGATACCACTCGTCCACGTCATGACGACCAGGGAGGACCTTGCTCAACAAGTCCTCATAAAAAGTATCATCCCCAGCGCAACCGGCTTTATCAAACAGCTCAACAAAAACTCGTAGAAGGTCGACTCTATGCAGCAAGACACATAAACTTATTACCTGTACACACTCCTCATATTCGCAAAGCAATCTTAAATTTAGCGGCGCTATTATAGAAACACCCTCACTAATGGCCAGTGTCTCTTGAACCTCTTGATACTGGCTAACCAGTAACTCCAAGAGTACCACTAGACTCTCAATCTCATCACCAGACGTGTAGCGTATCAATATTTCATCAAGAGTCTGTTCTTGAAAATATCTGGCTCTGAGCGACTTTTCCTGTTCGGATGAGTCTGCTTCAAACAAATTTGTTTTTGCGAATTCCAAATCAGCTTTCTTAACTTTTAAGAAGTTATCAAACCGTTCCTGGCTTAAAAACTGTTGTCGTCTGTTCATAATCTATACCTCTTTCGCCAAGGCCTTCAAATACCATGCTTCGCGCTCAGGGATGCCTTACGTTTGTTGACAGCTGCTTTAACTTCGGCTTCTCCACATGAAGGAAAAAATGGGGACAGACCACGTTTTCGGATCATTATTAAAACGTGGTCTGTACCCATTTCAAATTCCTTGCCGTTGGACTGCGTTGTGTAAGACATCGAGACGATCTGTGAGCCCTGCGCCATCAGCGGAAATGGGGACAGACCACGTTTTTCGGATCATTACTAAAACGTGGTCTGTCCCCATTTCACCTTCCGCCAAATTAACGGACGACGTCAAAGACTCGAATCGTTCCGTAGCGCTGGCCCTTAGCCGAATTGCCGATGGTGCGCAGCTCATGGTGGTGTGTGCTTTGGACTATCTGGAAGATTTGATAGCGGTGAGGGCGAAGCAGACTTTGAAGACGTAAGACGCGCCTGTAGGACGGACTAAAAAATAAATCCGCCCCTTGTCCTTCAAGATTAATAAATCTGTTCCATAAGCTTCTGAAAATTATTTCCAATCACACCCGCCATCTTCGGAAGCGTCGACTGTTGGATCAAACCTGAACGAGTACTCCTTACCATTCGTTTTTCTATATTCCATTGAAACTATTATTCCACCCTGACTAACCATTTCATACTCACCGGTTATTTTACCATCCAACACTTCGGACCATGTCCGCGTCAACTGCACCGCTGCTTGAGGATCCAATACCTCACGTTCAATATTGCTCAAGACCAGTGATATCGGCTGCTTTGATTGTTTATATCTAACAAACCCTCCGCGCCAATCAGTAGAATCATCAGAATAAGTTCGTAGCTCGTATTTTATTTTCCCATCAGGTACAGACACAAAACAGAGCGACTCTGATTTAATCTCACAATAGGCATGAACTGGAAAACAGAATAATAATATTCTCAGAAACTTTTTCACCTACATATCTTATTGGAAAATAAATCCTACAACTTTGATTCGCAACCTAATTAACATAGCCACAAATACCATCACTCAACTTGGGGCGGGCATTGATTTTTCCGTTAAACTTCCATGTAGATAACAATCTGCTTTCACAAAAACTTTTCTTTGAGGAATCATAATAAAACGCAACCAAATCATTAACAGAAGCACCTAAACTTGGAGAAAAAACGTTAACTTTATAGTAAACATCCGGACCGTCCAGCCCGCCGGACAAGTCTATTTCAGCCGCCCCGATAAATTCACACGGGGCCCCGCCATAAGCCCCATAGAGACTACCATTAGAATATATAAATATAGAGCAGTTTGTTATACTATCATCAAAAATAATTGCACTTACATATGCGCCATTAAAACCAACCGTCCCATCAGGCAGCGTATGAATTTCTTTGAGTTGCACTTCATTTTCCGCCGAGATCTTCAACCGTATCTCTTCAGGAAGATCCACTAAATTTGGACTACTGACTCCAGCAGCCCCATATACTAAAGCGCTATAAAATATATATGAAAAAATCAAAGTGCCTATTTTTTTCATGATGGACGACTCATAGCAAATTGCACGATAACGTGCTGCCTCGGAGTATTCAAATTCATAGTAAGACTTGTATCGTTAGACTCACTCAGGAATCGAAATATATATTGTGCAAAAGCTTGTCTTTCATGATAACCATTGGTACCTCCGTTAACTACTGAAGAAACAGCACCTACAATTACCGGAGTAAAGGGTTTGTCGCAGTGTCTATTCATGTTCATCGAGCCAGACTGGTTGATAAATGTCGAAACCCAGAAAAATCCTCCGCTATCACAAGCATTGTAAGGATCACTTTCAATTAGGTTCGGATCATACCTCGGAGCCCAACGTTGCGGTACTCCAACGACTCCAACAATCTGATTACTAGCATTTCGCAAAGTTGGATCCTTCCAATAGTGAGTAGATGAAGGCGTGACTCTAGGATCTGCGTAGCCTCCATTAGGCATGGCAGGGAGTGATCTCGCCGATCTATAATTACCATACTTCTCATAAGTGCCAGCCCATGTCATTTGCATTATTCCACGCCCGTAAAAGGCTGCATAATACTGCGCCATAGGCAGACTTGGATGTGGATAACCCTTGCCGATCTCCTCGACAGTTCTCCATCGCCCCGTTTCCAACAACACTTGCGCCAAAAAATGAGTTCTACGTGAGATAGTTGTAATCCCATATTTCATCATAACTTTATTTAAGCTTACATAATAAGAATTAAGCCTAGCCATTGCAGAAGCATGTGAGATCTGATACAGATTCGGGTTACCAGTAGTTGTTGCCACCCAATTGGCGCCTACTTGGCGATAATCATGATATTTCGGAAGCGTGTAAGCTAACTCTTCCAAACTAAACCAAGCGCACTTCCTAAACGCTTCAATAAAAGATCTCGGATGAAAATGCCAATGTTCTGATTCAATACCCTCTAAAGCTGCATCTTCCCAAAACGCTAGCTTTTCGTAGTGGAGTTTTAGCTTTTGATAGCTCTCTTCGGCAATGATTGGACTACTCCCTTCTGTCAACCAACCATATCTGCCGTTGAAATCACTTTTCTTCCATTCACTGGGAAATTTAAAAATCAGTTTTTTTAGCTTTTCCTGATTTTCCGGACGTGTAACTATAGAGTTGCAGGAATCACGCTGTTCTTGCGTTGATGGTGTTTCCGTAATACCCAATAAGTCCATAACAATATTCGACTGACAGCGCCCATCCCCATTAGCGTCATCATCGACCAAGCGCCAACCCGTCCAATGTGGGAAATCTGCATCACTATAAAAGGTAACGGTGGGGCCGTTCAAATTCACCCAGCCAATTCCGTCCGAATACGCAACTTGACGCCAGTGCGCAGAATCAGTTGGTTGAAGCTGATCTGGACCAAACACTTTTCCAAATCTAAGTAGCTCATAGCCTGC
The DNA here is from genome assembly GCF_018326005.1 of Pseudomonas sp. Seg1. Taxonomy (NCBI): domain Bacteria; kingdom Pseudomonadati; phylum Pseudomonadota; class Gammaproteobacteria; order Pseudomonadales; family Pseudomonadaceae; genus Pseudomonas; species Pseudomonas sp. Seg1. The sequence continues at coordinate 6,428,447 of NZ_AP021903.1, forward strand.
ACTTGGACAATCAGGATAGATCGTAGAGGCAGTTTTATACAGCTTATACTCGTAATCCTGAGTTTCTCTACGTTCCCCTTTTACCTGACCTGTCTCATCGTACGTTGTAACAGTGCACTGACCCTGATCGTAGGTCATTTTGACAAAATACGCCTCCGTCGGACGATGAATTATGGCAGATGTATTGAGCGAACTTCGGAGATCGCTAGGCGGCTCAGAATAGAAAATAGCTTCTGGAGGCAGATGAAAGTGCGTATCCCCCCAGTGGCTATCCGTGCGCCCATTCTCTAAAATAGATAGTTTTTCGCTAGCTCTGCCAATTAGTCGCGACACGTTTTCCTGGCTTGAAACTATTTCAAAATGAATTTTATGATCTGCACCATATATGCTGCCAGCTACCCCTAACTCATCCTTTCTATAAACTCGTAAACCTTGATAAATATCAACGAGCGTTATTGATGATAAATGCATATAGATTGAGTAAAAAACGACCTTAGCTTGTGTCCCCTCTCCCACTTCCGTTTCGTGCCTTATTACTATACATCCGCTATCGGTCCAGCCTCCTCGATAATTAAGAGGGTGATCTAATTCATTAGTTTTTGGCTCTGGCTGCCGAAAATAAGCAACAACTCCGTCTGCAATTGAGCGCACCGATATATGCGCACTACCAACTTGCGGGGCTTTCAGGTGAATACCACCATGCCATCCCATATCATGACTAACAGGGAAAGCGCCGTTTCCCGGCTCACCACCGATCATGGCTCGGCTTAGATAATCTTGATCAAGTTCATTTGCGACAGCTACAGGAGTAAACGGGGGGCTAATCAACATAGTTTTGGTCCATATTTAAACAATCTTCCAATCCTTCTCGCGCTGAATTCAGAGCGAGAACGGATAATCCATTTCGGGTTTCGACTCTTCTGGCGCATTCAACAACGCCTGATCCATCAAACTCCCCGCCTTATCCTTATCCGCCGCCCCCGGCAGCACCGGCGGTTTGATCCCGATCCCGGTCCCATTCCCAGGCGCCCCGCCAGCATTAATCTTCACCACCGGCCCAACCACCGTCACACCGCCGCCATCGAGCTTGATAAAGCTGCCACCGCCAAGAATGGTCAGCTCAGTTCCCGCCTCGATAACAATCTTGTCCCCAGCCTTGAGATGAATCTCTTTCCCAGCGCTGGTCAGTTGCGCGGTGCCCAGTTTGATGTGCTGGTTCTGCCCAACTGTCAGGTGATCATCGACTCGCGTTTCAACCTTGCGGTCGGACACCGTGGTGCGGTGTTCTTCGGCCTTGAGCTCGGTGTAGGTGTTTTTCTCGACGGTGTCGTGGCGTTCGTTGCCGACCCGAATCTTCTGGTCGTGCTCGACGTTTTCATCCCAATCGCGCTGGGCGTGGATGTAGATCTGCTCGGCGCCTTTTTTGTCTTCGATGCGCAGTTCGTTGTAGCCGCCGCCGCCCGGTGAGCTGAGGGTTTTGAAGACGCTGCGGGTTTTGTTCGCCGGGAGGGCGTAGGGCACCGGGTTTTCCTTGTGGTACAGGCAGCCGGTCACCAGTGGTTGGTCGGGGTCGCCTTCGAGGAAGGTGACGAGGACTTCCATGCCGACGCGCGGGATGCTGATGGCGCCGTAGCGGTCGCCGGCCCAGGAGCTGGAGACGCGCAGCCAGCAGCTGGTTTTGTCGTCGGCCTGGCCTTCGCGGTCCCAGTGGAATTGCACCTTGATGCGGCCGTACTGGTCGCAGTGGATTTCTTCGCCTTTGGGGCCGGTGACGTGGGCGGTCTGGCTGCCGAGGACGCGGGGTTTCGGGTGTTCGAGGGCCGGGCGGTAGAACACGTCCCACGGGGTGGCGAGGAAGGTGTTGCGATAGCCCTGGTGGAAGTCGTCCTTGTTGTCGGTGGTGTCGCTGGTCACGCCTTCTTCGAGGACTTGCGGCTGTTTGCCTTCGTGGACGATTTCGGTGAGCAGCCAGAGGTCGTTCCACTCGGTGCGCGGGTGGTCGGACATTTCCAGGAAGTGGCCGCTGACGAGGCGGGTCTGGTCGCTGCGGCCTTCGGCCTGACGGTAGTCGGCGCGGTGGCGTTCGAGGGCGCGCTGGCTGAGGAATTTGCCGCGCGCGCGGTCGATGAAGCGGCCGGGGTAGTCGTAGTCTTCCAGATCCGGTTCGGTGCTCTCGCCTTCTGGCTTGTATGCCGCTTCCATTTGCAGGCGCGGTTTTTCGAAGTCGTAGTCGCGGCGTGTCACACGGCTGGTGCGGGTTTCCAGGCGCAGTTTGAAGCCTTTGATCACCGGTTCGTCGGCGACCATGCCGCTGCCTTGCACGTACGCGGTCGGCTGGCCGAGTTTCTGGAACACGGTCTGGTCGTCGCCGAACACCAGCAGGTGCCCTTTTGGGGTGTGCTGGAAGTGGTAGTGGATGCCTTCCTCTTCGCACAGGCGCTGGACGAAGTGCAGGTCGGTTTCGTCGTACTGCACGCAGTAGTCGCGATCCGGGCACGGCTGGCTCAGCTGGAAGTTGTAGGCGTTGCCCTTGATGCCGTGTTCTTCGAGGATAAGCGCGATGATTTTCGGCGCCGACATCTGCTGGTAGATGCGCTGGTTGCTGCGGTGATGCAGGTATTGCAGTTGCGGCACCATCGAGACTTTGTAGCGGGTCAGGCGCTTGCCGGCATCGCCCTGGGCGACGCGGTAGATCTGCCCGTGAATGCCGGAGCCTTGTGGATCGAACGCCAGGAATGCCTGTTTGTGCAGGAGCTTTTCCAGGTCCAGATCGGGGTTTTCGCTGACCAGTTCGAGGTCGAAGCGAAACGGCTGGCTGATGCCTTCGGTACCGGTGAACGCCAGCACTTGCAGGTCGCCCACGTAGTCTTCGACCTTGAGGCTGAAGTGGGTCTCGTTAGCTGAGTTGAACATTGTGTGCTCCCTGTTCGAATGTCATCCGTTACGCCCGAAACCGCAGACGTTGCAGCCAGGATGAAGTGGCGCCCAAGGCGTCACGCAGTTGTTCGGCAGTGATGGTGCGTTCTGCCGCATCGAAGCTCAGCGCGGTTTGCAGCGCTGGCCAACAGTGTTTCGGTAAGTTCTGCGGGGCTTGCAGTTCGCGCTCCAGGTGCTCGTCGCGGGCCTGGGTCGAGGGCAAGCGGCGGAACGGGTGTTTGCCGCTCGCCAGTTCGTAGATCACACAGGCCACGCCGTACACGTCCGCGCTGGCCGACAACGGTTGGCCCTCAAGCAGTTCGGGGGCGGCGTAGCCCGGGGTCCAGGCGTTGAAGCGTTCGCGGCTCAGGTGCGGCAGGCCGGGCAACGTGCCCTCCTCTGCCTGACCCAAGCCGAAGTCGAAGAGGCGCAGGCCGTCTTCGCTGAGCATGACGTTGCTCGGTTTCATGTCGCCGTGCAGCACGCCGCGACGATGGGCGTAGGCCAGCGTGTCGAGCAGCGGCAGCACGATGTCGCGCAGTTCTTTCCACGGCAGGCCGAGGGGCCGCTCGCATAGCAATTTGTCCAGGGTCAGGCCACGCATGTATTCCATGGTGATGAAGGCCCGCTGGCAATCGGTGTCGACTTCAAAGGTGTGCGCGCGCACAACGTTGTCGTGGCGCAGGCGTCGGGTCAGGGCGAACTCGCTGTAAAGCAAGGCACTGGCGTCCGGCGATTCGGCAAATTCTTCGCTGAGGATTTTCAGCGCAATGTAAGGGTCGGGATCGCCGAACTGTTCGTGCAGCAGATCCCTCGCCCGGTAAACAGCGCCCATGCCGCCGGCCCCGAGCAGACGCTCGAGGTGGTAGCGACCGGCGAGTACGTCTGGCAGTGCACCGATGCTGGCCTTGGTTGGCGCCAGCAAAGGCTCTGCGTTGTTAGCCTTGGCGAAGGCGAAGTAGGTCAGGTTGTTGGCCTGTTCTTCGCTCATCAGCAAGTCATCGATTGGCGATTCGATTTTGCTCATTGGCGGATCACCACGGCAGTCAGGTTGTCGCGAGCGGAGCCGCGCAGGGCGCCGTCGAACAAACGTTCCAGCGCCACGTGCGGCGCACTGAGGCTGAGGGCGTTGCCGAGGGCATCGCTGCTCAGTCCCTGGTACAAACCATCGCTGCAAAGCAAAAACGCATCGCCCGGATACACCTCAAGTTCCAGCACATCCAGGGTCAGTGTTTCGGCGGCGCCAACGGCTCGGGTCAAGGCCTGAGCCGCCGGGTGCGCGGCCGCCTGCTCGACGCTCATTTGCTGTTCGTCGATCAGTTGCTGCTGCAGTGAATGGTCCTTGGACAGCTGATACAGCCGCTGCCCGCGCCACATGTAGCAACGGCTGTCGCCGGCCCAGATGCAGGCCGCGCGATTGCCTTCCACCAGCAGCGCCACGACGGTGCTGCCCATGATGCTGTCGTGACGCCCGGCGGTGACCGTCAACTCTTGCCCCAAACGCCGGTTCAGCCAGTGCAGGCACTGGCGAATGGCTTTGAGGCGTTCGTCGAAGTCCTCGTGTTGCGGCAGTTCAGCCAGGCTGGCGACGATCAACTGGCTGGCGATGTCGCCACCCTGATGACCGCCCATGCCGTCCGCGACCACCCACAGCCCCTGCTGCGGATTGTCGAGGAAGGCATCTTCGTTGCGCGCCCGCACCTTGCCCGGGTCGGTACGCGCCGCGCTGCGCCAGGGACTGGCCACCAGCATCAGAGCTGCACCGGCATACGGAAGGTGCGCAGCACGCCCATGTCGAACGGGTTCGGCGTGCGCTGGCTGGTCAGCAGGTAGTTGGCGCGCAGGCCGCCCACGTCAGCTTTCAGCACCAGCACGTCGCGACCGCTCAAGTACTCGGTCTGCATCAGGTCGAACAGACGGAACAGCGACCATGGGCCGGAGTTCTTCTCGATGCCGATCGGACGCCCGGCCATTTTGTCCATGACCAGACTGGTACGACCGTCTTCAGCATCGGTCGGCCATTTGAACGACATTGGCAGGATCGGGCCGTGACGGTATTCCATGGTCTTGTCGCCGAACTTGAACTCGGAGCGACTGACCGCCGGGTCGAGGGTGTACGGCTCAAGCTTGAACTGCACGGTCGGCTCGGCCGGGTTGATCGAGAAGAAGCTCTGGCGAATGGTCAGGGCTGCCGCCATCTGGTCGAGATACATCTTCGACACTGGCAGGCTGTGACCGTCGATGCTGCGCATGCGGTAGTTGCCCGGATCACCGCTGACGAACGGACGCATGTAGCTGTCGAAGAAGCGGTCGACGGTGCCTTGAGCCCGGAAGAACTCGCGGAAATCGCTGATCGCCACGTCGCTGGTGCTGCTGGCGCTGAACGGATAACGCTTGCTGATGGTCTTGCCATACACGCTGTACAGCTCGTTCTGATAACGGCCGTTCAGATATTGGTAAGCATCGTTGAGCACCAGACGCCACGAGTCTTCGGCCAGCACGTTGAACCACACGCTGAGCGGACGCGGCAGGCGACCCGACGCGGTGCGCAGGTTGGTCAGCGCATCACGCTGGCCGCTCATGCGGGTTTTCGCCATTTCAAACGCGGCTTGTTCCGGCGTACTGGAACGGGCCAGACCGGACAGTTGCAGTTGCAGGTCGTTGAGCGCGCTGAGGGCCGGCGTCAGGTCAGCGGCCGGACCGTTGTTGTCATCAAGCAAACGATGCAGCGGCTCGAAGCGACGTTGCAGCGACTTCTTAGCGGTGTCCGGCAGGTTTTTCGCCACGGCCATCGCCGAAGCCTTGTCCGCTACGGCCGAGGCCAGTTTGCCGACTTTACCCAGCTTGCCCTTCTGCCCAGCCAGTGCATCGGCAGCGTCACCGGCTTCATCCACCGGATCAGCGGCGGCCGGGAAGCGCGTGTTCTCGCGGACTTCAGTGAGCAATGCCAGCACCGGCGAGTTGGCCGAAGTCAGGCCCGCCAGTTGCTCGGCGCCTTCACCGGCGTCGCTGATCGGTGGCAAGGCCACCTGGCCAACGGCCTCGCTCCAGTAGTTGGCGTAGTCGCGGAAGTACAGTTGCTCCAGTTCGACCATCAGGCGACGCAAGTCCATGTCGCTGATGCCCGCGCCTTCGCCCAGCACCCAGTTGTCACGCAGGATGTCGGTAACCAGCGCCGAACCCTGCACCGAGAAGTACTGCTGATAACCCTGTTGGGTGTAGAAACCCGGAATCACGTACTCGGTGCCGATGAACAGCGAGCCCTGTGGGCCGAGGTGTTGGCTGAAGCGGTATTCCGGCAGGTTGCGCGCCTGCTCGCGGAGCATGCGGTAGACCACGGTGGCCAGCGATTCGGCACGCAGAACCTGACGTGCCTGCGTGACCAACTGATCGTTCAGCGGGTAGATGAACGGCTGCTTCAGCAGGCGCTCAAGGTGAGTGGTCAAACCGTTCTGCACCGCGGTGTTGCCGGTGTAGCGCTGCGACCAGTCAGTGGCGACCCAGTCCTTGAGCCACGCGGCGTCGCGACGATCCTTCATGTTCAACATCAGGTACGCACGCAGGCTGTTGATCAGCTTTTCGCGGTCCTTCATGTTGGCGCGGATTTGCCCTTCGAGCATGGTTGCAACCCGTGGCAGCAGTTGCGCCTCAAGCTCGCGCTCGTAAGCCACTTTGACCACCGGATTGACGTCTTCGCCCTGATACAGACCGCCGCGCTCGTGATACGAAACGTCGCCCTTCTTCGGGAAGGCCTGCGTCGCGGCGTAGCTGGTGTCGAGGGTTTTCAGCACGCCCATCGCATCATCGCGCGGGGTCAGTGCCGAACGCTGCTGAGTCCAGTTCTGCGCCAGTGTGCGCAGGTTTTCCAGACGCTCGTAGTTGGCCGAGAAACCGCCCGCCCAGAGCATGCCGAACAGTGCCAGTGCTGCGAGTGCGCCGACGTACAACGCACGCTGGCCCCAATGAATGCGGCTGCGCTCACGCTTGTCCAGACCGGCCAGATCGGCCTCGGGGAAAATCACTTGGCTCAGCAGGTGATGGATGAAGCGCGAACGACCGCTGCGCAAGGTCGGCAGCACGCCGGCATTAATGCCGAGGTTGGCGCCAATGCCAGCGGTGGTCGAATCCATTTCCTGGGTCAGGTGCGGTGCACTGGTCAGGTAGAAACCGCGCAGTTGCGTTGCACGCTGATAGCGGTTGCCGGTGAATGCCATGTCGACGAACAGGCACAGACGCTCGCCGATCTGCCCCAGTTGATGCGGGAAGTCGAGGATGCGGCCACGGCGCTGAGTGTCGCGCTCGGAGTGCATGCGCATGATCACTTGGCTATTCAAGCGACGCAGCAGTTCTTCGAACTCGTTACGCAGCACTGCCACGTCGGTGCCGACCTGTTCCTTGCGGAAACTGGTGCCCAGTACCTGATCGCTTTCTTCGCGGGTCAGTTGATCGAAGAACTCGTCAAAGCCGAGCAGCTTGTCAGCCTTGCTCAGTACCAGATACACCGGCACATCGACGTGCAGCTTCTGATAAACGTCTTGCAGACGAGCGCGGACCTGGCGCGCCAGCACATCAATGTCCTGCTCGGTGCCACCGGTCAGCGATTCCACCGGAATGGTCACCAGCACACCGTTCAACGGACGGCCGCGACGACGCTTGCGCAACAGTTCCAGCAAGGTGCGCCAGGCACTGCCGTCGACTTCCGCGTCAGGCTGGGTGGTGTAGCGGCCGGCGGTGTCGATCAGCACACCGTGGTCGGCGAAGTACCAGTCGCAATGACGGGTGCCGAGGGTGTCGCGGGTCAGCTTGCGGTCGATCTTGTTGATCGGGAATTCCAGACCTGAGAAGTCCAGCAGGCTGGTCTTGCCGGAGGCTTGCGGACCGATCAGCAAGTACCACGGCAAGTCGCTGCGCCAGCGTTCGCTGCGGCCGCGATACAGGCTCGAGGTTTTCAGGGTTTTCAGCGCGTCTTTGAAACGTGCCTTCAACTCCTTCTGCTCGTCGTCGATCTGCTCTTCGCGGCGAATACGCTCCTGGCCGTCTTCGGTGGCTTCGACTTCTTTCTTGCGCACACCGGCGCGCCAGCTGACGAAGACCATGGTCAGGCCCCAGATCAGGAACAGCACGCTGATGGTCAGCAGACGCGAGGTCGCGCCCTCCCAGAACTTGTAGTCATCCACCGCCAGCAACGGGCCGACGAACCACACCAGCAGCGCCACGAACAGCACCAGCAGCAGGGTCCAGACCCAGGTCTGGCGCAAAAAGGCGCCGACTTTCTTGAAAAAATTCTTCATCACACGTCCCTGTTTACGGCTGCGACTGCGGCTGGACCGCGGCCGGATCAAGCGGCTGATAAGGTTGCAGAACGGTTTCGCGCTGCTCGCCCAAGACCCAGGCGAAGCCCGAATACATCACCACCAGGCAGACAAAAGTGAACAACACCACCATCCACGCCGGCACGATGCGCACCAGGCTGCGACGCTGATCGTTGAGGCCTTCCCAGTGCGGCGACAACTCACGCGGCACGTCGCCACGCAACTGACGGATCTGCCGGTACAAGGCGTCACGGATGCCTTCGAGTTCGAGCATGCCGCGCGCCTGCACGCGGTACTTGCCCTCGAAACCGAGGGACAGGCACAGGTACATCAGTTCGAGCATCGGCAGGTGCTTGACCGGGTTTTTCGACAGCCGATCGAGCAACTGGAAGAACTTCTCGCCACCGAAGGTTTCGTTGTGGAAGCTGCTCAGCAGGCTCATCTGCGACCATTCGCTTTCGTTGCCCCACGGCGTGGTCACGACAGCTTCGTCGACCACGGTGCAGAGCACGTAACGTGCGGCCATCACCTGGCTGCTTTCCGCACCGTTGTGCAGCGCACGCACTTCAAACAGTTTCAGCCCGGCGGTCAGGCGCTCGTTGAGCGCGTAGAGGTCTTCACGGGTTTCGCTGTGCTTGAGACGCACCACTTCCGAAAGCAGTTCGGAGGACGCCGCTACCAGCGAATTGAGGCTGATGTTGAACGCTTCCGCCGGGCGCAGGCGCGCGGCGTAGATCATCCGTTCTTCCAGTTGCTCGAAACGCGGCGGCGCGGCGAAGTCGGTCAGCGGACTCGACGCCGGGCCATGGCCCTGACGGTCGAGCAGGACGGTTTTGTCGTCCTGATTGTGTTCCATGTCCTTGATCATGTCGGTCAGTTCCTGATGGCCCAGAATTTCAGTTCAAGCTCGGCGAATTCGCCCGACACGTGGAACGCGAAGCCGCCGGAGCGCTCGAGTTGTGCCAGGTCTTCGGAACTGAGTTCGAGGATGAAATAGGTTTTGTTGGAGTGGAACGCGATCTGCCGCGGGGCCACCGGCAACGGTTTGACCTTGATCCCCGGCAAGTGCAGGTTGACCAGTTGGCGGATGCGCTCCACCGGGCCGACCTTGAGGTGCGCCGGCAAGCGGTGGCGCAGTTCTTCGGAGTCGCAGTTGGCACTGGCCGCCAGCACGAACGAAGCCGAGCCGAGCAGTTTGTGGTCGTGCAACGGCGACACGATGATCCCGTACTGACGCGCTTGCAGGATCAGTTCGATGGCGTGCTGTTCGAGCACCATCGACAGCACCTGACGAATCGCTTCCATCAGTTTGCGGAAGCTCGCGCCCTGGTCGGCGTGGGAGTAGCGGCTGTCCAGGCGCGGGCGTTTGCTCTCGCCGGAGAAGGTCGCCAGATCGCCAAGCATGGTCAACAGCGTGCGGTACAACTCTTCCGGATGTACCTGCTCCAGGCCCAGATAGTGGCGCAGCAGCAGTTCGGTGCGGTTGATCAGTTGCAGCATCATGAAGTCGCCGACTTCCGCACCGCCGACCTTGCCGTTGGAGCGAATCCGCTCGGCAATGGTGTCGCCCCGGTGGTTGAGCATGCTGATGACTTCTTTCAGGCACGACAGCAGGTAGCTGGAGGCGTGGGCCTGAATGTAGGTCGGTACGAAATCCGGATCGAGGCTGATCACGCCGTCGGGCGTGGTGTCGAGCACGTCGCAGATCTTCAGCTTCACGTAGGCCTGATCGCTCTGCTGCTCGCCGAGCAGCAGTTTGAAGTCCGGACGACCACAGCTGACCTGGCTGGCGGAATCGTCGCCGGCGTTGGAGTCGGCGACTTCGGCGTCGTAGGCGGTGTAACGCGCGAGTACGTCGGATTGCTCCGGACGGCGCGACTCGATGTGATTGCCGGTGACCAGCGGCAGCGCCAGGTAGATCGGCGTGTTGCCGGTATTCGGCGGCACGTCCAGCGCCAGCGGCTCGGTGTTGCCACCGAGTTCGAACAGGCTGCCGTCCGGCAGAATCCCCGAGGCTTCACTGATCACCAGTTTGCCCATGTTGAGAAACTGCAGGTCGATCTGCAGATTGAGGAAACCCCAGGTGTAGCCACCCAGCAATTGGGTGCGGGTTTTCATCTGGTGATCGTAATAACGATCGTTGTGCTGGAAGTGCTGCGGACGCAGCAGCATGCCTTCCTGCCAAATGACTTTATGGGTATTCATGGTCAGTCATCCGCCTTGGCGAGCACTTCGTGGGTGTTGCGGATACCGGCCTGATCCAGGGTCAGATCGGCATCGGTCAATTCCAGCGGGGTGATCTGCACGGTGTAGCGCCATTTGGTTTCCGGCAGGTCGCGGTAGGCGGCGAGGATGCCGACGTAACGGCTGCCCTCCTCCACGCTGAGCTTCATTTCCACGGTTTCACCCGGGCGCAGTTCGAGTTCTTCGCTGGCCACCAGATCCGGGTTGAGGGATTCCTTGGCGCGTTCGTAGAGGCTGAAGAAATCAGCGTTCTCGAAAGTTACGGGGTGCTTCAGTTCGAACAGGCGCACCACGATCGGCGACGGGCGACCGTTGAGGTCCGGGTTGAGCTGATCGCTGCCGGTCAGCTTCAGATTGACTTTGGTCACTTTCGAGTACGGCGACAGCGACGAGCAACCGGCGAGCAACACCAGTACGGTGAGCGCAGTCAGCGTCTTGAAAAAAGCGGTCGAGCGGCGAGACATGCGCATCATCCTTGGTGGTCGGTGTGGAGGGTGGAGATCAGACGGATCTGTTCTTCGTAGGCTTGGGCGAAGTCGCGGGCGAGCAGACGCTCGCTCCAGTCGTCGTCCTGACGCAGCGCCTGGTGATAGCGGCCGAACGCTCTCCAGCGCCCGCCGGACGTAGCGATCAGCGGTTTGTTGTCGCGCTCGAAACGCAGGGTCAACTGCTCCGGCGAGAAATGCTCCAGCGTGCCGCGCACGGCGGCGCGGCTGGCGGTGAGCAACGCCACTTGGTGCGCCTGCAAGTCGCGGAACGCACGGGAGATGGCTTGTTCGGCCGGCAAGTGGCCCGGCTTGTGCGGCTGCAACAGAATCTGCAGCGCTTCGCTCGGATCGACGGCGAATTTCAACGGGTTCTTGTTGGTGCCTTGCACGGTGGTCTGGGCCAGACGCAGTTCGTTTTTCAGCTCCGAACGAGTACGCAGGCTCTGCTGCAAACCGCCGATGCTCTGACGCAACAAACGCGCAGCATTCAGCGCCATGGCTTCGCGTTCGTCGTGGCTGAAACCTTTGACGTCCACGCCCAGCGCCGCGCCGAAGTGCTCCCAGAAACCTTCACTCTGACGCTCGACGGCTTTCGGTGCCGGCGCCGGTTCAGGCTCGGCGGGGGCTGCGATCAGCTCCGGCACCATCAGGCTTTCCATGTCGATGCGCGCGTAGTCGGCACGCTGACGCGAGTCTTCAGGCTTGGTGTTCGGCGCCAGCAGTTCGTCGATTTCCGAGTAGACGCGTTCTTGCTGTTCGAGCGCGTTGAGCGGGTCGAGATCGAGGAACGCGTCGTCCGGGATAATGCTGCCGGCAGCACGCGGACGGCCGGCTTCACCGTCGAAGGTCGCCGGGTCACGCACCAGCCTCGCGCGAATCTCGAAATCGCCCAGCACGTAGGTGCTGCCGTGCTCGATGCGCACCGGCTCGCCTTTGTGCAGACGTGCACCGCTGTCGCCGTCCTGCACCCCGTTGCTGCTGGTGTCGGTCAGGAAGAACGTGCCTTCGCGGTAACTGACAATCGCGTGGTGATTGGACAGATGACGCTTGCGGTCAGGAATGATCCAGTCGCAGTCCTCGCCCCGCCCGATCACGCCGCCAGCCTGTTTGAAGGTCTTCTGGCACAACTCGGTGGGCACGAACTGCTTGGTGTTCAGCATTTCGAAAACCAATTCCATGTTTGATGCTCCTTGCGGTCACTTGCCGCGATTGACCGCTTGCGGATCACCCAACGGGCGATAGTCGTTATCGTTGAATTTGTAATTGCCGCTACAGCCACCAAGGCCGCAGAGAACGACGAGGGTCAGCAGGACAGCTTGCCAGTGACGAACAGACATCAGAGGGTCTCCAGGGGTAGACAAAGCACAAAGCGCCGACCCTTGCGGGCGGCGCTGAAATTAATTCTTTTAGTCATCTGTAAGGCTCTACATCGGGGTCTTGAGCCAGACCAACGAGGTGCACGCACCTCCTGTGGCGAGGGAGCTTGCTCCCGCTGGGCCGCGAAGCAGCCCCAAAACCAGACACCGAGGTGGTTCTGGCCAACCGCATTCACCGGATTACGACTGCTGCGCAGCCGATCGGGGACTAGTCCCCTCGCCACAGAGAAGCCCTTCAACACAGGATTTGTGCAGACTGCGAAAGCAGTGATCAGATCAACCATCGAAGTCACCCAAATTGATATTCAAGCGACCGAGGCGGTACAGCAGCGTGCGCCGTGGCAAACCCAGTTCGCGGGCAGCGAGAGTCTGGTTGCCATCGTTCTTGCGCAGGCAATCGAGCAGCAGCGTACGTTCGACCTGCTCCAGGCGTTCGCGCAGGTTCAGGCCGCTGTTGTCTTCGGGCATCGCTTCCATGCGCAGGGAGAAATGCTCGGCCAGCAACTCGCCGCCCTCGCACAACAGCACCGCGCGTTCGACCAGGCCTTTGAGTTCACGGACGTTGCCGGGGAAGTTGTAGCCGGACAAATGTTCCAGCGCCGCCTCCGACCAACGCACCGGGTCACGCTGCAAGAACGTGCAGGCCTTGTCGGCGAAGTGCCGGGCCAGCTCCAGAATGTCGCCTTCGCGCTGACGCAGGGCCGGCAGTTCGATCGGGAATTGCGCGAGGCGGTAATACAGGTCCTCGCGAAACTTGCCTTCGCTGACCAACACCGACAGATCGCGGTGGGTCGCGGCGATGATGCGCACGTCGATCTTGTGCGTGTCGTTGGAGCCCAGCGGACGGATCTCACCCTCCTGCAACACGCGCAGCAACTTGGCCTGCAACGACAGCGGCATGTCGCCGATTTCATCGAGCAACAGCGTGCCGCCATTTGCCGCATCGAACAGCCCCGCGCGGTCGCGATCAGCGCCGGTGAAGGCGCCTTTGCGATAGCCGAACAGCTCGCTTTCCAGCAGGTTTTCCGGGAACGCCGCGCAGTTCTGCACGATGAACGCCTGAGAACGTCGCGGGCCGCAGTCGTGAATGGCCCGCGCCACGACTTCCTTGCCGGTGCCGGTCTCGCCGCGCAACAGCACGGTGTACGGGCTGTGCAGGACTTTGCTGATCAACGAGTAGGTCTGGCGCATCGCGGCGCTTTTGCCGATCAAACCGTAACCGCTTATGCTTGGCACGCTGCGCACCGCCGGCGCATGAGCATCCAGCGGCTGGCGCAGGCGTTGCAGCAAATGCAGTTGGCCGAGCACGAACGAGCCGAGCTGGCCGAGCGATTCGGCAAAACCGTGCAAGTCGGTGCGACGCTGACTGGCACACAGCAACAGGCCTTCGACGGCCTTGTGCCGATTGACCAGCGGCACGCACAACAGCGACTGCCACGGCGCCGAAACGGCGGGCAGAAAGCTGGTTTCGTGCAGGCTGCCGCCGAGGTCGTCGAGACACACCACGCGGTTCTGGCACAGGGCGAATTGCAGCAGTTGCTCACCGTTGTAATCCGCCGGCAGGCTCGCCGCCTGGCGCGGTTGCAGCGCGCCGTCGAGGCACTCGGCGTTCATCCCCAGGCAGGTGTGGGTGGCGTCGAGCAAATACAGTTGCGTCAGTTCGCAACCGCTCAGCTCGGCCAGGCCACGCACGAAGTCACCCAGCAACGCAGCACCGTCCGCCGCCCGCGACAGGCTGGCGAACTGCGCCAGCAACGCTTCGGCGTAGACCAGTGGTTGCGGTACTTGAGTGAACATCACCGCCACCTCAGGCGAACTCGCACATCACGCTGGCGTTGCCGTCGAGCGTGGCATGCACACGCTTGAGGCTTTCACCGGTGGCCATCGCGTCGAGCAGACGATCGGCCACCAGCGGCAGGACGTGCTGATCGAGCAAATGATCGATCAGGCGCGCACCGCTTTCGCTTTGCGTGCAGCGCTCGGACAAGTGATCGACGAGGTTCTGGCACCAGCTGAAATCCAGCTGACGACGGTTGAGGCGCTCGCCGAGACGACCGAGTTTGATCTCGATCAGCTCGCGCAATACCGGACCGCCGACCGGGTAGTACGGCACCACTTTCATCCGCGCCAGCAGCGCCGGTTTGAAGTGTTTGCTGAGTACCGGGCGAATGGTTTCTTCGAGCAGTTCGGCAGTCGGCCGCGCACCGTCTTCGCAGAGGTCGCTGATCTTGTCGCTACCGAGGTTCGAGGTCATCAGGATCAGCGTGTTGCGGAAGTCGATCTCGCGACCTTCGCCGTCGTTGGCCACACCTTTGTCGAAGATTTGGTAGAACAGGTTGAGCACATCCGGATCAGCCTTTTCGACTTCATCGAGCAGGACCACCGAGTACGGTTTCTGCCGCACGGCTTCGGTGAGCATGCCGCCCTCGCCATAACCGACGTAGCCCGGTGGCGCACCGATCAGACGCGAGACGGTGTGCTTCTCCTGGAACTCCGACATGTTGATGGTGGTGATGAAACGATCACCGCCGTACAGCAGATCGGCGAGCGCCAATGCGGTTTCAGTCTTGCCGACGCCGCTTGGGCCGACCAAAAGGAACACGCCGACCGGCGCATCAGGCTTGTTCAGACCAGCAGCTGTGGCGCGCATCGAGCGATCCAGGGCGTGCACGGCCTGCTCCTGACCACGGATGCGCGTGCGCAGGTCGGTGGCGAAACTGGCGACCTTGGCATTGTGCTCGCGGGCTAGTTGCGCCAACGGCACACCGGTCCACGCGCTGATCACTTCAGCCACCAGACGCGGACAGACTTCGAAGCTGACCAGGCGCTCCTTGACCTGTGCGGCAGTCAGCTCGCTGTGGGTCTTGTTCAGTTCGGCTTCCAGCGCTTCGACGCTTTGGCCTTCTTCAACTTCAGCCGCAATGGTTTCGATCACGGTGCCTTCGGCGTCTTCTTCAACGCTGACGGTCGGCTCAACGGCGGCGGCTTCGCGGGCCTTGGCCAGTTGCTGACGCAGTTCCAGCAGGCGCTCGGCCAACGCTTTCTGTTCAGTCCACAGGGTTTCCAGCGCGACCATTTCGCTTTCGGCTTCTTCCAGCCGCGCTTCCAGTGCGTCCAGCGCTTCGTGATCGATCAGCAGGCCTGCCTCGGCATCACGGCGCAGGGCCTGACGCTGGCGGCCACCTTCGGCCAGTTCGCCACGCAGGCGCTCAAGGCTTTCCGGGGCGGCGGCGAGGCTGATGCGCACGCGGGCGCACGCGGTGTCGAGGACGTCGACGGCTTTGTCTGGCAGTTGGCGGCCAGCCAGATAGCGCGCGGACAATTCGGCAGCAGACACCACCGCGTCATCACGCAGGTAGATGCCGTGGCTCTTCTCGTAAACCTGAGCCAGACCGCGGAGGATGGTCACCGCTTCGCTGACGGTCGGTTCGTGCAGTTGCACCGGTTGGAAACGACGGGCCAGGGCCGGGTCTTTCTCGAAGTACTTCTTGTACTCGGCCCAGGTGGTGGCAGCGATGGTGCGCAGTTCGCCACGCGCCAGTGCCGGTTTCAACAGGTTGGCCGCGTCGGAACCGCCGGCATTGCCGCCGGCGCCGATCAGGGTGTGGGCTTCGTCGATGAACAGAATGATCGGTTTCGGCGAGGCTTTGACTTCGTCGATCACGCCTTTGAGGCGACGTTCGAATTCACCTTTGACGCTAGCGCCGGCCTGCAGCAGGCCCATGTCCAGCGACAGCAACTCGACGCCTTTGAGCACCTGCGGCACTTCACCGGCAGCGATGCGCGACGCCAGGCCTTCGACGATGGCGGTTTTACCGACGCCGGCTTCACCGACCACGATCGGGTTGTTTTTGCGGCGACGGGCGAGGATGTCGACCATCTGGCGGATCGCGCCGTCACGGCACAGCACCGGGTCGAGTTTGCCGTCGCGGGCCTGTTGGGTCAGGTTGTGGGTGAAGCGCTGCAACAGCGATTCGCCCTGCGCGGCGGGTTTGCCATTGGCGGCCGGCTGCTCTTTTTGCGACAGGGCAAATTCCTTCAGGCGATCAATGTTCAGCTTGGCGAGCAGCGGCTGATAGCGGCTGCCGGCGTAGCGCATCGGATTGCGCAGCAAGGCGAGAATCAACGCGGCGTCTTCAACCTGGGTCTGGCCCAGTTCGAGGTTGGCCACCAGCAGCGCATCTTGCAACCACTGCACCAGTTCCGGGGCGAACACCGGGTTGCGCGAAGCGCTGTGCTCAACCCGCGATTGCAGCGCGGCGCTGAGTTCACCGGCATCGACGTCGGCATCCTGCAACGCGCGCGACAGCAAACCATTCGGGCGCTCCAGCAGGCCGAGCATCAGGTCTTCGACGAGGATCTTGCTGCCGCCACGGGCGACGCAACGCTCGGCCGAACGTTCCAGATCACGGCGGGTTTCGGCGTCCAGCGCCTGGATGAGTTGTTGCAGGTCTACGTTGATCATGGCTCACGTCCTTAATGAATTTTGCTGCCCAGGGTCACCACGCCGTCCGCTTTTTCGCGGCCCAGCCAACTGGTCCAGCCAAGGCGACAGGCGTTCTGCTCACCGATGCGCAGTTCGCGGATTTCTTCCTGGCGCAGGACCAGGCGAATGTCGTAATCGAGCGGGTCACGCAGGGTGAACCGCACCAGCGCGCAGAGCGGCTGGTAACCGAAACCGATCGGCAGGAATTCATGGAATCGCTGCCAGTCGAGTTGGGTGATGTGAATGCGGAATTTGCCGCTGCGGTCGCGCACCTGCTCGCCGAGCACCAGGTCCTCGCCGAGCACGCTGTTGTCGCGACCCAAACGATTGCGCTGCTCTTCGAGAATTTCCACGCGACGCTCGATGCACTGCTCGATGACCAGGTCTTCGTGCTTGAAGTAGTAACGCAGCACGGCTTCGATCAACGCCGCCGAGTGCGCCCGCAAGCTGAGCAGGCCGAGGTACGGCAGCAGGCGTTTCCAGTTGAGCTCCTTGGCCTTGCGGATCTCGTCGCCGCCCAGGCCGATCAGTGCGAACAGCTGCGACGAGAACGGGTCGATCGCACCGCTCTGGAAGCTCGCGCGATAGCGGTATTTGCGCCAGATCGGCAGCATCAGCCGTTGCAGACGATGGTGGAACAGGTCGAGGAAGTTGCGCGTCGGGTTGCCGTCTTCGCTGTCGCCCAACGCCTGTTCGCCGTAGAACGCCGGCAACGGCGAACCCGAGCCGACCAGGCCGATCAGGTTGAATCGCATGCGCGCGCGCATCTGCCCGTGCTCTTCGAAAAACTCCACGCGATCGACATCGCTGCGCGGAAAGCCCAGGCTCGGGTTGGCCTGGAACTCAACCTGATCGTACAGATCGTCTTCGCTCAGGTGCGGGTGTGCCTCGCGCAGCCGGTCGATCACCAGCAGCACGGCCTGAAACAGCGAGTACTCGCGTATTACCTTCGTCAGCCCGCTTAAAGCAGGGGCTGCAGGCCCATACGTGGTGTCCATTGGTACACCTCTCCCTGTGTGCTTTTTACGCGCAACTCGTGAAACGAATTGAGACTGGCGTAAAGCGCGAAAAACTCGTTAAGAACCGAGGCGAAAACGAACAGGTCGCCTTCGCCGATGTACCCTTCCGGGTCGATGGTCAGTTCGGTGCGCAAACCGCGCACCGGCAGGCCACGGTGCAGCCGATCGACGTGGTGATGCTTGATGTGCTTGAGGCCGCCGAGCAGGCGTTTGCTGACCTTCTCCGCGTGCTGGTCGTAGTAACGCGGCAAGTCGTAGGTTTCGAGAATCACCTTCAACGCATTGACGTCGGCCAGCGACAGATAGTTAAGCGACATGTTGCTGATCAGCTTCCACAGGAAGTCACGGTTCAGCGGCGGTGCAAAACTCGAAGTGGCCGGGGTGATGTTGCGGAAACTCAAGAACTCCGGGGTCTCTTCGCAGGCCATGCAGATGTCGCCGAGCTTGAGCTTGCGCGGCAGGTTCTGGTTGGTGCACATCAGCTCGATCGACAGGGTTTCGTGGGCCTCGGTGTGGCGAATGCCGAAGCTCAGGTAAGTGTCGAGGCCATCGTGCAGCAGCGACGAACGCTGGCGGATGCTGTAATGCGGACGGCTGTTGGGCACGTCGAAACTCGGGTCGTGCTCGAACGACTCGAACGGCACGTACTCCTGATAACCGAGGCCGCCGGGCTTCCAGCCAGTCACGGTTTCCACCGAGAACACACCGCAGTTTTCCAGATCGTATTCCGCCGGCAGCAACAGATATTCGTCCTGCTTGCCGTCGAGGCGGATCGGCAGTGCGTCGTGCGCGAACAGGTTGGCAATCGGCGTGCAGAACAGCTTCACGTTATCCAGGGTCGGACGCATGCGCATGATCCCGCTCTTGCGGATATCAAAACGCAATTCCAGGCCGCGCATCTGCTTGAGGGTGTCTTCCGGCAGCGCCTTGAGGATGTCCAGACCGTTGACGTCGACGAACAGGAATTTGTCCTGGAAGGCGAAGTATTCCTGCAGGTAGCGATAGCCACGGAAGGTGTTCAGCGGATACGGGATCAATGCTTCTTCTTCGGCAAAGCCCACCGGTTTGACCCGGTCACCAGGAATCTTGAACGCCATCGGCTTGCCGGCCACGCCATCGATGGGCTTGCCAGCGCCGTCGAGCGGGATCAGTTCGATGCCTTCAAGGTTGCGCAGCAGGCTCAAGTAGAGCATCTGGCTGATGTAACGCTCACCGGCAAAGTGCAGGCGCAGTTTGCTCAGTTCCAGCTCACCGAGGTGGCCGTCGGCGCTCATTTCCAGACGCAGGCTGAGCAGCGAGCCGTCGCCCTTCACCGAGTAGTTCAGCGCAGCCAGATCCAGCGGCAGCACTTCAGTCGGGTAGCAGGTGCGGAAACGGCAGCGCACATCTTCGATCGGCTTGCTTTCAATTGGCGTATCGCGCTCGACCAACAGCGCCGGGCCCGAGCGCTTCAGCGGATCGAACTGCAAAATGCTGAACGCCGGCAACGGGCGCATGTAGTTCGGCCACAACAGTTGCATCAGCGAATGGCTGAGTTCCGGCAGCTCGTCATCGAGCTTCTGACGCAGCCGCCCGGTCAGGAACGCAAAGCCTTCGAGCAACCGTTCCACGTCCGGATCCCGCCCGGCCTGCCCCAGATACGGGGCCAGCGCCGGACTACGCTCGGCGAAACGGCGACCGAGTTGGCGCAGAGCGGTGAGTTCGCTTTGGTAGTAGTGGTTAAAGGACACGGGTTACCTGCCTGGTAGTAGAACTCATCAAAAAAATATCCTGTAGAGCGCAACCGTCACGCCGGCACAGAAGTAACCGGCGATCAGGAGGTAAGGCACCAGCATGATCCAGCTGTAGGCCATGAAAGCGTCATCGAACGGGCCGGCGATCAGGCTGCACAGGCCATAAAGCATCCATGGCACGGCGTAAAACGGGATGAACTTGACTGGCGCCCACCACACCATCCGTAACGCTTGTTGCTCATTACGGCTCTTCGCCGTCCGTGATACCCACAGGGCGAACAACAGCAGCCCGGGCATGCCGAACCACAACAGATATACCCAGTGGGTCTCGGACGATTCGATTGTCGAGGAGTCGCCAATCCACAGGCCATAGGATGAAAACGCCAGCATCAACAGCAATGGCGCCCACAAGGCCGCCATGAAGAAATTCAGTTGCGCGCGACTAAGCATGGTCGGCCCCCGAAGCAGTCACGCTGGCCGCTGCTTGCCCGAGTGCCGGGCTCTTGCCAGCCATGGGTTTGCGCGTGTACCAGCGGTCCAGCCCGGTGCAGAGAAGAATCGCCGCCAAGGTGAAGGTCCCTTGACCGACGCCATACAGCAGCGCCCGCAGCGGGTGATCCGGCAGCATCCACAACAGCACCAGCGTCACCCAGATCGCCCACAACACCAGCTTCACGCGCAGGACCAGAATCATCGCCAGCAGCCAGTTGAACACCAGAAAAAACTCGTAGAGGAATTTGCTGGTCAGGCGAATGTTCACGCCACGCGAGGTCAAACTGCCGTAGGTGGAGATGTACCAGTCGGCCGCGAAGTTGTTGAGCAACGTGTAACCCACACAGAAAACTGTGTGGATCAACAGGCAGCAGATCAGTCGGGCCGGCAGGTTCATGCGACAGGCAACGATGAGTAGTAACCGCCGGCAATTTCGATGGCGACCAACGCCACCAGCACCGAGAACGTCAAGGCGCGATGCAGCCATGACTGACGCAGGCGCTTGCTGATCGCCGTGACAAGTAGCAGAAAACTCAGGATCGCGATGCTGCCGAACAGATCGCTGTCGATCATGAAGATCAGGTACGAGCGCATCTCATCCGATACGTCGATCATGGGCAAAACACTCCTTCCTTGAGAGTCCAGCTGCGCTGCAGTCCATCGCGCTCGCGTTTGATGTCGAGCAAGGCCTGGCGCATTTCATCGGCACTGACCAGGCGCGTGCGTTGCGGCCCTTTCACCGTGAGCGAATAGCGGCAGCTGACCTGCCCATCGACGTCTTCGCCGTAGGACCGGTAACTGGCCACGCTGACTCGCTCGCCCGGCGCAACCACACGCGGTTCCAATGGCGGCAGCCAGTTGGTCGCGTGCTGCGCTTGTACTTCAAGCGGTACACCACAGGTGTTGACCAGGTAAATATCATTCATATAAACCAACTGCGTCGTGCAGCCCGCCAACAACAGGGCGGCCACCGCCGACAGCGATTTCCTGCAGGTGCCAAATTTCACTGAGCGCGCCCTCCCTTGCTGGCGGTGATCGGCACATACGAGTCGATGAAGAGGTATTCACCGTCGGAAGCACTGACACGGTTCATCGTCAACGGCTTGCCATCGTGAGTGGCGAAGCGCACCCAGCCTGCTTTGACGAGACTGCCGCCCTCTGAGCGCACCTCGATGAAGTAGTCCGGCGGCATCGACCGGGTAATTTCGATGAAGTCGCCACCATCCTCAGCACCCCGCCACACCGCGTCGGGGTAACCGGGCAATACCGGCTTTTTCGAGTGACTCCAGCTCAATTTGATCGCGACCATCACGACGGCGATGATGGCCAATGCTCCGATAAGGCTCAGCAGGTGATTGAGCCATTTCCACACACGCGGCCAAGGCATCATGGCGTGCACCATGTGCGCACATCACGCTTGTCGAAGCCTGCGCACTGGTTGTTTTTGGCGATCAGGCGGTAGGCGTTTTCAGGGCTGTAGGCAAAGTGGTAGTAATTCACCCGGTCCTCACCGTAGAGCCAGTACGACGAGGAGCCTTGATTGATTTCGTAAGGTTCGAAGGCCCAGATCGACGACTCTTGCGGGATGAAGTTGCTCCGTTCCATCAGCAACATCATCGCGTTGGAAAAAACCGGCGTCGCGAAGAGCGCCAGCGCCGACAGCAGCGCCGTCAGCCCGTAAAAAAGAGGCTGCCTGGCGAGGACGAGCAACGTGTTCAATGGCGTGATCAGGCGCATTCCGGCACCCACCAGTCTTCATAACCTTGCGTACCGGGATACAGCACTGTCGAGCCGCTGAACTCCGCAGGCCCACCGAAAATTTCAGTGACCCGAAAATTCCATTCGGACGATTCGAGCAGCGCGCCGTCAGCGGTGTAGACGCGGAAAAAGTATTCGCTGGCGAACAATTCGAACACTCGCCCGATCAATCCCAGCCTGTGATAGCCGGGCGCGTAAGTGACGAGATAGCACTCGCCCGAATCGTTCAAGTGTCGGGTGATGGGCTCTGCCGTTACGCCACCGAAAATCTTCAACCCCAGCAAAACGGTACATATGCATACACCGATCAGCGCGGTAATCAGCAGCAGTCGCGATGTCGCTCGACGCGGATGAATCGTCAGCGGTCGCCCGCCCGCCGGCCGGCGCCAGCGGCTGTACACCGAGTTCAGGGCGTTGCTCAGCAGGAGCGCGCCAACCGTCAAACCACCCGTGAGCGCGCAATACGCCAAACCCCGGATGGGATACTGCGGCAGCAGGTAAAACAGGATCGCCAGCATCATGAAAACCACCAGACCGAACTGAATGGCCTGGCGCTGGATGAAGACCAGAATCAGATTAAGAGAAACGAAAAAATAGAAAATCAGGTACATCGCCATGCCGATGGCAACGCCACGCGAGGTCAGCCCGCCGACCAGCTGTTTGTAGGCCGGCACGGCATAGCCATTCAGGACGATATAAATCACGCACGCCAGCGCATGCACGGCCAGACCGATGACTCGACGGCTATTCATGCGCGATCCCGGCCATGGCTTTTTCAGCGCCCTCCGCGAGCGCCACGCAGGCGAGCGTACCCATCACCATGAGGAAGCGCTGTAGCCAGATCATTTCGACACAGTCCGCGCGAACGAATGGGGACGTAATGGGCGAGTCATCTCATCAATTTTCCAGAATCACAACTTGGGATGACGACTGTTCATTTCTTGACCACACGCTGGAACATTCCAGCCCTCGTAACCTGACACTGTCGGGTAGACCGCTCGGGTACCCAGCCAATACGAGCGCTCATCCGTGGTGAACTCGTTCTGCCAGAGCAACCATTCCGACGACTTCAACAACGTGCCGTCTTTGGCGTAAACCCGGAAAAAAGCTTCGCTGGTGAACATCTTCGCAATGCTTCCCGCGACGCCCAGCGCCGAATACTGCGGAATGCAGGAGCGGATGAAACAGGTTCCGGCTTCGTTCCAGTCTGTGGAGTACTCTTGAGCCAGGCGTGCCGCCGTCGTTTTCACGTAACAGGCAGCAGCGATCAGCGCAGCGCCAGCCAAGGCGACAAATAGCAAAGTGCTACGCCCCAACATTGCCAACGTTCCCCGGTGAACGGCGCTCCCTCGCATGGTCCTAATTCACCTTCACTTGCCCGCTGCCATCCAGGCGCGCGGAAAAACTGACCTGACGCTTGAAACCTTCAACTTCCAGCAGGCCTTCGATACTGAAGGACAGGCGAAGCTGATCGTGATCACGCGGCAGGGAAATGACACGCACGTTGCTCAGGCGCGGCTCGTAGGCTTCGATGAAGTTTTCGATGGCCAGACGGGCCTGACTCAGGGAGTCGTGCAGGCTCAGACGCATGTCATTGAGATCGGGCAACCCGTAGTCGGACAGCGTTTGCACGCTGCCCGCCCGGGTGCTGAGCATTTTGGCCAGATGGGCAGCCACCGACGCCATGGCAGAAACCTCAAGGCTCTTGCCATTGCGTAGTTCCGCGTCGCCATTAAGGCGTTCGAAAAGGCTGCCGTATCCGTCCATGAGTCGCTCTTACTCTTTGTCCAGCTTGCCAACCAGCGACAGGGTGAAATCGGCACCCATGTACTTGAAGTGCGGACGCACGTTCAAGCTCACGCGGTACCAGCCCGGCTCGCCTTCAACGTCGCTGACGATGATTTGCGCAGCGCGCAGCGGACGACGGCCACGGACTTCGGCGCTCGGGTTTTCCTGGTCAGCCACGTACTGGCGGATCCACTTGTTGAGTTCCAGCTCGAGGTCGGTACGTTCTTTCCACGAACCGAGTTGCTCGCGCTGCAGCACTTTCAAGTAGTGAGCCAGGCGGTTGACGATCATCATGTACGGCAGTTGGGTACCGAGCTTGTAGTTCAGCTCTGCCGCCTTGCCTTCTGCGCTGATGCCGAAGAACTTCGGCTTCTGCACCGAGCTTGCGGAGAAGAACGCCGCGTTGTCGGAGCCTTTACGCATGGTCAGGGAAATGAAGCCTTCCTCGGCCAGTTCGTATTCACGACGGTCGGAAACCAATACTTCGGTAGGAATCTTGGTTTCGATTTCGCCCATGCTTTCGAAGTGGTGCAGAGGCAGGTCTTCAACCGCGCCACCGCTCTGTGGGCCGATGATGTTCGGGCACCAGCGGAATTTGGCGAAGCTGTCAGTCAGCTTGGTGCCGAATGCGTAAGCGGTGTTGCCCCACAGGTAGTGCTCGTGGCTGTTGGCAACGGTTTCCTTGTACACGAACGATTTGACCGGGTTTTCTTCCGGGTCGTACGGGTTACGCAGCAGGAAACGCGGCACGGTCAGGCCAACGTAGCGGGAGTCTTCCGAGGTACGGAAGCTCTGCCATTTGGCGAATTGCGGGCCTTCGAAGTGGTCTTTCAGATCTTTCAGATCCGGCAGGCCGGTGAAGCTTTCCAGACCGAAGAATTTCGGACCGGCAGCGGCGATGAACGGCGCGTGGGACATGCAGGCTACGCTGGACACGTACTGCATCAGTTTCACGTCCGGCGAGCTTGGGGACATGTAGTAGTTGGCGATGATCGCGCCAACCGGCTGACCACCGAACTGGCCGTATTCAGCGGTGTAGATGTGCTTGTACAGGCCCGACTGCATGACTTCCGGCGAATCTTCGAAATCGTCCAGCAGGTCTTCTTTCGAGACGTTGAGGATTTCGATCTTGATGTTTTCGCGGAAGTTGGTGCGATCGACCAGCAACTGCAGACCACGCCACGACGATTCCAGCGCCTGGAAGTCCGGGTGGTGCAGAATTTCGTCCATCTGACGGCTGAGCTTGGCATCGATCTCGGCGATCATGCGGTCAACCATGGCCTTCTTGACCGGCTCACCGTTGTTCTGCGGCTTGAGCAGTTCTTCGATGAACGCCGACACACCGCGCTTGGCGATGTCGTAGGCTTCGTCGTCCGGAGTCAGACGGGTTTCGGCGATGATGCTGTCGAGAATGCTGTACTCGCCGTTGCCGGCGCTCTTCTCTTGTGCTGCGCTAGTGCTCATTGTGTTGGCTTCCTTGGCTGGAGTCTCAGGCGTCCGGGGCTGCGGCGTTCAGGCCCAGCTCACCGAGTACGCGACCGCGGGATTCGTCGTCGGCGAGCACGCCTTCGATGGCTTTACGGAACGCAGGAGCGTTACCCAGCGGGCCTTTGAGGGCCACCAGCGCATCGCGCAGTTCCATCAGTTTTTTCAGCTCAGGCACTTGCTCGACCAGGCTGGCCGGGTTGAAGTCCTTCATCGAATTGACGCGCAGTTGCACAGCCAGCTCGTCGGCCTCGCCATCTTCCTGCAGACGGTTCGGCACGCTCAGCGTCAGACCCAGTTCTTGCTTGGCCAACACTTCGTCGAAGGTCATCTTGTCGATGCTGATCGGCTTGCGATCTTCGATTTTGCGATCGTCCTTGCGGTGGGTGTAGTCACCGATTGCCAGCAGCTTCAGCGGCAGTTCAATCTCTTCCTGAGCACCGCCGGTGGCGGGTTTGAAGGTGACGTTGATGCGTTCCTTGGGGGCTACCGAGCCTTCTTTGGCCATGGCTTTTCTCCTTGCGGTTGTGGCCCTGGGGCCTATTCGAGTACCACTTCGAGATCGAGGTGGCACAGCCTGCGATAAATCTCTTCCTTGCGTTCACGCACTGCATGGTTCTGCGGCAACAACTCGCAGCAACTGTGCAGCAGGTGCAGCACTTCCAATGCAAGATCGGGCTCCCAGGCGTGCAGGCCTGAGTCCTGTAATGTCTGATCGAGGGTTTCGAGCTGGTTCTTGGCCAGTTCGTACTTCTTGGCCATGAAGCACAGCCGGGCGAGGGCGAACTGCCAGAAGAAGCGTTCGCGGCCGCCATGGGCCGACTGCAAGCCTTGCTTGAGCGTCTGCACGGCTGGCTTCAAGCCTTCCTTGCGCAGCAGCGGGAGGACGTCTTCGAGAGCCTTTTCCCAGGCCGGCTGGGTTTCGACGTTTTCGCTTTCGACCTTGCGCGGCGCACTGGCGCTTTGCAGATGCGGCATGACATTGGCGGCGATCCACGCCCGGGTGACCGGGTCGGCAAAAGGCACGCCGTCATGGAAGCGCAACTCGACGATGCCGGGCAGGCGCTGAACCAAAAGCGCGAAGTGGATTTCCACTTCGCGCATGGCCAACTCGGCGTTGAGGTTCTGGAGACATTCCCAGACCATTCGCTGGCCATCGAACCAGAACGGCGCCTTCGCCAGGCTCGCCTCCAGTTCCACCAGCAAGTCCGCGTACTTACCCTGATCGAAACGATCCTGATATTGCTTGAGCTTGTCGACCGGCAAGCCGCGCAACACGGTGATCTGTTCGGCGTTGCGCTCGGGGACGGCGTCGATGGTCATCCACAGCAGAGTTCGATTCAGGCGCAGGGCACGCAGGTCGGTGGCTTTCTGCTTGAGCCACCAGGCGCACAACGGCCGGGCGCTGTCCTGTTGGGCACGCAGGGCTTTGTGTGCATCTCTTTCGTTGTCGATCGGTGCGCCGGGCGCGAGCAACTGGCTGGCGGCCTGCTTGACCTGCGCCACCGCCGCGCCCACGACGCCGGGGGCCGGCTGATTGTCGGCCGCGCGCTGGATCATGGTTTTCAGACGACGGGAGATCGGCAGCAACAGCGGCGAGTCGTCGCCCAAGTGTTCGGCGCACGCGGCTTCGAGGCCGGACAGGTGCTCGGAGAGCTGCCGGAACATCGGCAACTGCTCTTTGATTGCAATGTTTTCGGTGATCACCTGCTCAAGACGCGGCACCAGCCAGCCAATCGCGGCGGCACGGGTGCGGGGTTTGAGCGGGTGAACGTCGGCCCAGTTGTTTTCCGACAGATGGTGCAGCAAACCGAGACCGGCCAGCAGTCCGGGGAAGGATTCACGCTGGTACAGCGACCAGGTCAGCCAGGCACCGACACGCAGATCCTTGGATTGGGTACGCAGGAGATTTTCGCTGTTTTCGCGAATTTTCAGCCAGTCGATCTGCCCGCTTTCGTGCATCGAAGAGGCTTTGGCCAGCTCGCTTTCCAGCGCCTCGAATTCGCTCGAAAAACGAACGTCTTCGCCCGCGAAATTCTCTTTGGAAACAGAGACTTTTGCGAGTTCGAGGTAATGGGCGGAAAGTTTGCTTGAGTAGGACATCCATGGCCTTTATTTAGGATTACGGTCATGCGCCTATTGGAGTTGCCGCGGCGCTGGACAGTATCGAAGAGCAGTGACGTAACTCATCCAATTGAGTGTGTGCTCTTTCAAGTGGGCGCATCGTAATCACTATGATGGCCACTAGCAAGCATCTGATCAAACAACAAGACGAAGTGTTCATTGGCGTCTGTAAGAGATCACCCTATATTCGACAGGGGAATCCCTGATAGCGATTTATATTGCGCACATTTGTCTTCCTCCCTCACAACCCTTGAGCCAGAGCGGCCCGATCAAGCCTGACCGCATCGCCCCGAACGCGGGTCTCTTTATGCGGCGCCAAGCATGACAACTCTCGAAAAAAATAGAAGTAGGACTCTTCCGAAAATTCTTGCACTTCTATTAACCATTCACCGGCGACAACGCCCAACAAAAAAAGTGCCATCAATTTGATGGCATTTCATTTTTCTGAAAGTTTCACCGAACCGGCAATACTGCACATCAGTGCCAACTCAATAATTATCGAAGTGCCCTCCTACAGTCTTCTCCTTCAAATTTATCCCGCACTTTCACACCCGGAATGCTCTGACAAATGTCAGAGATACTTCTTACATCAATTTATTTCCCGCGTTGCTAGCGTGCCTTGGCAAATTCTATTCGCGTGGCGATCAAGGATGATCGGACACCGCGCATCGACTCACTTTGCTTAAGGACAAGCGTATGTTCAGCACGGGCAGTTGCGCGCCTTTTATCCTGCAAATTCCCGGAGTTCGCCACGACTTTGAAGTGCTCGCGTTCGATGGCGAGGAAGCCATCAGTTGCCGATACGCCATCCGGGTCGAACTGGTCAGCGAACGTGCTGATATCGATCTGGAAGGCCTGCTCAGTCAGCCGGCGTTTCTGCAATTCGGGTTCAACAAAGAAGGCATCCACGGGCGCATTGAAGATGTGAAGGTGAGTGAATTCGGGAGACGCTTGACCCGCTATGAGCTGACGCTGGTGCCGGCGTTGCATTATTTGCAGTTCAGTCAGGATCAGCGGATTTTCCAGAATCTGACTGTGCCGCAGATCATTGCTCAGGTTCTCCAACCCCACGGCATATTGGCCGATGCGTATATTTTTCACGTCTCCACCAGCCCGAAGCGTGAATACTGCACGCAGTATGGCGAAAGTGATTTCGCGTTTATCCAGCGTCTTTGTGCCGAGGATGGAATTGCCTAGCACCACCAACACTCGTCAGACGGCCATTCGCTGGTCTTCACCGATGACCAGGTGTTCCTGCCAAAACTGGGTGCTACCGCGTATCAGCAAGACACGGGGATGGTCGCGGAGCATACGGTCATCAGCCGTTTCAGCGTCCGCAACAGCACCCGAACCAGCACGGCGATTCGCCGCGGCTATGACCTCAAACGCCCAAATCTTCTGCTGCAAAGCCGATTCACCGCTGAGTTCATCCCGGCGTTGGAGGACTACCGCTACCCGTCGCTGCTGGAAAACGAAAAGCACGGTAAACAGCTTGCCCGACAGGCACTGGAGCGACACCGCACCGACTATGAATTGGCCGAGGGTAAAAGCGACCAGCCGACGCTACGCTGCGGCCATTTGTTCCAACTTGCCGAGCATCCCCGCAAGCAGTGCAATGTCCTGTGGCTGCTGGCCAGTGTGATGCACACCGGCAGGCAACCCCAAGTGCTGGAAGAATCAACCACCAGCGACTTCAAACCCGATGACGACTTCATCCAGGGTTATCGCAATAGTTTCTGCGCCATTCCCGCCGAGGTAGTTTTCCGCCCGCCTCTGCCCCCGCGTCGTCCACCACTGGTTGCCCAGACCGCGCGCATCACCGGGCCTGAGGGCGAGGACATCTACTGTGATGAGTTCGGTCGGGTGAAGATCGAACTTCCGTGGGATCGCGCCGAATTCAACAGTGAGCGCAGCAGTTGCTGGGTGAGGGTTTCCTCAAGCTGGGCCGGCGATCACTTCGGTGCGGTGACAATTCCGCGCATTGGCATGGAAGTCGTGGTGACCTTTCTGGAAGGTGATCCAGACAAACCGCTGATCACCGGTTGCGTAACCAACAAAGCCAACTTGCCGCCCTACACGTTGCCCGACCACAAAACCAGAACAGTGCTACGCAGCCATAGCTCGCCCGACACCGGCGGCTATAACGAACTGTCGATCGAGGATCGCGCCGGGCAGGAACTGATCTACCTGCGCGCGCAACGCGACATGGCGCAGAAAATCGGCAACAGCCTTCAACTGGAAGTGGGCAATGAACGTCGCGAAACCATCAATGGCAGCAGTTACACCCAGACTGGAAAGTCTTTCGATATCGAGGCCGGTCAGCAAGTGCATCTGAAGGCCGGCGCCAGTGTGGCGCTGGATGCCGGCGCCAGCATCACGCTGAAAGCCGGCGGCCATCACCTCGTGATCGATGCTGGCGGCATTTTCAGTAGCAAGGAAATCGAAACGGGCCGCAAGCCACACGACAGTGAGGCGCGCAATCTGCTGCTACCAGGCCTGGATCAAGCGTTTCCCGTTGCGCCAGCGGTCAACGCACGTGCAGAGGAAGAACTTGAGGAAGAGGAGGAAGAAGTCGACCTGGAGGATGAGACACCTGGGGGAATAACTTTGCGTATCGGCGTGTTTTTCGATGGCACTGGGAATAACAAGGCCAACAGCGAGACAGTCGCCGCGTGCTACGCCGCAGATGCCAATCTTGCGGAAGCGGCTGCAGAGATCCAGCAGCACTGCGCCACCTACGGTTACGACGGAAACGGGAGTTCGCCGGACAACAGTTATGGAAATGATGTGAGCAATATTGTGCGGCTGTATGAGCTGTATACGGATCATTCCTTCGAAACACTGCCGGAGAAAACGAGAAATGCCTCTTTGCGCGTGTACATCGAAGGTATTGGCACAACAGCTGACGCAGGTGACTCACTTTACGCACAAGCGACAGGCCGAGGTGAGACTGGCGTATCAGCTCGTGTGGAGCAGAGCCCTGAAAAAATTATCGGTCAAGTGCGCTCACTGATCGATAAGAATCCCAATCTACTTATAGAAAAGATCGAGTTCGATATTTTCGGCTTCAGTCGTGGTGCCGCCGCGGCTCGACACTTTGCAAATGAGGTTCTCAAAGGCGAGCGCAGTATTCTCGCAGATGCGTTTCCAGCAGGTTCTCCGGCACTCTCCAGCACCTTTGACTGGCGCCCGCAATCGAGCATCAGTATCAATTTCATTGGTCTGTTTGACACCGTTGCAGCAATCGCCAACCCATGGCTGTTCGATTTTACCGGCGCTAACAGCAGAAACTCCGGACTCGATCTAAAGCTGCCTGATGGTTGCGCCAACAAAGTAGTCCATCTGGTTGCGCGCGATGAATATCGCGAGAACTTTGCACTCAACAGCCTGGGCGACATCGATCTGTTTTTGCCCGGCGCTCAATCGGATCTGGGCGGCGGCTACTTGCCCAGAGCCAAGGAAAAACTTCTGCTGAGCAACCCGATCACCAGCACTATCAGCCGAGACAAGGACGCGACCCGCAGTGCAGCCTATGTTGCTGCCGAGAAAGAAGCATTTGCCTAGTATGCAAAAGGCGTCATCGAAGAGGACATCCCGGGCAGTCAATTGCGCGTGGCATTTTGGGAAAGAGCCGTGACTCAATCAGCACAAAAGGGCAGATTCAGTCCGGATCCCCAAAAGCGGGTTTACGGGGCGGCCAGCATTGAGCGGCCAGTACATGGCGAGCTGTCACTGGTGTATCTGCGCATCATGCGTGAGCTTGCGGTCAGAGCAAATGTGCCGTTCAAGGTCATCCCAGATACGCCGAATCTGAAACTGCCCGAAGAGTTGGTCCCCATTCACAGGAAGCTCCAGTCCTACGCCTTGGGCGAGTCTCCCGTCGAAGGCCTGACTATCAAAGAAAGGGCATTGTTACGTAGCCGCTATATACATCTCTCTGCTCACTGGAATGCGGCCAAGGGCTTGAACAGCAGCGACTTGAATATTGTTTTCATCAACCGACCAACCAAGAACAACCAACGAGTGGTGCACCCCCATGAATGACTTCACTCGACCTATCAGGAAAACAATGTACTTCCTTCTAGGCATATTATTGGCCGGCTGCGGACTAGACGTCTCCCAAGCTGCGGACAAGCGTCCATGGTTCCTTGGCTTTGGAGCACCGGACTACATGGAAATCTGGATTGAAACCGCCGATGTGGTGGATATTCGAGAGCGAGTATTCCGACGTGCCGGAGCCGGTATTGCTTCGGTAAGAGCTCCCGCTGATAACAAAGGCACGCCCGCAGGGTGGCCAGAAAACCCCGGAAGTGGCGCAGGGCGGGATATCACCGGCGCCGACCTGCCCCGCTTGATCTATGTACGATGGCAATCCCTGGCCGAACCTCAAACCTATGAGGCTTACATCACCATTTCCGAATCGGCTCGGGAAATCATGCGTAAGCCGGAAAAAGCTTTCTGCAGGGCTGATGGCAAATGGATCACGGACTACCGCGATGACATCGGTATTGGCTTGGCCCCCGGCGGTATTGCAAAGGTCTGGCTAGGGGGCGCTTGCCTCAAGTCTGTCGAGATTACTCGGGTCGAAGGGAGTGCAATGAAGGAAGGCCCGTATCAAGGAAAAAACGAGGGGCGGTACGCACTGTCTCTATCACCTGAATCTAAAGCCTACATCGAAAAATTCGGCATTCCCTTCGGGAGCTGGTAAGGAGCATTACCTCATGGAATTGAAACCGCTGTTGTTCGCAGCGCTGATGTGGCTTCCCGTTACCCACGCATCCGCAGACAACCCGCCACTGGACGGCCATTACTACCTGACGGGCGCAATGGAAATGGGCGCCGAGTTGCTGTTGCGTAAGGACGGCACCTTTTCTGCTGGTATCGCCTACGGATCGGCTGGCGGTGTCGCCAAGGGAAACTGGTATGTCGAGGAAAACACTCTCATGCTGGAGCAAGAGCCTGCTGCCCAACCAGCAAAGAAGCTTTCCTAAATCTTTCACGCGAGAGAACGCTGATCGAACTAAAGGAATATGCCGAAAAAGAAAAAAATGAGTTGGCTAAAGAGAGCTACGTTTTAGAGCTACGGTACGATCACCAACCTCCGCCGCCGCCCCTGAAGCCCGTGATGGTCAGTCTCGAGTTCAATACAGGCCCACCGGGTCAATTGCTCTTGAACTCGAATCAACAAACAGACCTCTGGTTTCCTTACGATTACCAGAGAACGCTGAAAAAAATTGGCTTTGGCACAGATCATAATCGTGGAACCTATCAATGGTTCGATGTCGCGGGGGATAGCCGAGCCTTCAACATTGGCTGGAAGAAACGAAAAAACCAGCCCTTAACGTTCGAACAACCAATCGAATTTGATCTGGCGACCACCAGCCGTTATTTGGCTCCAGTAGAGCGAGAACGAGTTGACCATAACTATTGGTTGACGTTTTATCACTTCGATCCGGTCTCACCACCCGCGATCCATCCAGTGGAAGTTCATTGGCAACTCGAAGACGGTTCGACGTTGAAGGAGGTTTGGACAGACTCGCAGCGAAACACGCTGACACTGCCGTTCTCCCCAAATAAAGCATTGGCAAAAATCGGCTTACATACACAAAATTCTCCTGATGAAATCGAGTGGTTCACCGTCATGCCGGGAACTCGATGGGCGACGCTGGACTGGCAAGCCTATCCTGACCCTGCCAACGGCGATCTTTCTGTGTTGTTCAAAGATCTGCAACTGGCGATCAAGCCAAACTGCCTGGCCGTAGACTTTGGCAACGGCAAAGCCTGCTTCCGCAAATAACCTGACATACATCCACAAAAAATGGGCACTCGACCGCAATCGACGTGCCCATTTCTTCTTACGGTGCTCCCCTTTACTCAGGGAGTTCGCCGCAATTAAGGATTAACGCTGTCTTTCAACGATTTGCCTGGCTTGAACGCAACGGTGTTGCTGGCCTTGATTTTCACCGGTTCACCGGTTTGCGGGTTTTTGCCGGTGCGGGCGCCGCGGTGGCGTTGCAGGAAGGTGCCGAAGCCTACTAGCGTCACGCTGTCCTTGCGGTGCAGAGCGCCGGTAATTTCTTCGAGGACGGCGTTGAGTACGCGGTTGGCCTGTTCTTTGGTCAGATCTGCTTTTTCAGCGATTGCAGCGGCGAGTTCTGGTTTACGCATTAGTGAAGCCCCTTTGACGGTTTTTTGTTGTTATGTCCGTGCTGTTCTCGTTGGAACAGCGCCCAAGGCGCCGCAGGCTCTACTCTGCGGCAGACGGGAGTGAGAATGGCACGCGGATACCGGCGGCGCCAGTCTCCCCGCGACCTTTGTGGGGGCAAAAGCGGGGTGATTCCGACAGAACGACCAGTATTTACGCCAGCAGGGGCGGAAGCTGTTTGTTCAGTGCGAGTTTTTCCATCACCGCCGCGCCAGTCAGCGCATAACCGAGCAACTGACCGTCGGCGCTGTGGCACAGGGCCTTGATGTCGGCGCCCTGCCCTTCAACGGTCCAGACGCCTTCGCTGCCGCGTGGTGGCGGCGAAACCACCAGTGGGCACACCGGGGTTTTCACGGTGATCGGCATTGGGCCGTAGCTCACCGCCGTCGGGTTTCCGGTGAGGGTTTGTGCAAGCGCTCGCGCACAGCTCATGAGGGGCATGACGTACAAAAGATTCAGCCCGTCGACCTCGGCGCAATCGCCCAAGGCATAGATATTGGCGTGGGAAGTCTTCAGGTGCCGATCGACCACGACACCGCGATTGACCTGCACGCCGGCAGCCGCCGCCAGATCGATGCGTGGGCGCAGGCCGATCGCCGAGACCACCACGTCGCACGGGATGACCTGGCCGTCGGACAGGTGCGCTTCCAGACCATCGGCGACTTTCTGCAGACGGGTCAGTACCGGGCCGAGGTGAAATTTGGCGCCCAGGCTTTCCAGCCCGGCCTGCACCGCTGCCGCCGCAGCAGGATGCAGCAACATCGGCATGACCTGCTCGCACGGTGCAACCAGTTGCACCTCGTAGCCGCCGAGGATCAGGTCGTTGGCGAATTCGCAGCCGATAAGGCCGGCACCGAGCAACAGCACCCGACGCTTGCCGGCCGCCGCTGCGCGGAAACGTGCGTAGTCTTCGAGATCATTGATCGGGAACACCAGATCCGCGCCATCGCCTTCAATCGGCACGCGCACGGTTTCCGCGCCCCAGGCGAGGATCAGGTCGCGGTAGTACACCGCTTCTTCGCCGATCCACAGCCGCTTGTGGCCGGCGTCGATGCCGCTGATGCGCGTGTGGGTGCGCACTTCGGCTTTCAATTGCTCGGCCATGGCGCCCGGTTCGGCCATGCTCAGGCCATCGGCGTCCTTGTTCTTGCCGAAACCGGTGGAGAGCATCGGCTTGGAGTAAGAGCGGCCGTCATCGGCGGTAATCAGCAGCAACGGGGTTTCGCTATCGAGTTTGCGAAACTCCCGGGCCAGGTTGTAGCCCGCAAGCCCGGTGCCGACGATTACGACAGGTGCGTTCATGCCTTACTCCTTGGTTTTTCTCAGTTGATTTCGATCATTTCGAAGTCCATCTTGCCGACGCCGCAGTCCGGGCACAGCCAGTCTTCCGGCACGTCCTGCCACAGGGTGCCCGGTGCGATGCCGTCATCCGGCCAGCCATCGGCTTCGTTGTAGATCAGGCCGCAGACCACACATTGCCACTTCTTCATTCAGGTACTTCCTCAGGGTTCAGGCTGTTTTGCCGGCGCGGACGGTCGATGGGTGCTGCGCTGCCGTCCGGCTCAGCGCGTTTTGTACTGATCGAGCCGGGCAGATGCAAGCCTGTTCGGCGCAACGGCGACCCGGATCAATCAATATCGCCGCCCGCCATGGTAAGCTCGCCGCCTCATTTGCGGCCAATAATGACTCATTGTGCAACAGACTAATCCTTGCCCGGCCCCGCTCTGGCTGACTCAAAGCCAACTGTCCCCGCTCCCCGATTCGTCGACCCTCGACTGGCTGTTCGACGAAGGTTCGCTGACCCGCCGATTGACCCGTCTGTCCAACGATGGCTTCAGCGTCACGCCATTGTTCGAAGGCTGGGACACCTTGCGCGCGGACGAATGTGCCGCACTGGACCTGGCCGAAGGCAGCGAAGGCTGGGTGCGCGAGGTGTATTTGCGTGGCCATGGCGAGGCCTGGGTGTTTGCCCGCAGCGTGGCCTCGCGCGCAGCCCTGCAGGGTGACGGCTTGCACATGGACGAATTGGGCAGCCGCTCGTTGGGCGAATTGCTGTTTTGCGATCACGCCTTTCAGCGCCGCGCCATCGAAGTCTGCCACTACCCGGAACATTGGCTGCCGCCAGTCTCCCGCGCCCCTGAATTGTGGGGTCGGCGCTCGCGTTTCGATCGTGGCGCGCTGAGCGTGCTGGTTGCCGAAATCTTCCTGCCGAGCCTGTGGAGCGCCGTCCGCGTCCATCCGGAGAACTGCTGATGTATCAGAGCCTGCTCAAGTCCCTGAATCGCTTGAACCCGCGTGCCTGGGATTTCATTCAGTTGACGCGCATGGACAAGCCGATCGGCATTTACCTGCTGTTGTGGCCGACGCTGTGGGCCTTGTGGATAGCTGGCAAAGGCTCACCGTCGCTGGCCAACGTGGTGATTTTCGTCCTCGGCGTGGTGCTGACCCGCGCCGGTGGTTGCGTGATCAATGACTGGGCTGATCGCAAGGTCGACGGCCACGTCAAACGCACCGCGCAGCGACCACTGGCCAGCGGCAAGATCAGCTCGAAAGAAGCCCTGGTGTTCTTCGCGCTGCTGATGGGCGTGAGTTTCCTGCTGGTGTTGTGCACCAATGCGCCGACCATCTGGCTGTCGCTGGGTGGGCTGGCATTGGCCTTCACTTATCCGTTCATGAAGCGCTACACCTATTATCCGCAGGTGGTGCTGGGCGCGGCGTTTTCATGGGGCATGCCGATGGCGTTCACTGCCGAGACGGGCGAGTTGCCGGCGGCGGCGTGGCTGCTGTGGATCGCCAATCTGCTGTGGACGGTGGGTTACGACACCTATTACGCGATGACGGACCGCGATGACGATTTGAAGATTGGCGTGAAGTCGACGGCGATTCTGTTCGGCGAGGCGGACCGGGTAATCATCCTGAGCTTGCAGGCGTTGTCGCTGGGCTGCCTGCTGCTGGCGGGGTCGAAATTTGAGCTGGGCGTCTGGTTCCATCTCGGCTTGCTGGTGGCTGCCGGGTGTTATGCGTGGGAGTTCTGGTACACCCGCAGCAAGGACCGGATGCGCTGCTTCCAGGCGTTTTTGCACAACCATTGGGCCGGGCTGGCGATTTTTGTCGGGATCGTGCTGGATTACGCGTTGCGCTAGGCGCAAATCAATGTAGGAGTGAGCCTGCTCGCGATAGCGGTGTATCAGCTAACGAAAATGCGACTGATAAACCGCTATCGCGAGCAGGCTCACTCCCACAGGGAGATTGCGGTTATTTTTGTGATTCGTGAACGACGTGCCACACGTCTTTCATGCCATCGCCCTTCATTTCTCCAGGCTTCTCATCCTTCATGAAGGTGTACAGCGGCTTGCCATCGTAGGCGTACTGCATCATGCCGTCATCGCGCTTGATGACCGTCCATTTGCCTTCTGCCTTGGCACCCGCCGGCGCCATCATCGGTGGCCAGTTCTTGGCGCAATCACCATTGCACATCGACTTGCCGCCAGCGTCCTTGTCGAACGTATAAACGGTCATGCCTTTGTGATCAACCATCATGCCGTCCTTCATCATGGCCGGCTCGGCAGCCAGCGCAAATCCAGGCAGAGTCAGGGCAGCAGCCATCAACAGGGCTTTGAAAGAAACAGTCATTTGAGTCATGGAAACCTTCTTTTGTGGTTGTCAGGATTCGGACTTAGAGCTTAGTTCAGGATCCGTACAATCGCCGCCGGACTAAAATACTGTCACACGACTGCAATAATTCCGTTATCTAATGCGGCGCAAGACAGTTAAATGACAAGAGGATTAAGGCATGGTTGGCAGGAGCATTCTGATCGTCGACGACGAAGCGCCCATTCGCGAAATGATCGCCGTTGCGTTGGAAATGGCCGGCTATGACTGTCTCGAGGCGGAGAACTCGCAGCAGGCGCACGCCATCATCGTCGACCGCAAACCGGACCTGATCCTGCTCGACTGGATGCTGCCCGGCACCTCCGGCATCGAGTTGGCCCGTCGTCTGAAACGTGATGAGCTGACCGGGGACATCCCGATCATCATGCTCACCGCCAAGGGCGAAGAGGACAACAAGATTCAGGGTCTGGAAGTCGGCGCCGACGACTACATCACCAAACCGTTTTCCCCCCGCGAACTGGTGGCACGCCTCAAGGCCGTGCTGCGCCGCGCCGGCCCGACCGATGGCGAAGCGCCAATCGAAGTCGGCGGCTTGTTGCTCGACCCGATCAGCCACCGCGTGACCATCGACGGCAAACCGGCCGAGATGGGCCCGACCGAATACCGTCTGCTGCAATTCTTCATGACCCACCAGGAACGCGCCTACACCCGTGGCCAGTTGCTGGATCAGGTCTGGGGCGGCAACGTCTATGTTGAAGAGCGCACCGTCGACGTGCACATCCGGCGTCTGCGCAAGGCCCTCGGCGACGCCTACGAAAATCTGGTACAAACCGTGCGCGGCACTGGCTACCGGTTTTCCACCAAGGCCTGAACCGACCGCCAGACTCGCTGACAAGGACCGTATTTCCCGTGAATCAAAACTGGCATGGCACCCTGATTCGCCACATGCTGTTGCTGGTCACCGTTTGCCTGGTGATCGGCCTGATCAGCGGCTACTACGGCTGGAGCCTCGCGGCGGGTCTGGGGATTTACCTGGCCTGGACGCTCAAGCAATTGCTGCGTCTGCACGAATGGCTGCGCCTGCATCAACCCGATGAAGCACCGCCCGACGGCTATGGCCTGTGGGGCGAAGTGTTCGACAGCATCTATCACCTGCAACGCCGCGACCAACGGGTGCGCGGGCGCCTGCAAGCGGTGATCGACCGGGTTCAGGAATCCACCGCAGCGCTGAAAGACGCGGTGATCATGCTCGACAGCGACGGCAATCTGGAATGGTGGAACCGCGCCGCCGAAACCCTGCTCGGCCTCAAGACCCCACAAGACAGCGGCCAACCGGTGACCAACCTGGTACGGCATCCGCGCTTCAAGGAATACTTCGAGCAGGAAAGCTACGCCGAACCGCTGGAAATCCCCTCGCCGACCAATGATCGCGTGCGTATTCAGCTGTACCTGACCCGCTACGGCAACAACGAACACTTGATGTTGGTGCGCGACGTCACGCGCATCCATCAGCTGGAACAAATGCGCAAAGACTTCATCGCCAACGTCTCCCACGAACTGCGCACGCCGTTGACGGTGATCTGCGGTTATCTGGAAACCCTGCTCGACAACGTCGAAGAAGTGAACCCGCGCTGGAGCCGTGCCTTGCAGCAGATGCAGCAACAGGGCGGGCGCATGCAAACGCTGCTCAACGACTTGCTGCTGCTGGCGAAACTGGAAGCCACTGATTACCCGTCGGACAACCAACCCGTGCAGGTCGATACGCTGCTGCAATCGATCAAGAGCGATGCGCAGCAATTGTCCGGTTCGAAAAACCAGCGCATCACCCTCGAAGCCGACGCCAGCCTGCTGCTCAAGGGCAGCGAGGCGGAACTGCGCAGCGCGTTTTCCAATCTGGTATTCAACGCGGTGAAGTACACCCCGGCCGAGGGCAACATCCGCATTCGCTGGTGGGGCGACGATCAGGGCGCGCACTTGAGCGTGCAGGATTCCGGCATCGGCATCGACAGCAAACACCTGCCGCGCCTGACCGAACGCTTCTACCGCGTCGACTCCAGCCGCAACTCCAACACCGGCGGCACCGGCCTCGGCCTGGCCATCGTCAAACACGTGCTGCTGCGCCACCGCGCACGCATGGAGATCAGTAGCGTGCCCGGTCATGGCAGCACGTTTACCTGCCATTTCGCCCCGGCTCAAGTCGCTCAAGCGCGGGCGATCAGCGCCGCCGAGTAAGACCGACCGGCACTCACCACTAGGCAATCGCCATGTCAGCCGCTACATTGGCTGACTTGTGCCTGCCTTTCAGGCGCGGCTTTTACCTCTCTTGAATCACACGGAATCCGCAAAACTCCATCATGGACCCTTCCCCTGGCTTGTCCCTCGCAACAATATTCGCCGATTTCGGCATGATCCTTTTTGCTCTGATCCTGGTTTTGCTCAACGGCTTCTTCGTTGCGGCAGAGTTCGCCATGGTCAAACTGCGCTCGACCCGGGTCGAGGCCATCGCTGATCAGAACGGCTGGCGCGGACACATTCTGCGCACCGTACACAGTCAGCTCGATGCGTACCTCTCGGCGTGCCAGCTCGGTATCACCCTCGCCTCCCTCGGCCTCGGTTGGGTCGGTGAGCCGGCCTTCGCGCACATTCTCGAACCGCTGCTGAGCGCGGTCGGCGTGCAATCGCCGGAGATCGTCAAAGGCGTGTCGTTCTTCACCGCGTTCTTCATCATTTCGTACCTGCACATCGTCGTCGGCGAATTGGCCCCCAAGTCGTGGGCGATCCGTAAACCCGAGCTGCTGTCGCTGTGGACGGCGGTGCCGCTGTACCTGTTCTACTGGGCGATGTACCCGGCGATCTACCTGCTTAACGCCAGCGCCAACGCCATTTTGCGTATCGCCGGCCAAGGTGAACCCGGCCCGCACCACGAACACCATTACAGCCGCGAAGAACTGAAACTGATCCTGCACTCCAGCCGTGGTCAGGATCCGAGCGACCAAGGCATGCGCGTACTGGCCTCGGCGGTGGAAATGGGCGAACTGGAAGTGGTCGACTGGGCCAACTCCCGCGAAGACCTGATCACCCTGGAATTCAACGCGCCGCTGAAAGAAATCCTGGCGATGTTCCGTCGCCACAAGTTCAGCCGTTACCCGGTGTACGACAGCGAGCGCCAGGAGTTCGTCGGCCTGCTGCACATCAAGGATCTGCTGCTGGAACTGGCGGCGCTGGATCACATCCCCGAGTCGTTCAACCTGGCCGAGCTGACCCGTCCGCTGGAGCGCGTGTCGCGGCACATGCCGCTGTCGCAGTTGCTGGAGCAGTTCCGCAAGGGCGGCTCGCACTTCGCCGTGGTCGAGGAGGCTGACGGCAACATCATCGGCTACCTGACCATGGAAGACGTGTTGGAAGTGCTGGTCGGTGATATCCAGGACGAACACCGCAAGGCTGAGCGCGGGATCCTCGCCTATCAGCCGGGCAAGCTGCTGGTGCGCGGCGATACGCCGTTGTTCAAGGTTGAGCGTCTGCTGGGTATCGACCTTGACCACATCGAAGCAGAAACCCTTGCCGGGCTGGTCTACGAGACCCTGAAACGGGTGCCGGAAGAGGAAGAAGTGCTGGAAGTCGAAGGCCTGCGAATCATCATCAAGAAGATGAAGGGGCCGAAGATTGTGTTGGCGAAGGTGTTGATGCTGGATTGATGGGTGTTCTGGGGGCGGTTTCTGTTGTGAGGGGATTTATCCCCGATGGGCTGCGAAGCGGCCCTGAATCTGCATTCGTAGCATTTGACACAACGCATTCAATGGTTTTGGGACGGCTGCGCCCTCCATCGGGGATAAATCCCCTCGCCACAAAAGCCATCCACATCTGATCCCTCGTGTGTTTATTGTTTGCCCAACGCAAAGTTGGGCAACGCCCCTACCGGCTGGTTGAACTGATAGGGAATCGAGACCAGCCCCGCGCCGCTGTTGCGCTGTATTACAAAGTGCAGATGCGGGCCGCTGCTGTTGCCGGTGTTGCCTGACAGCGCCAACGGACTGCCCACCGTCACCCTTTGCCCTTCGCGCACGCTCACCGAGCCCTGCTTGAGATGCAGGTACACGCCCATCGTGCCGTCATCGTGCAGTACCCGAACGAAATTGCCCGACGCATCGTTGCCGCGCCCGCTCTGTGAATTCTCGGTTTTCACCACTACCCCTGCCCGTGCCGCAATAATCGGCGTGCCGACCGGCATGGCGATGTCCATTGCGTACTTGTTTTTCGGCCCGTAGTGGCTGTATTGGCCGTTGGCGCCCTGGCTCAGACGGAACGGCCCACCGCGCCAGGGCAGCGGATAGCGATAACCCTGTGCGGTTCCGGCAGGGTCGCCGAGGGAGTAGTGAAATTGCGGCGTATACACCAGCGGCTGCTTACCGGAAACCGCTGTCAGCAATGCCAGGCGCGTATTACTGCGCGCCGGCAGTACC
Source organism: Pseudomonas sp. Seg1 (assembly GCF_018326005.1). NCBI lineage: Bacteria > Pseudomonadati > Pseudomonadota > Gammaproteobacteria > Pseudomonadales > Pseudomonadaceae > Pseudomonas > Pseudomonas sp. Seg1. The sequence goes on from NZ_AP021903.1 coordinate 6,469,945, forward strand.
CGGCGGATGGTTTGCGCCGGTGCGCCACGCACGTTGCTCATTCCGGTAAACGCCAGTGCTACCTCTACGGGCGCATACAGGTCGTTGCGCACAAACACCACGTCGGCGCCCTTCTGCTTCTTGATGTCGAGGTACACCTGCCGCTCGAGGCGTTCGACCATGCGGTCCTGAAACACGAACACCTGCGAGCCTTTGCTCGGACGGTCGCTGTACGAGACCACGCCGTTGGCATCGGTGGATTTGTAAATGGTCATGGCCACAGCCGAGGTGGAGGCCATGAAAAGACCACAGAAAAACAGCAGGCGCGCGAGCATGGGCAAGAGTCTGTCGAAGTAAGGCCTGGAAGAGAGCCTAGCAGCTGAGACAGACCAAGCTAGTCGACAGATGTTTCAAATGATCGTCCCCACGCTCTGCGTGGGGATGCAGCCCGGGACGCTCTGCGTCCCATGCGAGAGGACGCGGAGCGTCCGGTTGAGGCATTCCCACGCAGAGCGTGGGAACGATCAGCGTAAAACTGTGTTACGCGCCCGGAACGAAGTGCTTCTGCGCCGTACCGCGGGCGATCAGACGAGAGATGTAATCGAGTTTCTGCGCGTCCTGATCGACGAAGCGGAACGTCAGTTGCAGCCAGTCGCTGTCGGCTTTCTGCTCGTGGGCGACGATGGCGTGCAGATAGCCATTGAGGCGGGCGATTTCGGCGTTGTCGCCCTGCTCCAGATCGAGCACAGCGCTGTCGAGGATCTGCGGCAGGGTGTCGGTGCGTTTCACCACCAACAGCGCTTCCTTGATGCTCAGGGCCTTGATCACGCACTGCTGGTTGCCGCTTGGCAGGCGCAACTGGCCCTGACCACGACCACCGGCCGGCGCTTTCGACGCGGCAGGTGCCTGCACTGGCGGGCTGTTGAGCAGGCCACGGGACGGCGCAGCGGCGGGTGCCGGCGCAGCAGCGGCAGGCTTGGCGAACGGATTGACCGCAGCGGCCGCCGGAGCGCCACCGACCACGGCAGGCTTGCCGCCCGTCAACGCACTGAGCGAATCATTGCCGAACGCCGAGTTCATCTTGGTCGGTGCGCTGTTCATCAGGGTGTCGAGCTTGCCGACCTTGTTCAGCGCCTGCTTGACCTTGGTCAGCAGTTGCTCGTTGGTGAACGGCTTGCTGACGTAGCCGGACACGCCGGCCTGAATCGCCTGCACGACGTTTTCCTTGTCGCCACGGCTGGTGACCATGACAAACGGCATGGTCTTGAGATTGTCTTGCTCGCGGCACCAGGTCAGCAGTTCGAGGCCAGACATTTCCGGCATTTCCCAGTCGCACAGGACCAGGTCGAAGGCTTCTCTGGCCAGCATCGCTTGAGCTTTTTTACCGTTGACGGCGTCCTCGGTGCGGATCCCGGGGAAGTAGTTACGCAGGCACTTTTTTACCAGGTCACGAATGAACGAAGCGTCGTCCACGACCAACACACTGATCTTGCTCATCCAACACCCCTATAAAAATCCCGGCAAGCATACCGCTTTTACTGATGGCACATTGCCAACAATCTTCAGTCACGCCGGGACTTTTCGTTCGCGGGTGCTGCTTTTGAATTCGATTCTCTTACTCAAGCGCCATAAACAAAAACGCCCAGCCAAAAGGCCGGGCGCTTTTCTCAGGCAATCTTACTTATCGTCAGCATCGCCCGGAACATTAGCGGTTTCGCCGCTTGTGCCTTCAACTTCTTCTTTCATGCGCTTGAGGCCCATGTGGCGCACGTCGGTGCCGCGCACCAGGTAGATGACCAATTCGGAGATGTTGCGCGCGTGATCGCCGATCCGCTCCAGCGAACGCAGCACCCAGATGATGCTCAAGACCCGCGAGATAGAGCGCGGGTCTTCCATCATGTAGGTCGCCAGTTCACGCAGGGCGGTCTTGTATTCGCGGTCGATGATCTTGTCGTACTGCGCCACCGAAAGCGCCAGATCGGCGTCAAAACGGGCAAACGCGTCCAGCGCATCACGGACCATGTTGCGCACCTGGTCGCCGATGTGGCGAACCTCGACGTAACCGCGTGGCGCTTCACCTTCTTCGCACAGCTGAATCGCACGACGGGCGATCTTGGTCGCTTCGTCGCCGATGCGTTCAAGGTCGATCACCGACTTGGAGATGCTGATGATCAGACGCAGGTCAGACGCCGCCGGCTGACGACGAGCGAGAATGCGCAGGCATTCTTCGTCGATGTTGCGTTCCATCTGGTTGATCTGGTCATCGATCTCGCGCACCTGCTGAGCCAGACCGGAATCGGCCTCGATCAGCGCGGTCACCGCGTCATTGACCTGCTTCTCGACCAGCCCGCCCATGGCCAGGAGGTGGCTGCGCACTTCCTCAAGCTCGGCGTTGAACTGCGCGGAGATGTGGTGGGTAAGGCCTTCTTTACTAATCATGTTGGCGTCCTTGGAGCGTCCGGTAAGGTGCGGTGGGCCGCAGCGTCAATACTGTGAGTAACCCGCAACTGTCAGCCATAACGACCGGTGATGTAGTCTTCGGTCTGCTTCTTCGCCGGATTGGTGAACAGGGTATCGGTGTCGCCGAATTCCACCAGTTTGCCCATGTACATGAACGCCGTGTAGTCGGACACCCGCGCGGCCTGTTGCATGTTGTGGGTCACGATGACGATGGTGAACTTAGATTTCAGCTCGTAGATCAGCTCTTCGACTTTCAGCGTCGAGATCGGGTCGAGAGCCGAGCACGGTTCGTCGAGCAGCAGCACTTCCGGCTCCACCGCGATGGTACGTGCGATCACCAGACGTTGCTGCTGACCACCGGACAGGCCGAGTGCCGAGTCGTGCAGACGGTCTTTGACTTCGTCCCACAGCGCCGCGCCTTTGAGTGCCCACTCAACGGCTTCGTCGAGGATGCGTTTCTTGTTGATGCCTTGGATACGCAGGCCGTACACCACGTTTTCGTAGATGGTTTTCGGGAACGGGTTGGGCTTCTGGAACACCATGCCGACGCGACGGCGCAACTCGGCGACGTCTTCGCCCTTGCGGTAGATGTTGTTGCCGTAGAGGTTGATCGCGCCTTCAACACGGCAGCCGTCAACCAGATCGTTCATGCGGTTGAAGGTGCGCAGCAAGGTCGACTTACCGCAGCCGGACGGGCCGATGAACGCGGTCACGCGCTGTTTCGGAATGTTCATGCTGACGTCGAACAGCGCTTGTTTCTCGCCGTAGTAAAGACTCAGGCCGGGTACTTCGATGGCCACGGTTTCCTGCGCCAGGTTCAGGCTTTGCTTGTCGCGGCCCAGGGCAGACATGTTGATGCCGTGGGTATGTGTTTCGTGCTGCATGGGAGGCTCCCTGTGCTAACAAATTCGGTTCGTTGAACCACTGGCCAAACCAGCGGGTAACGCAAATTCAGTTTTTGTCGCGATCCCTGTGGGAGCTGGCTTGCCAGCGATGGCATCACCGCGGTGTAACTGAAACACCGCGTCGCTTGCATCGCTGGCAAGCCAGCTCCCACAGGATTGGTTTTAACTGTCTAGTGCTTTGTATTTTTCGCGCAGGTGGTTACGGATATACACCGCCGAAAGGTTCAGCGTGGCGATCACCAGCACCAGCAACAGCGCCGTGGCGTAAACCAGCGGACGTGCCGCTTCGACGTTCGGGCTCTGGAAGCCAACGTCATAAATGTGGAAGCCCAGGTGCATGATTTTCTGATCCAGGTGCAGGTACGGGTAGTTGCCATCCACCGGCAGCGACGGCGCCAGTTTCACCACACCCACCAGCATCAGCGGCGCCACTTCACCGGCGGCACGGGCCACCGCGAGGATCATGCCGGTCATCATCGCCGGGCTGGCCATCGGGATAACGATCTTCCACAAAGTTTCAGCCTTGGTCGCGCCGAGGGCTAACGAGCCTTCACGCACGGTGCGCGGGATTCGTGCCAGACCTTCTTCGGTCGCCACGATCACCACCGGCACCGCCAGCAACGCCAACGTCAGCGACGCCCAAAGCAGACCCGGCGTACCGAAGGTCGGTGCCGGCAGCGCTTCAGGGAAGAACAAACGGTCGACCGAACCACCGAGTACGTAAACGAAGAAGCCCAGACCGAACACGCCGTAAACGATCGCCGGCACACCAGCGAGGTTGTTCACCGCAATGCGGATGATCCGCGTCAGGGTGTTCTGCTTGGCGTATTCACGCAGGTACACCGCCGCCAGCACGCCGAACGGCGTCACGATCATCGCCATGATCAGGGTCATCATCACGGTGCCGAAGATCGCCGGGAAGATCCCGCCTTCGGTGTTCGCTTCACGCGGGTCGTCCGAGAGGAATTCCCAGATCTTGCTGAAGTAGAAGCCAACCTTGGTGAAGGTGCTCATCGCGTTCGGCTGGTAGGCGTGAACCACTTTGCCCAGACCGATTTCGATCTCTTTGCCGTTGGCGTCGCGAGCGGTCAAGGCATCGCGGTTGAACTGCGCATGCAGATCGGCCAGACGCGCTTCGATATCTTGATAACGCGCGTTCAGCTCGGCGCGCTCGGATTCCATGTCCGCTTGTGCGGTGGCGTCGAGTTTGCCTTCGAGTTCCAGTTTGCGACCGTGCAGACGGATGCGCTCCAGACCTGCGTTGATCGCGCCGATGTCAGTCTTTTCCAGCGACTTGAGCTGTGCAGCGAGGCCGTTCACACGGTTGATCCGCGCCTGCAGCTCAGGCCATGCAGCCTCGCCCTCGGCGATGACTTTGCCGTCCTGTTTGACGTTGACCAGGTAGCCGTAGAAATTGCCCCACTCGCGACGTTCGATCGCCATCAACTCTGGCGGCGTGGTCTGGTTGGTCAGCCACTCGCCGACGATCCAGGTGAAGTCGTTGCCGTTCAAGTCACGGTTGCCGACCTTGATCAGCTCGCGGGTCATGAATTCCGGGCCCTGATCCGGCACTGGCAAACCAGCGCTCTTCAGTCGGGCACGCGGGACTTCTTCCTTCTGTACCACTTCACCGACGACCAGGTGCTGGGCCTGGCCCGGCACGTCGTAACTGGCGTGGATCAGATCCGCCGGCCAGAAGTGACCGAGACCGCGCACGGCAATCACGGCCAGCAGGCCAATGGTCATGATGACCGCGATGGACACCGCGCCACCGCTGATCCAGACGCCCGGGGCGCCGCTCTTGAACCATCCTTTCAGGGAGTTCTGTTTCACAGACTTCTACCTTTGCTTAAAGCGACGAGTATTTCTTGCGCAGACGCTGACGAATCAGTTCTGCCAGGGTGTTCATGACGAAGGTGAACAGCAGCAGCACCAGCGCCGAGAGGAACAGCACGCGGTAGTGGCTGCCGCCGACTTCCGACTCCGGCATTTCCACCGCGACGTTGGCGGCCAGGGTGCGCAGACCTTCGAACAGGTTCATTTCCATGACCGGGGTGTTGCCGGTGGCCATCAACACGATCATGGTTTCGCCGACCGCACGGCCCATGCCGATCATCAATGCCGAGAAGATGCCCGGGCTGGCGGTCAGGATGACCACGCGGGTCATGGTCTGCCATGGCGTGGCGCCGAGAGCCAGCGAGCCGAGGGTCAGGCCACGCGGCACACTGAACACGGCATCTTCGGCAATCGAATAGATGTTCGGGATCACCGCGAAGCCCATGGCCAGACCGACTACCAGAGCGTTGCGCTGGTCGTAGGTGATGCCCAGGTCGTGGGAGATCCACATGCGCATATCACCGCCGAAGAACCAGTTCTCCATGAACGGACTCATGTACAGCGACAGCCAGCCCACAAACAGGATCACCGGGATCAGCAGCGCACTTTCCCAACCGTCCGGGACTTTCAGGCGGATCGACTCAGGCAGGCGACTGAAGGTGAAACCGGCAACCAGGATGCCGATCGGCAGCAGCATCAACAGGCTGAAGATGCCCGGCAAGTGCCCTTCGACATAAGGTGCGAGGAACAGGCCAGCGAAGAAACCGAGGATCACCGTCGGCATCGCTTCCATCAGTTCGATCACCGGTTTGACCTTGCGGCGCATGCCCGGAGCCATGAAGTACGCGGTGTAAATCGCGGCGGCAACGGCCAGCGGTGCAGCCAGCAGCATCGCGTAGAACGCGGCTTTCAGGGTGCCGAAGGTCAGCGGCGACAGGCTCAGTTTCGGTTCGAAATCGGTGTTGGCGGCGGTCGATTGCCAGACGTATTTAGGCTCGTCGTAGTTTTCGTACCAGACCTTGCTCCACAACGCGCTCCACGAAACTTCCGGGTGTGGGTTGTCGAGCAGCAGCGGTTGCAGCTTGCCGCCGGCTTCGACGATCACCCGGTTGGCGCGTGGCGACAGACCGAACAGGCCTTGGCCTTCCACTACCTGATCAACCAGCAAAGTGCGGTGCGCGGTGCTGTGGAACACGCCGAGCTTGCCGCTGGCATCGAGGGCGAGGAAGCCTTTGCGGCGTTCTTCAGCAGTGATTTCAACGATTGGCGTCGTGCCCATCTGGAAGGTGCGGATCTGCTTCAGACGCAACTCGCCATCGGTATCGCGGGCCATGAACCACTGGGCCAGACCACCCTTGGAGTCACCGACGATCAGCGAGATACCACCAACCAGTTGCGTGGTCGCGGTGACTTCGGCGTCAGCGTTTTCCAGCAGTTTGTAGCGGCCGTTGAGGCTCTTGTCGCGCAGGCTGAACACGTCGGCCTGGGCACGCCCGTTGACCACGTACAGCCATTGCTGGCGCGGGTCGACGAAGATGTTTTTTACCGGTTCAGTCATCTGCGGCAGATCGATGCGCTTCTGCTCGTTGGTGACTTCGCCGGTCATCATGTTTTCTTCGCTGGTCAGCGATAGAACGTTGAGTTGCGAACCGGTCGAACCCACCAGCATCAGCGTTGTGTCGGTCGCGTTGAGGCTGACGTGCTCCAGCGCACCGCCGGCTTCGTTCAGCGCGATCGGCGTCTCGCCGTACGGGTATTCGATGGCCGGGGTGATGGTTTTCTTGCCGTCGGGGTAGCTGACTTTATAGGTGTGACGGAACACCAGCGCCTGGCCGTTGGACAGACCGACAGCTACCAGCGGATGACCTGGCTGGTCTTCGCCGATGGAGGTTACGGTAGTGCCGGCCGGAACCGGCAGATCGACGCGCTTCAATTCAGCGCCATTGTCGATGTCGAAGAACAGTGCCTGACCCTTGTCGGAAACGCGCATCGCCACCTGATTCTGCTCTTCGAGCGAAATCATCAGCGGCTTGCCGGCGTCCTGCATCCACGCGGGAGTAATGGCATCTTTCGCAGTCAGGTCGGCACCTTTGAACAGCGGCGCAACCACGTAGGCGAGGAAGAAGAAGATCAGGGTGATGGCTGCCAGCACCGCGAGACCGCCAACGAGGACGTACCAGCGGGTGAAGCGATCCTTGAGCGCGCGAATGCGGCGCTTGCGTTGCAGCTCAGGCGTATTGAAATCAATGCGCTTGGGAGGATTAGTAGTCATGTGGGAATTGGCCAGATCATTCATGCGCTCACCCTAGCGATCCTGTATGACAGAAAGATGACAGTGCAGTGACGCAGCAAATCCACCGCCAGCAAGACTGGCAGAGGATCGAAAATTTGAGGTGTGGAAAAGGCCGGCCTGCAAGCAGATCCGGCCTTTTTCCTTGAGTCCGGCGGGGTTCACCCCGGACTCAATTTGTTACTTCTTTGCGACTTCAGCGCCGCCTTCTTGCAGACCCAGGTCAGCCAGTGCTTTTGCAGCAACCTTGGCTGGCAGCGGGATGTAGCCGTCTTTCACTACAACTTCCTGGCCCTGTTTGGACAGAACCAGTTTCACGAACTCAGCTTCCAGCGGAGCCAGAGGCTTGTTCGGGGCTTTGTTCACGTACACGTAGAGGAAACGCGACAGTGGGTACTTGCCGTTCAGGGCGTTCTCTTCGGTGTCTTCGATGAAGTCAGTGCTGCCTTTCTTCGACAGAGCAACAGTCTTCACGCTGGCGGTTTTGTAGCCGATGCCCGAGTAACCGATGCCGTTCAGCGAGGAGCTGATCGACTGCACGACCGAAGCCGAGCCTGGTTGTTCGTTGACGTTTGGCTTGTAGTCGCCTTTGCACAGGGCTTCTTCTTTGAAGTAGCCGTAGGTGCCGGATACCGAGTTACGGCCGAACAGTTGCACTGGCTTGTTGGCCAGGTCGCCGGTCACGCCCAGGTCGCCCCAGGTTTTCACGTCGGCTTTGGCGCCGCACAGACGAGTGGACGAGAAGATCGCATCAACCTGTTCCATGGTCAGGTGCTGGATCGGGTTGTCTTTGTGTACGAACACCGCCAGGGCGTCCACGGCAACCGGAATAGCGGTTGGCTTGTAGCCGTATTTCTGTTCGAAGGCCGCCAGTTCGGTGTCCTTCATCTTGCGGCTCATCGGGCCCAGGTTGGAGGTGCCTTCAGTCAGCGCAGGTGGCGCAGTGGCGGAGCCAGCGGCCTGAATCTGGATGTTTACGTTCGGGTATTCTTTTTTGTAGTTCTCAGCCCAGAGGGTCATGAGGTTGGCCAGAGTATCGGAGCCGACGCTGGACAGGTTGCCCGACACACCAGTGGTCTTGGTGTAGCTCGGGATAGCAGGGTCAACAGCGGCGAACGCGTTGGCAGTCGCAACGCCAGCAGCGACAAAAGTCATTGCCGCCATCAAACGCTTCAGTTTCATGCCTTACTCCTAGCAGATAGGGTGTGTTAAGTCGGGGCCAAGTATCAGCAGGCCGTGTGAACACTCTATGGCTGAAATATGACAATTGGATGAAAGGCCAGCATGTCGCGACAGATCGTTCCCACGCTCTGCGTGGGAACGCCGCCATGGACGCTCTGCGTCTGCATTGAGAGGTGACGCGGAGCGTCGCGGGATGCATTCCCACGCGGAGCATGGGAACGATCAGACAGCTACAAATAGCTCGGAATCAGCGACCCTTCTTCCAGAGCCACGCACCCACCAGAATCCCCACCGTGCACAGCACCGCCACATAGTAGGCCGGGCCCATCGCGCTTTCTTTCAGCAACAGGCTGACCACCATTGGCGTCAGGCCGCCGAAGATCGCGTAGGCAACGTTATAAGAGAAGGACAAACCGCTGAAGCGCACCACCGGCGGGAACGCTTTAACCATCACATACGGCACCGCACCGATGGTGCCGACCAGGAAACCGGTCAACGCGTACAGCGGGAACAGCCAGGTCGGGTGAGCGGCGAGGCTGTGATAGAAGGTCCAGGAGCTGATCAGCAAGCCAAGGCAACCGAATACGAACACGCGTCCGGCGCCAAAGCGATCCGCCAACGCACCGGAGATGATGCAGCCGATGCTCAAAAAGACGATCGCCAGACTGTTCGATTGCAACGACTCTGTCGGCGTGAAGTGGTAGACCGTTTGCAGCACGGTCGGGGTCATCAATATGACTACGACGATGCCAGCGGACAGCAACCAGGTCAGCAGCATCGAGATCGCAATCGCACCGCGATGGTCGCGCAGCACTGCGCGCAACGGCACTTCTTCAGCCAGCGCCTTGCGTTGTTGCAGTTCGGCGAACACCGGGGTTTCGTGCAGCCAGCGGCGCAGGTAGACCGAGAACAGGCCAAATACACCACCGAGCAGGAACGGGATCCGCCAGGCGTAATCGGAAACCTCGGCAGGCGTATAGATGCTGTTGATCGCGGTGGCGACCAGCGAGCCGAGCAGAATACCGGCGGTCAGGCCGCTGGTAAGGGTGCCGCAGGCATAACCCATATGTTTCTGCGGCACGTGTTCGGAAACGAAGACCCACGCCCCCGGCACTTCACCGCCAATCGCCGCGCCCTGAATCACGCGCATCAACAGCAGAAGAATCGGCGCCCACAGGCCGATCTGCGCATACGTTGGCAGCAGCCCCATGATCAAGGTCGGCACGGCCATCATGAAAATGCTCAGGGTGAACATCTTCTTGCGACCCAGCAGATCGCCGAAGTGCGCCATGACGATACCGCCCAGCGGCCGTGCGAGGTAACCGGCGGCGAAGATGCCGAAGGTCTGCATCAGGCGCAGCCACTCGGGCATGTCGGCCGGAAAGAACAGCTTGCCGACCACGGTGGCGAAGAACACGAAGATGATGAAATCGTAGAATTCCAGCGCACCGCCGAGGGCGGACAGCGACAGAGTCTTGTAGTCGTTGCGAGTCAATGGTCGTGCGGGTTGCTCGGGCTGCGCGAGGCTCGAAGGCGCTGTGGTCATGGCAAGGGCTTCTCTTATAGTCGGATCTACCGCCACAACAACGCTGGCTGTGACTTGGGCAGGTTCGGCACCATAGCAAATTGTTCGAAAAAGCACATAGAGGCGCGTATTTGACGGTCGAAATGAGAACCGGATGGTCGTCGTGGAGTCTACCGACCGATATACTCGCAACCTTGCTCCGGTTTGTAGGGGGTTGCTGTGCGAAAACGTCGTTGGCCCGGCCTTGGCTCGGGATTAGCCGGTTTCGCAGAGTTTCTCCTTAGGCGCCTGATGGAAAACGTGACGAACGTAGAATGTTCGGTGCTGAATCGTTTTTCCCGAAGACGGCTACCACCAGCAATACCAACGAAGAGTCACGGGTCAGAGGCACCCCCGGCATGATAGAGCTCGAACAAGAAGATCCGATCCCGCAAGGCGACCTGGCCCTGCAAATCACTGCACTCCCACGCGAAACCAACGGCTTTGGCGATATTTTCGGCGGCTGGCTGGTAGCGCAGATGGATTTGGCCGGCACCGCAATGGCCAGCCGCGTGGCCGGCGGTCGCGTCGCCACGGTTGCCATCGACCGCATGGCGTTCCTCGTGCCTGTGGCGGTCGGTGCGCAATTGTCCTTTTACACCCAGACCCTGGAAATCGGTCGCAGCTCGATCCAGATGATGGTCGAAGTGTGGAGCGACGATCCGCTGTCCAGCGAGTGGCGTAAAGTCACCGAGGCGGTGTTTGTCTTCGTCGCCATCGACGGCAGCGGCCGCACTCGCTCGGTGCCGCCACGCGCACGTTAAACATCGCGGCCGATTTGCGGTCGATAGTCGTCCCAAGTGTCTGATCGAGAGCTGTCCCATGAACACGCCCAACGTTGAAGCCGTGAAACTGGATGAACTGAACTGCTGGCGCATTCGCCACGGTCAGGCCGAAGTGCTGGTGGCCCAGCAAGGCGCGCACATCCTCAGTTATCAGATCGACGGCCAGCCGCCGATTATCTGGCTCAATGACAAGGCGGTGTTCAAGGCGGGCAAAAGCATCCGCGCCGGCGTGCCGGTGTGCTGGCCGTGGTTCGGCGTCTTCGAGCGTAATCCGCAGAGCGTGAAAGCGATGCGCGTCAGCGAAGAACCGGCGCAGGCTCACGGTTTTGTCCGGGCGATGGATTGGGAGCTGGGCGGCATCGAAGCCGAAGACCATGGCGTCAAGGTTGAATTCAAGCTGCCTTATCCGGAGGGCGGCTTCCCGGGCTGGCCGCATCAGGTCGATCTGACGCTGACCCTGCACTTGAATGACCAGTTGCACATCAGCCTGACCAGCCATAACCGTGGCGCCGAAGACGTCAGCATCAGTCAGGCGCTGCACACGTATTTCGCCGTCAGCGATGTACGCAATGTGCAGGTCGAAGGCGTGGATGGTCTGGATTACATCGAGACCCTGGACAACTGGAACACCCACGCGCAGACAGGCGACCTGCAGTTTGCCGGCGAAACCGACCGTATCTACCTGAATGCTCCGCCGCGACTGAGCATTGTCGATCCGGCCTGGGAGCGGCGTATCGTGCTGACGGCCACCGGCTCGCGCACGGCGGTGATCTGGAATCCGTGGATCGATCGCGCGGCAGCATTCAGCGACATGGATAACGATGGCTGGCAGCGCATGCTGTGCATCGAGACGGCGAACGTGATGGATGATGTGGTGAATCTGGCATCGGGTGCGAGCCATACGATGGGTGTCAGCATCGGCAGCAAACCGCTCTGACCAACCCCGCAGTACCAATGTTGGAGTGAGCCTTTGTGGTGAGGGGATTTATCCCCGATGGCCTGCGGAGCAGGCCCCTGTTCTTGATTCAAAAGCGGGGTCGCTTCGCAACCCATCGGGGATAAATCCCCTCGCCACAGGGGCTGGCACACAGTTGTTTCGTGGTGACTGTTAAAGATCCGACTCTTGCACCACCCGCACCTTGTCGGCCTCCAGCGCATACGCCGCATCAGCCAGATCATTGCTGACTTTCTCGACTTTCAGCGTGCCGGTGACCCACAGCGGCGTGTAAATATCGTCCAGTTTCAAACCCTTCGGATAACGCACCAGCACCAGTTGATTCGGTGGCGGTGGCGGCACGTGGATGCAGGCGCCCGGGTACGGCACGAGGAAGAACAGCGTGCTGCGGCCCTTGGCATCGGACTCCAGCGGCACCGGGTAACCACCGATGCGAATATGCTTGTCATTCATCGACGCCACGGTTTTGGTCGAATACATCACCGCCGGCAGACCTTTGGCCTGCTTCATCCCGCCCTTCTCGGTGAAGGTGCCGGTGGCTTCCGGGGAGTTGTGGTCGATTTCAGGCATGGCCTCGAGGGCCTTTTGGTCCGACTTGGGCATCAGTTCCAGCCAGTCGGTTTCCGGCAGTTCGCCGGCGTGGGCCAAACCGCTGCCCAGAAAAAGGAGAGTCAACAGAAGACGGCGCATGAAGGTGCTCGGTATGGAAAGAAAGGAACAGTGAATCGCCGAGCATTCTAGCCCTCCCTGCCGCGTAGGCAGAGAGGGCTTTGTCGCTTTGGATCAGTTCTTTTTGATCAGGCCGTAGATCACCAGCAACACGATCGCGCCGACCAGTGCGCCGATGAAGCCTGCACCCTCGCCCGCGTGATAGATGCCCAGAGCCTGGCCGCCGTAGGTGGCCGCCAGCGAACCGCCGATACCGAGCAGGATGGTCATGATCCAGCCCATGCTGTCATCGCCCGGTTTCAGGAACCGAGCCAGCAGGCCGACGATCAAGCCGATAAAGATGGTTCCGATAATTCCCATGGCATTTCCCTCTGATTTGGTAGATATGCGAAAGACTAGCCAGTGTTTCGCATCCTGCCATGAGAGAACGGCGGCCCCTGAATGGTTCCGCCGCTGCCACATGAAACTGTTTTACTCGGCGATCAGCGCTTCGACCTTGACGATCTGCGCCTGAAGGGTGGCCATGTCGGCGCAGCGCAGGTTGGCGTGACCGACCTTGCGCCCGGCCTTGAAGGCCTTGCCGTAGTGATGCAAATGGCAGTCTTCGATGGCGATGACTTTCTCCACCGGCGGAACCACGCCGATGAAGTTGAGCATCGCGCTCTCGCCGACCTTGGCCGTCGAACCCAGCGGCAGACCGGCAACGGCGCGCAGATGGTTTTCGAACTGGCTGCACTCGGCGCCTTCGGTGGTCCAGTGCCCGGAGTTGTGCACGCGCGGGGCGATTTCGTTGGCCTTGAGGCCACCATCGACTTCAAAGAACTCGAACGCCATCACGCCGACGTAATCCAGCTGTTTGAGCACACGGCTGGAGTAGTCTTCAGCCAACGCCTGCAACGGGTGATCGGTACTGGCGACCGACAGCTTGAGGATGCCGCTGTCGTGGGTGTTGTGCACCAGCGGATAAAACTTCGTTTCACCATCACGGGCACGCACGGCGATCAGCGAGACTTCACCGGTGAACGGCACGAAGCCTTCCAGCAGGCAGGCAACGCTGCCCAGCTCGGCGAAGGTACCAACCACATCTTCTGGCTTGCGCAGGACTTTCTGGCCCTTGCCGTCGTAACCCAAAGTGCGGGTTTTCAGCACGGCCGGCAGGCCGATCGAAGCGACGGCCGCATCCAGATCGGCTTGCGACTGAATGTCGGCGAAGGCCGGAGTCGGGATGCCCAGATCCTTGAACATGCTCTTTTCGAACCAGCGGTCGCGAGCAATGCGCAGAGCTTCGGCGCTCGGATAAACCGGGACGAATTGCGAGAGGAACGCGACAGTTTCCGCCGGGACGCTTTCGAACTCGAAGGTCACCAGATCGACTTCATCGGCCAATTGGCGCAGATGATCCTGATCGCCGTAGTCGGCCCGCAGGTGTTCGCCCAATGCGGCCGCACAGGCGTCCGGCGCAGGGTCGAGAAAAGCGAAGTTCATGCCCAGCGGAGTGCCCGCCAGGGCCAACATGCGGCCCAACTGGCCGCCACCGATTACACCGATCTTCATCTCAACAACCTCAGGCAATACGTGGGTCTGGATTGTCCAGGACGCTGTCTGTCTGCTCGGCACGGAAGGTTTTCAGTACCGCGTGGAACTGTGGATGCTTGGCGCCGAGGATGCTTGCCGAGAGCAGCGCGGCGTTGATCGCGCCGGCCTTGCCGATGGCCAGGGTGGCGACCGGAATGCCGGCTGGCATCTGCACGATCGACAGCAGCGAATCGACGCCCGACAGCATCGACGACTGCACCGGAACGCCCAGCACCGGCAGGTGGGTCTTGGCCGCACACATGCCTGGCAAATGGGCCGCGCCACCAGCACCGGCGATAATCACCTCGATGCCGCGGCCTTCAGCCTCTTCGGCGTACTGGAACAGCAGATCCGGGGTGCGGTGGGCAGAAACCACCTTGACCTCGTACGGGATGCCGAGCTTTTCCAGCATATCGGCGGTGTGGCTAAGGGTGGACCAATCGGACTTGGAGCCCATGATCACGCCAACCAGTGCACTCATCGTCGCGCCTCTTCTCTCTGGGCGCCCGCAGGCGCGTCAAAAACAACAAGCCACGCAGGATTGCGTGGCTTGATTGTACGAAAAATGGCCGGACGTACCGGCCGAAGGCCGCGCAGTATACCGCAATGAAAGCAATAAACAGCCCCCATCGCGACCATCTGTCATCTGCCGCAAAAGCCCGGTTTTATTGACTTGCAGGTCAGCGCCAAGACATCACTTTGATCGCTGTGGGAGCTGGCTTGCCAGCGATGGCGTCAGACCAGTAAACAGAGAGGGTGACTGACACACCGCATCGCTGGCAAGCCAGCTCCCACAGGATTAGTTGCCGGGTTCAAGATCCGTGCGCAGCTCCGCCTTCGAGCTTGCGCCACAACAGGCGCACATTGGCCTTGCGCACCAGCGCGCAGCGGTACAAGCGAATCTCCAGCGGCACATGCCATTGCGGGCCGCCGCAGACGACGAGTTCACCCCGTGCCAGTTCGGCACGCACGCTCAACTGCGGCACCCAAGCGATGCCGAGGCCTTCCAGCGCCATGCTCTTCAGGCTGTCAGCCATCGCCGTTTCATAGATCGTGGTGAAACGCAGCTGACGCTGGCGCAGCAAACCGTTCACCGAACGCCCGAGAAAGGCGCCTGCGCTATACGCCAGCAACGGCACGCTGGCCTCGCCTTCCAGATCGAACAGCGGCTTGCCGTCGGCATCCGCCGCGCACACCGGGAGCATTTCGGTCTGGCCCAAGTGCAGCGACGGGAAGATTTCCGGGTCCATCTGCATGGCCGCGTCCGGGTCGTAGAACGCCAACATCAGATCGCAACCGCCCTCACGCAAGGCATGCACAGCGTCACCGACGTTGGTCGCGACGAGTCGCGTGGCGATGTTCAAACCTTCATTGCGCAGTTGCGCGATCCAGCGCGGGAAAAAGCCCAGCGCCAGCGAGTGCGCCGCAGCGACCTGCATCACCTCGCCCTGCCCGCCTTCCAGATGATGCAGATGGCGCAGCACTTCGCCGAGCTGTTCGACCACGGTGCGCGCGGTTACCAGAAACAACTGCCCTGCAGCCGTCAGTTCGACCGGCGTACGCGAGCGATTGACCAATGTCAGCCCCAACGCCGCTTCCAGGCTGCGAATCCGTCGACTGAACGCCGGTTGCGTCACGAAGCGCCGTTCGGCTGCCTGCGAGAAGCTGCGGGTGGCGGCCAGAGCACTGAAGTCCTCGAGCCATTTGCTTTCCAGATTCATCACGTCCTCCCGGACACGCACCAAAACAGGTCACACGTCTGCCGCGCACGCGGCGTCACACGGGCATTATGCCGAATGCGCATAGGGCAGTGCTTAACAGCATTGGCCCAAAAATTCCCACAAGCCTAGCATTCGCAGCGTTCCGGCACAGACCGGGTCCATATCGAGATGATTTCTATCATGTCCTCCGCTGCATCTTTCCGCACAGAAACCGACCTGCTTGGCGCCCTCGACGTACCCGCTCAAGCGTATTACGGCATCCAGACCCTGCGAGCGGTGAACAACTTCCGCCTCTCGGGCGTTCCGATTTCGCATTACCCGAAACTGGTTGTCGGCCTGGCAATGGTCAAACAGGCCGCTGCTGACGCCAACCGCGAGTTGGGTCACCTGAGCGAAGCCAAGCACGCCGCCATCAGCGAAGCCTGTGCACGATTGATCCGCGGTGATTTCCACGAAGAGTTCGTGGTCGACATGATTCAAGGTGGCGCCGGTACTTCCACCAACATGAACGCCAACGAAGTGATCGCCAACATTGCGCTCGAAGCAATGGGTCACCAGAAAGGCGAGTACCAGTACCTGCACCCGAACGACGACGTGAACATGGCGCAGTCGACCAACGACGCTTACCCGACGGCCATCCGCCTGGGTCTGCTGTTGGGTCACGACACCCTGCTCGCCAGCCTCGACAGCCTGATTCAGGCATTCGCGGCCAAGGGTGAAGAATTCAACCACGTCCTGAAGATGGGCCGTACCCAGCTGCAAGACGCCGTGCCGATGACCCTCGGCCAGGAATTCCGTGCTTTCGCCACCACCATGGGCGAAGACCTGGCCCGTCTGAAGACGCTGGCCCCGGAACTGCTGACTGAAGTAAACCTGGGCGGCACCGCGATCGGTACCGGCATCAACGCCGACCCGCGCTATCAAGCGCTGGCTGTTCAGCGCCTGGCGCTGATCAGCGGTCAACCGGTAGTACCGGCGGCCGACCTGATCGAAGCGACTTCCGACATGGGCGCCTTCGTGCTGTTCTCCGGCATGCTCAAACGCACCGCGGTCAAGCTGTCGAAGATCTGCAACGACCTGCGCCTGCTGTCCAGCGGCCCACGCACCGGCATCAACGAAATCAACTTGCCGGCGCGTCAGCCAGGCAGCTCGATCATGCCCGGCAAGGTCAACCCGGTAATCCCGGAAGCCGTCAACCAGGTGGCATTCCAGGTTATCGGTAACGACCTGGCGCTGACCATGGCAGCCGAAGGCGGCCAACTGCAACTGAACGTGATGGAGCCTTTGATCGCCTT
Source organism: Pseudomonas sp. Seg1 (assembly GCF_018326005.1). NCBI lineage: Bacteria > Pseudomonadati > Pseudomonadota > Gammaproteobacteria > Pseudomonadales > Pseudomonadaceae > Pseudomonas > Pseudomonas sp. Seg1. The sequence goes on from NZ_AP021903.1 coordinate 6,487,161, forward strand.
CAAGATCTTCGACTCGATCCGCCTGCTGCAACGCGCCATGGACATGCTGCGCGAGCACTGCATCGTCGGCATCACCGCCAACGAAGCGCGCTGCCGTGAACTGGTCGAACACTCGATCGGTCTGGTCACCGCATTGAACCCGTACATCGGCTACAAAAACGCCACCCGCATCGCCCGTATCGCTCTTGAAAGCGGCCGCGGCGTGCTGGAACTGGTGCGCGAAGAAGGCCTGCTCGACGAAGAGAGTCTTGCCGACATCCTGCGCCCGGAAAACATGATTGCTCCGCGTCTGGTTCCGCTCAAAGCCTGAGCCGACGCGTTACTTGTTGCACCGCTCACCAGGTCGAGGGACTAGACACCTCTCACCTTTTGAGGGCTTGGGGATATTTCCCCAGGCCCTTTTTTTTAACTTTCTGATCCTGAGACCCGTATGTCTGGGGATTGCTTCATGTGGAAACAGGCCCTTGTGGCGAGGGGATTCATCCCCGATCGACTGCGAAGCAGTCGCAAAACCCTGCCACGCGATGTTCCTGATACAGCGTGATTACAGGTTTTGGGGCCGCTACGCGGCCCATCGGGGATAAATCCCCTCGCCACAGGGTTTGAGTCAACAGAGAAGCGGCTCCCGCACAAACCCGACGCCGGTAACGTCGGGTGTTTCAAAGCTTCGTTTCGTCGCTTGCACCACTACCGTGCAGACGGGCGCGCCACTGATCGGTATAGTGCCGCCCCTCTTCGCGTGAGCGGTCGTCGGTAACGAGGCCATAACCCATGCGAAACCCGAACTAATAACAAACCCGCGAAATGGATCCGGGACGAAACCCTCGCCTCGCCTGTCGTGCCGCGCGCAGACCGGTGTAACGCGATGTTTCTGAACATCCAGCATTTGCTTACACAAAAAACAGCGAGGAAAAATCCATGCTCGAAGTCATTAACGACTTCCTCTCAGGGAAAGTACTGATCGTGCTCATTGTCGGGCTCGGTAGCTACTTCACGATTCGCTCGCGTTTCGTACAACTGCGCCACTTCTTCCACATGTTCGCGGTGTTCCGCGACAGTTTGAAAGGCAGCGCCGGGCAACTCAGCTCGTTCCAGGCCCTGATGCTCAGCCTCGCCGGCCGTGTCGGTGCAGGCAACATCGCCGGTGTCGGCATCGCCGTGACCCTCGGCGGGCCAGGTGCGGTGTTCTGGATGTGGGTGACCGCACTGGTCGGCATGTCCAGCAGCTTCTTCGAATGCACCCTGGCCCAAGTCTACAAGCGCGCCGATGGTGACGGTCTGTATCGTGGCGGCCCGGCTTACTACATCCAGCACGGCCTGAAACTGAAAGGCATGGCGGTGGTGTTCTCGATTCTGCTGCTGGTCACATACGGCTTCGCCTTCATTGGCCTGCAGTCCTACACCGTGACCCACTCGTTGCAGAACGCCTTTGCCTTTAACCCTCAACACACCGGGATCGTCCTGGCGGTGTTGCTGGCCATCACCTTCATCGGCGGCATCAAGCGCATCGCTTCGGTGTCCGACCTGCTGGTACCGATCAAGACCCTGGCCTACATCGGCGTGACTCTGTACGTGATCGGCACCCAGATCGAACACGTGCCAGCCATGCTGGAAACCATCTTCAAGAGCGCCTTCGGCCTCGACCCGGCCTTTGGCGGCCTGCTCGGCAGCGCCATCGTCATGGGCGTGAAGCGTGGCGTGTTCGCCAACGAAGCGGGCCTGGGCAGTGCGCCGAACGTCGCCGCCGTGGCCGCCGTGAAGCACCCGGGCGCCCAAGGCGTGGTTCAGGCTTTCAGCGTGTTCCTCGACACCTTCGTGATCTGCACCTGCACCGCGCTGCTGATCCTGTTGTCGGGCTTCTACACCCCGGGCTTTGAAGGTGACGGCATCGTCCTGACCCAGAACTCGCTGGCCGCCGTGGTCGGTGACTGGGGTCGCATGTTCGTCAGCGTCGCGCTGTCGCTGTTTGTCTTCACCTGCATCCTCTACAACTACTACCTGGGCGAGAACAGCTTGCAGTTCCTCACCCGCAACCGCGCCGCGCTGATGGTTTTCCGCGGCCTGGTGCTGGCGCTGGTGGTATGGGGTTCGATGCAGGACCTTTCGACCGTGTTCGCCTTCGCCGACATCACCATGACCTGTCTGGCCTTCGTCAACCTGGTGGCCCTGGCCATGCTGTTCAAGGTTGGCATGCGCGTGATGCGCGACTACGACGAGCAGCGCCGTGCCGGCGTCAAACAGCCCGTGTTCGACTCCAGCAAATTTACCGATCTGGATCTGGACCTGAAGGCTTGGCCGACCAACCCGTCGTCCGCCACTCAAACCGATGCTCAGCCGCAAGGCGTGCCTGCAGCGCAACGCTGACAGGTGAATGACGGGCGCATCCCCTGCGCCCGTCAGTTATTGTGATGCAATAACTTGCAGGAGTGAGCCTGCTCGCGATAGCTGTCTTTCAGCCAACATCAATGTTGAATGATGAACTGCTATCGCGAGCAGGCTCACTCCTGCAATGTCATCTCTTGTGGAGACCTTCAGATGATTGCCAATTCCTACCCCGCCGCCCAGCACGTCATGGTGCTCTACACCGGTGGCACCATCGGCATGCAGGCCAGCGCCAACGGTCTGGCCCCTGCATCCGGTTTCGAAGCGCGGATGCGCGACTACCTGCACAGTCAGCCTGAACTCGTCGTACCGCAGTGGCGCTTCCGTGAGATGTCGCCGCTGATCGACAGCGCCAACATGACACCGGCCTACTGGCAGCAACTGCGTGAAGCAGTGGTCGACGCTGTGGATGTGCAAGGCTGCGACAGCGTGCTGATCCTGCACGGCACCGACACCCTGGCCTACAGCGCGGCGGCGATGAGCTTCCAGTTGCTCGGCCTGCAGGCTCGCGTGTGCTTCACCGGCTCGATGTTGCCGGCCGGCGTGACCGACAGCGATGCCTGGGAAAACCTCAGTGGTGCGCTGGTTGCGCTGGGCCAAGGCCTGGCACCGGGTGTACATCTGTACTTCCACGGCGAACTGCTGCCACCGACCCGTTGCGCGAAAGTACGCAGCTTCGGCCGTCATCCGTTCAAGCGTCTGGAGCGTCAGGGCGGCGGCGTGAAAGCCACGTCGATTCCTGCAGCGTTGAACTACAACCAGCCGAAGCAACAGGCGAATGTCGCGGTGCTGCCGCTGTTCCCCGGTATCAGCGCCGGAATAGTCGACGGCCTGCTCGACGGTGGCATTCAGGGACTGGTGCTGGAGTGCTACGGCAGCGGCACCGGACCGAGCGACAATCCCGAGTTCCTCGCCAGCCTCGGCCGCGCGCGGGATAACGGCGTGGTCGTGGTCGCGGTCACGCAGTGCCATGAAGGCGGTGTCGAGCTGGACGTTTACGAGGCCGGCAGCCGCTTGCGTGGCGTTGGCGTGTTGTCCGGTGGCGGCATGACCCGCGAGGCGGCGTTCGGCAAGTTGAATGGGCTGCTCGGTGCCGGCCTTGAAACTCAAGAAGTCCGCCGACTGATTGAGCTCGACCTCTGCGGCGAACTGATCTGACACACCGCACGACTCTGTAGGAGTGAGCCTGCTCGCGATAGCAATCTTTCATTCAACATTGATGTTGGCTGCCAGACCGTAATCGCAAGCAGGCTCACTCCTACAAAGGAGTTTCACCCGGCATGCAACTTGCTGCGTTCCAGCCATCATCAGGCTGGAAGATCTTATGCTCCACTCCCACCTCACCACCCTCAACGCCGTCTCACTGGTCCTCAACACCTTCAAGGCGGAAGGCTTGTCGAGCGATGCCTTGCTGGCCGGCAGCGGCATCAGTGCAGCGGATCTGGCCCGGGCCGACACGCGCATCACCACCAATCAGGAGATGCAGGTTTGCGCCAACGCGGTCGCGCTCAAGCGCGATATCGGTCTGGAACTGGGCCGGCGCATGCACGTTTCCTGCTACGGCATCCTCGGTTACGCCTTGCTCACCTGTGCCACCTTCGGTGACGCTTTGCGCCTGGCGATCCGTTATCCGGCGCTGCTGGGAACACTTTTCGAACTGAGCCTGGAAGACGACGGCGAACGTGTCTGGTTTGTCGCTGCCGACTATCGCGAGAGCCCAGCGATGGCGGTGTTCAATGCCGAGTTCTGTCTGGTTTCACTCAAAGTCATTTGCGATGACTTGCTCGGTCACCCGCTGCCATTGCTGGCCACACGGTTTGAACACGCGGCCCCGGACTATCGCGCCAGCTACGCCGAACACTTCGCCAGCCCGCTGCACTTTGCCGCCAAGGACAATGCCTTCGCCTTGGACCGGCACTGGCTCGACCAACCGCTGCCGCTGGCCGACAGCATCACCCATCAAGCGATGGCCGAACGTTGCCGCAAACAGAATCTGGAGTTCACCGGGCGTCAGGCCTGGCTGGGGCGGATTCGTCAATTGCTCAGCGCGCAGTTGAACGCCGCGCCGGGGCTGGAAGGTCTGGCCCAGCAGATGAAGTGCTCGCCGCGTACCTTGCGCCGGCATCTCAAGGACATGGGCAGCAGCTATCAGGAATTGCTCGATGAACTGCGCTTCGAGCGCGCCAAGCAGATGCTGTGTGAGGAGCAACTGCCGATCTACCGCATCGCCGAGACACTGGGCTTCAGCGAGACCGCAAGTTTCCGCCATGCCTTTGTGCGCTGGAGTGGCGTGGCGCCCAGTCAGTTCCGCCCTTGAGATAAATCAGGCGCAGCGCCAAAGACTGCACTACATTACGCGGCCTGATTCTGTCGCCGGTGTTTTTGCTCGATGGCCCTTTTTCGTTACTGCGCACAACGTGTCGTTCTCGCTGCTCTGATCAACCTGCCCATGGCCGCCCATGCCATCGAGCTGAACTGGTGGGGGCTGCCACCCAAAGCGGTGGTCGATAAGCCCGAGTACGCCCGCACCATCATCCCGATGCCCACCGCTGCTGAAACACCGACGCCATCGGTGGGGTTGCTCAGCGGCTTTCGCGGTCTGTTTTACCTGAACGTCTATCGCGATCAGGACTACCGCGAACGCACGCAAAAACTCGGGCCGATTCCGCTGCTCACCGCCGAGGAGTTTCACAGCTGCATTACCGAGTTCCAGTACTTGAATCTGGGCTCGTCGGCCAGTCGTACCGACATCGCACCCGGCATTGTGGTCGATACGCTGGCGTTCGACTGCGTCAAAAGCAGCGGCTGGGAAACCAAGCGTTATCTGCTGATCGATTCGCGCGCACCCGGTACACCGTTGCTGGCGCTGGGGCGGATTCGCAACGATCACCTGCTGTCGTTCCAGCCATTGCAGGACACTCCGGCAGCAGTGCTCGACACCTGGCTAAAAGGCGTCGAAGGCGCCCGGGGCGCCCGGGGCGCCATGCGCTACCAAGTACCCGACGCCCCGCTGAGCATTGAAGTCGACCCCAAACCTTACCTGGCCGGCGACGGCGCGCTAGAGCTGTGGGAACTGCACCGACAACTGAGCCAGGCCAGTGACAAAGGCCCGGGGCTGAAGAAAGTCGATGAGCTGTTTTTGAATCAGGACTTTCGGCGGATCGGTGCCGATCAGCCGGAATTCATCGGCCAGCTCAATGACATTGCCTACTGGAAAAGCCAACTGGCGCCGGACGAGGGTTCACGGCAATGGCTGCTGGAAGTCGTACGCCGCGCGCCACAACGCATTCCGGTGTATCTCAACCTCGCGGATCAGGCCTGGCAGTACTATGAAAAGGCACCGACCTACACCACCCAATACGCATTGGCGCAGGAGTATTACCGGATCTACTGCGGGCTGCGTCTGCAACGGAATCTGAGTGTTCCCGAGCGTGTTTTGCAAAATCTCGGCCTCACCCAGGCCGACCCGCAAGCCTGCCAGGCGCAATGGCCCTTGATCGAGGCCGTCGACAATCAGGACGAGCCGCGCGTGCGGCAGTTGCTCGACAGCGGCCTGCAAGCCAAAACCCTCGGCGAGGACGGCCGCAGTGCCTTGTTGCATGCACTGGATGCGCCGAACTTCGCCATCGCCCGCCTGCTGCTCGAACGCGGCGCCGAAACCCACGGCATCAACGGCAGCGAGCCGCTGGTGATGCAGGCACTGAACAAGGACCTCAAGGCTGACAAGGATCCGCAGCAAGCCCAGCGCACGCAGTTCCTGCTCAACGCCGGTGCCGCCATCGACGAGCCCGATGCGCGCGGCAAGACCCTGCTGATGCAGCGAGCATCGGCCAAGGATGAAGAGGTGTTCAACTGGCTGTTCAAGCACCCGCAAAACCTGGATTTGCGGGAAAGCGAGGAACAGCGAACCGCGCTGTACGAAGCGATTTACCGCAACAACTATCCGGCGGCAAAACGTCTTGTTGACGCCGGGGCGCAGTTGAATTTTCTCTATCCTTCCGGACGTTGCTACAAGGGTGACCGCCTGGATTCGGTGCTCTATCTGCTGGCAAGCCAGGCCCCGAGAAGCAACATCGACAAAGAACTCGACCATCAGCAGATGCTCGGGCTGTTCACGCTGATGCTGGAAAAAGGCGCCGATCCGACGCTGGGAAATGATTGCAGCGGGGATGCCTACAGCAAATTGCGCAAGGTGCTAGAGCAACGCGAGCGACCGGATTGGCTGGCGGCGCTTGACCGTCATCAAGCCACGACGGATAAAAACGCAAGCCGTCCCTGAATGTATATGGCGCCCCGTAAAGGGGCGCTTCGGCCTTTGACGGGGCGATTTGCGGTCAGACTTTTTGGCCAGATCGATCCCCTTTTGGCCTTTCCTGCCGTTCTCCGAATCGCATTGCACCGCAACACTGGGCGCAACCGAATCAGCCCTGCGGAGAACAACAAATGCTGACGATCTACTCGGACGATCATCACCTGCACCATGGCCGCTGCGAATTGATCGACGGCCAGCTCAAGCCGTGTTTCGAGATGCCGTCGCGCGCCGACCATGTACTGCAACGTGTGCAGAACCAGCACCTGGGGCCGGTCGAGGCACCGAAGGATTTTGGCCTTGAACCGATCGCGCGCATCCACAGCCGCGACTACCTCGACTTTTTCAAAGGTGCATGGGCGCGCTGGACCGAATTCAACACCGACGGCGATCTGCTGCCCTACACCTGGCCGGCGCGCACCTTGCGCGCGATCAAACCGACCAGCCTGCATGGTCAGCTGGGTTACTACAGCTTCGACGGCGGCGCGCCGATCACCGCCGGCACCTGGCAAGCGGCGTACAGCGCAGCGCAGGTCGCACTGACCGCGCAAGCGGCCATTCAACATGGCGCACGCAGTGCCTTTGCATTGTGTCGGCCACCGGGACACCACGCGGCCAGCGATTTGATGGGTGGTTATTGCTACCTCAACAACGCTGCCATTGCTGCGCAGGCGTTTCTCGATCAGGGCCACCAAAAGGTTGCGATCCTCGACGTCGACTATCACCACGGCAACGGCACGCAGTCGATTTTCTATGAGCGCAGCGACGTGTTGTTCACCTCGATCCACGGTCACCCGGAAGCGGAGTTTCCGTTCTTTCTCGGCTATGACGATGAGCGCGGCGAAGGGGCCGGTGAGGGTTTCAATTTCAACTATCCGTTGCCGGCCGGATCGGGCTGGGATGTCTGGAGCGCGGCGCTGGACCAGGCCTGCAACGAGATCGACCGCTACGGCGCCGACATCATTGTCGTGTCGCTCGGTGTCGATACATTCAAGGACGATCCGATCTCGCAATTCAAACTCGACAGCCCGGACTACCTGGCGATGGGCAAACGCATTGCCGCCCTGGGCAAACCCACGCTGTTCGTCATGGAAGGCGGTTATGCCGTGGAGGAAATCGGCATTAACGCCGTGAACGTACTGGAAGGTTTTGAAAGCGCTCAGTAAGCAAACCCTCGCCAGAGACCCGCATTCGCGGGTCTTTTTTTGCCTGCAATCTGTATGTACCGCACACCGGCGGCCCGCGACTTTTACCTTGCCCTGACCCGGCGCCATTTGGCGCGCCGCCCTTGTCAGAGCAGGAATTACCCATGCCCGAAATCTCCTTGCCCAGCGCCGTTGATGTGCTGACGCAACTGGTGACCGGTCCGTCGCTGCGGGAAGTCGCCACCCAGGCTTTGCGCCCAGAGCTCAAGACCTTGTATCCGAACCTGAATATCGATCCGCAATTGGCGATGGTCGTGACCCCGACCTGGATCGTCAAAGACGACCGCGTCGTCAGCGGCGGCGATCAGGTCGAGTCCCTGACCGACGTGCTGGTGCGGCTCGGCCTGTCCGGTACCACCGTCACGTATCTGGACGATGAACACTTTCTGACCCTGCACCCCGGCAGCGAGTCCGCGTTCCAGTTGCCCGTGGAAGTCGACGCCCTCGCCAGCTTGCTCAACGAACTCGCGCCGCTGCTGTTCGTGGCGTACCGGGAACAACAGGTTGATTACTGGAACCGACATACCTCTCCCGCACACCCGCGCTGGTATCAACTGTCGGATGCTTTGCGCAACCTGTGGAATGTCGACGCGAGTCTGGGCTGGGACGCGGATCAGCAAGCCATGGCTCACGCCGTGTTCCGTCACCCCGACAAGCACCAGCGGCTGTCCGGCGACAAGTACAAGACCCGCGCCTGCCTGATCGACCTGGATCAGGGTGACGGTGAAAAGCGCACCCATGTACACGTTCTCGATACCGCCGTGCTGGTCGGTACCCATGAAAAGCGCACGCTGATCGTGACCCATTCGCTGGTGAATGGTTTCCGCCGTTTCGATTCGATGGAGGCGCTGGGTGATGCCCTGCCGCGTCGCTATCGTGAGAACACCGCCGCCGGTGACCTGCACTGGCGGTTGTTTGAGCCCGACGGCAACTTCTTCGATCATCAGGCTTGCACGCTGATCGCTCTGGAGGCCGATGCCCTTGGCGAGATCAACTTCTTCGCAGGCTCGACCCTCAATAACCTCTTTCCCCATAACGGCACGGCCGGCGATCACTCAGAGCCGGCGCCACGCCTCAAACCTCACGTCGACCGTCTGCAACCGATGCTGCCGTCCTGGCTCGACAACGCCAATGCGGCCGATCAGACCAGCTTCAGCCGACACCTGCTGGACCTGACCGTGGTGCAGCACCAGAACGCCGGCAAATCGTTTCAGAGTGAAGTGGCCAGCCTCGACACTTTTACCCGCGAAGCGCTGACCCGGCAGATCCGCAAGGATCATCCCAAGGCCGGCGAGGTAAAAATCGATGAGATCGAGATCAGCATCACCAGCCTGGATGTCTGGGGCACGTTTGTCGTGCCGTTCAACAGCGAGAACCAGACGTTCTCGTTGAGCGAACTGACGCTGCAAAACCTCGAAGGGATGCCGCTGGGCAACAAAACCGTGCGTTACAGGGACGGCAGCGCCTTGCCGGACTGGCTCACCGTGGCCTATGTGGAAAAACTGGTCACCACCGTCAACATCGGCAAAACCTATCCGGCGTACCTGCAGAAGCTCCTGGTCGACGATAGCGTCCAGGCATCGGCCCTGCAGAAGTTATATGTCCGTCAGTTGCCGATCGAACTGCCGATGCTGGCGCTGCAGCACAAGATTCGTGGCGAGGCCGGCATTGACGAGCAAGGTTACCGCTACCTGTTGGCCGCCCTCGGTGACAGCGCCGAGGACCGTGTAGTCGACGGGCAGGAAATCATCATCAGCCCCCTGGCGTTCAATGCCCACCACATCAGCTCAAGGGCCGACACCGTGGTCAACATGTTTGTCATCGGCCCGCGTCAGACCGACAAGGGTCCTTATCTGCTTTATCGACCCCTGTTCGAAAAACCGTTGATCCAGTACCCCAGTCGCACCAATCTGCTCTATGCGATCAAGCACTCGCGACTGCTGCGCGAGTCGGTGCTCGCCTGGTTGCCGGATGATGTTCGTTTCAACTACAGCCAGTACGTGTTCCCGGCCAAGATGCCGTCGGTGTGGGTCATTCCTCAAGCAGTGGTCAATCCCGTCACTGCCGTCGACATGCTCGGTGTCGCCCAGTTGCACACCCGCGCGATCACCGACGATGTCCTGCAGACGCTGCACAAAGCCAACGTCGAGGCCATCCTCACTCAGGCCGACCGCCAGACGGTCTCCAACGCCGAAGCACGCTGGGCCTCGGTAAAACACGGCGGCTGGATGCTGTTCAACGCCGCCCTGCCGTTCCTCGGGCGGGGCATCAGTACCGCCGCCTGGATCTGGCAGATCCTCGACGATTTGCAGGAAGTCAGCGATGGCGCAAATCAGCCGACCGGCAAGATCGCCTGGACCGCGCTCGCCGATATCCTGCTGGCGCTCGGCATGGTGCTGGCCCACCGCGCTGCCGTCGGCAAGGCGCCCCGGCGCGAAATCATCAGCGCGGCGGAAACGGCAGAACGGTTGCTGCCAACAGTTGTTCCCGAAGTCGTCAAACCGGTGCGGCTGCCAGACGTTACAACCCTCGAACTGCCGGTCGGCCATGACACATCGCTCAATGCGAGCGTTGCATTGGCGCGTTCAGGCCCCAGTCTTGAGTCACTGCTCGACAGCCTGAAAACCACAAAGCCCAAAGACCTCGGCACTGCAACCACCGAAGGCCTGCATCGGCACCTCTTTGCTCACCAGAAAAAATGGTACGCCCCCGTCGGCAAACGCTGGTTCGAGGTGCAACTTAACGACAACGGCGATGTGCAAATCATCGATTCGCATCAAGTGCCCACACGTACTGGGCCTTTGCTGACCGTTACCGCCGGCGGGCGATGGGTCATCGATCTGCGGTTGCGTCTGCGCGGCGGCGCGCTGCGCAGTCGTATCGCGCAAGCACGCCTGGAAAAACAACAGAAGCTGGCTCAGTTGAAGAGTGACATCAGCGCGTTCGATCTGACGATGCAACCCAAGCAGGACACACTGGCCGATTTCCATACAGCCTTGCTTGAGGCACTGCCGGAAAAAGTAGAGGAGACCCGCAAGCAGTACCTCGACACCCTTGAATCGCAACTCAGCGAGTACACGGCCCACATCGACCAGCTCAAGGCACTGAACCTGGCGGAGCCGGTACCCAACTACCGCACGGCGATGATCGACCGGCTGACCATGCAAATGTTTTTGTGCCACTCCTGGTTTATCGAACGCAATCTCGATTACAGCACTACCCTGACGGCGACGACGGACCTGTTCGATCACAACGCGACGGCGCAAGCAGACCATGTCGCGGCCTTCGAAAAATTGAACGAGCTGACCGGCAAGTTCATTGCGAAGCTGGAGTTTGCCCACACGCGCTTCGATGAACTGAAACTGCTTGGCAAAGAAGGTGTCGAGACCCAACGCCGTTACCAGGCCAAGCTCCCCGCTTATGAAATCAACGACCTGAAAATGCTCGAGATCAGCCTGGCGCAGAGACTCTGTCTCAAGGCGGGTCCGCCAGAAAGCGCGGCTGACGCCAGAATTGCCCTGGAAGACGTGATTGAAGATGCCGCACTCAACATCCAGAGTTCGATGGACCTGAGCACTGATGAAAACCTGGACAACCTCGCCGAACGAATAGAAGCCACGAGCAATCTGGCCGAACAATTTACCGCCATCGACCAGCGCTTTGTCGACCTGCTCGTCGAGTACCCCGAACACTTTCAGCCCGAGCGGATGGCGCAAGTGCGCAAGCAGATCAATGCATTCAGCGAAGCCACGGTGAACAGGCTGGGCAACCTGTTGCGCGACCAACTCCTGCTGGGGCCGAAGCCCGGCCCCTCACGCCCCAGGACAAACTTCGGCAAAAAAATCATCAAGACCCGCTACAAAGGCACGCTTGTCGGTGAAGTCCGAAAAAGCGCCGATGGCCAGGACACTGACCTGGTGGACGTGCGAGCGAAAGTATCGGGCAGACTCATCGCCACGTTTCATGAAAAAACGCCCGGGGAGTGGGTCGAGCGAGTTACACCGAAGACATCGCCAACCCCGTCCAGGCCGAATCTGAAAAACAGTCTTGCCGTGGGACAAACCTTGATCGACGACCTGCCCGCGTTCCACAAGCGAACCGATGGCCATATCAAACGCGCCAAACGCATACCGGCCGAAGCTGAATCGCTCTACCAAGTGCATGCCGTGACTCTGCGCAGCGCCAGAGAGGCCATCGATCAGGCCTTGATCGCCAGCAACGAGACCGCAGATCGTGTGGCGTCCACGCTGGTGGACGCGCTCGACAGCGCAGCGGCAGCGCTCGATAAAAAGGGCCGAAAAACCCGGATTACCTTGATCAAACAGCAGCCGCCGACGGCCGCCCATGTTCAATGGCTGAACAATGTCGGTGAAGTGAAAATCAGCAAAACCGTTTCTCGCCGCCGCCTCAAAGGCCCTAAAGACTTTCTCGATGAATATGAAATCAGCGACGCCAGAACCGGCGCAGCGTTGTGGTACGCGCACATTCACTATGACAACGCCACCGCCCCGGCCACCGCGTCGACGGCTCGCCATATGAAAACCCTGGAGCAGCGGCGCCTTGGCGGTGCCTACGACATGCGCAACCTGAGCAATCAGGAACTCATCAAAATTCACCGCAGCGCGATGACGCCTAAATTGGCCGAAGAGCTGTTTTTCCCTCCTGCCAAGCCTGCTGCAACCGCGTCAGTGCTGCCCTGATTGCAGGTTCGGGCACAGCGGCAAAGCCCAGGACCAGACCGGCGCGCTGATCGGAAGCGGTCGATGAATCGGGCAGCCAGTAATGGCTCAAACCGTTGATTTCCACATCCACGCGGGCAGCCTGTTCAATCAGTTGCTGCTCGCGGGCGATGCTCTCTACCGGCACGGTCAGGTGCAGTCCGGCAGACACTGCGGGCAATTTACCCACGCCGGCAATGCCCGTCGGCCAGCCGTCGAGCAACGCATTGCGACGGCTGAGCGCAGCGCGGCGCATGCGCCGGATATGCCGCTGGAAATGCCCGGCGGCCATGAACTCGGCCATCACCGCTTGGGTGCTCACCTCGGAATGCCGGACGTCCACCGCCCGGCGTTGCGAGAACGCGTCCACCAGCCCCGGTGGCAGCACCAGATAACCAAGGCGCAACGCCGGGAAGGCGACTTTGCCGAAGGTGCCGACATACAACACCCGTCCCTGGCGATCGAGTGCCGCCAAAGGTGCCAAGGGCGCACCGGTATAGCGGTACTCGCCATCGTAATCGTCCTCGACGATCCAGCCTTGGGTCCGTTCGGCCCAGGCGAGCAATTCCAGACGTCGCGCCAGACTCATCACCACCCCTGTCGGGTATTGATGGGAGGGCGTCACGTACGCCACGCGACAATCACTGGCCGCCGATAACGCCGCGCAATCGATGCCTTCTTCATCCACGGCGATACCGCGCAAGCGGCCCCCTGCCACAGCGAAGGCATGACCCGCCGCGCGGTAACCGGGATTTTCGATGCCAACGCCGTCACCCGGCGCCACCAGCAGCTGTGCACAAAGGCTGATGCCCTGTTGCGCGCCACTGGTGATCACAATTTGTTCAGCCGTGCACTGCAAACCGCGTGAGCTGCGCAAATAAGCCGCAATCAAGCTGCGCAAGCGCGCATCACCGGCAGGATCGCCGTAGCACAGTTGCTGAAGATCCGGTTTGCGCCAGAAAGCCGCGTTGAGCTTGGCCCAGACGTCGAACGGGAACAGATCAAAGGCCGGGACGCCCACTCGAAATGCGCGTGGCGGGCCACTCGGAGGACGAGCCAAATGGTTGTTCTGGACCCGACTCATTGCGTCGCTGTGGATAACTTTGCTGGATGGATCAACAGGTAAATCCAGCCAATTTGTGGATAAGGCTGTGGGTAAGCCTGTTGAAAACCCTGTGGATACTTTTGTGGATAGTTTTTTATCCAAAGACGCGGTCTGGGGTAATTGAGCGACGTAGGTGCCATCCCCGACTTTGCCCTCGATAAAGCCTTCGGCATACAGCTGATCGTAGGCCCGCACCACGCTGTTGCGGGAAATACCCAAGGCCAGCGCCAGATCGCGACTGGCCGGCAATCGTGTACCGCTGGCCAGACGGCCGTCGAGCACACGCAAGCGCAACGCCTGGTAGAGCTGACGAGTCAGGCCCTGACGGCGGTCGAGCTCGATTCCGGCCGGATTGAAGGGCATGGACAACGTGGTGGCATCAGGCATGGCAATGGACCTATGAAATTGGTCATCAATGGCTCTTACAACAGACCAATAGCCTGCCTACGATGCAGGCATTCGCCAAGGGAAATATCTCCATGTATACGCCGCGCGCCTTTGCCATCGACGAGTTGTCGCAACTCCACGAACTGATCCTCGCCACCCGCCTCGCCATTCTCGTGACCCACGGCGAAAACGGTCTGCAGGCCAGTCATGTCCCCGTGCTGCTGCATTGCGAGCAAGGCGAAAATGGCACGCTGTACGGGCATCTGGCCAAGGCCAATCCGCAGTGGAAAGACCTGCGCGACGGCGCCGAAGCCATGCTGATTTTTGCCGGTCCCGACGCCTACGTCAGCCCGGGCTTTTATCCGAGCAAGGCCGAACACGGCAGAGTCGTGCCGACCTGGAACTACATCGCTGTGCACGCCTACGGCCATGCCGAAACCTTCAGCGATGGCGGGCGACTGCTCGACATCGTCAGCACCCTCACCGACCGCCACGAAGCGGGCCGCGCGCAGCCATGGAAAGTCGACGACGCCCCCGCCGACTACATCGACGGGATGCTCAAGGCCATCGTCGGTTTCGCCATTCCCATCGACCGGCTGGAGGGCAAGCGCAAGCTCAGCCAGAACCGCAGCGCCGAAGACATTGCCGGCGTGCGCGAAGGTCTGGCCGCCAGCCCCGACATCAACGACCAAACCCTTGCCCAATTGATGCGTTAAGGAAAACCCCATGAGTCAGATCGAGATCCGTCAGGTCAGCGCCGACGACCACACCGCCTGGCTGCCGCTGTGGCAGGCCTACCTGCGCTTTTACAACACCGAATTGCCGGACGCCGTAACGCACAGCACCTGGCAGCGTTTCCTCGACCCGAGCGAGCCGACTCACGCGGCGCTCGCCTGGGCTGACGGCAAAGCGCTGGGCATGGTGCATTACATCTACCATCGCTCGAACTGGAGCATCGAAAACTCCTGCTACCTGCAAGACCTGCTGGTCGCAGAGCACACCCGCGGCACGGGTGTCGGTCGCCAACTGATCGAACACGTCTACGCCACCGCTAAAGCCGACGGTTGCTGCAAAGTCCATTGGCTGACCCACGAAAGCAACGCCACGGCGATCCAGCTCTACGAGCGCATCGCCGAGCGCCCGGGCCTCATCCAGTTTCGCAAAGCCCTTTAAGGAGAGACGCGCATGACTGCTTCACTTGCTGACTGGAAAGGCGTTCCTGCCCCCACGACCAAGCTGCTCGAAGGACGCTTCATCCGCCTGGAAAGACTCGACCCGGCGCGCCACGCCGACGAGTTGTTCAACGCGCTGCAAGGTCCCGGCGCCGATCCGAAACTCTGGGATTATTTGCCCTACGGCCCGTTCCCCGAGCGCGGTGTGTTCAATGACTGGCTGAACAATCACGCAGCCAGCAGCGACCCGTATTTCTTCAGCGTCATCGACCGCGCCAGCGGCCAGGTGCAAGGCATCCTCAGCCTGATGTCGATTGTTCCGGCTCAGGGCCGCATCGAAATCGGCCACGTCACCTTCGGCGCACCGATGCAGCGTTCGCCGAAGAGCACCGAGGCGGTTTACCTGCTGGGCAAATACGCCTTCGAGCTGGGCTATCGTCGCCTCGAATGGAAGTGCAACAACGGCAACGCCCGCTCCAAATACGCGGCCGAGCGTTTGGGTTTCAGTTTTGAAGGCGTGTTCCGCCAGCACATGGTGGTCAAGGGGCAGAACCGCGATACGGCGTGGTATTCGATTCTGGATGGTGAGTGGCCGGCGATTGCGGCGGGGTTTGAGCAATGGTTGAGTGATGAAAACCAGACACCGACCGGGCAGGTGAAAGGCTTGGTCGAGTGCCGTTCTTAACCTTTTAAAAGCAAAAAATCGCAGCCTGCGGCAGGCCCTACATTTGCCTTGTGCAGGAGCTGCCGCAGGCTCGGGCCGCGTTCGGACGATGTTTTGATCTTTAACTGATATCTCGCCGAATCCGCACAACGCCCATCTTCATCCCAAACGGACGAAACACGGCGTTCAGCGACTTCAGTGTCTGATTACCTTCACCGTGTTCGATGTGCACCAAGGTACGCACCGAGATTTTGCACATTTTCGCGAACTGGGTTTGATGCAACCCCGTCACTTCTACACGTAAGCGGCGAACGGCTTCGCCGATCTCAAGCGTTCCCTGTGCCAGCGCTTCCCGTATGTTTTCAATAAGCACAGTGCGTTCGGCAACGGTCAGGCTCATTTCAGATCCCACTCTTTCAATCGCTGCTCCAGATTCTTCAATGCGATGCCTGGGTGATTCATGGTTCGGTCCGGCAGGCCGCTCTCGGTCAAAATATCGGGAAGGGCCGCAAGGCGTCGTGCATCCTGACGAAGGCGCTCGAATGAATCCGGCGCATCGGCCAAAGCAGCCAAGGGATCATCCGGGTCTGCAATATCAGCCAATGCACGACAAACGCCTCGCCAATCGACATCACCCGCTCTTTCCAACGCTTTCGGCCACTTAGTCGTACGGGTAACGCCTTCATCGTCCATGACCATCGGCGCCAAGTCATAAATGGGCGCAAGTCGAAACGAACTTGCCCCACGAATAATCGCGGTATTGCGGCCATGGTTATCCGAGTTACCGAGAATTTTGTTGATCAGATCCCGACGCAAGTAGTCCGCCACCAGATCAGGAATCTGATCCGCTTGCCCTGCCTCACGCCATAGGCCGGCAAGCATGCGAATCACGTCCAAATGGTCCATCGCGCTGCCTGGCGTTGTCACGTTAGCCAGCGAATAAATAGATTCGACCGCGTAACGCTCAACACCTTGAGCCGTTACCCGACGATCAAAACGCTGCATCCACAAGCTGGGTTTCGTCGCCTCTTCCAGTGCCAGCCCTTGTGATGCGACCGTTTCAATGCCTAATGTCTGCAAGGCCCTGTAGTAGTGGAACTCACTTCGCAAGATGTCCTGATCGGTCCGGTTGCCTTTGTTACGGGCAAATTTCACAAACCAGTGCTGACTGACCTCTGAATCCTCAAGGACTGCATCGGGGAACAGGAGACCGGCCTTGTTCTCTGCCAACAAAAGCTTCGGTGCTTCCCCCCCCGCCCCCGTCGCGCCGCCAATGGCTGCACCCAGTTCATAGGCGTACTCGAGAAACCGGTTGTCACGCAGGATCACGTCCTGACGCTGAAACCCAATGGGCTCTCGCTCATCCACAGATTCGGCAGACTCCTTTATCCGCATGTTGCCGATCGGTGCCGCTGTACTTCGACCCAACAGATAAAGATCGGCGCTGATGCCTGCGGGTTTTTCTTGCCCCACACGAGCAAGAAGAAAACGTTTCGCCGCACCGGCAGGAGCGATGTCATGGATGAAGGCTGGCACAGCGGATCTCCGGCTATCCCATTCCAATGGGAACCGTACACTCACAGCTTTTGAGAACGGCGAACCGAGGGCATCTAAGTTATCGACGAGATAAGTGGTTTGATACCCGAAATCGCAGCGACTTTCGAAACCCTTTTCGGGGTTAGTGAAGCTCAGAACCATCGCGTCATGCCATTGCCCAACCGCGAATATCTGTAATGTCAGGTTGTACATGAGCTTTTCACCTGCATTTAAATGCATTTTTGCGAAGAATCTTTCAGCCATAAATGCAATATAGTGCATATTTTGTCGAAGCTTATAAGCTCATCTGCAACAAAATGCAGATACGCCATGACCTATGCCAATTAAATCAAGCAGCAATAACGTATTTCCCAACCAGTGCGCTGGTAGCACATGCGCATGTGCCGCCAGCGCGTTGATCACTCCGTGGGCACTAACCTGTCCAGCACCCGATTGACCGCCAACTCTGCCAGCATCACCACCTGAGCGATGCCTTGCAGGGTTTTGCGGTGGGTACCTTCAACCTGCGCGATATGGTTGTTGATGATGACGGTGGCCGAGCCGAGGGTTTCACTGGCATCTGCCAGCAGGGACTCGTTGTCGGCCTCGAGACTTGCCATGTACAGCGTGTTGGGTTTGTAAGGCGCGGCCATGATGTCGGCCGCCGATGTGCCGAGATAGTGGTCGAGGGCGCGCTCGGCGGCTTCGTGGAATTTCTTTGAGTCGGGCGATTCGTAGGGGGATGTCGGGTCGGTGACCGGCGGGTTTGGCGTTGGTTTGAACATGGTGACTAACCTCTGTGAGGCCGCCATCTTTTCACCGCTAAGCGAAAGGGTGGCGGCTGTGCGCAAGTTAGCGGACCGGTAGTCACCAAAAACCCGGTGCACCCGAAGGTGCCATGCGCACAGCCACCATCAAGTGCAGGCGAATGCCTGACTGGATAGATATGTGCAACCGTAGTGACTAGCCGGGCCGCTAAGCCCGATCACTGGAAATCAGTGATGCAAACCAAGTTACGCAGCCAGCCAAAGGCGCACAAGCCGGCGGATTCTGGTGCATGCGTAGGCAGCGGCGCAAGGATTTGTAGGTCGCAAGACGTAAAGCCAACAGGCTTTAAACAAGAGCGACGACAGAGGTTTACTGCACCAGAATAATTGGCGATTTATCTGTCGTATCAGCCCTCTTCTCTTAACCGAGTTTCTGCGCCAACACCGCAATGTGCTCCGGGCCGATCCCGCAGCAACCACCCAAATGACTGGCACCACGCTGCTGCCAGTCGAGCGCCCAATGCAGATAACCCGGCGGATCGAGATCTTCGCGCAACGGGTCTAGTCCATCATTGGCCGTCGCTTCTTTCGGCTGTGGCGGGAACGCATTGGCATACGCGCCGATGTGAATCTTCACCCCCAGTCGTTCGAAGGTTTCGCGCGCCGCATCAATCGCCGCGCCGATCACTTCCGGCTGACTGCAATTGAACAACAGCGCCTCGACGCCCAACTCGGCGGCCACCGCAGCCGCTTCGGCCACCGGCTCGCCGGAGCGCAAGCGCGGCACTTCGTCGGTATCTTCGTCCTTCAAGGTAAACGACAGCCAGAACGGTTTACCGTCCTGCGGCAGCCCGGCGTGAATGGCGCGCGCCTCGACGATCGAGCTCTGGGTCTCCGCCAGCCACAGGTCCACGTGTGGTGCCAGGCCCTTGACCAACGGGTTGAGCAATTCGGTCACCCGGGACGCCTCGAACAGATCCGGGCGATAAGAGCCGAACAACGGCGGCAAGGAACCGGCCACCCGCACGGCTTTGCCCGACGCCTGCACCGCACGCCGTGCCAGTTCACCGGCCAGTGCCGCCAGCGCCTGACCTTCAGCGGCGAAACGTTCTTCGCCGATGTGGAACGGCACCACCGCGTAACTGTTGCTGGTGATCACATTGGCACCGCTGTCGATGTAGGCGGCGTGTACCGCTTCCACCGCTTGCGGCGCTTCGCTCAACGCCAGGGCTGACCACTCTGGCTGCCGGAATGGCGCACCGGCGCGTTGCAACTCACGGCCCATGCCGCCATCGAGAATAATCGTGCTTGCTGCGCCCATATGCTTTTCACTCATATGCTTATGAAAATAACTCACTACCAGAGTCGTTCTTATAACTATTTAATACGCACCATTCGGTTAATAACAACCTCTTTTTTTCCAGGGATCGACTGTGAAATTTCAACCACTACTGGCCCTGGGCCTGACGATTCTGGCTGCCTCCACCCAAGCCTTCGGCGGCACCACACTGGATCGTGTCGAGCAGAAAAAAGAGCTGGTCGGCGTACTGATGGAAAGCTATCCGCCCTTCTCGTTTCTCAACGAGCAAAACCAGCTCGACGGCTTCGATGTTGAAGTCGCTAAAGCCGTGGCGGACAAACTGGGCGTGAAACTGCGGCTGGAAACGCCGTCGTGGGACGTCATTGCCGCCGGCCGCTGGAGCGGGCGCTACGACATCTGCATCTGCTCGATGACCCCGAGCAAGGCCCGCGCCGAAGTGTTCGACTTCCCGGTCGAGTACTACGCCTCGCCCGCAGTGATCGTGGTCAACGCCAAAGACGATCGTATCCACGGCGCCAAGGATCTGAGCGGCAAGAAAGTCGGCCTCACCAGTGCCTCCAGCTACGAAAGTTATCTGAACAAGAATCTGGTCATCGAAGGCGCTGAAGACACGCAGTTGCAGTACCCGTTCGAAGATGTGCAGATCGCCCCGTATGACACCGACAACGTCGCCTTCCAGGACTTGGGCCTGGGTGCCGGCGTGCGTCTGGATGCGATCCTCACCAACCTCGTCACTGCGCAGCCACGCCTGAATCAAGACAAACGCTTCAAACTCGCCGGCGATGCGCTGTACTCGGAGCCGAATTCGGTCGCCATCGAAAAGGGTGACGCGCAATGGGATGCCAAAGTCCGTGAGGTCTTTGCCCAACTCAAACAGGACGGCACCCTGAGCAAGCTCTCGCAAAAATGGATCGGCGCCGATATCAGTCAATGACTTCTTTCCCGACACCTCCAAAGCCACCGCAACCGGTGGCTGAATCACGCCTGCGACGGTTCTTCGGGTTCCGTACACGGTTGTACCTGACGTGGGCGGCGCTGTTCTGTCTGTTCGCCGGATTCTTCCTGAGCTTCGACCTGAAGTTCTCGATCATCCTCGACAAGCTGCCCAATCTTGTCGGTCTCAAGCTTGCACCCAATGGCTTTCTGCAAGGCGCGGCGCTGACGCTGTTTCTGTGCGTGTGCTCGATTGTCGCTTCGTCATTGCTGGGCTTCGTCACGGCGCTGGCGCGACTGTCGAAAAGCGCGGTGGCGTTCGGCATCGCCAGTTTCTACGCCTCGTTCTTTCGCGGCACGCCGCTGCTGATTCAGATCCTGCTGATCTACCTCGGCTTGCCGCAATTGGGCATCGTGCCCGGCGCTATCGTTGCCGGGATCATCGCCTTGTCGTTGAACTACGGCGCCTATCTCAGCGAGATTTTCCGCGCCGGCATCCTCGGTGTTCCCTATGGCCAACGCGAAGCGTCACTGGCTCTGGGCATGCGCGACTCCGTAATTCTCTGGCGCATCACGCTGCCCCAGGCGATGCGCACGATCATCCCGCCCACGACCAATCAGTTCATTTCGATGCTCAAGGACTCGTCGCTGATTTCGGTGATGGGCGTTTGGGAAGTGATGTTTCTGGCGCAGTCGTATGGCCGTTCAAGCTATCGCTACATCGAGATGCTGACGACGGCGGCGATCATTTACTGGCTGATGTCGATCGGTCTTGAGCTGATTCAGGCGCGCATGGAACGGCATTACGGCAAGGCTTACGTGCGCCGTTCCTAAGGTGAACGGCAACGTAACAGACATCATTCTGTAAAAACCCATCGCTATACAGGACGGCCCGTCTCTAACAAAAGGCCGTCCTCTCATGCCCTTCCCGCCGCAGCGTCTGTCGCTCGCAATCGCTCTGTTGATTTCCGCCACCGCCGCCCACGGTAAAACCGTACAGATCGACACCGCCACCACCGCCGCACAAACCCTCGGTGGCAGCGACACGTTGACGATTTCGGCGCCGGGCAGTATCACCAACAGCGGCAAGACCGTGAGCCTTAAAGACAAAACCAGCGGTGCCGGCGTGGTAATCGATAACGCCGGCAAAATCATCTCCACGGGCGGTCGGGCCATCGACAGCAGTGGCGACCTGACCCAGGCGCGCAATTACACAATCTACAACCGCAGCGGCGGGCAGATTCTTGGCGCCAACGACGCCCTGCGCATCGACAGCAACTTCGTCAGCGGCAGCCTGTTGATCGACAACAGCGGCATCATTCGCTCAACCACCGGCCAAGGGCTGGATCTGGATGCACTGCGCAGCGACGGGGTGAAAACCACCATCATCAACCGCACGGGCGGACTGATTCGCGGCGACGCCAGCGACGGCATGAAGACCGGCGCCAACGCGACGATTACCAACTACGGCGAGATCTCTACGGGTGACTCGCACAATGCCGACGAGAAATTCGACGGCATCGACATAGACTCCGCGAGCGGCGTCAGCGTTACCAACTACGGGGTGATTTCCGGCGGCCGCCACGGCATCACCACCGACCTCGGTGCAACGCTGGTCAACTACGGGCAGATCACCGGGCGCAACGGCTCCGGCTTCGGTTCCGATGGCGACGGTACGGTGATCAACCACGGCACCATTACCGGCGCGTATTCCGGCTTGCAAGCCAACGGTGACGGCGATGGCGTAGACATCGACAAGATCGCCCACATCGAAAACTACGGCACCATTCAAGGCGTCGGCGCCGGCGGCGTCGACAAAGGTGGTTTCGCCAATGGCAGTGAGGGCATTGCCCTCGGCGGCGGCTACATTCTCAACGCCAGTGGCGCACTGATCAGTGGTGCCAACAGCGCCATTCTGGTGGACGACGGCAGCGGCGGTTCAGGGCTGGCGGCGACCACACTGGAGAACTTCGGCACCATTCAGGGCCTCGACGGTTTTGCCGTGAAGTTCGTTGGCGAGTTCGCTGACAACGTCGTCAACGGCGGCACCATCAGCGGCAGCAATGGCCTGGCGCTGGATCTGGGAGGCGGCAACGACAGCCTGACCTTGCGCCGTGGCAGCCGCTTCGTCGGCGCCGTGGACGGCGGCAGCGGTTACGACCGAGTGGTGATGGACGACGCGGCGGGTGGCAGCTTCGGCGACAGTCGTAACTTCGAATGGCTGGAAGTCAGCCAAGGCGCGTGGACGCTGACCGGCAAGGGCGATTTCAGCGACGGCGGTGCAGTGCGCAACGGCGCGACCCTGATCAATCAGGGCAGCATTGCCGGCAACCTGAGCGTGGATGCCGGCGGTGTCTATGCCGGTGGCGGCTCGGTGGGCAGCCTCAACGTCAACGGCACATTGCGTACTGACACCGGCCTCGGTCGCGCAACGGTTGTGCATGACTTGAACATGGGCAGTGCGTCCACCCTCGCCTACGGCGTCAACGCCGACGGCAGCAGTGCGCCGGTGCAAATCGGCGGCACGGCCAATCTCAATGGCGCGACCCTGGCGGTGAACCCCGGCAGCGGCACCTATCCGTGGCAGAGCCATTACACCGTGCTGCAAGCGGCGCAGGTCAACGGCACCTTTGGCAAGGTCACCAGCGACTACGCGTTTCTCACCCCGACGTTGGCCTATACGCCGACTCAAGTCGACCTGACGTACACCCGCAACGACGTCGCCTTCAATAACTTCGCCGCCACCAGCAACGGCAGCAATGCCGCCAACAGTCTGGCCTCGATGGGCACGAGCAACGCCCTCTACAACGCCCTGCTCAACACCACCCAAAGCACGGCGGGTGCAGCGATCGAGCAACTGGCCGGCGCCAGCAATGCCAACCTGACCAGCGCCACCCTCGGCGCCAGCAGTCAGGTCGGCAGCAGTATGCTCTCGGCGATGCAGCAAATGGGCGGCAGCCCGGGCTTGATGGTCGGCCTCGATCAGCGCGACACCCCGGTGTTGGCAGCGAATGGCGTGCCGTCCGCAGCGCGCAACCTGAATGATCCAAACGCTCGCGGCCGACTCTGGCTGCAAGCGATCGGCGGCTACGGCAAGCTTGACGGCGAACACGGCAGCAGCGGTCTGGAACAACGCACCAAGGGCAGCGTGCTCGGCGCTGACTGGTCTCTCAATCCGCAATGGCGCCTGGGCATACTCGGCGGTTATTCGAAAACCGACCTGGACGCTACTGGCATCGATGGCAACGTCGAGAGCTGGCACGCCGGCGTTTATGCCTTGCATCAAAACGGCCCGATGGCTTTGCGTCTCGGCGCGGCCTACAGCGGCCATCAAGGTGAAAGCAAACGCACCATCGCCTTCAATGGCTTCAGCGATCGCCCCAAAGGCGATTACGACGCCGACAGCCAGCAAGCCTTCGCCGAACTCGGTTACGCCATGGGCAGCGGCCGCCTCAGCGCCGAACCTTTCGCCAACCTCGGCTACCAGCGCTACCACCGCGACAGCTATCGGGAAAAGGGTGGCGCGGCGGCGCTGCAAGTCGACAGCCAGACCCAGGACAACTTCAGCAGCACCTTCGGCCTGCGTCTGGCGCACCTGAGCAGCCTGGACAACGGCATGAGCGTGACACCGCGAATGGCCGTTGGCTGGAAGCACACCTACGGTGATGTCAGCAGCTCGACGCGTCAGGCCTTCGTGGTTGGCGGCACGGCGTTCAGTGTCGATGGCAGTTCGCTGGATCGCGACAGTCTGGTGTTGGAGGCCGGGCTGGACGTGGGAATTTCTGCGCGGCATACGCTGGGCGTGGGGTACAGCGGCGAAATCGGCAGCAACAGTCGCAATCATGGGTTGATTGGGCAGTGGCAGATGAGCTTTTGAGTTTGAACAGTCGGCGAGGTCCGGGTTGGTTGTAGGAAAAGGGATCGGTGCAGCCGAGTAAAAGCACCGGTTGGTACCACCGTGGCGATTTTCTACAAAACGATCCGACGTCGCCTGCAAGGCTGCGGGAAGTAGCCGACATCGGATTTTCTGGCGCATCAATAGAGTTGGGTCTCCTGTCAAAAGAGGCCGAACTTGATGCCCGTTCAACATCGATACAAACCACAACACCTGGCTTTGGCCATTGCGCTGGCACTTGGCGGCGTAGAGCTTGCGAACGCACAGCTACCTTCGCAAATGACTGACTCACCTGTGATCATGGAAGTCCCGGAACTGCCGGAGGCCACGCCATATGAAGCGGCTCTTCAAAGGCTTAAAGATTTTTCCACCCATATAAACACCGTTCCAATCTCCTTCGACTCGCCCGAAAGTACTTTCCAGGGCACTGCTATCAACGATTTCATCGTTCTCAAAGACGGTGCCAGCTTCAGTGGTCGGCTGGACGGTGACGGGGGCGTAAACTACCTGGTACTCGACGTCACTGACGGCGGAACGATCAAAGACACCCGTAATTTCAATGGACTGCATCTCCTGCATGGAGACTGGACATTGAGTAGCAAGGGAGACTTCACGGAAGGCGTGTTGGTAGATCGCGACGGCACACTGACCAATCTTGGCAGCATCGAGGGTGGTGCTATCAGCGTCGGCAAGCTTTTCAACAAGGGAAGCATCAAAGGCGATGTACATGTCGAGACGGGCGGCAGTTTTGCAGGTAAGGGGACGGTAAGAAACCTGCACGTTGAAGGCCTGCTCACCATCAATGGATTGCATGGCAGCCCCCGGGTCAAAGGCGATTTGAGCCTGTCCCGGACAGCCGAGCTGGCCTACGAGGTCACCCCTGAGGGCCGTGGCCAGACGATCAAAGTCGACGGCACCGCCGAGCTTGGTGGCGCCACCCTGAAAATCGTTGCGGCGCCAGGGGAATATCCAGCAACCAGCCCGTACAAAATCATCGAAGCCGCCAAGATTGAAGGTGAGTTCGGCACGATCCAGAACGATCTGGCTTTCATGACGGCCACAGCTCAATACAACAAAAAGTCTGTCGGACTGACTTACGCCCGCAACGATGTACCGCTGAAAAGCGTCGCCACTACGGACAGTGGTCGTGCGGTGGCAGAAAGTATTGTCGAGCCGATGGTGCCATCGTCTTCCACACCGTCGGCACCGCTGACGGCATCAGCTCCCCTACCAAATGCGGATACAGCGTCAGCTTCAACAGCAACGGCTCCCGCTTCCGATTCAGTGACTGCTCCTGCTGCAACCTCAGTTTCATCACCCGCTCAGGATGAATTCGTGACTGCGCCGGTCAGCGAAGCTGTCGAAGCGCCGGCCTCAGCACCGCAAAAACCCGCCAACAACGCCGTCGCCGCGATACTGGCCAGCGACAGGAAAACAGCCTCCATCGCCCTCGAACAACTCGCCGCCGGCAGCAACGCCAACCTCGCCAAAGCCACGCTGAACAGCATCACGCCCGTGAGTACCAGCATGCTGTCGGCCATGCGCCAACTGGATAACCGCTCCAACACTACGCGTGGTTCCGGCAACTCACCTCGCCATGCGGCGGGCGGTGCAGATTCCGGACGAGTCTGGGTTCAGGCCCTTGGCCATGGCGGCAAGGTCGACCGAGACTACGACAGCACCCTCAAACACGCTACCCAAGGTCTGGTCATGGGCGCTGACTGGCGGCTCAATGAGCAATGGCATGTCGGTCTGCTGGGCGGCAAATCCCAGACCCGACTCGATGCCCGCCAGTACGACGGCGACCTCGACAGCTGGCACCTCGGTGCCTACGCCGTGCGTCAGGACGGACCGCTGGCACTGCGCTTGGGCGCCACCTATGCCAGCCACGACGGCAGCAGCAAACGTCGGGTGGCGTTCAAGGGTTTCAGCGACAACCTTAAGGGCGACTACGACGCGAACACCCAGCAAGCCTTTGCCGAACTGGGCTTCAATCTCGGTCGTAACAACGTAACGCTGGAACCCTTCGCCAGCCTCGGCTACCAGCGCTATCAACGCGACAGCTACAGTGAAAAAGGTGGGGATGCGGCGCTGAAAGTGTTCGGGCAAACCCGTGACAACCTCAGCAGCACCTTTGGCCTGCGCACGGCGCAGATCAACCGACTGGACAACGGCATGAGCCTGACACCGCGACTCAGTGCCGGCTGGAAACACACCTTCGGCGAGCTCGACATCGATACACGGCAACAGCTGGTCAAGGGTGGCAAGCGTTTCGAAGTGGCCGGTGCGGCGCTGGATCGCAACAGCCTAAGCGTCGATGCAGGACTTGACCTCGGACTGTCAGCCAATCACACCGTAGGTCTGGGCATCACTGGTGATTTCGGAACGGAAAGCCGTACTCACAGCGTGATGGGCCAATGGCGAATGGCATTCTGATGGTCTGAACGCCTTCATTGCAGGAGTGAGCCTGCTCGCGATGACTGAGTGTCAGTCGCTATAAGTGTTGGCTGATCCGTCGCTATCGCGAGCAGGCTCGCTCCCACAGGGGAATTGCGTGATTCAGAAAAATCCCGGGCGAAAAAAAGGGGAGCACCATGCTCCCCCGAGGTTTAAAGCGTTGGATCGCGGCTGTTATCTCAGCCTTCGATCTCGATCAGGATTTCGCCCGGGTTCACCCGGTCGCCTTTAGCGACGTGGATAGCAGTGACCTTGCCGGCAATGGCGGCCTGGACTTCGGTCTCCATTTTCATGGCTTCGGTGATCAGTACTGCCTGGCCGGCCTTGACGGTGTCGCCTTCCTTGACCAGCACATCGACGATGTTGCCCGGCATGGTGGTGCTGACGTGACCCGGCGCGGACGCCTGTTTGCGTTTGCTGCTGCCACCGCCGACGAATTCGTTGAGCGGCTCGAACACCACCTCTTCCGGCATGCCGTCGATGGACAGGTAGAAGTGACGCTTGCCTTCAGCCTTCACACCGACACCGGTGATGTCGACGCGGTAGGTTTCGCCGTGGACGTCGATGACGAACTCGGTCGGTACACCTTCGCCACCTGCCGACGCCACTGCACCAGCCTCGGGAATCGGCAGCAGCACTTCCGGCACGAGGGTGCCGGCGGCACGTTCTTCGAGGAACTTGCGGCCGATGTCCGGGAACATGGCGAAGGTCAGCACGTCTTCTTCCGACTTGGCCAAGGCGCCGATGTCGGCACGCAGCTTGGTCATTTCCGGCTTGAGCAGGTCGGCCGGACGCACGTCGATAACCTCTTCGCTGCCAATGGCCTGACGACGCAGTTTTTCGTTAACCACGCCCGGTGCCTTGCCGTAGCCACCTTGCAGGTAAAGCTTCACTTCGTTGGTGATGGTCTTGTAACGCTCGCCGGCCAGCACGTTGAAGAACGCCTGAGTGCCGACGATCTGCGAAGTCGGGGTCACCAGCGGCGGGAAGCCGAGGTCTTCACGCACGCGCGGGATTTCCGCCAGCACTTCGCCCATGCGGTTCAGTGCGCCCTGCTCTTTCAACTGGTTGGCGAGGTTGGAGATCATCCCGCCCGGCACCTGGTTGACCTGCACACGGGTATCGACAGCGGTGAACTCGCTTTCGAACTGGTGGTACTTCTTGCGCACAGCGTAGAAGTACAGGCCGATTTCCTGCAGCAATTCCAGATTCAGGCCGGTGTCGTACTCGGTGCCTTTGAGGGCAGCGACCATCGACTCGGTGCCCGGGTGGCTGGTGCCCGAGGCGAAGCTGGAGATCGCGGTATCGATGTGGTCGGCGCCGTTTTCGATGGCCTTCAGTTGGCACATGGTCGCCAGGCCAGCGGTGTCGTGGGAGTGGATGAACACTGGCAACGACTGCTCGGCTTTCAACGCCCGGACCAGCTCGCCGGTGGCATACGGAGTCAACAGACCGGCCATGTCCTTGATCGCCACCGAGTCGCAACCCATGGCTTCCATTTGTTTGGCTTGCGCCACAAAGGCGTCGATGGTGTGCACCGGGCTGGTGGTGTAAGCGATGGTGCCTTGGGCATGTTTGCCGGCCGCTTTCACCGCTTCGATGGCCACGCGCAGGTTACGCACATCGTTCATCGCGTCGAAGATGCGGAACACGTCAATGCCGTTGACCGCAGCCTTGGCGACGAAGGCTTTGACCACGTCGTCGCTGTAGTGGCGGTAGCCCAGCAGGTTCTGCCCGCGCAGGAGCATTTGCAGGCGGGTGTTAGGCAACGCCGCACGCAGTTGGCGCAGGCGCTCCCACGGGTCCTCTTTCAGAAAACGTACGCAGGCATCGAACGTCGCGCCGCCCCAGCATTCCAGCGACCAGTAGCCGACTTTGTCGAGCTTGTCGCAGATCGGCAGCATGTCTTCGGTGCGCATGCGGGTGGCGAGCAGCGATTGGTGAGCGTCGCGCAGGATGGTATCGGTGACAAAAATCTTCTTGGACATTGTTGTATTCCTCACAGGCCTGCGTGGGCGGCGATGGCGGCGGCGATGGCCAGGGCCAGCTCTTCGGGTTTGCGCTTGATCGAGTAGTTGGTCAGTTCAGGATGGCTTTCAACGAAGCTGGTATTGAACTGGCCGCTACGGAATTCCGGGTTGCGCAGGATTTCCTGATAGTAGGCAGCGGTGGTTTTCACGCCTTGCAGACGCATGTCGTCGAGGGCGCGCAGGCCACGGTCCATCGCCTCTTCCCAGGTCAGCGCCCAGACCACCAGCTTCAGGCACATCGAGTCGTAGAACGGCGGGATGGTGTAACCGGTGTAGATCGCCGTGTCGGTGCGCACACCCGGACCGCCGGGGGCGTAGTAACGGGTGATCTTGCCGAAGCTCGGCAGGAAGTTGTTTTTCGGGTCTTCGGCGTTGATGCGGAACTGGAGCGCGAAGCCACGGTGCTGAATGTCTTCCTGCTTCACCGACAGCGGCAGGCCGGAGGCGATGCGGATCTGTTCGCGGACAATGTCGATCCCGGTGATTTCTTCGGTGATGGTGTGTTCCACCTGCACCCGGGTGTTCATCTCCATGAAGTACACCTCGCCCTCGGCGAGCAGGAACTCCACGGTGCCGGCGTTCTCGTAGCCGACAGCCTTGGCCGCACGCACCGACAGGTCGCCGATGTAGGCGCGCTGTTCCGGGGTCAGTTGCGGGCTCGGAGCGATTTCGATGAGCTTCTGGTTACGGCGCTGGATCGAGCAGTCCCGCTCGAACAGGTGCACGACGTTGCCAAAGCTGTCGCCGAGGATCTGCGCTTCGATGTGCTTGGGATTGACGATGCATTTTTCCAGGAACACTTCCGCCGAACCGAAGGCCTTGGTGGCTTCGGAGATGACGCGGGGGAAATTCTGTTCGAGTTCTTCGCGGCTGTTGCAACGACGGATACCGCGACCGCCACCACCGGAAGTGGCCTTGAGCATCACCGGGTAACCGATACGGTCGCCCTCGGCCAACGCCTCTTCGATATCGGCAACGTTGCCTTCGGTGCCCGGCGTCACCGGTACGCCGGCCTTGATCATGCTGCGCCGGGCTTCGGTCTTGTCGCCCATGCGGCGAATGACTTCTGCCGAAGGGCCGATGAATTTGATGCCGCGCTCGGCGCAGATGTCTGCCAGCTCGGCGTTTTCCGAAAGGAAACCGTAACCGGGGTGCAACGCATCGCAGCCGGTTTCAACCGCCAGGTTCACCAATTTGCGCGGGTTGAGGTAACCGGCCAATGGCTCGGCACCGATGCTATGGGCCTCGTCCGCACGCTTCACATGCAACGCATGACGGTCGGCGTCGGAAAAAATCGCAACCGAGCGAATGCCCATTTCGGCGCAGGCCCTCACGATTCGTACGGCAATCTCACCACGGTTGGCGATCAGGATCTTTGTTATCACTTGGAGGTTCCCTTGAGCCGGTGGCACCACGACCTGCTAGACCCAGGTCGACGCGTGACCAAATGTTTCAATTTAGTCGCAGGTCCACACTAGCGCTCATGAGGGATTAACAAAAATGAATAAAAATTGGGTCAGGCATAAGTAAAGACTTATAGTCAGCGCATCTTCCCGCGTTCAGAGCCTGTAGAAAATGCGTAAGTCCTTGATGCGTATGACATTGCGTCAATTGCAGATCTTCAACGAAGTGTGCGATTTGCGTTCTTACAGCCGCGCGGCGGAGGAAATGTCGCTCACACAACCGGCTGTGAGCCTACAGATTCGTCAGCTGGAAGAGCTGATCGGCCAGCCATTATTCGATTACGTCGGCAAAAAACTCTACATGACCGAGGCCGCCGAAGCACTCCAACGGGCCAGTCGGGATATTTTCGGGCGCCTGGAAAATCTCGATATGCAGCTGTCGGACATGCAGGGCTCGCTGCAGGGCCAACTGAAACTCGCGGTGGAATCCAGCGCCAAATACTTCGTGCCGCACCTGTTCGCAGCGTTCAAGCGCCAGCATCCGGAAGTGAACCTGCAACTGACCGTGGTCAACCGGGGCCAGGTGATTCGCCGCCTCTCCGACAACCGCGACGACCTGGTGATCATGTCGATGGTGCCGCAAGACATGGGCCTGGAGTTTCTGCCGTTTCTCAATAATCCGATTGTTGCCGTGGCGCGTCCGGATCATCCGCTGGCACACATGGGCCCGTTGCGCTTGCAGGACCTTGAACCGTACACATTGCTGATTCGCGAACCGGGTTCGGGTACACGTTTGGCGTGTGAGGAGTATTTCAAGGAAAAGCGCGTGCACTTCACTCAGACCCAGGAGGTCGCTTCGGCCGAAGCCCAGCGCGAATGCGTGTTGGCGGGTCTGGGCCTGGCGCTGTTGACGCGCCACGCCCTGAACCTGGAACTGGCGACCGGCGGCCTGGTGGAGTTGCCGGTCGAGGAGCTGCCGCTGTTTCGCAGTTGGTGCCTGGTGCAAGCGAAGGCCAAACGGCTGTCACCGGTGGCGCACGCCTTCCTGGCGTTTATCCGCAGCGAGCGCGTGCAGATCAGCGCGCTGGTTGAGCGTTTCGACGGGAAGCTGCGGGCGCTGCCTGCCAGTGATTGATTTCGGGAAAGTCGCCGATTTCGGCTTGAAGCTGACGAAGTTCGAAGCGATCTTCGATAGCGCGGCGAAACTCCATGCGGCGCTGGTCTTCCTGCTGACGACGGGTTTTCGCGGCGCTGTTGCGTTCTTCGTAAGGCTGAGCCATTTCGAGTCTCCCAAGGCGTTTACGGGAGTTTCACGATAGGCGTGAGGGATGACGGTTTGGCTGCCGGAGGATGACAGTCCAATGAATTTGCGTTGTTTTTTGCGGACGCCATCGCGGGCAAGCCCGCTCCCACAGAGCTTTGTGTCGAACACAATATTTGTGAAAACCACCTGCCACTGTGGGAGCGGGCTTGCCCGCGATTAAGGTCGGAACGAGCTTACGATGACGTCAGTCATCAGTCATCCAGCGCTTTCACCGCTTTCGGCGACAGCCGCAAGCTGCGCAGGCTGCGCTTCACACTCTTCAGGTGATTGACCAGGCTCGGCCCGCGCGCCATGGCCACGCCCATCGCCAGCACGTCGATCACCACCAGATGGGCGATCCGCGAGGTCAGCGGCGTATAGATTTCGGTGTCTTCGTGCACATCGATCGCCAGGTTGACGGTGGACAGCTCCGCCAACGGCGTCTGGCTCGGACACAGCGTGATCAGCGACGCACCGCTCTCGCGAACGAGGTTGGCGGTGATCAGCAGGTCTTTCGAACGCCCGGACTGGGAAATGCAGATCGCCACGTCCGTCGGCTTCAACGTTACCGCCGACATCGCCTGCATGTGCGGATCGGAATACGCCGCCGCCGTCAGCAGCAGGCGAAAGAACTTGTGCTGGGCATCCGCCGCCACCGCGCCTGAGGCACCGAAGCCGTAGAACTCGACACGCTGCGCCTGCGACATCAGCGTCACCGCGCGCTGCAACTCCACCGGATCGAGCTTCTCGCGAACCTCCATCAGCGTGTGCAGCGTGGTGTCGAAAATCTTCAGGCTGTAATCGGCGACCGAGTCGTCTTCATGGATCGCGAACTGGCCGAAGCTGGCACCCGCCGCCAGGCTTTGCGCAAGCTTGAGCTTCAGATCCTGAAAACCGGAACAACCGATG
This sequence comes from Pseudomonas sp. Seg1, assembly GCF_018326005.1. Lineage (NCBI taxonomy): Bacteria > Pseudomonadati > Pseudomonadota > Gammaproteobacteria > Pseudomonadales > Pseudomonadaceae > Pseudomonas > Pseudomonas sp. Seg1. Next base: position 6,519,657 of record NZ_AP021903.1, read on the forward strand.
GCGCGACAGAAGCGCACGACGGTCGGCTCACTGATGCCGACGCTGTGGGCCAGGTCGGCCATGGAACTGTGCATCACGGCCGCAGGGTCAAGCAGCACGTGGTCGGCGACCTTGAGCTCCGACTTGCGTAACAGGTGACGTGACTGGGCGATGTGTTGCAGCAGATTCAAGGGGCTGGACTCTTCTTATGGTCGGGGATGTAGCAAGCTTGTAGTTATACTACATGAATCGGCTTTTTGCCTGCTCAATGCGTAACTCCATGTCCCCATATCAGGCGCGATGGCATCCATGTAGCCCTTAATCCGGGTTTTCCTGTTCGCGCAAAAGCCCGGCCAGCCCGGCAGCTTCCACCGGTCGGCTGATCAGATAGCCCTGCACTTCATCGCAACGTTCAGCGCGTAAAAATTCCAGCTGCTCCTGCCGCTCAACCCCTTCGGCCACCACTTTCAGTGACAAGCCATGAGCCATGGCAATGATTGCCCGAGTGATTGCCGCATCTTCACTGCCCTCGCCCAGGCCACGAATGAATGCCTGATCGATCTTCACGTAATCCACCGGAATGCGCTTGAGGTAACTCAGCGACGAATAGCCGGTGCCGAAATCATCGATGGCCAGTTTCACCCCCAGATCGCGCAGTTGCTGGAACGTCGCGATGATGTGTTCAACGCTGTCGAGCAACTGGCTTTCGGTGAGTTCCAGCTCAAGGTAGTGCGGCGCCAGCCCGGTTTCTTCGAGCACCTGACGCACCAGGCTGACCAGTTTGCCCTGACGCAGTTGATGCACCGACAGATTCACCGAAACACGAATCGGCGCGAGCCCCTGTCGCTGCCATTCGCACGCCTGCCAGCAGGCCTGACGCAACACGAACTCACCGATCGGCCCGATCAGACCGGTCTCCTCGGCCAACCCGATGAAATCCCCCGGCGGCACCCGACCCATCGTCGGATGATCCCAGCGCACCAGCGCCTCCGCCGCATTCAGGCGTCCCGTCTCCAGACACAGCTTCGGCTGGTAGAACACCTTCAGTTGCTTCTCGTCGATGGCTTTGCGCAGCTGGTTTTCCAGTTGCAAACGCTCAAGGGTGCTGGCCTGCAAGCTCTCGGTGTAGAACTGGAAGTTGTTACCGCCCAGATGCTTGGCATGTTGCATGGCCATATTCGACTGACTGACCAGCGCGGAAATCTCCCGCGCATTGTCCGGCAGCATGCTGATGCCCATCGACGCGCTGACCACCAGCTCATGCCCTTCCACAGTCAGCGGCAGACGCAGCTTGGCCGACAACCGCGTGGCGACACGGGCCAGACTCGACAGGTTGCCGTAGGCATCGAACAGCACGGCAAATTCATCACCGGAAAGGCGCGCGATGGTGTCGGCTTCCGGTAAAGCATTAATCAGACGACGGGCCATTTTCTGCAGCAACTGGTCAGCGATTTCATGACCGAGGCTGTCGTTGAGCAACTTGAAGCGATCCAGATTGATGTGCAGCAGCGCCAGACTGCGCCGCCCGCCCTGCCGGACCCGCTGATGCGCTTCGTGCAGACGCTCGCGGAACAGCGAGCGGTTGGCCAGCCCGGTGAGTTCGTCGTAGTGCGTCAGGTAACGCATGCGCTCTTCGGATTCGCGGCGAGCGGAAAGATCGGCGAAGAAACCGACGATATGACTGACATTTCCCCGATGATCGCGCACCGCGTTCAGTTGCAGCCACTGCGGGTACAACTCGCCATTCTTGCGGGTCTCCACCAGTTCGCCCTGCCAACTGCCGTGCTGTTCCAGCGCGTGACGGATCGCTACGTAATGCCGACGGGCATCGCGGCTGCATGGCAGCTCGACGACGTTGCGCCCGAGCATGTCGTCGATGTCATAGCCGGTGACCCGACTGAAGGCCTGATTGATCGCGATCAACGCGTAGTTCGGGTCGAGAATCACGATGCCTTCGCTGGCCGCTTCAAACACCGTCGCCGCCAGCCTCTGCTGCTCTTCAAGGCTTTTGCTGGCACTGATGTCGCGACGCGTGCCGACCATCCGGATCACTTGCCCGCTGTCGCTGCGCTCCACGGCGCGACCACGGTCTTCGATCCACACCCAGTGGCCATCGCCGTGACGCACGCGATACTCGATCTGATAATCCTCGGTGCGCCCCTTCAGATGTTCGACCAGCGCATGCTTTAGCGGTGGCACGTCTTCCGGGTGCAAGCGCGGCTTGAGGTCACGCAGGATCGCCGTGACGTATTCCGGGGCGAGGCCGAACAGTTCCTGGATTTGCGTGTGATGGACTTCATCGGTTTGCAGATTCCAGTCCCACAGTCCCAGCTCACTGGCCTTCAAGGCCAGCGCCAGGCGCGCTTCGCTTTTGCTCAGGGCCTGATTGGCGGCATCCAGTTCACGGCTGCGCTGGGCGACGCGATCCTCCAGCTCGACCTGCGCTTCGCGCAACTTGCCCTCGGCACAGCGGCGATGGTCGATTTCCGTCGCCAGCTCTTGATTGAGCTGCTCGCTGCGCGACTGCGTTTGCTGCAGGTGTTCGATCAGGCGCTGATTCTGAAAGCGCCGCAGCAAGCTGCGATCAATCAGCCGATTGACCTGCCACGCCACCACGCTCAATGAGCCCAGCAGGATCAGCCCGAGCCAGCCCCAGCCTCGCGCCAGTTCATCGCCGCCCCAGAACAGAAAACCAATCGCCGGCAACAGACACGGCAAGGTAAACGACAGAAACGCTGGAAGGCTCACTGCATAGGCGACGCTGGCTGACAGCGTCGCGGCGCCAATCAGGCCGAACACCCAGGCTTGCTGAATGAAGTTGTCTGCAGGCACCAAAGCGATGCCGGCACCGGCCAGGGTCAGGCCGGTCATGGTCGAACCGATCAGGAACATCCGGAACCAGATCGGTTGGGCCTGACGGTTGGGGATCGCCGAATCGAACGCCGCGACCTGAATCACCCGCAACGCCACCAGCGACAGCAACCACACCAGCCAGACGCTGACCACGAAATAGCGCTGCGGGCTCCAGAGCAAACCGGCGCAGACCAGACCATTGATCAACATGAAAAGGGTGGGCAACAAGGAGCCCTGATACAGCAGGCGCGTGCGCTCCACCGCCATTTCAACGGCATAGTGCTTGCGGATAACCCGGGGTTCCACGGAGGGGCCCGACAGTTCGGCGCTGAGGGTCATGGGCAACGTTCTTGTTCTTATAAGGAGGGCGTGCGCCCGAAACGTGGACGGAGCATACACAAGCCGCCCCCTTTGCCAAACTGCTCCAGATCATAAATCGGGCGAAACTTTACCCGCCTCTCTCGCCGGTAAAACCCTCCAAGCGAGACGGACCAACGCCTGTAGCCGGTGACCGACCGGTCGTCATCGGCAGCACTTTCATCGGCTAATGCAAAGCTCGGTTTGCCCGGGCCTGCGGCGCACCCTAGAATGCCCCGATGCGCGATGATCTCTCCCTTCTGCTGAACTCTCTCAACGATGCCCAACGCCAGGCCGTAGCCGCCCCCGTTGGCCGTCAGTTGGTCCTGGCCGGTGCTGGCTCCGGTAAAACCCGAGTGCTGGTGCACCGTATCGCCTGGTTGATCCAGGTCGAAAACGCCTCGCCCCACTCCATTTTGTCGGTGACCTTCACCAACAAGGCCGCTGCCGAGATGCGTCATCGCATCGAGCAGTTGCTGGGTATCAACCCGGCCGGCATGTGGGTCGGCACCTTCCACGGCCTGGCGCACCGCTTGCTGCGGGCGCACTGGCAGGAGGCCGGGCTGAGCCAGACCTTCCAGATTCTCGACAGCGATGACCAGCAACGCCTGGTCAAGCGGGTGATCCGCGAGCTTGGCCTCGACGAACAACGCTGGCCGGCCCGTCAGGCCCAGTGGTTCATCAACGGGCAGAAAGACGAAGGTCTGCGTCCCAAACACATACAAGCCAGCGGCGATTTGTATCTGGCGACCATGCGCGGCATTTATGAGGCCTACGAGGCCGCGTGTCAGCGCGCCGGCGTCATCGACTTCTCCGAACTGCTGCTGCGCGCCCTCGATCTGTGGCGCGATCACCCGGGCCTGCTGGCGCATTATCAAAAGCGTTTCCGGCACATTCTGGTGGACGAGTTCCAGGACACCAACGCCGTGCAGTACGCCTGGTTGCGTCTGGTCGGCAAGGGTGGCGACAGCCTGATGGTGGTCGGCGACGACGACCAGTCGATCTACGGTTGGCGCGGCGCGAAAATCGAGAACATTCATCAGTACTCGTCCGACTTCCCGGATTCGGTGACCATTCGCCTGGAGCAAAACTACCGCTCCACCGCTGGCATTCTCAAAGCCGCCAACGCTCTGATCGCCAATAACACCGGTCGTCTCGGCAAAGAGCTGTGGACCGATGGCGGCGATGGCGAAGCGATCAATCTGTACGCCGCGTTCAACGAACACGACGAAGCACGCTACGTTGTCGAAACCATCGAAAGCGCGCTGAAAACCGGCTTGGCTCGTAGCGATATCGCGATTCTGTACCGCTCCAACGCTCAATCGCGCGTTCTGGAAGAAGCCTTGCTGCGTGAGCGCATTCCCTACCGCATCTATGGCGGCCAGCGCTTCTTCGAGCGCGCGGAAATCAAGAACGCCATGGCCTACCTGCGCCTGCTCGAAGGTCGCGGCAACGATGCCGCGCTGGAACGGGTGATCAACGTTCCGGCTCGCGGCATCGGCGAGAAAACCGTCGAAGCGATCCGCGACCACGCCCGTCACAGCGATGTGTCGATGTGGGAAGCGATGCGCCAACTGGTCGCCAATAAAGGCCTGACCGGTCGCGCCGCCGGTGCGCTGGGTGCTTTTATCGAACTGATCGAGAACCTCGCCGCCAAGTGCATGGAGATGCCGCTGCACCTGATGACCCAGACTGTCATCGAGCAATCGGGGCTGATCGCTTATCACGAAGCGGAAAAAGGCGAGAAAGGCCAGGCCCGGGTAGAAAACCTTGAGGAGCTGGTCAGCGCCGCGCGCAACTTCGAGAACACCGAAGACGACGAAGAACTGACGCCACTGGCGGCCTTCCTCGGCCACGCTTCGCTGGAAGCCGGCGACACGCAGGCTGACGAGCATGAAGACAGCATTCAGTTGATGACGCTGCACAGCGCCAAAGGCCTGGAATTCCCTTACGTGTTCCTGGTGGGCATGGAAGAAGGCTTGTTCCCGCACAAGATGAGCCTGGAAGAACCTGGCCGTCTCGAGGAAGAGCGGCGCCTGGCCTACGTGGGCATCACCCGGGCGATGCAGAATCTGGTGATGACCTATGCTGAAACCCGACGCCTGTACGGCAGCGAAACCTACAACAAGGTCTCGCGTTTCGTGCGCGAAGTGCCGAAAGGTCTGATTCAGGAAGTACGCCTGTCGAACAGCGTCAGCCGACCGTTCGGCGGCAATCAGTCGATGAGCGGCAGCAACCTGTTCAGCGGCAGCGAGATTCCGGAAACGGGGTTCAGCCTTGGGCAAACAGTTCGTCACTCGATATTCGGTGACGGCGTGATCCTCAACTTCGAAGGTGCAGGTGCACAGGCCCGAGTGCAGGTGAACTTCAGCGAAGGCAGTAAGTGGCTGATGCTGGGGTACGCGAAGCTGGAAGCGATCTAAAGGCAGCCCGTCGTTGCTCATCGTTCCCACGCTCGGCGTGGGAATGCATCCCGTGACGCTCCGCGTCACTGTGGACGCGGAGCGTCCATGGCGGCGTTACCACGCAGAGCGTGGGAACGATCGCACATGAACACTGGAGGCAACACCATGGGCTCAGGCTTCTTTTCTTCCTGGACATTCTGGGCCCTGCTCTCGGCGACTTTCGCTGCTTTGACGGCGATCTTCGGCAAAATCGGCATCGAAAACGTCAATTCCGATTTCGCCACCCTGCTGCGCACCATCGTGGTACTCGTCAGTCTGGCCTTGATTCTGTACGCCACGGGCCAATATCAGTCGTTGGGATCGATATCCGCCAAGAGCTATCTGTTCCTGTTGCTGTCCGGTCTGGGCACCGGCGCGTCGTGGCTGTGCTACTTCCGCGCGTTAAAGGTGGGCCCGGCTTCACTGGTCGCTCCGGTGGACAAGCTCAGTGTGGTGTTGGTGGCGGTACTTGGCGTGATGTTGCTGGGTGAGAAACTCGATCTGCGCCAATGGGGCGGTATCGGCTTGATCACTGCCGGTGTGGTGATGCTGGCGTTTCGTCGCTAGGCAACATTTCCCGCTGAACCTATCCCTTTTTCCTACAGACAAAAGTACAGGGTCCTATTGCCGCGACCGAGCTGAACGTAAGCTGTCAGGCAAAAGCCCGAAACACTCTCTCGCTAGCCAGTGCCACTTGAGCTGTGCAACATGGCGCGCGTGTCTCCACAAACGGGAATTCCCTTTATGAAACGTTTTCTTAGCATCGCCATGGCGTTGTGCATCGGCCTGACGATGAGCCTCGACGCCAATGCCAAGCGCTTTGGTGGTGGCAAAAGCGCCGGCGCTGCGCCGACGCACCAGACCAGCCAGATGGCTCCTTCTTCTCCAGGCATGGGCGGTGCTGCGGCGACCGCGGGTGCTGCCGGTGCCGCCGGTGCTGCTGCCAAGGCTGGCGGCGCTTCGAAATGGCTCGGCCCTCTGGCCGGCATCGCCGCCGGTGGCCTGCTCGCTTCCATGTTCATGGGTGGCGGCTTCCAGGGCATGCAGATTTTCGACATCCTGATCATGGCCCTGATCGCGTTCGTGATCTTCCGCTTCATCGCCGCTCGTCGACGCAGGCAACAGGAGCACCTGGCTCCGGCCGGCGCGCCGATGCAGCGTGAGGCATTCGAGCAGAAGCCTGCTGGCATGGGTTCGATCTTCGGTGGTTCGGCTGCTCCGGCTGCCGCCCGTCCGGTAATCAACGCGCCAGCCTGGTTCAACGAACAGAACTTCCTGGCCGCTGCGCGCAGCCACTTCCAGTCGCTGCAGCAACACTGGGACGCTAACGAAATGGACAAGATCGCCGAGTTCGTGACCCCGCAAATGCTTGAGTTCCTCAAGCGTGAGCGTGCGGATCTGGGCGACGGCTTCCAGTCGACCTACATCGACAACCTTCAGGTGCAACTGGACGGCGTGGATGACCGTGCCGACAAGACCATCGCCACCCTGACCTTCAGCGGTGTGTCGAAGACCTCGCGTTTCGACCAGGGCGAAGTCTTCAGCGAAAGCTGGAACATGGAACGTCCGCAAGGCGAAAACCAGCCTTGGCTGGTAGCCGGTATCCGCCAGAACGGTTGATCCCTTCTGCGTCAGGCAACGGTTGAAGAAAACCCCGGACTTGTCCGGGGTTTTTCTATTTCGCGGTTGCATCTATAGCGAGCTACTGTATAAACCGGCCCATATAAACCGCGCCATTCAAGCAAGAGGATCCCGGACGTGGAAGAAATCATCGAACAACTGCGCGAAGCCAACGAACCCGTACCGGTTCCATTGGAGTTGCCTGACGAAGACCAACTGGTGGAAGTCGAAGAAGAACTCTTCATCAACATTCCGTTCGTCTTCAAAGAGTTTTTGCTGACCGTCAGCGACGTGGTTTACGGCAGCCTGGAGCCGGTGACTGTCACCGACCCGCAATCGCATACCTATTTGCCGGATGTGGCAGCGAATGCCTGGGACGCCGGCGTGCCGCGCGATCTGATCCCGATCTGCCAGGACGGCGACAACTATTACTGCGTCGAAGAAGACGGCACCGTGGTGCTGTGGTCCGGCGAAGAAGAGCTGATCACCGAAGAATCCTGGGAATCGGTGTGGCACTGGGCGCGGGACGTCTGGCTGGAAAGCTGATTCGCCCAACGCGCCAAGTGGTCAATGCCCCGACGACTCCTTGTGATTGTCGAGGGTTTCCAGCAAAGCCACCTGCATCCGTGTGTGCACGCGGATGAACCAGCGCCAGAGCAGCGCCGCCACGGCGGCCGCGACCACGGCGATCAGCACGAGCAACTTGTTGGTCGGCAGAATACTGGCCGACAAGGCTGCCAGCAGCAGGAAAATCACCAGCAGCGAGAGAATCGGGATCACCTCGGAGATCACCCGGCGCACTCGCTGCGTGTGCCTTCCGGCCATCTCCGGCTTCACGCCCATCTCGGCCAGCAGCATCGACAACGCCTTGAGCTTGCGATAGGCGGCGATCAGGAACGGCAGCGACACCATCAAGGCCCCGCCCCAGATCAACGCCTTCTGCCAGCTCGGATCGTTGATCCAGTCGTGCAGCGACAGCGAGATGCGTTCTGCGAAGTACGCTCCGGCGAAGAAGATCGCAACCACCAGCGCCAGATTGACCCCCACCTGCAACAGAATCCGCCGGATCATCGACGCCAGCATGGCGCCTTCGCCTTGCGGCTGGATGCTGCGCAGCCACTCGCCGTACATCCCGAACACACGCCCGAGACGCTTAGGCATTGCGGCGGACAGCTTGATCGACAGGGGGTCAGCCGCGCGAATGAGGTAAGGCGTCAGCAGCGTGGTGATGACCGACACCGCCACGGCCACCGGATAGAGGAAGTTGCTGGTGACCTGCAAAGTCATCCCGAGCGCGGCGATGATGAAGGAAAATTCGCCAATCTGTGACAGCCCCATCCCTACCCGCAGTGAGGTGCGTCCGTCATTGCCGGCGATAAACGCACCGAGCCCGCAGGACAGCATCTTGCCAAGCACCACCGCTACAGTGATGACCGCAATCGGCCACGCGTACTGGAGAAGAATCATCGGGTCGAGCATCAAGCCGATGGCGACAAAGAAAATCGCGCTGAACAGGTCACGAACCGGCTCGATCAGCCGCTCGATCTTCAGCAGTTGCCGCGACTCGGCCATGATCGCGCCGATCAGGAACGCGCCCAGCACCATGCTGTATTCGAGCTTGACCACCAGCAGGCAGAAGCCGAAACACAGGCCCAGCACGGTGATCAGCAGCATCTCGTTGCTTTCGAATTTGGCGACGTAGGCCAGCAAACGTGGCACCAGCAGAATGCCGATGACCAGTGCGACGATCATGAACAGCGACAACTTGCCCACCGTGGAGAACACTTCGCCGGAACTGACGGTGCCGCTGACCGCGATGCTTGAGAGCAAAGCGATGATGCCGATGCCGAGAATGTCCTCGACGATCAGCACGCCGAAGATCAACTGCGCAAAACGCTCGTTCTTCATCTTCAGATCATTGAGCGCCTTGACGATGATGGTGGTCGAGGAGATCGCCAGAATTGCGCCGAGGAACAGCGAATCCATGGTGTTCCAGTCGAACCAGCGACCTATTTCATAGCCAATCCAGATCATCAGGACGATTTCGAGGAACGCCGCAATAAACGCCGTGGCGCCGACCTTGAACAGCTTGCGCAGGCTGAACTCCAGCCCGAGACAGAACATCAGGAAGATCACCCCCAGCTCGGCGAGGGTCTTGATGGTTTCTTCATCGTGGATCAGGCCGAATGGCGGGGTGTGCGGGCCGATGATGAATCCCGCGACGATGTAGCCCAGCACCACCGGCTGCTTGAAACGGTGAAACAGGACAGTCACCACACCCGCGACCAACATGATCACTGCCAGGTCCTGAATAAAACTGATGGCATGCATGGCGTGGGCTCCTTGAATGACGAGGCTCGCAGTCAGGCGTCAGAAAGATCTGAGCGAGCAGGGTAAAAATCCGCTTTTCGTGTGGGAATTGCCCTTGGGGTGGGCTTTTGCAGGGTAACACCGCGACTTACGCCTGAAAGGCGGTGCAATATATGGAAACAGATCGATCCCGGCGTGACGGCGGCCAGTCGCCCGGCGTCCCGATAACGGTGCTTTTGAAAAGCGACCAGGCGCCCGCAGAGGCGCTTCCAGCAAACCAGCCTTGATCCGTGAGAACGTTATGGAACCCGGAAACGCCCAGCTGTCGATGACGGTACTGATGACCCCCGACATGGCCAACTTCTCTGGCAATGTCCACGGCGGCACCCTGCTCAAATACCTCGACGAAGTGGCCTACGCCTGCGCGAGCCGTTATGCCGGCCGCTACGTGGTGACGCTGTCGGTGGATCAAGTGATTTTCCGCGAGCCGATTCATGTTGGCGAACTGGTGACCTTCCTCGCGTCGGTCAACTACACCGGCAATACCTCGATGGAGGTCGGCATCAAAGTGGTGACGGAAAACATCCGTGAGCGCTCGGTGCGCCACACCAATAGCTGTTTCTTCACCATGGTCGCGGTGGATGACCAGCGCAAACCGGCCGCCGTGCCGCCGCTGCAACCGCAAAACAGTGAAGACAAACGCCGCTACATGCAGGCTCAGCAGCGCCGGCAGATTCGCCAAGAGCTGGAAAAGCGCTATCAGGAGATCAAGGGCGACGCCTGAGATTGGTAGCGCTCTGACGAAAGCTTTCGCGAGCAGGCTCGCTCCCACATAGGATCGGTGGCGTACACAAAACCAAATGTGGGAGCAAGCCTGCTCGCGAATGGGGTAACGCGGTCTTACAGACTGATCGCGGTCGCCTCGAACTTCACCCGCGGATGCGCAATCCGATCCTGCGCCCGCACCAGTTGCAGCTCATAACTGGCGCACGCCTGAGTCTCCAGCAGCACTTCATGCACTGCCGCCGCCGTGAATTCGAACGCAGCGACCAGACTGTCTCCCAGTAAAACCCGCGCCAGGAACAATCCGGACGTCAGGTCGCCCACGCCCACCGGCTGACGCGGAAATGCCAGCAGCGGGCGACGCAGATGCCAACTGCCCTCGGCGGTTACCAACAACATCTCGAAACCATCCGCCGGCTTGCCCGGGTAATCCAGATGCTTGACCAGCACGGCTTTCGGCCCACGCGCCAGTAGCGCCCGCGCCATCGCCAGGCAATCGAACAGCGACTGCGGCTTGCGCCCGGAGAAGCTGTCCAGCTCCAGTTGATTCGGGCACATGAAGTCCGCCACGGCGGCCGCCTCGTCCAACAGAAAGTCGCTGACTTCGGCGGGCACACTGCAACCCTTCTCCGGATGCCCCATCACCGGATCGCACAGATACAAAGCCTTGGGATTGACCGCTTTGATGCGCGCCACACCACTGAGAATCGCCCGGCCCTGCGCCGCGCTGCCGAGATAGCCGGACAGCACCGCGTCGCAGTTGCCCAGCTCGCCGATGGCCGCGATGCCTTCGATCAATTCGGGAATCTGCTGCGGCGGCAGCACTTCGCCCGCCCATTGGCCGTACTGCGTGTGGTTGGAAAACTGCACGGTGTTGAGTGGCCAGACATTCACCCCGACGCGCTGCATCGGAAAAACCGCAGCGCTGTTGCCGGCGTGGCCGAACACCACATGGGACTGGATGGCGAGCAGATGAGGCGTACGTTTCATTCGGGTTTTTCCGTAAAACGATTGAAATTCAAGCCGCGCAGTATGCGACGAAACGCAGCCTGTACGACAGACCGGCGACGCAGTTAAGCTGACGCTATCTTTTGGAGTCCCTTGTTGATGCTGACCCTCGAAAACATCTTCGTGCTGATGCTGTTCGCCGCTGCCGGCGCCTGGTTGTGGCACAACCATGGCTTGCGCGAGCGGGCGCTGGAACGGGTCAAGCAACATTGCCTGAACGTGCGTGTCGAGCTGCTCGACGGCAACGTGGCGCTGAAGAAAATCGGTTTCATCAAGGACGCCAACGGCCGTCGACGTCTGGCGCGGGTGTACAACTTCGAGTTCACCGTGACCGGCGAGACCCGTCACAACGGCACCATCACCCAGTTTGGCGCGCACAGTGCGCAGATCGAGCTAGCGCCCTACCCGGCACCGTTCGACGATACGCCGCCGGTGGTCGAGGTGCACAAGCCCCGGGCCGAGGTGATCGAGCTGAGTCAGTGGCGGCAGGAACACACCAAGTGGAAGCCGTGAATCAGCTCGGCTGAATCCGGCACTGCGCCAACCCGGCCTGCAACTCGGCGATGCTCTGTGGATCGGCGAAAATCAGTTCGATCCGTGAGTCCTTGCGCCATTCACTGATTTGCCAAACCAGCGCTGCGTTATCCAGAGCATTGGCTGACGTCCAGCCATCGGTGCTGTGGATAACCATTTTCGCTCTGTTCCAGGTAAGACCGCTGAGCCAATCGTCGAGGCTTTGTCGATCGAATGTCTGGCTCGGATGCCAGCGCCAACCGACACTCCATCCGCCCTCCTGCGCCTGACTCAGACAAATCGGCAGCGTCGGGTCGCTCCAGAGCGCCGGCATTGGCGCGGCACCGTTTGGCATGATCAGGTTATCCACAGCTGCCACCGCTTGAATGGCCAACCCCGGCAATTCGCTCACTGACAGTTGTGCCTGCTGTGTCCAGATCTGCCTGACTGGCGGCAACTGACTGGATATCGTCTGTCGGGCGGCTTCATCCAGATTTTCAGCCTTGTTCAGCAACAGCAAACCGGCGCTGGTCAATGCTTGCTGTTGAGCTGCCGGCAACGGTTTACCCGCCTGGAGTGCTTGAGCATCCAGTACCAAAACACACGGCTGAACCGTCAGTACACCCAGCCATGGCGCCTCGCTCAGTTGCTTGAGCAATTGCGCAGGATGGCCCAGTCCGGACGGTTCTATAAACAGCCGATGCGGCCTGGCTTTGCGCAGCAACCGTCCAAGGCCGATCTGAAACGGCGCACCATTCACGCAACACAAACAGCCCCCGGCCACTTCGCCCAGTGCGATACCATCGCCGTCGCTGGTCAGCAGCGCGGCATCGAGGCCGATCTGACCGAACTCGTTGATCAGCACCGCCCAGCGCTCATCCGCCGGCCGTTGCGCCATGAGCTGGCGAATCAGGCTGGTCTTGCCAGCGCCCAGCGGGCCTGCGATGACATGGGTAGGAATGTTCTGCAACATGGCTGGCACTTGTCTGAGGAGAGTTTCTGAGGGGGTCGAAGATGCGTTTAAACGGATGGTCGTTGCTGTTGCTGCTGGTGTCGAGCGAAGTCCTGGCCCAGGCCTGCGTGGTGCATAGCCAAGGCGAACGGCTCGACGTCAAAGTCTGCCAGCAGAACCGCAACATCCCGGAACAACTGTTTAACGACGGCTTCTGTCAGCCAACGCTGGCCGGGCAAAAGGTCGACGTGCAGTACGTCGATCAATGCCCGAGCGGGGCATTTGGCGTGTGCAGCAACGCCCAAGTCGCCAATATGCCCTATCGCCAGGATATCCACTATTACGGCGTCGCCACCGATGCGGCCTACTTGAAGCCGTATTGCGAAAGTCAGAGCCAAGGCGCGTGGCTCAAGCCTTGAAGCGCTAGCCGAGCCAGTCGAGGGTCAGCATCAACCGACGCTCGCCGGGCGCCAATTGCGGCGAGCGGTGGATCAGCCCGAAACCTTCGTTGCCGTGCCATTTTTCGCCTTTCAATAGCGCCACTTCGCCACTCTTGAGTCGCTGAATCTGCCGGGACTCGTGCGGCTCGGCGTTTGCCTGGCCAAGCTGACGACGATCCATTGCCCCTTCCTTGAGCCATTCACTGCCAATGCCCGCATAGGTCGTGATCAGCCGCACCGGAACATGGTCGACGTGGAAACGCGGGCACATGGCCTTATCCAGCACGCGCAAGCGCAGGCCAATACGCCGCGCACCGAGCAGGCAGGCGAACGCGCCGACCAGCCATTTCAAGTCAGCGATAAAGCCTTCGTAGCCCTCCAGATCGCGGAAGCTTGTGGCCAGCCCAGTGAGATCAGGATCGGCGTCTTCGTCATTGATCTCCAGGCACAGCGACTCGGCCAAGGGTACGTTGAGTGACAACAGCACACTGGCAAAGTCGGCGATGTGCAGCGGTAATTGACGCTGCCATATGGCGAGGTTTACGTCATCTTCAAGAATCCGTATCAGTGCTTTTGGCGTATTGCCTTGATGCTGATGACGCGTACGGTCGTGGAGCATTTTCAACGCGAGCATCAGGCCACCTCTGCGTGCCAAGGGCCAAACGGATCCGCCAGCAACCGCCAGCCTTCCACACCGAGCGCCATTTCCTCGTCGGTCAGCAGGCAATCATCGAGTTCGCCTGAGAGCTGAGGGAAATTGATGTTCTGGCCGATGAACACCAGCTCCTGACGACAATCTCCGACGCTCGGCGTCCAGTTTTCCATGATCGCCAGGGTGCTTTCCTGATCTTGCGGCCACTGGTCTTTTGGCACAAAACGCCACCAACGCCCGGCAAAACCATGACGCATCAAACCGCCGGCCTGCGACCAACTGCCGGCGTCATTCGGCTTGCTGGCCAGCCAGAAAAAACCTTTGGAGCGCAGCAATTTGCCGTTGAGCCACGGGCGGTCGATGAAGTTGAAGAAGCGTTGCGGGTGAAAGGGACGGCGCGCGCGATAAGCAGTGGATGCGATGCCGTACTCGTCGGTTTCCGGGACGTGCGCACCGCGCAATTCCTTTAACCAACCCGGCGCTTGTGCGGCTTTCTCGAAGTCGAAACGGCCGGTATTGATAATGCTCTCCAGCGGTACCTCCCCCATCACCATCGGGATGATTTCGGCGTGGGCGTTGAGGCGCTTGAGAATGGCGACCAGTTCTTCACGCTCCCGCTGGCTGATCAAATCGATCTTGCTGATCAGCAGTACATCGGCGAATTCGATTTGCTCGATCAACAAGTCGGTGATGGAGCGTTCGTCCTCTTCGCCAAGGACTTCTCCGCGGGAGGCGAGACATTCTGCGGCCTGATAGTCGAGGAGGAAATTCACCCCGTCGACTACAGTGACCATGGTGTCCAGCCGGGCGATATCGGCGAGGCTTTGGCCCTGCTCATCGCGGAAGGTGAAGGTCTCCGCGACCGGCAGAGGCTCGGAGATGCCGGTGGATTCGATCAACAAGTAATCGAATCGTCCATCGCGGGCCAGTTTGCTGACTTCTTGAAGCAAGTCTTCGCGTAACGTACAGCAGATACAGCCATTACTCATTTCCACAAGCTTTTCTTCAGCGCGGTTCAGGCTTACATCACGCTGAACTTCGCTGCCATCGATATTGATCTCGCTCATATCGTTGACGATGACTGCCACACGCAGCCCTTGCCGATTACGTAGTACGTAATTCAAAAGTGTACTTTTTCCGGCGCCTAAAAATCCGGAAAGAACGGTCACAGGCAGTGCGGCTGACATTGGGTAATCCTCGACAGGTGGCAGCCGATCTGCGCTTTTGCGTAGCGCTGGACGTTTTTGGGCTTCAAACAATGGATTCGCAGGAAGCTAAACGCTTGAAATCGACCGAATCAGGCTCAGTTAAAATTGATGTTATAGTATAACAATATGAATTAGCCAGCCCCGCCCTTGCTCTTCACGACCAAGAGTCGGAAGCTGCGATCAATACGCCGCTCAGGAAATGTCATGAAAGAAGCGCTGAAATGCTCAATATTGAGTCTGGCGTTGTTAACTGCCGCTAGCGCCTGGGGGAAAAATCCCGCGCCCGCCACCTGCACGCGTAGCGCCAATCTGCTGGCCTGCATGGATGCCGACGGCAATGCCTACAGCGTCAACACTGATGGCAGTACGCTCTACCTGCGAGGTTTCGAAAAGAACGGCCAACGTTATTGGGCACAAACCAACAGCCGCTTCGGCCAACTGACGTTCTTCACCGGTATCGCCTCCGACGGTGAAGCGTGGGTGGGCTACACCCGACGCGTGGGATGGACGACGATCAATCGTTTCTCCAGCTCGGGAGGCAGTAGCGCAAAATTTACCTGTAGCCGGATTAGCGGCTGCTAAACCAGGCTTTTGGGCTGCTCCTGCTGCCAGGCCAGAAAGCTGTCGATCGGCGGATTTTTCTGAAAGTAGCGCTGCAAGCCCTCGTACAACCCGTCCGCAATGGCCTGCTGATGTCTCTTGGTGACTAAACGTTGACTGTCGCGAGCATTGGAAATGAAGCCGGTTTCCACCAGGATCGATGGCACATCGGGTGACTTGAGCACTGCAAATCCTGCCTGTTCCACACGCTTCTGATGCAGTGTGGTAATCCCCGCCAGACTCTCCAGAATCTTGCTGCCAAGCTGCAAACTGGCAGAAATGGTGGCGTTCATCGACATGTCGAGGATGACACCCGCAAGCATCGGATCCTTGTCTTTGAGGTTGAGCAGACTTGTTGCGCCAAGCAAATCCGCACCGTTCTCGCGCTGCGCCATGAACCGCGCAGTCGCCGATGTCGCACCACCTTCGGAGAGGCAGTAAACCGATGCGCCTGAGGCCGTCAGTCGCGGCGCTGCGTCAGCATGCACGGAGATAAACAGGTCAGCCTTATGCTGACGGGCAATCTCCACCCGCTTGCGCAAGGGCACAAAAAAGTCGTCGTTTCGCACTAGTTTTACGTCAAAGCCCTTCTCTTTTTTCAGGCGCTTGGCGAGCATCTGAGCGATTGAAAGTACAACGTCCTTCTCACGCTCACCTTTCGCACCAACTGCGCCGGGATCTTTGCCGCCATGGCCAGGATCGACAACCACAATGATGTCGCGCTTTCGATGGACCTTAATCGCAGGTGTTTCACGTGGAACCATTGCGACTGTCGACTCTTGTTTTGCGCTGACCAGATCCAGAACCAGACGATGACCTTGACCATCCTGAGGGGCCAACAGGAAGCTGTTAACCAGCACTGGAATCTTCAGATCGAGAACGATACGGGTGTCGCCCAGCCCCGTTTGCCCTGATCGAATCGAACGAATCACCGTGTCGTTGAGAGCCAGTTGGCTCAAATCTCCACTGAGCGTTGCACCGCTCAAATCAATAATAAGCCGCTCTGGTGCGCTGAGGCTGAACGCCTTGTATCGAACAGGTGCGCTTAAATCGAACACCAACCGAAGCTTTTTATCGGAGCGCCAGAACCTCGCTTGGCGGATTTGTGTCGCGGAGCCACTTATAGGTAAAGCGAAGGCGGCGCTGGCTAGAATCAGAGTGAGCAAATGACGTCTGTGCATATGAAAGCCTGTTCATGAAAAAGGCATCGTGATTTGAATTGTTATAATGTAACATCCAATTCAATCAACACGATGGTTCCGAACATGAATTCGCTGACACTCCCGGATATCGCCGCACAATCTGCTCGCCAAGCCTTGCCGCTCGAATGGGTGGGCATGTGCGGCATAGCGCTACCGGTCTTGTTAGATGGCCAACGCTTGACCGCGAAGGCTGATGCAGGCGTGAGCCTTGACGATGGTGAAGCGCGCGGTATTCACATGTCGCGCCTGTATCTGGCTTTGGAAGCCCTTGAGGAGGAGAACCTCCGCCCTGCTCTATTGCGCCGACTTCTCCAGTTTTTCCTCGACAGCCACCATGGTTTATCCACTAACGCCTACCTGAATATTCATACCAATTTGCTGCTGAAAAGGCCGGCGATGGTCAGTCCTCTGGCTGGGTGGAAGTCCTACCCCGCGATCATTTCAGCCAGCCTGAAAAACACAGTGTTCCACGTGGAACTCAAAATCGAGGTGCCATACTCTTCAACTTGTCCATGCTCAGCAGCCTTGGCGAGACAATTGATCCAGCAACAATTCATCAATGATTTCGCCAACAAGCCACTGCAACATGCCGAAGTTCTAACCTGGCTAGGCTCGTCCCAAGGCATTGTTGCCACGCCACACAGTCAACGCAGCACCGCCCAACTGCACGTGCACCTCGACGAATTTATAGACGAGTTGCCGCTGAGCACGATCATCAACGACGCTGAAGCAGCGCTCGGCACCGCCGTACAAACGGCGGTGAAACGTGCGGACGAACAAGCCTTCGCCTTGGCCAATGGGCAGAACCTGATGTTCTGCGAAGACGCCGCACGCCGATTGAATCTCGCGCTACGCCGCTCCCCGGGAGTCAGCGCACTCCACCTGCGAGTGATTCACGCCGAAAGCCTCCATGCCCATGACGCTGTCGCGGAAAGCACCTGGCACCGGGAGCTAGCATGATTCGCTGCCAGGACCTGAGCTGGGGCGCACCCGGCCAAGCACTCACTTCGCCTCTGACCCTTGAGCTTGAAAGCGGCAGTCTGACGGCAATCATCGGAGCCAATGGTTGTGGCAAAAGCAGCCTGCTGAAAGTCATTGCCGGACTGCAAAAACCCTTGGCAGGACAGGTCACCCTGAGTGTTCCACGTCAAAGTGGTGTGTCCTTCCTCCCACAACAACAGCATCTGGATCGTCAATTCCCGATCAGCCTTCAGGAACTGGTTGCCGCGGGATTCTGGGGTCGCAGACTTTCCACCCAATTGCGTGCCCAACGCCTCGCCGCGGCATTGGAAGCCTGGCACCTGAATGGCCTCGACAATCGCCCGCTGATGGCGCTGTCCGGTGGTGAACTACAACGCGCGCTCCTCGCGCGATTGAGCCTGACCGACTCGCCTGTGCTGCTCCTCGACGAACCCCATGCTGCACTCGATGAACTGGGTCAACAGCTCCTGTGGCAACACATCCACGCCTGGCACGCCGAAGGACGAACGCTGGTCTTGGTCTGCCATGACCTCGCCGCCGTTCGCCAACACATCCCGAAAACGTTGCTGATCAAAAACCGAATTTGCGTTTACGGCGCGAGCGCAGAACTCATCCAGCAATCCCCGCACATGCAGGTGGCCTGATGCTCACTGTCACCCTGTGGCAACCGTTCAACGAATTCGTCTTCATGCGTCGCGCATTGCTTGGCGGCCTGGTGTTGGCCTGCAGCACTGCGCCGCTTGGGGTGTTCTTGATCCTGCGGCGCATGAGCCTGATTGGTGACGCCGTCGCCCACGGCATCCTCCCCGGAGCAGCACTTGGCTTTTGGTTCGCCGGCCTGAGTTTGCCGGCGCTGACACTGGGCGGTCTCGGAGCAGGCCTGAGCATGGCCGGCCTCGCTGCATGGATTACCCGCCGTACCGGCCTGCGTGAAGACGCAAGCCTGGCGGCGATCTATCCCATATCGCTGGCCTGCGGTGTGTTGATTCTGGGTATTGCCGGTAAACGCCTCGACCTGCTGCACCTGTTGTTCGGCTCAGCATTGGCCGTCGATGGCCCAACCCTCACCGGCATGTTGTGGGTCTCGGCATTCAGCTTGATTGCCATGATGTTTATCTACAAACCGCTGCTGCTCGACACCCTCGATCCATTATTCCTGCGAACCGTCAGCCGCCTCGGCCCACTCGCCCACGGCGTGTTCCTGACCCTGGTCGTACTGAATCTGGTGATCGGATTCCAGGCAATCGGCGCGCTCATGGTCGTCGGATTGATGATGCTACCCGCCGCTGCCTCACGTTTCTGGAGTCGACGCTTGCCGATCCTGATTGCCATCGCCGCACTCCTCGGCTGCTTGTCGGTGTGGCTCGGCTTGTTGCTGTCTTTCTATTACTCGCTACCCAGCGGCCCGGCCATCGTATTGGTAGCCGGCGTCGGTTATCTGCTGTCCGTGGTGTTCGGACCGGTACATGGGCTGCTGCGCCGCCCACCGTTGCTCACATCCCAATGAGGTGTTTCCCGATGCGTGTTCTACTCGTGCTGTTCAGCCTGATGCTGTCGATGTCGTTGTCGGCGGCGGAGAAATTGCCAGTGGTCACCAGTTTCAGCATCCTCGCCGATATGGTTCATCACGTCGGCGGCGAGCACATTCAGATCACCAATCTGGTCGGCCGGGACGCTGACGCGCACACCTACGAACCGACGCCGGACGACGCCAAAGCGTTGCTCAAGGCCAAATTGATCTTCAAGAACGGTTTGGGTTTTGAACCCTGGCTTGATCGTATGGTAACGAGCAATGAAACCAAAGCCGCCATCATCAGTGCCAGCCATGGCGTGATTCCGCGTTCGCTGGATGAGGACGGCGAAACCGTTCCCGATCCACATGCCTGGCACAATCTGGCCAACGCCGAGTTGTACATCGCCAACATCACCAAGGCGCTGATCACCGCCGACCCGGCGAACAAGGCGGACTACGAGCGCAACAGCCAATCCTATTTGAAGCAGATCTACGCCCTGCTCGCCGAAGCCAAGGCCAAACTCGGTTCGCTGCCGCCGGGCAATCGCAAGATCGTCACCAGCCACGATGCCTTCGGTTACCTCGGTCAGGCGTACGGCATCGACTTCATGGCACCGCAAGGATTGTCCACCGAGCGTGAACCGTCAGCGGCGGAAGTGGCGGCGCTGATTACCCAGATCCGTCAGGCCAACGTCAAAGCGGTGTTCATGGAAAACATCAAGGACGCGCGCCTGCTCAAACAGATCGCCGACGAAAGCGGCGCACACATTGGCGGCACGCTCTACTCCGATGCCCTGGCTGCCAGCGGCCCGGCCAGCACCTTCACCGGGCTGTTCGAATACAACCTCAACACCCTTTACGACGCGCTGAGCCAACCATGATCCGCAAAAACCCTTCAGGCGATCTGCCGCAAATTGCCGAGTCGGCCTACGTCGATAAAACCGCGATCATCTGCGGCAAAGTGCTGATCGGCGAAAACGTCTTCGTCGGCCCCTATGCGGTTATCCGCGCTGACGAAGTCGATGCGTCTGGCGAGATGGAGCCAATCACCATCGGCGCCAATTCGAACATTCAGGACGGCGTGGTCATCCATTCCAAGTCCGGCGCGGCGGTAACCATTGGCCAATACACGTCCATCGCCCACCGCTCGATCGTGCACGGCCCCTGCGTGGTCGGCGACCGAGTATTCATCGGCTTCAACAGCGTGTTGTTCAATTGCGTAGTCGGCAATGGTTGTGTGGTGCGCCACAACTCGGTGGTCGACGGTCGCGACTTGCCGGACGCGTTCTACGTGCCCTCCACTACGCGCATTGGCCCGAATACCGATCTCTCGTTATTCCCGCCGGTGAGTGTCAGCGCCTCGGAGTTTTCCGAAGACGTGGCGCGAACCAATGTCGATCTGGTGCGCGGCTACAAAGCCTTGCAGAACGAGTTCTGAACCATGAGCAGTGTGCTGATCCGCAACGCACGGCTGGTCAACGAGGGACGGGAGTTCGACAGCGATCTATTGGTCAGCAACGGTCGCATCGTCAAGATTGCCCGCAGTATCGAAGGCGAAAACGCGAGCGTGGAAATCGATGCCAGCGGCCAATGGCTGCTGCCGGGCATGATCGATGACCAGGTGCATTTCCGCGAACCCGGCGCGCCGGCCAAGGGCAGCATTCATACCGAATCGCGCGCGGCAGTCGCGGGTGGTATCACCAGTTTCATGGACATGCCCAATACCCATCCGGCGACTCTCACCCTCGAAGCACTGGCCGACAAGAAGCGCCGAGCGGCAATCAGTTCGGTGGCCAATTACGGCTTTCACTTCGGAGTCAGCCAGAACAACCTCGACACCGTGGCCGCGCTCAATCCTTGTGAGGTGGCCGGGGTCAAAGTATTCATGGGCGCCTCGACCGGCAACATGCTGGTGGATGAACCGCAAATTCTTGAACGGCTGTTTGCTGAAGTACCAACGATCCTGCTGGCTCACTGCGAACACACGCCGAGCATCGACACCAATGCGGCCAGACTGCGTGAACGGTTCGGCGATCGTTTGCCGCCAGAGGCGCATTCGCTGATTCGCAATGCTGAAACCTGTTATCGCTCCTCCTCGCTGGCCGTGGACCTGGCCAAACGTCACGGCACTCGCCTGCACGTTTTGCACCTGAGCACCGCTCGCGAACTCGAACTGTTCGAGGACAAACCGCTGGCGCAAAAACGCATCACCGCAGAAGTCTGCCTGCACCATTTGTTGTTCGATGATCGCGACTATCCAAACCTCGGCAACCTGATCAAATGCAATCCGGCGATCAAGAGCCAAGCCGACCGCGATGCATTGCGACAGGCATTACTGAGCAATCGACTGGATGTGATCGGCAGTGATCACGCGCCGCATACCTGGGCCGAAAAGCAGCGACCCTACGCCGAGGCGCCGTCGGGTTTGCCATTGGTGCAGCATGCGCTGCCGGCGTTACTGGAACTGGTGGCGGATGGCGTGGTGCCGCTGACTACGCTGGTGGCGAAGACCAGTCACCGCGTGGCGGACCTTTTTGCCATTCCGGATCGTGGTTATCTGCGCGAGGGCTATTGGGCAGATCTGGTATTGGTTCAACCGCAGATGTCGGAGGTGTCTCGACAACCGATACTGTCGCAATGCGGATGGACACCGTTTGCGGGTCGAAGCTTTCGGCATCGGGTGAGCACAACGCTGGTGTCGGGGCAGATCGCCTGGCGCGAGGGTCGCGTGAATGATGGGTGTCGGGGATTGCCGCTGCGGTTCATGCGTTGATTTTACTGACGCCTTCGCGGGCAAGCCCGCTCCCACAGGATCACGCTGAACCTGTGGGAGCGGGCTTGCTCGCGAAGCTTTTAAGCTCTTGGTTTGACGGCGCCGCAATCCTGACCCAACCACACCGCGCGGGTTTCCAGGCTGCCCTTCTGATTGATACCGATCGCGTTGAACGTACCGTTGGCGACCGTGGTGAACTCCCGATCGCTGAGGAACGTCGCTACACCCGTACCCTGCGCTTTCGGGCAGCTGAAACGAAACTTCCATTGGTTGCCGCTGCGCTCGGTGATCTGCTGCTTGCAACCCGATTGCGGATCGGCCAGCGGAATATCGTTGGTCGCCACTTGCTCAGGTGTCAGGCAAGCGCGGATCCCCTTGCCGCCGATATTGATGCCGTTCTTCTCCAGCGCCGCCCGCTGCTGCGGGGTCATCTGGCCCTGAAGCTGGCCAAGGATCGATTGCACATCCATCGGCTGATCATCGACCTTCACATTGCTTGAGGTCATTTCCCACAGACCCGGCTGCAGCATTTGCGCCTGCGCAATCACCGGCAATGCCAAACCCAGGCCCAGCGCCAAACCCAGCAAACAAACGTTCATCGAGTAACTCCTGATCAGTAGTGGCCGTTAGACGTCGGCCGATTGCTTCGGTTCATGCACCAATTAAATAGCGACATTCGCCACAGAACATGGTCTGTTAAGGCATTGAATCTTGAGGAGCAAGGCTGCCCCATGGATTATTTCGGACCGCACATTTTCGGTTATTTGATCGCCCTGATACACACCCTTGGTTTGATCGCTGCGATTCACGCGGTGCTGACCGTGCGCACGGCTCAAGGCTCGATCGCCTGGGCATTGTCGCTGATCTTCATTCCTTACCTGACGCTTATTCCGTATCTGGTGTTCGGCCGCAGCACCTTCGATGGTTACATCAAGGCGCGCCGCCAGGCCAACGAACATATGCGTCAGGCCATCTCCGAACTGAACTGGCGTCCCTGGGTGGAAGAAGCCCTGACCGCTCGCGCCTCGAAAGCCTACGCATCGCTGCGTGCGATGCCGAAACTGGGGCGCATGCCATGTCTGGCCAACAACGAAGTCCAATTGCTGGTAAACGGCACCGCGACGTTCGAGGCAATCTTCCACGCTATCGACCAAGCGAAGGAAGCCGTGCTCATCCAGTTTTTCATCATCCACGATGATCGACTCGGCCAACGTCTGCGCGACCTGCTGTTGAAGAAAGCCGCCGAAGGCGTGGCGATTCATTTGCTCTACGACCGCATTGGCAGTCACGCCCTGCCCCACAGTTATGTGCAGGCGTTACGCGATGGCGGCGTCGAGGTCAAAGCGTTCGCCACGCGCAGTGGCTGGCTCAACCGCTTTCAGGTCAACTTCCGTAATCACCGCAAGATTGTCGTGGTCGATGGCGTGGTCGGTTTTGTTGGCGGGCACAACGTCGGCGATGAATACATGGGCGAGAAGCCTCCACTGGCACCTTGGCGCGACACCCACGTAAAAGTGCGCGGCCCCATAGTGGCGTGCATGCAGGAATCGTTTGCCGAAGACTGGTTCTGGGCCGCCCGTGCATTGCCACCGTTGATCTTGCCGGACGAATACCCGGATGACGGCGTGCTCTGCCAATTGCTCGCCAGTGGCCCGGCGGATGCCTACGAAACCTGTTCGCTGTTCTTCGTCGAAGCCATCCACGCGGCGACGGAACGGGTGTGGATCACCAGCCCGTACTTCATTCCCGATGAAGCCGTGTTCGCCGCTTTACGCCTGGCGGTGTTGCGCGGGGTCGATGTACGTTTGCTGCTGCCGTCGCGGCCCGATCACCGCATTGTTTATGCCGCCTCTAGCCTTTACGCCTTTGAAGCGGTTCGCGCCGGCGTGCGGGTGTTCCGCTACGAACCCGGTTTCCTGCATCAGAAAGTGGTGTTGATCGACAGCGAGATCAGCGCCATTGGCAGCGCCAATCTGGACAACCGTTCGTTCCGGTTGAATTTCGAGGTGATGCTGCTGACCGTCGACAGCGCCTTCGCCGCCAGTGTGGAACACATGCTCATAAAGGATTTCGAGCAATCCTACGAGATCGCCAAAGAAGAAAGCCGGGAGATCCACCGCCTGCAACAGGTCGGCATGCGGATCGCCCGGCTGATTTCACCGATTCTTTGAAACGCCTCTCTACCGAAAGGAAAGGGTGATCAAGGGTCAAGGGTGATAGATGTCGTCGCGAGTCCATGGCAGTTCATGGCTGCCATCGGCGTGCGCCTTCACCGCAAGGATCTGGTGCAGATTGATCCAGCCACGTGCGAACGCATAGGCGCAACCGGCCAGGTACAGACGCCAGATCCGTAGCGCCTGATCGGGCACCAGTTTCCCCGCTGCTTCCAGGTTGTCTTCCAGCCGCTCGCTCCAATGATCCAGCGTACGCGCGTAGTGCAGACGCAGACTTTCGACGTCGACGATCTCCAGCCCTGCTTCACTGATCTCGGCCGAGATCATCGCCAGATGCGGCAGCTCACCGTTGGGGAATACGTATTTCTCGATGAAGTCCCCGGCACCACGCCCCACCGGGCGGCCATCGGTGTGTTTGGCGGTGATGCCGTGATTCATCACCAGACCGCCCTCCTTTACCGCGCCAAACAGGGTTTTGCAGTACTCGGCGAGGTTCGCGTGACCGACGTGTTCGAACATGCCGACGCTGACCACCTTATCGAATCGACCGTCCTGCGGCAGATCGCGGTAGTCGAGCAACTGCAGTTCGACCTGATCTTCCAGGCCTTCAGCTTTGACCCGCTCGCGCGCCAGTTCCAGTTGTTCCTTGCTCAGGGTGATGCCGAACACCTTGGCGCCGAATTCCCGTGCGGCGTAACGCGCCAGTCCGCCCCAGCCGCAGCCGACATCCAGCAAATAGTCGCCGGGCTGTAAACGCAGCTTGCGACACAAATGGCGGAACTTGGCTTGCTGCGCCTGTTCGAGCGATTCACTGCCGGTCTCGAAATAGGCACAGGAATACGCCATGTCGCTGTCCAGCCAGAGCTGGTAGAACGCGTTGGACAAGTCGTAGTGATAGGAAATGGCTTTGGCGTCGGTTTCCTTGTCGTGGACCGAACGCACAGGTTGAGTGTCGTCATCTTCACCCAGCAAGGCATTACTCAGTTCGTCGCAGACCCGGATGACCTCACTGATCGAGCCCTCCAGTTCGAGCTTGCCTTCAACGAACGCCGCCCCTAATGCGTCCAGGCTCGGATGGGTGAACTGGCTGACCATCTGCGGGTCCTTGACCACGATGGTGACACTGGGCGTCGGGCCCAGATTGAACTCATGGCCGTCCCAGAGCCGCAGGCGAAGCGGGAGCTGCAAGTTCTGTAAGGCCGGTGGAAGTTGCGCGAGCATGGAAAATCCCCCTTGTTTCAGACGTCAGATCTGAGGGTAGACCATCCTTGAAAAATAGCAGGCTATCGATTTGATCAGCCGAAACTATCGTTGCAGACGCTCGAGCAAACCATCCTGCACCCACTGCTTCAACCAGGTAACCGCTTGCAATGGCGCGTCCTTACCATAAGTGACTGTTGAATTCGTGCACAGTTCGGCAAAGCTCCAGCCTTCATTGAGCAAGCCATTCAGCGCCGCCGCTTCAGCCGACTCAAGACTGCGGTAGTTGCAGATCAGCTCGTGGCGCCAGATCAGGCAGATGTTGGGCGTATCGAGCGCCGCGCGGGCCGGAAAATCAGTGCCGTCCTTGACCGAGCGCCACAGCGCAAGACTATTGAAGCGGCAATCAAGCCACTGCAAAGAAGGTATGGGTTTGAATTGCAGTTCTGGCCACTCTTCCGGGGCCAGCGCCGCCATGCTTTCGATCGTCAATGGATCACCCGCCGGCGCATCAAAGGCCAGGGTGAATGCCCACTCCAGTGCGGCCATTTCGGCCAATGGCGCACTCTGCTCGGGCACCAGATACTTGCGGACAAAACCCTCAAAACCCTTGCCCAGCCAACGCAGGCTGTAGTGCGCCGACGGGGATTGGCGAATGTAGGCCGTGGCGAGCAGATCAAACTCCTCGTCGCCCAGCCACTGCCAGATCGCTTCGAAGTCGTTACGCAGCACCTCCAGCAAACGTGCCTTGTAGGCGTTGTGATAGATCGCCAGGCCAGTAGCGATATCCAGCGTCGGGCCGCCGATCAGGCTCTCGTCCAGGTTCAGATTGGCCGTCGCTGTCTCATCGAGCAGAAATGCTTCGAACGCCAATTGCCATTCATTCAGGCGCATTGCTGCCTCCCGGCCAAGACCTTGGTGCCCAGCTCACGAGTCTTTTGCAATTCATCAAGGAGTTCTTCGAAGGGCGGGAAATGGTCGTCTCGTTCCAGCAGAGTCGCCACCGGACCGAAATGCTCCAGCGTGCGCTGGTATAACGCCCAGACCGGATCGCTCACCGGATGGTCATGGGTGTCGATCACGTAATCGCCGTAATCGCTGTGCCCGGCCAGATGCAGTTGGCGGACTTTGTCGACAGGCAGGCTTTGAATGAAGGTCCACGGATCGAAGCCGTGGTTGCGCGAACTGACGTAGACGTTGTTCACATCCAGCAGCAACTCGCAGCCGCTGACACGGCTCAACAGGGCGAGAAACTCCCATTCGGTGAAATCGTCCGAGGCTGCACGGACGTAACTGGAGACATTCTCCAGGACCAAGGGCCGCTGCAAAATATCCTGAACCTGCATCACCCGCCCGGCGATGTATTCCAGGCTCTCTTCGGTGTAGGGCAACGGCAGCAGATCATGCAATTGATGGGCGTTACCGCGGCTCCAGCACAAGTGATCCGAGACCCAAGCAGGCCTGACCCGTTCGGCCAGTTGCTTGAGCTGTTGCAGATAGTCGACGTCAATGGCATGCGGACCGCCAATGGACAGCGACACACCATGCATCACCAACGGATAACGCTCGGCGATGGCATCGAGGTGATACAGGGCCTTGCCGCCCTGCACCATGAAATTCTCCGAGACCACTTCGAACCAGTCCACGTCGGGCGACTGTTCGAGGATCTGCTGGTAGTAAGCGCTGCGCAATCCCAGGCCGTAGCCGAGAAAAGGTACAGAGGCGGGCATGAGCAAACTCCTGATAAAAAGTGGCCGCAGTGGCGTGAGCCACTGCGGCGGCACTTGCCGGTCAGTTACTCGCCGACCTTGCCACCTGCTTTCTCGCACGCCGCTTGAGTCATGGCTTTGAAGCCCTGGCCCTTGCAGGAGCCCATGCCTTTGCACGTGTGGTCTTTGGTTTTGCAGTCGTTCTGGCCTTTGCAGGCGTTCACGCCGTAGCAGTGAACGTTGGCATCGGCGGCCATCGCGTTGGTTGCGACACCGGCAAACAGGGTAGCAGCGGCCAAAGCGAGGGCGGCACCGGCAGCAGCGGTCTTGATCGTCATTTTTATATCCTCGGTCATCGTCAGGGGTTGTCGGCTGGAAGGTTGTTCAGTCCCGACATGGCACTAGAGAGAGCAGCCCCGACGGCGTTACAGAGGAGCGAAAAATAATTTCAGGATTCTTCCTTGAGCTTGAGCAACGGTTCCTGAAAACGCAGTAATCGCCCGGCATTACCCAGCACCAATAGCGTGCTGAGGTTGTGCAGCAACGCCGCAATCATCGCCCCGGCAGCCCCCAGCCAGCCGAACGCGGCGAACACCACAATGGCCAGCGTCCAGCCCAGGCCGATGATCACATTTACCTGCAATGTCCTGCGGCACTGACGACTGAGTCGCACGCAGGTGCCGAGCCGGCGTAGATCGCTGCCGATCAGCACGATGTCCGCCGACGCCAGAGCAATATCCGCACCGCCCGCCCCCATCGCCACACCCACCACACCCGCCTTGAGCGCGAGCGAGTCGTTAATGCCGTCGCCGACCACCATCGGCCGGAAGCCATTGTCGATTTCCTTGAGCACGCGATTGAGTTTGTCCTCGGGCAAGGCCTGGGCTTCGACTTCGTGCAACCCGACCTCTCTGGCCAGAGACTGCGCCACACTGTGTCGATCGCCCGTAAGCAGCAGTTGCCGTCCAAGGCCCAGTTCACGCAATTCACCGAGGGCAAATCTTGCTTCCGGTTTGACGCTGTCAGCCAGTAACAACCACGCGAGAAATTCCCCGTTGAGCGACAGCCCGGCGATGGGGCCGTCGTGATCGGGAACCGTGGTCGTGGTGATGCCGAGTTGCGCAAACAACTCAGGGCGGCCGAGAGCCGCTTCGCCCTGTCCGGTGAAGGCGACGACGCCGAGCCCCTGCCGCTCATGGATATCGCTGAGGGACAAATAGTCTTCCTGCCGCACCAACCCGGCCAGTGCGCGACTGACCGGGTGACTGCTTGCAGCGCCGAGACTGGCCGCCAGCGCCATCACCGAGGACGAATCCGCGCATGGGCTGTTGATCGACTGCAAGCGCAAAGTGCCAAAAGTCAGGGTCCCGGTCTTGTCGACCACCAGCGAAGTGAGGTCGGCCAATTCTTCGAGGAAGGCCGAACTGCGGATAAGAATCCCGTGGCGCGCCGCTACCGCGACACCGGCAATCGCCGTGGCCGGAGCGGAAAGCACCAAGGCGCACGGACACGCCGCCACCAACACCGCGAGCATCGCTTGCGCATCGTGGGTGACAAACCAGGTCACGGCTGCCAGCAGCAACACCAGCACCATGTAACTGCCGGCATAGCGTTCGAGCAGGCGAGTGATGGGCGGTTTTGAGCGCTCGGCGTTTTGCATCAGCGCGATGACTTTGCCGAGGGTCGACTCATCGCCGGTGCGGGTCACTTCGATATGCAGCAGTCCGTCCAGATTGATCGCACCGCCAAATACCGACATGCCGACGTCTGCTTCCACCGGCACGGATTCGCCGGTAATCGAAGCAGTATCGAGACTGGCCTGGCCAGATAGAACGCGTCCGTCCGCCGGAACACGGTCACCGGCACGCACCTCGACCGTGTCGCCGGGTTTGAGCATGCCGTTGTCGATTTCGATGATCGAGCCATCGGCCTGCAGTTTGCGCGCGTGACTGCGGGTCAATTGGCCGAGGGCGTGAATCGCTTCCTGTGAACCAATGACGCTGCGCTCCTCCAGCACATGACCGAAGATCATGATGATCGGCAGCAGCGCGGCGGTCAGCAGATCACCCGTTGCCCACGCCCCGAGCATCGCCAGGGCAATCAGTTGATCGGTAATGCCATGCAGGCTCGGATAACGCACGCTGTACCACGCCGAACGCATCACCGGCACGGCAACTAATAAAGAAGCAAAACCGAGCAGCAACTGGCTGACACCGGTTTGTTCCGGCATCGCCCAGCGCCAGATCAAACCGAGGCCGAGCAGCCCAAGTGCGAGCATCGCCAACGTCAGTTGCCGGGCTGCGCGCCGTTGTTCGGCTGAGGACAACAGACTCGGTGCAGCGGTAGTCGCGTTCATTGACTGGCTCCCTGAATGATCAGGCGGGAATCGTCTTGCGGATCGACCGTGGTCACCGATCCAGCCTGGCCGAGGATTTTCGGCATGCGCTCGCGGTACAGGCGCAGGAGCATTTGCGGGTCGGTGCCTTGTTGTCGGGCCTTGGCCAGGCTCAGCACCGTGGCGGTGTCAGCTGACGCTTTGGCCAAGCGTTCACCGGCCTGAGCGTGGGCGACTTGCAGCGTGCGGTCGGCCTGCTCGTTGGCGGACTGGGTGAGTTTCTCGGCGTCAGTGCGGGCATTGGCCACAGCTTTGTCGGCCTGCTGACTGGCGGTGAGGACGGCGTTGAATGCACTGACGGCAGGATCGGGCAGACTCGATTGCACATCGACCCGCGCCACTTCGATGCCGATGCCCTGCCCGTTCGCCTTCAGTTCAGCCAAGCGTTTATTGATGCCTTGCACCAGATCACCGCGCAAGCGTTCACGGCGTTCGGCGGCTTGATTGTCGGCGCCAATGAGTTCTGGTCGAGCGACCAGAATGGTGTCCAGATCCCGCGCGGCGGTCAGGGCCACGGCGCTGCGAGTGACCAGACGATCGAGCGCCGGCAGCACATGATCGCCCTGCAGGACGAAGTCATAGGGATCGGTGACTTTGTAAAACACCCGCACATCCAGTTGCACCACACCGGCATCACCGGTTAATAAATAACCAGAACCGGCCAGTGCATCGCTGATCGGTGTCGCGAACGAGGCGACTCGGTCGGCCTTCAACGCCTCATCGCTGCGCAACAGATTCTCCACTCGCCGCTCAATCACCCGATCCGCCGCCGGCAGCAGAACCACCTGTTCGAATGGCTGCGGCCACGCCAACAGCAAACCGGCATTCTGGATGCGATCCAGCGCGCCAAAGTGCAAGACCACGGCACGATTCTGCGGATCGATCTGCCGCACATTGGAAAACGCCCACGCCAATGCGGCCAATACGGTAACCGCGTACAAGGCGAAAAACGCCAAGCGACCGGCTTGAATCCACGGACTGTTCAGCGCATGTGTTCCACGTGGAACTTCTTCACTCATGGCTGCGTTCCGCTTTTGCTATCGAGATTCGGCGGGCCATCGACCAGCACACGGAACGGCGCGGCATCGGTGCGCAATATCAGTTTGGTGTCTGGAGTAACGATGGTGCCGAGGGTATCCAGCGAACGCAGCAAGTTGTACAGCTGCGGCGAACCGGCATAGGCGCGCCCGTAGATCTGCGCCGCTTCGACACGGGATTGCGCTTCGATATCGGCGGCTTTCACTGTCGCGTCAGCCTGCACGATTCGCGCATCACGCTCGGCGGCAGAACGGATTTGTGCCGCTTCGCGTTTGCCGATAGCGGTGCGTTCGGTGGCGATCGTTTCACGCTCGGCGCGCATCCGATCAACCGTGGCGGTGAGTGTCACCGAGGGCAAAGTCAGCCGTTCGATACCGACCTGCACTACGCGCACACCATACGTGGCGAGCAGTTGCTGATCGATCTGCTGGCGCAACTGCGCCTCGAAGTCGGCGATGCGTACCTGACTGGAATCGGTATTCACCAGATTCGCCAGATCAAAACTGCTCGCGGTGGTTTCCAGGGCCGAGCCGACAAACGTGCGGATCTGCCGCGCCGCCTCGTCCGGTTGATTCTGTACCGCGCGCATGAAGCGTTGCACATTGTCCGGATCGCCTTGGACCTGCCACGCTACGTAGGCCTGAACGATGATGCGCAAACCGTCGCGGGTGCCGACATCCTGCAACCCACTGGAGGTGGTGCGCAGACGCAAATCGACTGGAATCGCTGCTTCGAACGGTGCCGGCCAGCGCCAGCTCAAACCCGGGTCGAGCAAAACCCGCGATGGGTTACCGAAACGCGTGATGACCGTGGCTTCGCCGGAGCGCACTTGCACCAGACTCGCCGCCGCGATGGCGAAAGCCACCAGCAACGCCGCCCAGCCCAGGCGTCGCCACGGCAATGGCCCCGCCTCTTCCGGCGCGCCGTGGTGGTGATGACCGTGATGATGGTGATGTCCGCCGTGGCTGTGATCGTGGCCGCCGTGGTCGTGATGATCGTGTTGATGCGACTGGCTCAATGGGCGACTCCTGGTTGAGCGATGGTACGCGCGGGCGTCGGGTCAGCCGGCAGCGTGAATGAGCGCAGGTCGATGGTCGGGGCGTTGCTGCTGCCGCCCAGTCGATGGTCGAGTACCAGCAATTTGGCTTTGCTCAGGCCTTGGCTGAGTTGACTGAGGTATTGCTCCAGCACAAACGCTTGGCCGGCACTGGCGTAGGCTTTTTGTTCGGCGCTGAATTTCAAATCAGCGGCCTGCGCGGCGGCGCTGATTTCGCGGGCGCTGGCGCTGGCCTGATCGCGGGCAAGGCTGGCCTGCAACTGCGCCTGATTACTCGCTTCGGCCGCTGCACCGCGTTCGCGGGCGATCAATGCCTGCGCACCGATCTGCGCTGCTTGCACGCTGTGGTAAGCGTTGGCTGCACCGGCCGGCGGATGAATCGCCTCGACGACCGTGGCGAGAATTTCCACGCCGCTGTCGAGTTTTTGCAGATCGCTTTGCACAGCGCGGCCGATGTCTTCTGCCAGCCCTGCCCGGTCCGCTCCAAGCAATCCGTCGAGGGTGCGCGAGGCGAAATCGTGGACCAGAATCCGGCTGGCGGTGCTGCGGATCAGCGTCGGCACATCGGCGCTGTTGTAGGTTGCCGCCAGCGCCGCTTGATCGCTCAGACCGATGCGATAGACGAAACGCACGTCCATGTTGACGATCTGAAAGCTCTGCTGCTCGCCGCGGCTGCTGGCGATGACCTGGGATTTGTCGTTTACATGGCTGGCGTCCCACAAACGGTTGGCTGTGTACGGAGCCGGCCCTTCGGCCGGTTCGGATTGAACAACTGCCGGCGTTTCGCCAACACTGGTCGCCAACTCATGCACCACACCGTTTTCGACGCTCAATACCCGTCCCAATGGCCACGGTAAACCTGCGTGCAAGCCGGGGCCGAACACCTGCACCGGTTTGCCGAAGCGCTCGTAGATACCACATCCTTGCAGGGGAATTTCGTGGAGGCCGGTCAATGCCCAGCCCACCACCGCGACCAATGCCAACACCGGCAGAAACGCCTTGCGCATGTAGCTGAACGCCCAGATCTGGCGCAGATCGATGCCAAACCGGTTATGCAATTCGTGCTGCAACACGAGCAAGGGTTGCGGCGGCCAACGCAGCAGATCGGCAACAAAACTGCGCGCCAGCAAGGTCGGTTCAAGCTGATCACGTCGAGGGCTGAACAGTGACAGAACGGCACGCAATAACCACTCGATCGCGACCAATCCCGGCAAGATTCCCACTAGCACCGCCAAGCGAACGGGCCACAACGCCTGGTCACTGGCGAACAGTAAACACAGCGCTCCCAACACCAGACTGATAATTGCCACGCGCATCAGTTGGGCCAATGAACCGGCTTCGGGCCATTGCGCGGGGTTTTCCTGAGCCAGTTGCCGCTCCAGCACCAGCAGCCCGAACGCCAACAGCAAGGCGAGTGCCGCGCCAACCGTGGCGGACACACCTACTGCAGCGGCCGGTAAGGCGAGGTTCCACACCTGCTCGATACTGAGCACCACCAACAGTGCCCAACCACCCAGCCACAACGTCGCCGCGCCGATCAGGCCGAGCAAGTAAACACTGCGTCGACTCAGACGATCGAGCAGGCGCTCGTACCAGCCATCCGGTGCGGGCGACTCCTCAGCCGCAAGCGGTAGCGACGCCAGCGGACTCATCACCCGGGCACGCCACTGCGTCACCCACCACGCCGATTGCAGTCCGGCGACCAACACCAGCAACGCCGCCCCCTGATTGACCAGCAGCGGCAGCCATAACGATTGCGGCGCGAACAATCCGACAAAAAACGCCAGCCCCCACCCTGCCCCGGCCAGACTGCCAAGGCCAATCGCCAGACGGCGTAATCGCCGGCCCTGTGTCGCGGCCTGCTGAAAGCGCGGCAGTCCGGTCACTTGCGTGCCCTCAACCTCCAGATCGACTTGCATATCACCCCAAAGCCATCGGCTCACTGCTCTTATCGTTACGATATAACGAAAGTCGTGAAATATTCGTACACAATTGCGCTTATCTAAAGACGCGCAACCTGTCGCTTGCCTGAAGCCTTGACCGAAATGTCTATACGCGCACATATTACGCTCGTAATTTTTATCACCGACTACTTTTAGCGATCCGCATCCCTCAACCAGGAGTAAGCGCATGAGCAACTATGACGTAGTGATTCTGGGCGGCGGCCCCGGTGGCTATAACGCGGCGATACGCGCCGGCCAGTTGGGCCTCAAGGCTGCTTGCGTGGAGGGTCGCGCAACCCTTGGCGGCACCTGCCTGAACGTCGGTTGCATGCCGTCCAAAGCCTTGTTGCATGCCTCGGAGTTGTACGACGCGGCCATGGGCGCGGAATTCGCCAACCTCGGCATCGAAGTCAAACCGACGCTGAACCTCGCGCAAATGATGAAGCAGAAAGACGAGAGCGTGGCCGGCCTGACCAAAGGCATCGAGTTTCTGTTTCGCAAGAACAAGGTCGACTGGATCAAGGGTTGGGGACATATCGACGGGCCGGGTAAAGTCACGGTCACTGGCGATCAGGGCAGCAAGATCGAGCTGACCGCCAAGGACATCATCATCGCCACCGGCTCCGAGCCCACGCCCCTGCCGGGTGTCGAGATCGACAACAAGCGCATCCTCGACTCTACCGGTGCGCTGTCCCTGAGCGAAGTGCCCAAACATCTGGTGGTGATCGGTGCCGGCGTGATCGGCCTCGAACTCGGTTCGGTGTGGCGCAGGCTCGGTGCGCAAGTCACGGTGGTCGAGTACCTCGATCGCATCTGTCCGGGTGTCGATGGCGAGGCCGGCAAAACCTTGCAGCGCGCGCTGAGCAAACAAGGCATCGCCTTCAAACTGAGTTCGAAAGTCACCAGCGCCACCGCCTCGGCCAACGGTGTGCAGCTCAGCGTCGAACCGGCGGCGGGCGGCAGCGCCGAACTGCTGGAAGCTGATTATGTGCTGGTGGCCATCGGTCGCCGCCCGTATACCCAAGGCCTGGGCCTGGAAAACGTCGGTCTGAGTACCGACAAGCGCGGCATGCTCGCCAACAAACAGCACCGCACCGAAGCCCCCGGCGTCTGGGTGATTGGTGACGTGACCTCCGGGCCGATGCTCGCCCATAAGGCTGAAGATGAAGCAATGGCCTGCGTCGAGCAGATTCACGGCAAGGCCGGAGAGGTCAATTACGACCTGATCCCCAACGTGATCTACACCAAACCGGAGCTGGCCAGCGTCGGCAAGACCGAAGAGCAGCTCAAGGCTGAAGGTCGCGTCTACAAGGTCGGCAAGTTTCCGTTCACCGCCAACAGCCGGGCGAAGATCAATCACGAGACCGAAGGTTTCGCCAAAGTCATCGCCGACGAGCGCACAGACGAAGTGCTCGGCGTGCACCTGGTCGGCCCAAGCGTGAGTGAAATGATCGGCGAGTTCTGTGTGGCGATGGAGTTCAGCGCTTCGGCTGAGGACATTGCCTTGACCTGCCATCCGCACCCGACACGGTCCGAGGCGCTGCGCCAGGCAGCAATGAATGTCGAGGGGATGGCGACGCAGATGTAAAGATCAAAAGATCGCAGCCTTCGGCAACTCCTACAGGAGTACGCATTGCCTGCCGAAGGCTGCGATCTCTGCTTTCAGGCAGGAAGATGCCCCAGCGGCAAGGCTCCCGGAGTCTTCACCGTGTGAATCGCAAAGTTGCTGCGGATGTCACTCACCCCCGGCAGCTTCAACAGGCAACCACTGAGAAAACGGTCATACGCGCGCAGATCCGGCACGACAACCTGCAGCAGAAAGTCCGACTCTCCGGACACCAGAAACGCCGAAATCACTTCCGGCAACGCGGTGACCGCCCGGTAAAAGGCTTCCGCCTGTTCATCGTTATGCCGCTCAACCTTGACCCCGACAAACACCGTCAGCCCCAACCCCACTTCATCGCGATCCAGATTGGCCTGATAGCCGCGAATCACCCCGGCCTCTTCCAGCATCCGCACCCGGCGCAGGCAGGGCGAGGCAGACAGGCCGATTTCGTCCGCCAGCTCGACGTTGCTCAGGCGTCCGTCCCGTTGCAGCGCGGCGAGAATCTTGCGATCAAAAGCGTCGAGTTTCATCTTTGGCAGATCCTGATGGTGTGCGCATGAAAAGAACGCAGGTTATGCCAAATCTGCAACCTTTTGAAGCTGACTACGCAAGCACCTGCCCCGCCCTTCAGCCCTAGACTGACGTCACCGAATCGACAACGAAAGGGGTATGACGTGGCGAGTCTCTGGCTGTTTTTCCTGGCATTGGCCGTGGTGTTTCTTTTGCCCGGACCGGACATGATCCTGCTGCTGCAAACCGGCGCCCGTCAGGGTCGTGGGGCAGCGCTGGCCACGGCGATGGGTCTGGCGATTGCCCGCGGTTGTCACGTGGCATTGGCGGCGTTGGGGCTGGCGGCGTTGTTCAAGGCTGCGCCGTGGACGTTCGACGTGGTGCGACTGGCCGGGGCGGCGTATCTGCTGTGGATCGGCATTCAATGCCTGCGCAGCACACTGGTGCCGAACCTGAACGCCGGGGACATTGCCGACACGCGCGGGCAATGGCGCGAAGCAATCCGGCGCGGCTTGCTGACCAATCTGCTCAACCCCAAGGCGCTGCTGTTCTGCTCCGTGCTGTTGCCACAATTCATCGTCGCCGATGGCGCACCGGTGCTGAGCCAATTCACCGTCCTCGGCATGCTGCTGGTTGGCGTCGGATTGCTGTTCGACAGCGCCTACGCCCTGACCGGCGCCGCGCTGGGCCGTTGGCTGCAACACAGTCCAACGGCGCAACGGGTTCAGCAATGGCTGTTCGGCAGCCTGTTGATCGGCTTTGCGGTGCGCCTGACGTTCATCCAGCAGGCTTAGTTTTTGCGCACCTTGCGACGACGGCCGAACACCAGCAACGCGGCAACGCCAAACAGCACAACGGCACCGATCACCGGCCATTTGTAAGGCCGCAGCGCCGTGCGTACGGCATCGGTCACTTGGGTGACGTAACGTTTGTCAGCGTTGGCAAAGTCCGGCTCCTCGCACTGACGGCCGAAATTCTCCGCCCACTGCACGTACGGCCCTTCCTTCACGTAACGCTGATACAGCGCTTGCTGATCTTCCACGCTGGTGTTGAACCCGGCGGCCCTGCACAACACGGCAGCAAACGCCTGACTGGTATGCGGCAGGTTGTCGGCCGCACGATTGGCCAACTCGGACGCGACGAAACGGTAGTGGAAACGATGCTTGGTCAGCGCTTCGCTGGCCTGCTGGCGTTGCACTTCGTCTTCATTGACCAGCGGCCCGGCTTGCAACGCCGGGCTGCCGAGAGAATAGAAACCGCCAAACGACACATAATCCGGCGCCATCTCGTACCCCAGGATCAAGAAGCCGTTTTCACGCGCGGCCACCGCAGCATTGAACAACGCCGTGGCGCGTTTCGTCGGCCACCATGCATTGTCTGCCGCCAGACGCTGTTCGCCGTAGTACCTGGCCTCATCTTTCATACTGCTGCTGTCGAAATAGTCGAGCGCCTCGGCGTAATGCCCTTCACGCAACAAACGCCGGGCCAGCAGATAACGCAGATTTTCGGCTGTATGCAGTTGCTCGGCGTCTCCTTGCCCATCGTCAATCGGCACTGCCGGGGCCGGGACGTTTTCATCGACATACTGCTTGAGCTCTTCGACCGTCAGCACGCGCTCGGCCACCGTCGCGGCGTCAAACCAATAGATGCTGTTGCTGCGATACAACTGCACGAAGGCTTGCAGGTATTCGCCCCGTTGCAAGGCCAGAATCGCGCTTTCGCCCTCGACCCGGCATTTCGGCTGGACGGTTTCAAACGCCCAGTCCGCCGTGCGCTGATAGCCCCAGCTTTCGCTCTGCGGGAACGCTTGTGCGGCTTTGGCGTAAGCAGCAGCGGCGGCATTTTTATCGCCATCGCGTACCGCCAGCTTCGCCCGCAACCACCAGGCCAGTCCGCCGTCACCGGCGTTTTCGAGGAAGGCCTTGGCGCTGGCGTAGTCACCCTGTTGGTAATTCATTGCCGCCAGCCGATCGGCGTTTTCGAGGCTGCCGCGGGTGCTGCTCTGCAGCAGTTTGATGAGTTTTTTCTCGTTCGGCGGCTGCTCGCCATACGACCAGTCGAGACGGCTGACCAACGATGCGGTGACCAACTGCTGCACCGCTTTGCGTTGCAGCAACTTCGCCAGATCAGCCTCGGGCAACTCGGCCAGTTCGTTCACCAATTGTTTCAGCGAGGTGTAACCCACGGCCGAGCCATGCAGATTTTGCGCTTCATACAGTTCGATGGCGCCGCTCCAGTCGCCGGCGCTGCGCAACACCCGCGCCTCCTCGCCGAGACTGGCAACGCCCAGTTCCAGCGGATCGCTGAAGCCGTCGATGCTCATCTGGCGGGCTTGGCGGAACGCTTCACGCGATTGCTCCAGCGCTGCGATGGCGTCTTCCGCTTCACTGCTCATGGCCAACCAGGTACGGCCAAGCGAGTAGGCCGCCCAAGTGCTGCGCAACGGACGCTGCTCGGCGGGCAATGCCAGCAGTTTGTCGAAATACTCGACCGCCAGTTGATGTTCGCCCGTCGCAAACGCTACCGCGCCCGCCACGTACAGACGGATTTCCGCTGGCAGACTGGCGCCCTGCTCTTCGGCTTGACGGGCATCGGTCAGGCCACGCAGTTGCATGACCAGCGCGGCCTGCTCGTTGTCCAGACCAAGCTGTTCGGCTTGTTCGCGGGCCTTGGCCGGCGCCTCTTCATCGCCATACATGTCGTCGGGATTGTGCGTCGCCGCCGTGACATTCTTCAGCCCGGCGATGGTCTTGCCGAGACGACTTATTTCGAATTTGAAGCTGCCCGCCGGCAAATCGGCCAGGGTCTGCCCGCGATCATCGAGCAGCCGGTTAGGGAAATCCGGGCCGCAGGCCACAGCTGAACCCAGCGGCAGGCTGAGGCTCAGGCAAAGCAGATGGCGGGGCCAGTTACGGGTCAACATGCGAACCTCCTTGATCAATATGTGCGCAACGTGCCCAACCGATGGCGCGCTGCCCGTCCGCCGGCAAGCGGCCGTCGCGAAGGCGGGTGAAGGTAAGCAGATCCGGGCTTTGTTGCAACGAATAACCGGTGAGCGCATCGGCCCCTTCACAACCTTGGGCCTTAATGGTGATCCGCGCGGGCCATGGGCTGTCGAGGTTGCCGGGATTGTTCAGCGTGATGTCGTAGAGACCGCCCTGCTCGCTAAAGCTCAGGCCGAGCTGGCTGTGCAACGCATCGCCCCGCGCTACAGCGCGCAACGTGGTCAGACTCCAGGCGCGCCGGTCATTGGCCAACGGCAGCCGAAACCAGATCAACCCGGCCAGATGCGCAGGCGGATCTTCGCGTAATGCTTTACCGAGTTGGCTCAGTTGCAACGGATCAGCGAGCAATTCGCGGCGCTGACCGCCGCGCTCAAGCGGTACTTCACTTTCAACCAGCGGTGCGCCGTCGCCATCCGCCAACAGCGCCACACCATAGGCCGGTAGCGCTAGGTAAAAGGGTTTAGATGTGATCTTCCCCCAGGCGTCCGCCCATCGCCGTGCCTGCTCGGGATCGAACAGACCGCGTCGCGGGTCACTGACGGCATGCACTTGCAGCACGCTGCTATCGACCGCGGCCAGCAGGGTCGGCAGCTGCGCACTGTCGAGCCACGCCGGCAACGCGGTGATGCTCAGCGGCAATGACACCGGCAACGCCGAACGCAGATGGCTGAGGAATTTTGCATAGTCCGGCAGCCGGGCGTTGCCGGCATCGTGGTCGATTTCCACACCCTGCACCGTGAGGCCTTGCGCCTGCCAGTCCTGGATCACCTGAAGGATTTGCGCCGTGACCTGTTGCTGGTCCAGCGCCTTGAGTTGGCCGTCAAGACGAATCACTGCGATCAGCGGACGGCCATCGCTTTTCAACAAGGCTGCATCGATTCGCGCCCGGCTCCAGTCCGCCCCCGGAAAAGCCTGCAACGCCAACACGCGCAAGGTGGAAAAATCATTTCGGCTATCGCGCAACGCCGCCGCATGGGCGGGCGTCCACTGGCGTTGCCAGACATAAAGTTGCTGGTCGAGTGGCGGTGCGTCCCGTTGTTCACACCCCGCCAGCAACATCACCGTAATCAGTATCGAATAACCCAACCGCATGAAATCGCTAATCCCTGCCGACACAAAAATGCAGGGTACACAAAACCGCCGCGAGCAGGCTCACGGCGGTAAAACTTCAGGGCTTGCGGGCAATGATGATCTGACATCTTGGCACCACCGCATCGAGTGCCTGTTTGATCTGCAACCCGCGCGGAGTTTCCAGCAGTGCCTGCCAGGTAGCCGCCCAGTGGTTGAGCAACGGATGATCGGGGTTGCTCAGGTCAACCTTCGCTTCCCAGAACAGCAACATCCACATGGCCCAATAGAAACCGTGCTGGCTGTGGCTGATGACTTCCAGCCCCGCCTCACTGACCATCGTCTTGAACTGCTCTTCGCCGATGATCCGCACGTGGTTGGGCTTCTCGAAGTACACCGGCGCGGCGATACCCTTTTGCAGGTGCTCGGAGCTGGGGTGCGGCACGCTCAGCAGATACAGCGCGCCCGGTTGGCCGACACGCACCAGTTCGGCGAGAAACTGCGCCGGATCGTCAACGTGCTCGATGACTTCAGTGGACACCACGCGGGTCGCGGTGCCATCGGCGATCGGCAAGGGGTTGCAGTCGGTGACGTGGCATTCGATGTCGCGCGCCGGGGTATCGCTCAGACGCTGGCGGGTGGCTTCAACCTTGGCGCCGTCGATGTCGGCGATGATGATCTTCGCCCCGCGCATGCCGCAGAAATGCACGTTGCCGCCATCGCCGCAGCCGACGTCGAGCAGCGTGTCTTCGGGGCCCACGGGAAAGCCTGTGAACAACTCCCCGGTCTTCTGGTTGAACCAGCCGCTGAGCTCCGAATCGTGGAGGCCGAGCAGGAATGGATCGACCTTGGGCGCCGGTGGGATGACGGCTGGCGCAACGGCGGGAGCAGGCGCCGCCACTGTGCGTTTCTTCAAAAAGCTCAGCATGAGGTGGCTCCAGAGGATGGGACAGCGGATCGGGACGTACCGAGGCGCGCCACCAGGGCAGCTCCGCGGTTGCGCATGGGCATTTCAACGAAGCGGTAATTGAGTTCGCTGAGCAGCGCGATCAGGCCCAGGGCAAGCAGCGACGTCAGAATCGGATGCCCGGCAGGACTTGGCAGGCCGGCTGCCTGCAAGCGAAAGATCAATTCACGCACCATTAGATAGGCCGGAACATGGATCAGGTAGATGCCATAGGAACGGCTGCCGATCCAGGCCATCAGTTGCTGCAATCGGCCGGCCGGCAGCAAGTAATCGCGGTTGTACGACGCGATCCACACCAGCAGCGCGCTGAGCACGGTGAGCGAACCGATGCGATAGCTGGCAAACGTAAAGCGGTCGGTGGCCATGAAACACAAGAGCAATCCGATGCCCAGCAACACCGCTGTGCCAACCCCGGGCAAGCGCAGAAAGGTCGGCTCCCAGCGTCGATAGGAAGGTTGCGCGCTCCACATTGCCAGCAGCACACCAACTGCCAGCGCATCAGTGCGCACAAACATCAGCAACGGAGAGCGCACGGTGAGAATCTGCACCGCGATCAGCGCCAGCAACGCCCAGACCAGGTGTTTGCGCAACAGCACAATCAGCAGCGGGAACAGCAGGTAGAACTGCTCCTCCAGCGACAGGCTCCAGTAGACGAAACTGCTGCCGTATTCGTAGTGGAAGAAGCTGTCGGCCAAGCGGAAATTGGCGTACTGCAGCACACCTGCCAGCGTCGCCTGCAGGTTGGCGTACAGCGAACCGAACGCCCCCGAGCGATTGAGAAAGACACACGCCAGCAGCATCAGCGCCAGCCACAGCCAGGCCGCCGGCAATAACCGGAAGGCGCGGCGCAACCAGAAATTGCGCGTCTGTTGCCAATACTCCTGACGCGTGTTGCAACGGCGCAGTGCCGGGATCAGGCCGCGAGCGATGACAAACCCGGAAATCGCGAAGAACAGATCGACGCCCCACCACGATTGCGTCCACACCTGAATTTTCACCAGCAGCGGCACGGTATCGGTAAACAGACTGCCCTGCACGTGATGGAACAGCACGCCCATTACCGCGACAGCGCGCAAGACTTCGATGTCCATGATGCGCTTGTCGCTCATGGTGCGCCTCCGCCATCCAGTGGCTTGCGCGCGATGATCACCTGACTTTTGGGCATGAACCGGTCCAGCGTCTGTTTGATCAGCAGCCCGTCAGGCTGATCGAGCAGGCTCTGCCAGGCCCTGGCCCAGTGCTCCATCATCGGCGTGAACGGCTCATGGATACGGTCACGCACGGCCCCCGTGAGTTCGCGGCCGGCCGCCCGTTCGCCGGCCCAGAAGAAGATCATGCCCATCACCCAGAAAAAACCGCTGGCCTGACGATGCTCGATCACCAGACCGGCGTCCTCCACCAGCGCGGCGAAACGCTCCGGAGTAAAAATCTGCACATGATTGGGCGATTGGTAATAACTGGCCGGCGCGATGCCTTTTTGCAGGTGCTCACCAACCGGGGCCGGCACGCTGAGCAGATACTGCGCGCCAGGACGGCCCATGCGTACCAGTTCGGCCATGAACGCTTCAGGCTGGTCGACATGCTCGAGCACTTCCATGCACACCACTTTACTGGCGCAACCGTCGGCCAGCGGCAGCGGCAGGCTGTTACTGACCAGCCCCAGATTCAACTGGCGGCTTTGCGCGTCGACCTGCCGCGCCAGTTCGCGGACCTTGTCGTGTTCACTGTCGGTGAAGATCACTGACGCGCCCTGGCGCACGGCGAACAGTGTCGCTACGCCGTCACCGCAACCGACGTCGAGCAACGTATCGTCAGCGGTGATGGCAAAGCCCTTGAGCAACTCGCCGCTGTCACCGAGAAACCAGCCGTCGAGGACCGCGTCGCGCAACCCGACATACAGTGGTGACGCGGCATCGGGTGCGGCAGGGGCCGGCTCCACGACGGGAACCGCTGCAGGCGCCGGACGCAATCGTGCGAGCAGGCGCCGGATCATGCGACGGCGACTGGCGCTGATGAAGAGCCGGCCGCTTGCAACAACGGCTCGAGGAACGCCTGTAAACGCTGCTCGGCGCTGGCCTGACTGCAGAAGCGCTCAAGGCTGCGCACCGCTTCGGCCGACATCGCCGCATAACGCTGTTGATCAGTCTTCGCCACGTCGTAGCTGGCCCGATAAGCCGCGCACAGCGAGTCCCAATTGGTCATGTAGCGCATCGTGCGATAGGCCGCTCGCGGGTCGTGGGGCCAGGCCGTCAGCTCTTCGGTGAAATCGACGATAAACGCGTTGTCGGCGCTCACGTAGTCAGCCATCGCGGTGTTCAACGGCGCAATCGCCGGTTTGCCGCAGGACATGAATTCCATCAGCGGCAGGCACTGGCCTTCACCGAAGGAACTGTTGACCACGTAGCTGGTGGCCTGCACCAGGCGTTCGTAATCGACGTCGGCCAGATAACCGTGGATCAGCACGATCCGGCATTGGTAAGACTGGTTCTTGTAGAGGTGGTGCAGCAT
Source organism: Pseudomonas sp. Seg1 (assembly GCF_018326005.1). Classification (NCBI taxonomy): domain Bacteria; kingdom Pseudomonadati; phylum Pseudomonadota; class Gammaproteobacteria; order Pseudomonadales; family Pseudomonadaceae; genus Pseudomonas; species Pseudomonas sp. Seg1. The sequence goes on from NZ_AP021903.1 coordinate 6,563,025, forward strand.
GTCGGTCAACGCCTCGGCGATGTCGTGGTGCGTGAGTTTCAGCACCAGGGTCGCATCGGCGGTATCACGGAACGTGGTGCAAAACGCGCTGAGCATGTCCTGCCAGTTCTTGCGCCCGTCGTAGGGGTTGAACACCGAGCAATAGACCACGCCGTCAAGCTGCAGCGAGCAATCCTGCGCCGGCCCGGCGAAGGACAGCGGCGAGCCTTCGCACCGCCCGGGTGGCCCATAGGGGCGTAAATCCACCGTGCGACTGTCGATCAGCAACCCGCGCAGCGTCAGGGTGATCGGCTCGATGACAGGGCGTCGATCCAAATGTTCACCGCGCGCGGCGAAGCGATCCCACACGGGCGCTGGGATCGCACAGATCGGGTAATCCGCGCCCATCGCATTGCGCACGGTGTCGACCGTGAAGCTCGAATGGGTGATCGCCCGGCCGCATGCCTCCAGCACCACCCGCCAATCATGGCGAGGTTCGCCCTGCCAGTTTTCGGTGGGGATGGTGCTGAACTCCCAGGCAAACACCGGGATGGTCGGGCAGGCGTAATGAATCGGCGTGCGATGCGGCGGCGAGAAGGACAGAAAAACGCAGTCCTCGCCACGGCTCAGGCAATCGAAATACAGGCGATCAACCAGTTCGTCCGGGTTGCTGACCTCGATCACCTGACCGATTCGCTCCAGCACCGGGCGGAATTCCTTGAGGACGAAGTAGTAGCTGTACTCGGGGCGGCCGAGGTTCTGCTGGATGTTGCTCTTGTTGGTTTCCGAATGAATGATGATCAGCATGCGGCAGTCCCCGCCTCGGCCATCAGCGGCGTGTTTTCGCTGTTCGCCTTCAGGTCGAAAAACGCCATCACACGCTGCTGCACCGGGGTAAACCCGCAGTAATCGCGCATGCGCTCATTGGCGGCAGCGGCCATGGCCAGATAGGCCTGCGGGTGGTTTTTGGCCATGGCATAGCTGTCCTCATAAGCGGCTCTCAATGAGCTCCAGTCCGGGCGATGGCGCACGGTGCGATAGAGGATCCGCACGTCTTCCGGCCAGATCGTCGGCTCGTGACTGGACTTGACGATGAAGCCGACCTTTTCGTCGATGTAGTCGCGCATCGCCGTGTGATTCGGGGCGATCACCGGTTTGCCGCACGACATGAACTCCATCAGCGGCAAACACAAACCTTCGCAGCGGGAGGCGTTGACGTAGAAACTCGCGGCACCGTACAACCGGGCGAACTCCTCGTCCTGCAAATAGCCGTGCATGACCACGACCCGGCAGGCAAACGGCGAGAGTTGCGACAGCAAGGTGATCAAGTGAACGTAGTAGCTCGCCAGGTCGTTCTGGGTGATTTTCAGCACCAGCGTGGCGTCTTCGTTATCACGCATGGCCCAGCAAAAAGCGGTGATCAGGTGATGCCAGTTTTTGCGACCGTCTTCAGGGTTGAACACGCTCACGTAGACCACGCCACTGACATCGATGGCCACCTGTTCGCTGGTGTCAGGCAATACCGCTTGCGGATGTCCTGCGGGGTCCAGCGCTTCGCTGACCGTGGTGACCACCGGCAGTGGCTGCGGTGCTGGCGTACGCAATTTCGCCAACCGCTGACGGAGGGAGTCCGGCACCAGATCGCCAACGGCTTCGCGATACCACAACAGCAGATTGTGCTTGAGCAAGAACAGCGGCGGGTGTTCGCCAGGGCTGGTCAGCGCCCGACAGGCTTCGCGCAGGTAATGCTTGGTGATGAATGCACGCCGACGCCAGGTCAGGGGCGGTGCCGCTTCGGGCTCGGGTTCCGGCTCAGGTTCAGCCAGGCCGCGAAGTTCCAGTTCCTGCTCACTGTGTATCGGCGCGATCAAGCCATCGGCGGACAGGCCCATCGCGCGACTGTCGATGATGCAGCCCTTGATCTGCAACGTCGTACCCGGGTTTACCGGGGCTCCTGGATAGTCTTGTCGGACCTGCGCAAAGCGCTCCCACAACGGTGTGGGTAGCACGAGTACGGGGAAGTCCTCACCCAGGGTTTTACGGATCGCCTGCGCCGTGTGGGTGGACAGGGTAATTACCCGGCCATGACGCGCCAGGGTCTGGCTCCAGTCCTGGCGGGGATCGTCGTCGCAGCACTCGGACGGGATCGAGTCATATTCCCAGGCAATCACGCAGACCATCGGGCATTGCAGATCGGTCGGGGCTTTATGCGGTGGCGAAAACGAAAGGAACAGACATTCCTCACCGGCCTGACTCAGCTGTTGATACAGCGGATCGACGTCGGCGACGGACGCCACCACATGCACGCGACCAAGGCTTTCCAGCACCGGGCGATAGGCCTTGAGCACGAAGTAGTAACTGTATTCAGGACGACCGAGACTCTGGCTGATGGAACGGTCGTTGACGTCCGAGTAAAGAATGAAATTCATGGCATCCCACGATGAAGCAGCCATTCCGGCAACCTCATGCTATGACGGCCCAGCGTCGGATCAAGCCGGTCTCACCGGTGCTTGTCCTTACTCTTGAGGCCCGTCTTCGTTCTTGTTTTAGTGGTCGGTTTCACCCTGTTGCGCCAAGCCCACGGCGAACCCCGAGCATGGCGACGAGGGGCATTCTAAACACATCCGTCGAGCATTCGTGAACCGCACGGCGAGAAAAAACCTGACTACGCTAATGAGAACTGACCGGTCACGGTTTGGCCTGTTGAAATTGCCGAGCAATTGGCACAGATTGGTAACAAACAACTACAACATTTGACTTCGCCAGCCCCTCAGACGCTTTTTTCTTTCGATCTGACGGATATTTCCTTAAAGCCTGTGGGAAAGTGGCGCAAGTTCAAGACCAAGGGGTCGCTGTTTGAAAAAGCGTCTGTTCGTCACGGGTCTTAGCGGATTCGTGGGACACCATATCCAGGCACGTCTGGCAGTACCTGATTCGTCTTGGGAGTTGCTGCCTGTCGCTTCGCCCTACGACCTCACGAATGCCGACAGCCTCGTCGATCTCTGGCCGCAATTGCCCGACGCGGTCATTCATCTGGCCGGGCAGACCTTTGTCCCCGAAGCCTTTCGTGATCCGGCCCGCACCCTCGACATCAATCTGTTCGGCACTCTCAATCTGTTGCAGGCCCTCAAGGCTCGCGGCTTTACCGGCACCTTCCTGTATGTCAGCTCCGGCGACGTTTACGGCCAAGTGGCTGAGCACGATCTTCCAATCACCGAGCAACAACCGCCCTGCCCGCGCAACCCTTATGCGGTGAGCAAACTCGCGGCGGAATTTCTCAGCCTGCAATGGGGCCTGAGCGAACACTGGCCGGTGCTGGTGGCGCGCCCGTTCAACCATATCGGCGCCGGGCAGAAAGACAGCTTTGTCATCGCCAGCGCCGCCCGCCAGATCATTCGCATCAAGCAGGGTCTGCAAACGCCACAACTGGAAGTCGGTGACATCGATGTCACGCGCGACTTCCTCGATGTCGGCGATGTGGTCTCGGCCTACTTCACGCTGCTTGAAAAAGGCCAACCGGGGCAGGTCTACAACATCTGCTCGGGACGCGAGCAAAGCATTCGCAGCCTCATTGAACAGTTGGCGGACCTGGCCGAAGTCGAGATGCAACTGGTTCAGGACCCGGCGCGCATGCGTCGCGCCGATCAACGCCGCGTTTGCGGCAGCCACGCAAAACTGGCCAACACCACCGGCTGGGCGCCAGACATCACTACACAACAATCCCTGCGGGCGATCCTGTCCGACTGGGAGACGCGAGTACGACAAGAATGACAAAAAGTGCATTGATCACAGGGATCACCGGTCAGGACGGCGCGTATCTGGCCAAATTGTTGCTCGACAAGGGCTACAAGGTTTATGGCTTCGTGGCTCGGCGCAGCAGCGATTCGCGCTGGCGTCTGCGCGAAATGGGCGTCGAGGCCGACATCGTCTATCTGGACGGTGACATGGCCGATGCCTGCTCGGTCCAACGTGCAGTCATTCAATCGACTCCGGACGAAATCTATAACCTGGCGGCGCAGAGTTTCGTCGCCGCGTCGTGGAATCAGCCGGTAACCACCGGCATTGTCGATGGCCTGGGCGTTACTCACTTGCTCGAAGCGATCCGCCAGTTCAGCCCGCATACCCGCTTCTATCAGGCGTCGACCAGTGAAATGTTCGGTCTGATTCAGGCTGAGCAGCAGGACGAAAACACGCCGTTCTACCCGCGCAGCCCGTACGGCGTGGCCAAGCTGTACGGCCACTGGATCACCGTCAACTACCGCGAAAGTTTCAACCTGCATGCCAGCAGCGGCATCCTCTTCAACCATGAATCGCCACTGCGCGGCATCGAGTTCGTCACCCGCAAAGTCACCGACGCCGCCGCCCGCATCAAGCAAGGCAAGCAGCAGGAGCTGGCCCTGGGCAACATCGACGCAAAACGCGATTGGGGTTTTGCCGGCGACTACGTCGAAGCCATGTGGCTGATGCTGCAACAGGACAAGCCTGACGATTTCGTCGTCGCCACCGGCGTCACCACCACGGTGCGCGAGATGTGCCGTATCGCCTTCGATCACGTCGGCCTCAACTACCGCGATTACGTGAAGATCGACCCGGCCTTCTTCCGTCCGGCCGAAGTCGAAGTGCTGCTCGGCAATCCGGCCAAGGCTCAGCGCGTGCTGGGCTGGAAGCCGAAGACCGACCTGGATACCTTGATCCGCATGATGATGGATGCGGACATGAAACGCGTCGCCAAGGAGTAGGCCATGCTGATCCCCGTGATTCTGTCCGGCGGTGCCGGCACCCGTTTGTGGCCGGTGTCCCGCGAGGGCCATCCCAAGCCGTTCATGACCCTGCCCGACGGCCAGTCGCTGCTGGGCAAGACCTATCAGCGTGCCGCCGCATTGCTGGACGGCTGGGGCGACATCGTCACGGTGACCAACCGCGAGTACTACTTCCAGAGCAAGGATCACTATTGCGCTGCCCACGTATCGCGCCATCGCGGGCACTTCCTGCTGGAGCCGAGCGGGCGCAACACCGCCCCGGCCATCGCCGCCGCCGCGCTGTCACTGCAAGCGCTGCACGGCGACGACGCGATCATGGTGGTGATGCCGGCCGACCATTTGATCGTTAATCAGAACGCACTGAAAACAGCGGTCGAGCACGCCGTCAATCTGGCGAAGGACGGTTATCTGGTGACGTTCGGCGTGCTGCCGACCGCCCCGGAAACCGGCTTCGGCTACATCGAGACCGGTGCGCCACTGGACGCCAAAGGCGCAGCGAAAGTGCAGCGCTTTGTGGAAAAACCCGACCTGGACACCGCCACACACTACCTGGAGAGCGGTAACTTCCTGTGGAACTCGGGGATGTTCTGCTTCGCCACCGCCACCGTGATCGCCGAACTGCAATTGCATGCACCTGAGTTGCTGGAACAGACCCGCGCGTGCATGGCCGCCAGCGCTCCGGTGGAAACCGTCGGCTGCCTGCAACAGGAACTGTCGCCGGCGCTGTTCGCCGAGATCACTGACATCTCCATCGACTACGCGCTGATGGAGCGTTCGGAAAAAGTCGTGGTAGTGCCCGCCGGTTTCGACTGGAGCGATATCGGCTCATGGGGCGCGGTGGCCGCGTTGGTGCCGGCGGATGCCGACAACAACCGCGCCAGCGGTGAAGCGATTTTCATCGACAGCCACAACAATTTCGTCCAGAGCGAAGGCCGCCTGGTCGCCGCTGTCGGTGTCGATAACCTGATCATCGTCGACACCGCCGACGCCGTGCTGGTGGCCCACGCCGACCGCGCACAGGATGTGCGGCGGGTGGCCAAACAGCTCAAGGACAAATCCCACGAAGCCTATCGCCTGCATCGTACGGTCAGCCGTCCGTGGGGCACCTACACCGTGCTGGAGGAAGGTCCGCGCTTCAAGATCAAGCGCATCGTGGTCAAGCCCGGCGGCAAGTTGTCCCTGCAGATGCACCATCACCGCAACGAACACTGGGTGGTGGTCGAAGGCATGGCCAAGGTCACCAACAACGGCGCCGGCACGCATCTGGTGGCCAAGAACGAATCGACGTTCATTGCCGCCGGACACCGGCATCGCCTGGAAAACCCCGGCGTCATCGATCTGGTGATCATCGAAGTGCAGAGCGGCGAATACCTGGGTGAAGACGACATCGTGCGCTTCGAAGACGATTACGGCAGGACGGCCTGAATGCTGCTTTCCTTGTACCGCTCGCTGCGCAGCTACCGTGGATTCATCCTCGGTAGCGTCAAGCGGGAGTTTCAGGCGCGTTATCGCAATTCGTTGTTCGGTGCGCTGTGGACCGTGCTCAATCCGTTGTCGATGATCGTCGTGTACACGGTGATCTTTTCCCAGATCATGCGCGCACGCCTGCCAGGTGTGGATGACGGTCTGGCCTACAGCGTGTACCTGTGTGCGGGCCTGCTGACCTGGGGGCTGTTTGCGGAAATCACCTCGCGCAGCCAGAGCATGTTTCTGGAAAACGCCAACCTGCTGAAGAAAATCAGCTTCCCGCGTATCTGCCTGCCGGTGATTGCGTTGTTCAATGCCGGGATCAACTTCGCGATCATCCTCGCGCTGTTTTTCGGTTTTCTGCTGATCAGCGGGCGTATGCCCGGCATGGCGTTGCTGGCGCTGATACCACTGCTGATCGTGCAAGTGATCTTTGCCGCCGGACTGGGGATGATCCTCGGCATCCTCAACGTGTTCTTCCGCGATGTCGGGCAGATGTTCGGTATCTGCCTGCAATTCTGGTTCTGGCTGACACCGATCGTGTACCCGCTGTCGATTCTGCCGCCAGGCATCCAGCACCTGATCAGCCTCAACCCGATGACGGCGCTGATGACCAGTTACCAGAACGTGTTCCTCTATAACCAGTGGCCGAACTGGCCGTCGCTGGTGCCGCTACTGATCATCGGCCTGCTGTTCTGCGCCATGGCGCTGCGCCTGTTCCGCCAACGTATTGGTGAAATGGTGGACGAACTCTGATGGGGAACATACGTGTCAGTGGCCTGGCCAAGGCCTACAAGCAGTACCCCAATCGCTGGAGCCGCCTGCTCGAATGGATGGTGCCGTTTTCCCGGCCCAGGCATCACTTGCACTGGGTCTTGCAGGACATCGATTTCGAGATTCAAGCGGGCGAAGCCGTGGGCATCGTCGGCGTCAACGGCGCGGGCAAAAGCACGTTGCTGAAGATGATCACCGGCACCACCCAACCGACTCGCGGCCAGATTCAACTGCAAGGTCGAGTCGCTGCCCTGCTGGAACTGGGCATGGGTTTTCATCCTGACTTTACCGGTCGCCAGAACGCGTTCATGGCCGGCCAGTTATTGGGCATGCAGGTAGAAGAGATCGAGGCGCTGATGCCGCAGATCGAAAGTTTTGCCGAGATCGGCGAGGCCATCGATCAGCCGGTGCGCACCTATTCCAGTGGCATGCAGATGCGCCTGGCGTTCAGTGTCGCCACCGCGCGCCGCCCGGATATCCTGATCGTCGACGAAGCGTTGTCGGTGGGCGATGCCTATTTCCAGCACAAAAGCTTCGAACGCATCCGCAGCTTCCGCAAGGCCGGGACCACCCTGCTGATCGTCTCCCACGACCGCTCGGCCATCCAGTCGATCTGCGACACCGCGATCCTGCTGGAAAACGGGCGTCTGGCGATGCGCGGCAAACCCGAAGAGGTCATGGACTACTACAACGCCATGCTCGCCCAGCGCGAAGGCCAGATCGTGCGTCAGGAGATGCTGGCCAATGGGCAGGTACAAACCATTTCCGGCACCGGGGAAGCGGGGATCGTCAGTGTCCGCCTGCTCGATGCCCAGGGCCGCAGCCTCGAAGTCGCGGAAGTCGGCCAGCCTGTGGTGCTGGAAGTACAGACCGAAGTGCGCAAAGACATCGAACGGCTGATTCTCGGCTTCATGATCAAGGATCGTCTGGGTCAGGCGATTTACGGCATCAATACCCATCGCCTCGATAAACCGGTCATCGATCTGAGTGCCGGCGAGCGCGTGACCTTCCGCTTCGCTTTTGACATGTGCCTGGGCAAGGGCAGTTATTCGGTCGCACTGAGCCTGTCGCGTCTGGATTCGCATCTGGATCGCAACTTCGAATGGCGCGACTTCGGTTTGATCTTCCACGTCATCAACAACCGTCAGGAAGACTTTGTCGGCTGCGCCTGGCTGCAAGCGCAAACTGAAATCAGCCGTTCCGGGGAACACCTCGCGCCCCTGCCCGACAGAGAGATCTCGAAATGACGCGACTGTTGGTGGAATGCACTTACGTCTTTGAACACCCCAGCGCCAATTCGGGTATCCAGCGTGTGGTGCGCAACGTCATCCAGCAACTGCCCGCAGCCGACGAGCACCTTGAATGCATTCCGGTGGTGATGATCGACGGTGGCCTGTATCAGGTTAAGAGTCTGGCCCCGCTGAAATCGCTGAAGCTCGATCTGATCGGTCTGCGGGTGAAACTCGAACAGTGGGCCAATGCCTTCTGGTTGCGCCACCGAGCCTTGGAGCGGCGGCGCCCGTTCACTCAGTCGCACTTCGCTCGTCGCGTGTTGTACGTCGGTTGCCGGCTCACCGCCTTCGCCTGTTTCAGCCTGCCGATGCGCTTGCTCGGGCGAGCACTCAAGGGCAAACAGATCCCCGAGCGCTGCGTGCCGTTGCAGCATCGGGCCGGTGATCAACTGGTGCTGCTCGACTCGTCCTGGCACGCCAACTTTTTCCCTTTGGCCGAGCAACTCAAGCGTGAAGGGGTCGGTATCGTTTCGGTGATCTACGACTTGATCCCGCTGACCCATCCGCAGTTCTGCGATGCCGGGCTGGTCAAGGTATTCAACGACTGGTTCGACTGGATCGCCCGCACGGCCGATGGCTACGTGGCGATCTCGACCACTATCCGCGATCAGGTGCGCGAGGAAATGCTGCGGCGCATCGGCCCGCAACAGGTCGCGCAACGCTGGTTCGATCACTTCCACCTCGGTTCAGAGCTGGATCTGAGCGACCCCGACGCCGAGGTCGATCGCGGCTTGTTACGTCTGTTCAAAACGGCGGATCCGGTATTCCTCATGGTCAGCACCATCGAGCCGCGCAAGAACCATGCTTATCTGCTGGATGCGTTTGAACGCGCCTGGGCTGCGGGGTCGAAAGCGCGGTTATGCATCGTCGGCAAGATCGGCTGGAAGTGCGAGGCGTTGATCGAGCGCATCCGCCTGCATCCCGAACTGAACCGGCGCTTGTTCATGTACAACTCGCTGTCGGACAGAAGCCTCGAACACGCCTACTCCCACGCGACGGCGCTGGTGTTCCCGTCCCACGTCGAAGGTTTCGGCCTGCCGCTGGTGGAGGCGATGCAGCGCGGCTTGCCGGCGATGGGCAGTGACATTCCGGTGTTCCGCGAAATCGGCGGCGACTACATGGCCTACTTCGATTTGGCCAACCCGCAGAGCCTGACCGATCTGGTCACCGGCATGGAACGCAGCGAGGTATTTCCTGCCCCTCTCAGCCTGGACCAATGGCGCTGGTTGAGCTGGCGCGAAGCGAGTGCGCAGCTGGTCGAGCGCATCGAGCGCAATGTGAACCCCGCAGCGGTCGGCCCGCAGAGTCAGCATGCGCATTGCTCTTAACGCGCGGATTCTCCAGGCGCCGCGCACTGGCATCGGCCACTACGTCGCTGAGCTGGTCAACGCCCTGCACAACGAACCTGATGTTGAAGTAAATCTGTTTCACGGCTGGGGCTGGAGTTCGGCGTTGCCAGAAGCGGCCATGCCCGGTTATTCGCGTTTGACGCCACTGCTGCGGCAGATTCCCGGGGCTTACCAGGCACGCCGTTGGCTGGAACAGAAACGCTTCGATCAGGGCCGCGCGCGGGGCATCGATCTGTATCACGAGCCGAGCCTGTGGCCGCTGGCCTTTGACGGCCCGACCGTGATCACCCTGCACGATCTGACCCACCTGCATTTTCCCGAGACTCAGCCACCGGCACGGCTCAAGGAAATCGAGCGGCGATTGGCCGTCGGGGTACAGCAGGCGCGTCTGATCCTGACGGACTCGCAGGCGATTGCCGACGAAGCTCAAGCACATTTCGGGCTGCCCGCCGAGCGCTTCGTCGTGGCGCCATTGGGTGTCGCCGAACGCTTCCATCCCCGCGAGGCAAACAGCATCGACAAGGTGCTCAAGGCGCATGCCGTCGAGGCGCGCGGGTATTTCCTGTGTGTCGGTACGCTGGAGCCGCGCAAGAACCTGAGTCTGGCCTTGCGCGCCCATGCCTTGCTGCCGGAAGCCGTGCGCGAGCGCTTTCCGTTGCTGATCGTCGGCATGGCCGGTTGGCAGCGTGAGCAGTTCAGTGAACCGTTGCGCCAGGCACTGGCCAGCGGCCATGTGTGCCTGCTCGGTTATCTGCCCGACGAGCACGTGGCGCAATTGCTCGCTGGCGCCCGGGCACTGATTTTTCCTTCGCTGTACGAAGGCTTCGGCCTGCCGGTACTGGAGGCGATGGCCAGCGGCACACCGGTAGTGACCACACGCTCTTCGGCCATGCCGGAAGTGGCGGGGGCCGCTGGCAACTATATTGACCCTGACGATGCGGACGGCTTGCGCGACGTGATGACTCGCCTGATCGACGATCAGACGCACTGGCAGGCATGCCGCGAAGCCGGATTGCAGCAGGCACGATTTTTTTCCTGGAAGCGTTGTGCACAGGCCACGGCCGGTGCCTACCGACAGGCCATGGGAGGTTGAATGCGCGTTCTTCATTTTTTCAAGACGTACCTGCCTGATTCGGTCGGCGGCATCGAACAAGTGATCTTCCAACTGTGCGAAAGCGGCGCCCAGCACGGCATCGACGGTCAGGTGCTGACCCTCAGCGCCGACCCGACGCCCGCCGTCGTGCAACTGGGGCAACACGAAGTGCACCGGGCGAAACTCGACATCCAGTTCGCCTCCACCGGATTTTCCTGGAGCGTGTTCAAACAGTTTCGCGAGTTGGCCGCTGCAGCCGATGTGGTCAATTACCACTTCCCTTGGCCGTTCATGGATCTGGTGCATTTCGCCAGTGGCATGAACAAGCCAAGCGTGGTGACTTACCACTCCGACATCATTCGCCAGAAACACCTGCTCAAACTCTATCGGCCTCTGATGAATCGCTTCCTCGCCAGCGCCGACCGCATCGTCGCTGCCTCACCCAATTACCTGCACACCAGCGATGTATTGCAGCAATTCCAGAACAAGACCCGGGTCATTCCCTACGGCTTGAACAAATCAGGTTATCCACAGGCGGACACCGAGCGGATGAACCGCTGGCGCCAGCAGCTTGGGGATAAGTTTTTCCTGTTTGTCGGGGTGATGCGCTACTACAAAGGCCTGCACATCCTGCTCGATGCACTGAAGGATATTGATTACCCGGTGGTCATCGTCGGCGCCGGTCCGCTTGAACGGGAACTGCATGCCCAGGCTTCGGCGCTGGGGCTGCGCAACATTCATTTCCTCGGACGCCTGGGCGATGAAGACAAAGTGGCGCTGCTGCAATTGAGCTACGCCATTGTGTTCCCGTCCCACCTGCGTTCCGAGGCGTTCGGCATCTCCCTGCTCGAAGGCGCGATGTACGGCAAACCGATGATCTCCAGCGAAATCGGCACCGGCACCAGCTACATCAATATCCACAACGAAACCGGGCTGGTGGTGCCACCGAGTAATCCACAGGCGTTCCGCGAAGCCATGCGCACCTTGTGGGAAAACCCGCTGCGCGCGGCAGAGATGGGGGTAAAGGCCGAGGCGCGCTATCGGCAGTTATTCACAGCCGATGAAATGGGCCGCAAGTGGACGGAGCTGTACCAGGAATTGCTGGAGGAAAAATCCCTCTCCTACGCCTGACCCCTGTCCACCACTGTCCCTGTGGGAGCAGGCTTGCCCGCGATTGCGGTATGTCAGCCGAGATAGATGTTGGATTTCCCGACGCCATCGCGGGCAAGCCCGCTCCCACAGGGTTTTTATGCCGAATGGAGATCGGCAGTTCATAGGTCCAGCACCAGCGTTTGGTCGCTTTGGGCTGGCACCGCACAGCAAATCAGCACATGCCCCGCTTCCGGAATATCCGCCGGAGGCTGTGGATAATTCACCGCACCGCTGACCAGTCGGGTCTTGCAGGTGCCGCATGAACCACCCCGGCAACTGAACTCCGGGCGCAACCCACGGCTTTCCGCCAGTTCCAGCAGACTGCCGCCGTCCGGTTGCCAACGCGCCTCCTTCGCCGAGCGTTCGAACACCACCGGCACAGACGTGGTGGCAGCGGGCGGCTGCTCGAGCACATTGGCGTCCGGGTCGGGCCGACGCTTGAGTGTCGACGGGCCAAAAGTTTCCGCGTGGATCTGCCGATCGCTGACGTCCAGCTCGCGCAAGCTGTCGTAAAGCCCTTGGGTAAAACCGCCGGGGCCGCAGAGGACGAAATCGATCTGATCGTAATCCGCAACCTCCAGCAGATTCCTCAACAGGTCGGCGTCGATGCGCCCCTGCCGATCAAAATCCTCGCCTTGGTGTGCATCCACTTCCGGCTGACTCAGCAGACGCAAGACCCGCACGGCATCACCCGCCTCCTCCAGCAAACGATCCAGCTCTTGGCGAAACGGTTGCTCGGCGAGGCTGCGTGAACTCTGAACCAGCCACGTCGGACGAATCCGTCGAGTGCGCAGGCCTTGATACACCACCTCGCGCAACATCGACAGCAACGGTGTGATGCCGACCCCGGCGGCCAGCAGCACCAACGGCCGACGCTCCAGTGGCGCCACGGTGAAATGCCCTTGCGGCGCTCGTGCTTCGAGGACATCGCCGACACGAATCTGCTCATGCAAGTGCGTGGAAATCCGCCCTTCGCGCTTCACGCTGATGCGGTAAAAACCGTCCGACGGCGCACTCGACAGACTGTAGGTGCGAATGTGCACCTCGCCATCGAGGGTGAAACGCAGGGGCAAGTGCTGGCCAGCCTGAAACACCGGTAAACCGGCGCCATCGTCCGGCTCCAGATAGATCGAACGGATGTGGCGACTTTCCATGTCGATCTTCGCCACCCGCAATGGCCGCCAGCGATTGCCCAACGCCTGTGCCTGCAAACGCGCGTCGGCCTCGGCCCAATTGCCGGTCAACAGACTGGTCGGCGACATGCCGTCGAAGCGCCAGCGCAAGGCCAGTGCCGCCGGGCGGCGCACCAGTTTTTCCACCTCGAATGTCCACAGCCGTTCCGCGCCCTGAAACGCCTCGATCTGCGGCCCTTCCAGAATGATCTCGGTACGCCCGCTGAGTTGCAGCAGATCGCCTGTGGAAAAGTCGATGAACAGCAGGCCGGCCTTGGGGTTGAGCAGCAGATTGCCGAGGGTGTTGAAGTGCAGGTTGCCGGCAAAATCCGGAATGGTCAGACGATTGCCCTCCACCCGGACGAAACCAGGCTGACCGCCCCGATGGGAAACATCCACCGAACGCTGGCCTTCGACATCCACGTAACTGGCTACGAAGAACGTGTCGGCGCCTGCAATCAGGGCTGTGGCCGCGTCGTCGAGCCTGTCGAGATGCTGAGATGGACGCGTCTGCGGATCGCTGAGCGGTACCCGCTGAAACTGCCGAAGCTGAATGTACTGCGGACAGTTGCCGAACGCCTGATCGACGCTCAGGGTGAAACCGCCGCCATTCAAATCGCCGACATGCCCGTTGAGGCGATTGCGCCGACGGGTGTGCAGTTCGATGCCGAGCAGACCGATAGGCTCGCCGTTGCGCAACAGCGCCGGATCATCGGCAGTGGGGAGCGTGGCGAAGTGCAAATGCTCAGGGTCCGGTGAATGGGCAAACCCCGGCGCGCCTTCGAGCACGCTGGCCCACGGACGACCTTCAGCATCGACCGCGCCGTAGAGCATGAACGGCAATTGCTGATAGAACTCGCGGTGCTGGTCCGGCATCCAGGTGCGAATCACCTTACGGCCGAATTCTTCCATGCGTTCGGCAACGCCGACATGTGCTTGCAGTTGTTGCTCGCCAGCGTGCCACGGTGAACGTTCCATCACGACCTCTCCCCTGCGCCGTCGGCACAGTGTGGAATGCGGGAATCAGACTGCGGTTTGCAAACCCGCGACGGTGCGCGGCATGCCGACAAAATTCGGCAAGGCTTCAACCCGGGCAAGCCAGGCACGCACGTTCGCGTAGTCATCCAGCGAAACGTTGCCCTCCGGCGCGTGGGCGATGTAACTGTAGGCGGAAACGTCGGCGATGGTCGGTTCGTCGCCGGCCAGATACCGGATTGTGCTTAACTCGGCGTCCATTACCTTGAGCAGGTTGTGCGCACGAGTGATCGCCTCTTGCGCGTTCAGTTGTGCACCAAACACCGTGACCAATCGCGCAGCGGCTGGCCCGAAAGCGATCGGTCCGGCGGCGGCCGACAACCAGCGCTGTACCCGTGCGGCACAGACCGGATCAGTTGGCAGCCAACGACCGTGGCCATATTTCTGCGCCAGATACACCAGAATCGCGTTGGAGTCGGCGAGCACCACGCCATTGTCATCAATGGCTGGCACCTGGCCGAAACTGTTGATTGCGAGGTAAGCGGGCTGTTTGTGCTCGCCTTTGGCGAGATCGACGAAGATCAGCTCGGTCGGCAGTTGCAGCAGGGACAACATCAGCTCGACACGGTGGGCGTGGCCGGAACGTGGAAAGTTGTAGAGTTTGATCGCTTGCATGGTCGACTCCGCTGAACAGGGGCGCCGCTGCGGGGATGAGAGCGCCAATGAGGGCCATCTTCCTCTGTTCGCCAAAACAACAGAATCACCATCAAGCGCAATCAATTATTTCAGTGGGTGCAATAACGAAGCATTTTTCAAAGCAGGATGTTCGCGCAACGCGTTGACCGTGAAATCGACAAAACTGCGGATTCGCGCCGGGGCCTTGCGCCCGCCCTGATAGACGACATGAATCGGCAACGGCGGCAGTTCGAATTCTGCGAGGACGATTTCCAGCTCACCGGCAGCCACCTGACTCGCCACTTGATAGGACAACACCCGGGTCAAACCCAAGCCCATGCAAGCAGCCGTGATCGCAGCCTGATTGGCGGTCACGATCAAACGCGGTTCAGGACGCACACCGAGCGGCTCGCCACCGTCGAGAAACGGCCAACTGCGTTGTTGACCAATCGCCGAAGTCGCCACCACTGGCGCTCCCGCCAACGAGTGGGGATGAACCGGCCGACCACGCTCGGCAAAGTATTTCGGCGAGCCGCAAATGACCCGGCGCACCTCACCCACACGAATCGCGTGCTGATTGCTGTCCGGCAGATCACCGATGCGCACCGCGACATCGATGCCCTCCTCGACCATGTTGACGATCCGATCCACCAGTACGGCGTTGATCGTGACATCCGGATACTGCGCGAGATAATTCGCCATCACCGGCGTCACAAACAAATCACCGAACAACACCGGCGCCGTGACCGTCAATTGCCCCCGCGGCTCGGCATGACTGCCCGCCGCCGAATCCTCGGCCTCCTGCACCTCGGCAAGAATTCGGCGACAGTCTTCCAGATAACGCTGACCGGCTTCGGTGAGGTGCACGCTGCGCGTGGTCCGCACCAGCAAATGCGTGCCGATCCGCTGCTCCAGCGCCGCCACCGCCCGAGTGACACTGGCCGCCGAAAAACCGAGGCGCCGCGCTGCTGCGGAGAAACCTTGCTCCTGAGCAACGGCGGCGAAGATCTGCATTTCCTGGAAGCGGTCCATGGAGGCCCTCGAGTCAGATACAAAAATCGCAGCCGAAGCTGCGATTATTTTGTGCTGTGTATTAAAAATAAAGGTTGTCACAGCCCCCACTGGAATTAGCGGGCTGCAGCAGAGTTCTCAACGAACCTCAGCCAAATAAAGAATGTCACAAAAAGAACAAAACTCGGAAATCTGCCTCAATTGAGAAGAATAAAGATTGTCACAGGCAAAAGATGTCGGATCCGATGCGACACTCTAAGAGTGCAGCGGGCTTCACCCGCAAGTATTCCGAACGAAAAGTGACGCATACGGCTAGCCCCCGCAGGGGGCGGGACGGGACTTCCGTCTTTCTATCGGGGAGGATGGACTATTTTTTGAGGTATGCGAAAAGGTCTCGGGGAACGATCCGGCTCAGCTCCTCCTATAGGGGATCCCTATACCTACATCGCTCCACACAGAGTTGCACAGTAGGCGCGGTAGTTGTGGCGCGGCCGCGTGGGATTTCGTCATATCCTTGACCATGCGCGAGACCAATACGAAGATTGTAGCCGTAGGGAGCCAGTCTCAGAGATCCAGCGTTTTGTAGGTGCTCTAGCTATCTGTCGGCTGATCGGAGGTCTGATTTATGAGTGGGGAACGCAAACGCTTTACCCTTAACCGGTCGAAGACAGCTGCTACAGCTTGCATCGAGAACTTGAGGCGGGTTGTAGCTAAGTCCAATCGCATGGATATTCACCTGCTTGATCGATTGACGGCATGCACACTATCGCTAGAGCCTGCTGGGCCTTTGGCAGGTAAAGTCACAAACGGCTTGGCGGATGAATGTTCGGAATAGGCTGACCTTTTCCAAATTGTATGGAAACGTCCTTTTGTAAGGCATGTCGGCATCCGCCCTGGCGAATAGATGACTGCCGCGAGCATCTTTTCATGAGCCGGTGTTTTTATGCCCATTTCCGCAGTTATCTTCGACGCCTTCGGTACCCTCATCAAGATCAGCAAAGGTAGTAACCCTTATCGAAAAATCCTTAAAATTGGGATTGAGCAGGGTCGCCGTCCTCAGCCACACGATGGGGAATGCATCCTATCTTTGCCTATGGACTTGCGCCAGGCTGCTGATTTTTTTGGGATTAGTGTCGATCCAGCCGTGATGGTTTGCTTGGACTCAGACCTCAGCCGCGAACTTGCCGAAATTCAAGCCTACGCCGATGGCATTCAAGCAGTACGACTGCTGCAAGATGCGGGCGTTAAGGTAGCGGTCTGTTCAAATCTCGCGAAACCCTACGCCGCAGCCATTGAACGACTTTATCCAACACTCGATGGATACTCCTACAGCTTTGAGGTAGGCGCCGTGAAGCCCTCGTTCAAGATATACAGTCAAACTGTGCATGCTGTATCGGCTGTGCCAGCAGAAGTCTGGATGATTGGGGATTCTAAAGTGAGCGATTGCGATGGACCAACTGCGTTCGGGATGCGAGGGTTCTGGCTGGATCGGCTAGGACGAAGCACCCACAGTTCTCTAGATCAATTTGCCGAAGATGTGCTTGGCTTTTGCGAACAACCCAGCAAAAATTGGTCGTAGCCAGCTGGGTTTATCAGTGTGAGGAAAATCATTACTGGGTCACTGGAATCGGACGGACCTTCTCCGCGTCTTGCCAAGCTTGGCATATCGCACTCTCCACGTTAATCAATAATCTGGATTTAGTCACCGCTCTGGCGCGGATTTCCTAGTGGCGCTGTCCTATGCTACCTCGTCATACTGGGAGTTAATCTACCCATATTGATGGACGCTATTCCTATGAGCTAGGAGCCAAGCCTCCTCGAGCAGTACGCACAGCTTTGCCAACTTAGCGAAAGCGCCCTTGCGCCGTTGAAACGTAAGCGGGGGTTCGACTTCGAGCGCGTATCACTAGACGAGCTCGGCATGACAAGAGTAGCTAAGTACCGTCAATTAACATGAGCTCTCCTGCTTCCTGAAAAAGATCTTGTAAGGTGAAACACCGGTACTCCAGTATTGCACCTCTAATTCTGATAGGTTCCAACGTGATCTACGCTCCGTTCCCTGGTGAATTTATCGCATCGGCGTTGCGTCGAGGAAAAGAGATTCAAGGGATAATTAACTGCAGAAAATTCGATTTTAAGATCAGAGTTGTGAAACGGAGCACACGTTACGGGAAATGGGAGTTTATTCTCCCCAAGTTAATCGAAGATCACGGACTTTCAACGGAAGTACTCCAAGAGAATACTCTATATCCGCTGTATTCCGTTCTTGGTCGATCGCCTAGCTCTGCGACCTACGCACCGGCGAGCACTTGGAAAATATGTACTACATGCGTCGTAGAAGACGCCGAAAAATATGGCTCTCCGTACATACATGTTTGCCATCTGCCCAAGTCCGTAAAATTTTGCCATAAGCACGCAAGCTACCTCCAGGCCCGGTGCCCAACATGTAGTTTAGCCGTCAGCTCCCACAACCTCTCGGACTTTATAGCTTGCAGTGACTCATTTTCACTAGAAACATCCAACTCTGAAGCATGGCAGCAAGACTATGCTGTCTTCGTTAGAGACCTCTTCGACTTTCGTGGTTCGGCTTATAGCGCAGTAGTGGTAGACGAAAAACTGTACAGCAAATATATTAAACTCAGTTACAAAAATTACTTTCACGGCTATAACTCATATCGTAGTGATATAAGTAAAATTTTCGGCATGGACTTTAAAGACAATAGATCCGGTTATCAGTCTTTTGACTTATGCTTGGCTTTAGCGTTTCTTGGGTTCGAAACTGCAGATGCTTTTATTGCAGTGGTTCAGCGACCGTCAAGCAGCAGTGCGTCATGATGGCCCTCTACCCGACGCCCGCCTCCTTGCTGAGTAAGGCAAAGACGACCAGGAGCTTAAGTGCGACAATCGCGATCACGAATCGAGTTAACGTAGAGGTGAGCATAGTAAAGTGCGATTGTCTATCGAGCACTCATTGAGGGGTTCAAGGTCGCCGCGGACTTGGACGCCTCCGCGGTGCTCCTTGGCAGCCACGCAGGATCCTCCGTATTTCCCCTTTTAACTAACTGCAGCAGCATCGCAAAACTAAGTCGTAAGAAGCTAGAGACATTAAATTAAGCGTGATTGGGGAAAACAACACAGCCTATTCGAGCTCATTTTTTCGGTTCATATTTCAAAGCACTCTTACCCCAGCCAGTCTGCCACTCGACCATACCGAAGCCGTGAGGCGATGTTTTTGCGTAAGCGGTTGCGCATTCACGCCCTGGGCTTTCCTCAGTCGAATCTTTTGGCCCAATAGCTAACCCGCAAGGTTGTTCCACCTTTTTCAGTTTCTCCACCATTGATAAGCTGCTGGCGATCAAAAATCTGGCTGGAGATAAATCGCTCAAATGAAATGCCTCAACATGCGCCCAGCGCGCTATGCCGGTTCCCCAATCTAAAATTGGAACAAAAACCCAATCAGGCTGATAAAGTTTGATTAGCTGAGACGCCAACGGGCTGGATTTAATATCTTGGCAAATGAGTACAACGCATCGTCCGAATCCATCTAAATCAGCGACAACAACTTCGTCACCCGCATGATTATGCTCCATGAGCCGACCGTTGCTGCCGGGAACAAGCCCAAGATCTTCAGAGCGAGCCGTGTCTAATCCAGCCTGCCAAATTTTTCTCTGGCGCCAAAGCTCAACACCGGAACCATTGAATACGCGAGTTTCATTCCAAGGTAAGCCATCTCGAGTATCGAGCGTATTGCCAGAACCAGCGAGCAGAATCCGAGTACGGCCAGGTTTGGCGGCGATTAGCGGCCTAAGTCTATCCGCAGCGTGAGCATCCACCATCAACTCCGCGGACATGACTATATCTGCGTAACCAATGTCACAAAGTACGGAATCAATTACCGCAGCCGCATCAATATCCTCGCTGAGCTTGAAGTCAATATAGGCATGGCCATTTCGCTCTGATCTTTCTACGTCCAAATGCTCATCTAATTGAGCTATAGGGATAAATGCTACTTTCTCCGAACCACTCGAACTAGGCGCCAACCCAAGACCTTGACTAAGAGAGCGATCTTTGGCAAGCGTGCTCACTCGAATTGGTCGCTCATCAACCAGTAACTCTGATCTTACTACCGTCAGGAATGCGAATTGATCGAGGAATGAATAGGCACTTGATGCGAAATCCCCCCGAGGGGAGCGAAGTAAGGGCCCCCTTGGAACCAATTGATGACTCGGCGAAGAACTAAATGCCCCATTATCTAATCGGTCAAGAACAACTTTTCTCATCCAGTGCGATAACGGAATTCGATCAAACAACTTACTTCGGTTCAACGTTCTGGGATGAACGATCTCAAAAAAATCGTCTATCGCCGCAAGAATATGCATTATTCTGCCGTTCAGAACGGAGGGGTCGTCTCCACGCTGTAAATTCTTTAGCGCTTCATAAGAGTCTGAAGCACTAGGAATTAATATCGATTCATCAACGGCGCGCTTAAATTCCGCACAGGGCGTTTTAAAGTTTTGCACATCGGGACCACTCCACTTGCGCGCGAGCTCCCAATTTTCCATGAATAAGTCAGCGGGAGAAGGCATTATTCAATCATCCTCGCGGGGGCTGCTATCGTGTCTATGCCCTCGCACAAATAGGCGATTCTCTATCACGCTGTTATGCGCTTCTATATGTACCCCCACACGATCAAATAGTGTAGAAAGCAAGTCAAACTCATTCATCAATAATGTCCAGTCTTCTTCTTTTATACTATGTCGACGGCGAATGAGACCTTTGACTACGAGCGACGCCGCCTCAGAAAAGGATGTACATATTACAAATGAGCGTGCCCGATCTTCATGCTTAATGACAACTGAAACCAATTCACGAGCTATTTTGAAGAAGTCTAAAGCTTCCTCTGGGTAGCGCCCATAATAGTTACCAAGTTGAACCCTAGCTCTGCTTTCCCCCCCGAATAAGGCCGCACAGAACTTTACTGTCAACGCGTCGCTACCGCTCTCAATTACCACTCTACTCAAAGTTATAAAACGAAGAACTATCCTTTGAACGGATGACCCGCTTGCAGCAGCTTCAACCGCGTGCTCTGCGGCTTCTCGCACGCTCAAAAAAGGCCTAGGAAGCTCGGTAAATCTAATATGAATATTAAACTTCAGTCTTGATAGAGCATTTGTCGCGCTATTACTTGACGTATAGCTCTTAATCAAGCCAAGGGATTGAATTAAATAATTTCGTGCAGCTTGATAACTCCCCAACTGAATTTCAATTTCGGCTTTAAGTCGAAAAACATCAACATCGATCGCGACAGTTTCAGCTATCTGGTCTTGGGCAAGTTTATGTCCCATTAAATCTTTGCTGAGGGCGATAATTTCTCCTATCGTAGTCTTGACTGCTTCAACCTTCTTCATTTCAACATAGATCCATGCAGCCTTACGTCTATGCTCTATACGTCGAAATTTTAAGTTGATCGAGGAGTAACCGGCTAAAATAATATCGAGCTCCTCGAGCAGCGCCAATTGAACTTCATGCTCGAGCATGTATCCGTGAAAGTCTACGACTTCAGAAAGTTTACTCTCAAGAGTGAGATTCCATACTTCTGGTTCAACGCTACCAATAGCCCGAAGCAGATCCACCGCGGCCATTTTGATTGATATTGTTTCAGCTAGATCGTTTAGATTTTCAGCTACGTTATCGCACGCATGAACTAATGCTTTTACATAGTCTGGATCAAGATACTCTTCATTTACAATCAGCTCTTGAGCGCTTTGAGTAAGCTGCTGTAGCTCGGCAACTGCCGACTCGGAGTCACGGGTCGCAAGGTTCTCTAGAAACTCTTCAGTCGCATGCCGAGGCAATAGTCTGCGCTTTACCAAGTCTATTGTTTCGGCTTTTATAGTTGGAATATTAACGTCCTGTCCTATAAGCTCACTTGCTAACTTCGCGTAATTCAAAGTCAATTGGTCGAATTTTGGATCAGTAGCAACAAATGGAGCTAGAGTTTCATAGGATGGAATACTATCAATAGCAGGTATTGCCAAATTTTTTATATCTTCTTGAATCGCAAGATTGGAAAAACCTCCAACCCGCACCAATTCACTAACCGCGCGCGCCTTGGCGTCGCTCACCTCAGAAGATTCAGTACCAACAACACGCATCCGCATAGGTACTGCTCTGAGAGAAACCTCTTCTTCCCTTCGCTCTCTTATTGCAGAAGCAACACGTGCTATACCATCGATATTTTGACGATTTAGAACAAAACATAGTGCAACTTCGTCGGGCATTTGCATTGTACAAATACCCGCAACATCTGCAAAACCTGTACGACTATCAATAAGAATTAAATCGTATTTCGATTTTGCCCATGTCTTTAAATGTTCAAGTAGGGCTCCACCTGCATACTTATCAAAAAAGTCTCCCCAGGAAAACTTAGAGAGTGCATCCTCATAAAAAAACTGCTCTTTTCCTACCGTCAATCCGCCAGCACTAATATAGTCAAGCTTAATTTTTTTGTCGAAAAGCCCTGGACCAATTAGAGGTTTAACACACTCTTGAAAGATTTCACCTGAGCTCGCCTTATCAAAAAGTAACTCTACATCCTCAGAGCTGCGCGCCTGCTCGGCAGCCGCACTCCAATCCCAAAAAATATTTAGCAATCCTCGCGTATTTTTTAAGGCCTTAGCTTCCGCTCCGTCGTGAAGCCCCCGAAAATAGTAAGCTAGCCCTGGCGCTTCCATGTCCCAGTCCATGACTAGAACTCTGTAGCTGTCCAACGAAGCTAAAAACGCGACGTTGGCGAGACTCATAGTTCGTCCAACGCCGCCTTTATAGGAGTAAAAAGTTACAATTTTTGATTCAATCATGCTGACATTCTCTCAGCACGATTACTGGCGGAACGACTGAAAGCAATTTGGCGTTGCATAAACGGCTGGGAAGAGTCCTTCTTGCTCGCAAGTGCAACTAAGGCACTATCCCTCGAAACCTTTGGTACCGCCGCATCTATACTTCCTTGCAGTCTGCGCTCTTCATGCATTTGTCGAGCTGTCGCAGAAAGAGAATTAATCACAGTTGTTCCGACTTTTTTAGATGTCGTAATTCCCAATTCTCTAAATTTTCTTAGCTTACGGCTGACGTTTTCTTCGGTTTGGCCTACAACTTTAGAAAGCACTTTATTGCTAAGTGGCTGCTCAAATAATGCATTTATATATAATACATTTGCCGGATCATTCAAAGATTCATTAAATTCAGCACTAACTTTTCGATCCAACCCCTGCGCTGCCAAAAGTTGGGCAAGGCTAAGCATTCCCATTTGATACGCTTCTCTATGCGAGAAATCCTCTTTGCTAGCGGCTTGGACAGCAAGCTGAACATCAGCAGAGCAACGGGTTAATGCGCTCTGATAGAGTTGAACTATTGCATCGTGGATTTCACCTGATTTTTGGCGTGAGGCGCTAAGCATGGCTTCCTCGAGCCAATCGGCGAGGATGGCGCCTGAGTGCCGACTCAGGCCCAGTGGTTCCTTCGGATTTTGGAGCAGTTCCATAAGAACGTTGCCGGCCGTCATATTGTTCCCCCTTGGTCTAGAAGCACTATAGGCACAAATCAAATAACGATCAACGATCAGCTGGCACCAAAGGGAGCCTCTCGTCTTATTTCGCTTGCAAATACGCCATAAAATTGACATCCACCTTTTAGCTTCAATTAATCAAATTTATCTCGGCGTGCTTTGGCGGTTTTTTGTCGTATTAGTTGATTGGTATTTGATTTAGGGTGATTCGCGGATTGGCGCATGACATTCTCCAACCAACACACGAAGGCTGCGCTTACGCGTCACACAACACGGATCGGGGTAGTGGCGCTTTTCCTATACTTATCGAGCTGGATCCGCACTAAACCTGACTTTAATACGCTTTATAAATAAGCAGTTTCGCTCCTCAACTCACGAGAGCGCGGCCCGTAAAAGGTGCTTACAAGCGAATAATCGAGTACTGCAGCGCAGTCGTTGAATCGGCCTTGGTTCTGTAAATCTACTCAACGGCTGCAGGTGCGCGACGCGCGAACGTCTTATTAAGTCAGGCTTCACAGAACGACCCATGCGGTAATTCAACTCGCGCGTCTCGAAGAAAAACCTGCCGGTCCGCTGCACGATTTACGCTTGGCTGAAACGTATGCAATACCACGCCAATCTACGCTCGCTGACACCGTCGTCCTGAAAAGTCTCCGACTACAAGGTTCGCAAAAAATGTTGAAGATGCGCGAGCCCTCAGGTGCGAAAAAATAGGAGATATCCACTTCACCTTGCCCCTCTTCCCACACCCTACACCCAGCAGCACCGTGAGGACATCGAGCACGCCGAGTACGTTCAGCACAGCGAGCACCGAAAGGCTAAATAAAAAATATATATTTCAATCAGTTATAAACATCTTCTGCGCGATATCGCGCAATTCGATAACTTGATCTAGCCTCATATCAGGCATTTGAGTGGTCTGTATCGTTCATTCACATGCATGAAAATGCGTGATATGAGCACGTAATGACGGTTTGTCATCGTCATCGGTTGCCGGGACACTGGACTCAACAGAAATCAGACAGGGGCTGCACAATGGCCAATGCGAAACAGTCAGCAAAACGCCGCCTAACCATGGCGGAACGTGCTCAGCAACTGATGCTGGTCCATTTCCCGAATATTCCCGAAGCGTGGAAATGGACACGCAAAACTCACGACGGCTTCAGCACGATTCCTCGAACCCTGCCCATTGCTATGCAGATTATCGACGCTCAATCGAAGGGACAGCCTGCCGGCCACGTGCTGTTTTGTCTTTGGGCGCGCATGCCCGATCACCCGGTCATCACGATCGAGAATCCCAGCACTTTTGCAGCAGAAGCGGGATTCCTCGGGGAACGGGCCGTGGACACCTGGCGCCGACGGATGAAAAAGCTTCGGGAGCTGCAGTTCATTACCACCAAACCAGGTGCTTCAGGTGAATTCCACTACGTGATGCTCACCAATCCTAATGCTGCTGTCGAGTGGATGCGCAGTGGTGGAAAAATTCAGGATGGGCTGTATAGCCGCTTCATCGAGCGACTGCCAGAGATCGGTGCGTATGGGGATATCGAAGCAGTCCACGCCTATTGGACAGCGGTAAATGACGCAGAAAAGGCAAAAGTTGCTGCGGCCGAGGAGGCCGCCAAGCAGACATCAAGCACATCTCCACCGCCTCCTCCGCCGCCAATTCCACCCACCAAATCCAAACGCACCAGGAGATCAAAGGAAAATGCATAGAAGAGTGCGGGGCATTGAGTTCACCGACCTCGGTGCCCCAGAAGTAAAAGTCTTAGACCGGCTGAGGGTCGAATGTTGACCGGCTAAGACTGTGGTGGAGCAACGATGGGTAAAGACATGCTACAGGAGGCCGTGTATGCGGATAGAGAGGAGAAGAGTGAGGGGCATCGAGTGCTAATCCACCCACCTCGATGCCCTCAAAAATAAAGTCCTGAACCAGCTGAGGGTCGAGTCTTGACTGGACAGGACTGTGGTGGTGCAAGGTTAGGGGTTCTAGACCTCGCAAGGAGTCTAGCATCCCTTCATCTTTTACAGCAGAAGGCGACATCAGGGATGCCAAGACATCAAGCAGTAGCATCAAAGATTGCAGCACTTCTGGTTACTAAGCGATGGCTATATAACCGTTTCCGAGTAAGCGGCCAAATGCTCCGGGTCAATATTAAAGGCGAACAGATATGACAGTTGAAGAAAACCGGAGCTCTATCTTCATCTCCTATGCCTGGGGAGCGGGATTCGAGAACAAGGAATGGGTACGCCAACATATTGTCTCCTGTTTGAATTGGAGCCATGACGTATTCTGGGATCGAGACAACATCAGTTATGGAGAACTGCCAGACGTTGCTATCTCCAAACAGCTCGCCAAGCGACCAATAACGGTTTTATGCCTCTGTGATCAGGATTACCTGCGCTCAGCAAAAAAAGAAGATTCAGGCTTGTCTCGCGAGCTGCAGATGTTGGCTCACATTGTTGATCAACCAGGCGTGAGGGTTATCCCACTAATCCTTGAAGCAGATTGTGTTGAGGAGTTACCTGCCCCTTTGACCAAACGCATTTACCTCGACCTACAGCCGTTATTGCAGCGGAATATTGACATCGGGGTGACGGTAGTTGGCCTAGCTGAAGGTTATAGCCAAGCAGCAGTGCAATCAGGTATCAATGAGCAGATGGCCGGATTTGAGCTACGAGAGCGTGCCGAGAACTATTTGGGGCAGCGTCCCTTAACAATCTGGGGTAATGGACGCAATCACGAGGTCACAGTCTATTCGGAAGAAGCTGCCCCCTATCTACTAAAGCCTCCTCAGTGGATGTGGGAAAGCGATCGCTGGAACTATATGCTTAATGATGACGGCCCAACCTTTTGCCCAACAAAAGGAGTTTGGCATTGGGAATATTGCGCGATCTCTCTGGACATAAGGCCGTTGAGCACAGCGGTGGTATCGACATTCTTTCCGCAATTGATCAGCAAGGACGATCAGGGGTTACTTAACACAGCAGGGATGCTGCTGGCATCTAAGCTATTCAAAACCTTCAAGATTGATGAGGCATTCAGATTCGTTGCTGAAGATCTAATTAACTTCCTGATCACTAATGACGATGGCTTTCAAGCCCTAAAGCGACTGCTGGATGCTGCAGATGCTCATGCCACTGTACCTGCCTAAATCCAATGGCGATCGGCGGCGGAGCCCCTAAAACTTCAGTCATTTTTTATAAAGGTCCTAATCTTGATTCATTACGACTGCCGTAGTTGCGTAATCGCATTGGTAATCGCTTTTGCATTGGCGTCCAATGTTTCCATCGCCACGACAGCGTTGACTGCAACGCTGCCTACGCCATTCTCCGAAAGCCATTTGGTGATTTCCTCAATCGCCGCACCCAGTGCGTGCTGATTGTGCAGAAGCAATGTCAGGGCATCTGCGGTGGCGATCCTGCAGTTAGCGTTATCAGGCATGGAAATCGTCCTTGGAAGTCATTCAGGAAGCCTAGTTCATCTATTCACTGACTAGGATGGCAGATATTTCACGGGTGCTTAGAGGCCCCACCCGGTGCAATCGGCAAGTGCCAATGTAAAACGGTTGAAGGACGGGAAAATCGCGGTGAAGCTTTCGAAGCGCCGTTTTGATTGAAACACGCATCGAATGATGGCCAATGGCATTGGGTGGGTTACTGGCGCAAACCGTTGTGCTATGACGCCACCTATAGAGATCTTCCCGTTCAGCAAGGTAGCGGGAGTGATCAAAGACAAGCTGTGTCAGAACAACTTTGGGTGTTTCCCTCACCCTCGCCTGCTTATTTGAGACTAAAAAATACGGTCGATGTGTTAGTGGGGGCCCGCCGTAGGCTACGCACCGATTTGGACATCATACTGATCTCTAAGCTGAATGCAGCAGATTCTGTTTGTACACAGGGCTGAGCAATTTCCCCCATACGCGTCACTGGATTGATCCTAGCTTCAGATGAGGGAAACTCTGTGAAAGCGATCAATAAATGATCGAGCGGCGAGATATGTTATTAAGCCGCGAGCTTTAGTTGCGGGAAATTCTTCGCGAAATCTACTGGGATAGTTGAGAGGATTTCTTGGACCTGATACTTGGGCAGCTTCCCGTTCAGAGACGCCTCAAGCTTCGTTACACGATCATGGATCGCTACGGCACGATCCCACTGAACGCAGAATTTCTTCGCTGCAACCTTCTGTTCAACGAGGACGAGGTAACGACGCTGATCGTAGGTATACCTCATAGTCACCTTGCTTGCGCAGCCGTCATCGTCTGTTTCCAGAAAGGTGATTTCGAAGACGATACCGCTCTGAGTTTTTCGAGAAGCGGATTCAACGTAGTCGTCTTCAAAGATATTGTCGACGAGCTCGCTAGGCTGAACACCACGAGTTACGTGGAGAGTCGTGAGCTCGTCAACAAGCAATTTGATGGATTCAAGACTCATTTCAGCATACCTCTAAGTTCTACCATGATCACCTCCACGTGCTCGATTGACTTGGAGAGTGAGCTGTTGTCGCGTTCAGCAACCTTCCCGAATTTCTTCGCGAGCTTTGCGTTGATAAAGCTCACCAGTATACCGTCATTAGGCATATTCACCTTGGCTACGGGCAGAAGGTTCCTGAATTTCGGATAAAGGGTCGAAGCTTTTTCGTCGATACCTAAGTCGCTGAGCAATGTAGCGACCTCATCCTGAGCTTTTTTGGTCAGTATTTCGCGGAGCTGTCTACGAGCAATCTCTGGCCTTTTGGCAACCAGATTCGGATCGATGATCTGGGCAGCTTTCTTCGTTTCAGCGCTGATGAAGACATTCTTCAATTGTGCCAATACGTCATCATCGTAGCCCTCAATGCCGGGCAGCGCTTGGACTTTTTGGGTCGCGATAGAGTCAATCTCGGCTCTCTTTGCGGAAAAGATCTTGTTGAAGTCGAGGTCTTCCAGGTATGAGTCCTGGTCACTCACGAAAGCTGAGGATGAGGAAACACCCGCCAATGCCTGTTCCTTCCTGACGTATTCCTCGTCAGTTATTGCGTATTCTTTTGTGCGTTGATGCTTAGCCCGATCGACTTCTTTCTGAAATGCGCTCCACATTGCGTCAAGGCCGCTTTCTTCGTGATAAATCACCACGGCATTGTTATCAATCTCGAAAGCGGTAATTTCTTCTTCCGGGATTGCCCGCAAAACACGACCTACGATTTGGGCGAAGGCGTTGATGCTGCGGTAGGGACGAAACAAAGCGAGCACCGTTAAGTACCGGTGATCGTAGCCTTCCATCAGCATGTTCACAGAGATGACTACATCGCATTGATGGTTGTCGATCACCCTGAACGCTGACTCGATATCACCTTGTTCCATGTCACTGTGAACAATGGCAGTGGTAAGGTTCTTAGACTGATACCAAGTTCGAAGATCCTCAGCATGTGTGATGCTGCAGCCAACTGCGAGAATCTTGTGAGGGACTTTTGGAGAGGCCTTTCTCAGTTCGTTAAGGTTATTAATGCTTTGATCGATGACGTCTAGCGAGCACTCTTTAGATAGGGCGACACTTCGCTCGACCCACTCACGATCTCTGAAGGCCAATACCTGGTCCTTGGAGAATCGAACCCCAGGCTCTTCTGCGAGCGTGAAGTAGAGCTCGTGGGCGTTCACGGTCTCTTTCCGAAGCCATTTCACATACCGATCTCTCATTACTTCTGAGAGCGGCGTTTCATGGATAAGCTTCCCTGGCACTTCCTGCTTGTCACCGCGGAACGGGGTTCCCGTGACAAAAAGTTTCTTCGCCTTGGAGAAGTGATTCAGTGTCTTCTGCCACGTTTCTGCAGGCGCGTGGTGAGCTTCATCGATGATGATTAGGTCAAAGAAATCGCTCGGCACGCGGTTAGTGAGGGCCGTGCTGCGATCACTATGGATTTGTTGGATGTTGGAGTACACGAAATGACTTTGCACGAGACTTGTCATTAGCGTTTCAGAGTTATATTCACAGGTGATGGGCAAGTCATCTGCGCTAAAAATGACATCAAAATTGATCCAGAAATTGTCCTCAAGCGCCTCTTGGGTCTTCCGGATACTTTGCTTCGTCACAAGCCCAGGGGTAATGATCAGAACCCGCCCGTTTGCCAAGCCGAACGGCACGATGGAAATCAAACCAGTCTTGCCCGTTCCCGTAGGTAAAACGATTAAGGCGTCTACCTCGGGAGAGGTGCCAAAGTGCTCCTGCGCTTTTATGTACGCCTCAATTTGAGGCGTACGGAGTTTGTTGTTACCTAGGATGTTCGCGGCCGTTTCAGTGAAATAATTCATAAGGAGCTCTTAAGTCCAAATTGATCGCGCGCACCATCATGCTCGCTCGAATAAATAGCGTGCAGAGTCTGGGTAAAACGAAAAGGGGCGTAGGGTCGCGATGGGGCTAGGGATCGCATTGAAATATCCATATTTCGGCTTTGACTTGCAGGCAACGTCCGCTAATGGACGTGACAGGCTACTTTTTAATATAGCAGCATAATGATATCGCGCCGCATTTCCAAAATCTCGAATAAATTTAAGGCCAACCTGCCGCACTGCGCCAGGTTTAGAGGTGCCCTACCTAAAGTCGGTGCCCCTTCAATTCAGCCTCCCGTATCACTTCTGGAGCGTATTCCTCACCTAATCTCACTTTTTCCAGCAGCTCCATTAGCGCATCCGAGTATCGATGTGACTGCACCTCAGCGCCGTTCATAATCGCGCAGTGATACTTGTTGTCGAAGCTTTTGATGTCGACACCGGTCGTTTCAGCGATCGTTGTGATAAGCCGGTCGCACGCATGCCAGTATTTGTAACCCATTGCCTGGCCTGCGGTCGTAAGTGTGTACGGAAAATTTAGATTGAATGCCAGTCCGTCGGCACCATCTGCAATGCCGTAAAGCTTGGCCAACTCTCCATCGGCCTCAGTTACATTCGCAAGAACCCCGTAATCCACCTGGATAGGGTTCCTAGGAATATCGGTTCTCACGAGCTGGTAGGTACGTGCTAGCAACGCCCTCAATAGCCGAGGGTTCACGTTCTGCAGCGCTTCGTTAGCGCTGAATGCCGAGTAGACCCAGCTAAAATCCTTGGCAACGATACTTTTGATTATCACGCTACGGTGATCGGATACGGGTATGAGGCGCTCGCGACGCGGATACTCTTCCGACATATCCCGGTCGTCCCATTCCAGAATGTAGATATTAGGGATTAGCTTGCCTTCCTCGGAAAGGATTTCGTCGATGTCGGCGAGAATAATTTTGATATTCGGATCTTCGGCTCGGTAACCTATGAACACTAGTGGGTGCTCAGCGAAGAACGCTAGAAGCTTTGCGGACAGGTAT
This sequence comes from Pseudomonas sp. Seg1, assembly GCF_018326005.1. Taxonomy (NCBI): domain Bacteria; kingdom Pseudomonadati; phylum Pseudomonadota; class Gammaproteobacteria; order Pseudomonadales; family Pseudomonadaceae; genus Pseudomonas; species Pseudomonas sp. Seg1. The sequence goes on from NZ_AP021903.1 coordinate 6,593,618, forward strand.
TTCTTACGCTTCACAAACTCCTCGTAGTCTGCCCGGGTGAGCACAATGCTTTCGGGTTGAGAGGCACATCCATGAATCTTGAAAATCTCACCAATACTCGAATGATTGGCATAGAGAATCCTCTGGCCAATGATGGGCTCGTATTCAGGGAAAAATCGCTCGAGAAGCTGGTCGTAGTTAGTGGTAATCACAGAATGCGGGCGAATTTTCTTTAGCAGTTCAATCTCTTCAGCGAGCTCGTGATCGCCGTTGGCAAGCAGTTGCGTGAAAATCTGTGAGACTGTGTGCTTGATGTAGATCTGTGGAGAGCTAGTTTCGTCGTAGAGTTCTTTTGGAAACTGATCTTCACCCGCTCCCCAAGCCCAATCGTTGTATTTTTCAGAGAATTGCGTACCGATATCTACAAAGTCAGGATAACGTTGCTTGTAGTAAGCAAACTGTCGGATCTCAGGACACCGACCAGCAAGATCCTTGAGCAGCTCCTCCCAGTTGGGGCCAGCCAGATACCGTTTCGTAAAACCCGACCCTACGAACAATATGGGCTGGCAAGCCATGTCGCCAATACAGGTCTTAATATCTTCTGTTACGTCATCTACATACTTTTCATAATTCCTAGCCATTTTCATCCGCACTCTCAATAGTGATGGCAAAGAGTGATATGGCATTTTTCCCGATAACTTTCAATCGGCACCACCAAAATATTTAAGACATTTTTTTGGCGGCGCAATTTTGGCACTTCTAAGCGAAAAATTCTCTCAGCTTATGAAAGACTGTCTAAGATAACCGCCCTTTCATGATTGCAGCGGAACCTTTAGTACGCTCGCAAAATATGCAACCAGTAAGTATTTTACTGAGATCCATTCTCCCACCGCCTAACGACTGAAACAATCAAAAAACTCAATGACCTTTGAAATGCTACCGGGCTAGAAACAATCTATCTAACTCTGATTGAGACACTAGCCTAATACGTATTCCGGCAAAGCGCATTATGACACTCGCCGCAGATTGCCCGGATATCGAGAAATTTGTTATCGCCCAATGCAATTTACGGATTTGAAAATCGTGTTCTGTTTCGAGAAGCTCGCCCAATATCCGAGAACTTTCTGTAAACATTGAAAAATCCCGTAAAAATCTATACTTTAACGAAACTCTTCTCAGTAACGCAGATTTTGTTATTTTAGTTGGTTTTCCCTTAATATTAAAAATTTTATCCCGCGCACCTAAAAGTTCTTTCGCCAACCGAGCATCTTGAACCGACCATTTAATAGAGCTGTCTCTAATCCTAATAAATGTATTTTTTTTCACATATTTATTTAGCCATTCACGATCATGACGATGCAACCAATAATACCCAGACTTATCGTGACATTTTTTACTGATATCCCGTTTAAATTCCCGGCGACGTGCGACTACCATTTTCTTATCTGGTCTATACACATGCGTTACGGCTGAAACAGCTTTGGGTGAATAATAAAAAGCTCGACATTGAAAGGCACTCAGATCACTTACACTAGATCCAAGTAACCAGCTGAGAAAATAATATCTAAATGGCTGAATGGTCCACCTATTACGACGAAGCAAACACATTATCCATTCAAAACCTTTGGTGACCGACTGATACTCAACTTCTTTTGTGGAAAAATCGAGTCTGGGCTCCAAGAATTTTCTTATCGCGAGTTCTCTTAGTCGGCCTCGATGGACCATGCCCATTTCAGTAAGACGCCACCGGAGGAACTCACCATCCACTAGATCACATGCTTGTTGTGGATTTTGCAGCCCCCAGAACTGCATTTTTGCCACAGCAAATGCGGCGTCCAAAGATGGCGTTCTCAAGACAGGCTCACTGGCAAACTCACCAGGGAGGAACATAGAACGCCAATCTGCGCCTTCAGGGAAGCTCATACCTAGAAGTACATTGCCATGAGTTGGACAGATGCAAACTCCTGCAGCCATGTGAATACGATGCCAATAGGGCATACCGAAAACATTAGAATCATGGTGCATACACGCTTCACAGTAACGGAATGATGCATGCTTTAGCAGTCCAGAGGCCGTCATCCCTAGGCTCATCTTCAGCCCTGTGCCATTTGTACCTTGCATACACAGGATTGCTGACTCGTACACTTGTTCGCTAAGAAATGGCCTATATAGCGGCAACAACGTACGAGTTTCGATAAGCTCGCGAACTGAATATTGCCCCTCCAATCGCTGCGATAAGGCCCCTAGACAGCAGGGAAGCACCGATCCGCAGGTTCTTGAGTAGGTACCGAACAACTCTTGGCTGGTTTGTCGATAGCTCTTATTGGAGACCAATCGATGATAGCGAACCGCTAGGCTATACAGAGACTCATCAGGAAACGGTTCTGGGAACAAGAACAGACGATCCATCCATACGCCCTCCCGTTAGGGATACTCACCAGACTGGTTCCTCATCGATCCAGCCACGCTTCAAAAGCTCTGCTTGGACATCCTCGTTCTGATCCAAATGAACGTTCTTGAGATCGCCAGTGACCACTCGAGCTACTGGTTTGCCGGCTGGTTTTCTTGCCTGGGTTTCAGGGGGGTCGGGCATGCCTCGTAAAATCAACGCAAGATCCGCACGCTTAGCTCGCCGAGCCAAGTCATGATTAAGCATCTGCGCAATCTGATCCTTCGTAGGCATCATATCCTCGAAGTCTGCGATCTGGAGTGGATCACCACTGCGCAGTGCCTCGATCGGTTTATGAAGCATCCTCATCTGATTATCGTAGACGTGCTGCAATACCTGCGAAGTGATGACCTCAAGCTCCTCCGATATCATGTGACGCTGTGCAAGCATCAACAGCTTAACGAGAAAGTCTGTGTTGCCCTGAGTGAGTTCATATATTTTCCACTGGAGTTTGTCGTCCAAGGGCGTTGCAGACCCAGTCCAATCATATTCCCACAGGCGACTGACAAGATGTTCCCAGAACGGATCATCCTCGCTAAACCGATCAAAGGTGATCTCACCCATTCCGACAGCTCGCCTGGCATTTCGCAGCACACCGGAAAAGAGAGGCAGCATTGCGTTCGTACCAACATACACCAGTGGAATACCTGCATCATTAGAAAGCGTCACGAAGAAATTAAGCAGTTTTTCCCTGTCAGCCCCTCCACGCGAGGAATTCAGATGCTGCATCTCATCAATGATCAAAGCCCCAATGAAATAGGCTTTGCACAGTTGGCTTATGTGCTGGAGCATCACGCTTACGCTGATTCGACTCACACTTAACGATGAATACTTTTCAATGCCCAGGGCATTGTCTAGGGATGCGAAGAAGGCGGCGCAAAAACCGCGCAATGACCCATCATGGGGACACTCTATCTTCAGCCAAACCACCTGAGTCTGAATAAACACCTTCTGCCCGTACTTTTTATGACTCAGAACCTGCGGATAGAGCCTGGTTATCGCGTCTAGGGCTGTCGTCTTACCCATTCCGCTCAGACCTATCAGCGTCATGATGTTTGCAGAAGACTTGAACCCCCCACGGCGCATGTCGTTTGAGGAAGGCTGACGATACCTGACCGTTTCCGCACTGAACGGGTTTCGCGCGGTGTATCCATAACGGATCAGTTGGCTAAAGCAATCCTCGAGCTCAAGATGAATATCGAGCGGGATCACTACGTCCTTCAACCTATTTACACCGTGCCCGCGGAGTTTTGGACTAAGTTCAAGCTCCGCGGCAGTTGGCTTGGGTGGCAGATTACCTATGCTTCGGACCACATCGATATCGGTAAGAATTGTCGGAAGGCACTCAATCAATGGATTGCCATCGTACTGCTGCATCTCGGTCTTTACGTAGACGGCCTTAGCAAAAGATGGGGTGTTCATTGGTCCACCTCCTGAGCCTCACTGACGACCAACTTGAGAAAAGCCGCACTCCTTGCTGAACCAGTCTTGCTGTGAATATGCCCCCGGCGTTCCGCGAGCGGTGGAGAGTTTTCCACACCGCGAAGCTGATTCAAATCAGCCGTAAGGTTATCCCGCTCAATCTGAATTTCAGTACTACGCTTTTCCTGCTTTCTGCTTTTGAAATCCGCCTTAGATTTCGGAGAGCCGGCTTTATCCTTCTTGGCTTTCGCACCATTGACGATACTCTCTTGGAGATCCTTCAGCTGAGCGGCGTCATTTAACGCCTCATGTTTTGAATCTGGGGAAACCTGTCGAGTAATGTTGAGGAAATCGATGACCTCCTCCATTCGATAACCGGCATATTTGTTCGCCTGATGAGGAACAATGGTCATTGGCTGAAACTCAGCGCCATTTTTTACCCAGCAGTTTTCAATTGAATTCGGGTCATACCAGACACGTACATACCGGCTTTGGAAATTATGCGAGTGAGCAAGCCAATTCTCCCGCTGAGCTAATTCGCAGGTGTAGATAACACCCTGGAATTGAATACCAGCGCGAGTAATGCGGCATTCCTTGGAGGGCAGCAGCGCGATCTTCAGCTCCGCCGGCGTTACGACCTTGGTATTCACCATATTATGGTCCATTGCCCAACACCAAATGTTGATCGGAGTAGGCTCAAGGTCGTCCGCCATCATCGCCGGCGTCAGTAGATGAGGGAGCTGCAAGCTTTTGTTGTGAGCCAATACTCCCGCGATGATCATTTGAGTGAATTCATCGAGATCTAGAATTGCGTCGAGTTCATAGTCCCTGTCACCCCGTTCCAGGCGCCGAGCATCCACTCCACCGGGGATAAACTTTAGATCCAATTTTTCGTTGATCAATCGAAAACGACTTTCGACTATACCTTTCCAGTCTGGCCTATAGGGCGGTGGGATATTAAGAACGGTGCCCAAGGTATTACACATGACCTCACCAGCTTCACTGAGCAGCTCTGCCCGGTCTGCAGTCAATTCGATAGGCAAATGAGAGCAGGGCCACTCGGACTCCTCCACCTCAATTCCATATCGCTTACAGAATTCTTTTTTGGGTGTATACGCGTTGAACAACGCATGCCTTGCCCCGTTCCAGCTAGGTCCTTCAAGGCCAACGTGTATACCAACAATCATCCGCGTGAAGCTATCAACAACCACGTACAACACCGGGCGCCCAATCAGCCAGTTTCTATTCACTCGGTGAACGAGATAAACATCCGCGATGGTTGAGTCGATCTCGTACCGATGGCATGGACCAGAGAGGTTCTGTGAGGCTTCCCCAGAGATTGGTCTGTAATCTTTATTCCAACGAATCCCGCCACGGCGCCCCTTCAGCACATACAACGCGTCATAGAATTTCTTCCCGTTATAGGTGAGTTGTCCAATCGTGGGGTGGCTACCCTTTACGACATCACCTTTGGAACCATCGGCAGCGACCGTCCGGTAGAACCGGTTCAACATCCAAGAAAAGCAGTCCCCGATCGTTCCGCATTTACCGCTTGCATAACGGCTATACGCCAATTTGATAGCGGACAAGTGGTGCTCAGTCAGGAGAACCGCGCCATCCTCTAAAATGACACCGCGATATTTTGGTGGTCGTCCTGGCGTAATACCGGACTCCCTATTTTTAGATTTACCTCGTCCGCCACATTTGGCTGTATTCCAGAGGAAAGCGTTTTTTACCTGCCCCATGCTCCAATACCTAAACAGCAATCGGTAGATTTGTTTCCTATCAACGCCCATCTTGTCAGCATGTTTTTTAACATCCGCTCCGAAGCTGTCGACCAGGATATCTACAGGGGAGCTGCCCTCGACCATATCCTTGATCAAATTCCAGCTGTTCTCGCGACTTTTCTTTTCTCTGTCGCTCATCTCATTTTCGAGACGAACCATAAAATTAAGGGGTAGCTCCACATTGAGTACAGCAGCTCCACCTTTGATTTCATCCGCAAGCGATTGCTTATCGAGTATCCAAGGTTTTCGTGCATTAACCGATAGTTCGATAACAACAACCTGATCTCCCTTAAACCCAAGAACCCTCACCGGCGATTCGAGTAAAAGGGATCCCTCTCCGGGAGAAATGATTGCGTTCATGGCGAACTTAAGCATGAAGGGATACCTCACCCGTCGAGAGCTCGAACAAGCCCACTGGCTCTACATACAAAGGCTTTGATAACTCAATGAGCATTGAATTCAGGTCGACCTTTAGCCTTCCGACCCATATCAAATGGAAAAATAGCCCCTTCACACCCATGTATTCCATATAAAGACGTTTTGCGATTTTAAGCAGAAGGGTCTTCAGAGGTATCTCACCGGTCTTCACCATAGAGATCGCCTCTAACATACGAATAATGTTTTTCTCGGACATAAGTGCCGACGAGATGAGCGCATAGCTTCGAAGAATTAATAGGTTTTTTATTCTGATCTGCGAGAGGCGTTCATAGAGAACCAGCTTCCACTCAATATTCCTTCTGGCCCAGAAAATGCGCTCGATCTCGAGTTTTTCGAGCAATCTATCCTGCTCGGCTTTTGAGGCATCCTCGATCTCACTTGCATATTTCATTGATCTCGCGACCAGCCGCTCCTTACCAGAGCTATCCACTTGAGTGATTAAGAAGTCAGTCGTTAGCACAAGCGGAACAGTAGTCCCAGGGTAAACAGGTGGCCGCACACTCAAGCTCGAAGCGATTGCTTGGGTTTCAGCGGCTGGTAGTAGAGGAAACTGTTCCCGAATGTCGATGATTGACCGGTCATGCTCCAGTATTACGTGATAGTGGTATTCCGCGTTCGACAGCAGGTGGTGAGCTCGATGGACCTTCACTCCTGGAACAATGTGCGAGGTTCCACGGGATGCAAACGCCCGTACCTTGATCCAAGGAACATACTCATCTCTGACCCCTTGGCCATCGCCGGCGGCTATCCGTTTATCTACCTTTTCCTGTGTAACAACCTTCGAGCGCACTGGCTTGCGAGGTGACGATTGAACCTGGCTCATCTGGCTAACCGAACTACCTAAATTACGTGGCAGCACCCCTGGAGGAGCATTGCTGATAGGGAAAGGGATCCCACGCTCTCGAGTAGCAGCGCTGGGCATCAAAAATAACAACCTCAGAAATAGATTGTGGACCTCATTACAAATTGCGGCCGCTTCCCAGACGAAGGGAGGCGACCGCTTCTGTGACAACTTTTATTCCGTTGTGACAATGTTTATTTATTTGTGACAACCTTTATTTATTGCACACATGTGCGTCGATCAACTGTGGATAACTTATTCCACCGTCACCGACTTCGCCAGGTTACGCGGCTGATCCACATCCGTCCCTTTGAGCACCGCAACATAGTACGACAGCAGTTGCAGCGGGATGGTGTAGAGAATCGGCGAGAGGATGTCGTGGATGTGCGGCATCTGCACGACGTGGGTGCCTTCGCCGTTGGTCATCCCGGCTTTCTCGTCGGCGAATACGATCAGTTCACCGCCACGGGCACGGACTTCCTGCAGGTTGGATTTGAGCTTCTCCAGCAGTTCGTTGTTCGGCGCCACCGTAACCACCGGCATGTCGTTATCCACAAGTGCCAGCGGGCCGTGTTTCAGCTCACCGGCCGGATAGGCTTCGGCGTGGATATAGGAGATTTCCTTGAGCTTCAAGGCACCTTCCATGGCCACCGGGAATTGCGCGCCACGGCCGAGGAACAGGGTGTGGTTTTTCTCGGCGAACAACTCGGCGATTTTTTCCACAGTGCTGTCCATGGCCAGCGCTTCGCCGAGGCGGGTTGGCAGGCGACGCAGTTCTTCGACCAGAGTGGCTTCGACGCCTTTGGCCAAGGTACCGCGCACTTGTCCGAGCGACAGGGTCAGCAGCAGCAAACCGACCAATTGCGTGGTGAAGGCTTTGGTCGAGGCTACACCGATTTCGCGGCCGGCCTGGGTCAACAGGGTCAGGTCGGATTCACGCACCAGCGAGCTGATGCCGACGTTGCAGATCGCCAGACTGGCGAGGAAGCCCAACTCCTTGGCGTTGCGCAGCGCTGCCAGGGTATCGGCAGTTTCACCAGACTGCGAGATGGTCACGAACAGGGTGTCCGGCTGTACTACCACTTTGCGGTAGCGGAACTCGCTGGCAACTTCGACCTGGCACGGGATGCCGGCCAGTTCTTCCAGCCAGTAACGAGCGACCATGCCGGCGTGGTAGCTGGTGCCACAGGCAACGATCTGGACGTTGCGCACTTTGGCGAACAGCTCGGCCGCTTGTGGGCCGAATGCCTGAACCAGCACTTGATCGTTACTCAGGCGACCTTCAAGGGTGCGTTGCACCACCGCTGGCTGCTCATGGATTTCCTTGAGCATGTAGTGGCGGAACTCACCTTTGTCGGCCGCTTCGGCACCATCGGTGTACTGCACGGTCTGGCGCTCGACGGCGTTGCCGTCGATATCCCAGATCTGCACGTTATCGCGGCGAATTTCGGCGATATCGCCTTCTTCGAGGTACATGAAACGGTCAGTTACCTGACGCAGGGCCAGTTGGTCGGAGGCGAGGAAGTTTTCACCCAGACCCAGACCGATCACCAGTGGGCTGCCACTGCGCGCAGCCACTAGTCGATCAGGCTGCGCGGCATTGATCACCGCCAGACCGTAAGCGCCATGCAGTTCCTTGACGGTAGCCTTAAGGGCAACGGTCAGGTCTGGCTCGTCTTTGAGTTTGTGGCTGAGCAAGTGCGCGATGACTTCGGTATCGGTGTCCGAGGTGAACACGTAACCCAGGGCTTTCAGCTGTTCACGCAGGGCTTCATGGTTTTCGATGATGCCGTTGTGCACCACCGCGATATCGCCGGAGAAATGCGGGTGGGCGTTGCGCTCGCAGGGTGCGCCGTGGGTGGCCCAACGGGTGTGGGCAATACCGAGACGGCCGACCAGCGGGTGCTCGGCCAACGCGTTTTCCAATTCACTGACTTTGCCCGGGCGGCGCATGCGCTCGAGGGTTTCGTCGTTGGTGTAGACCGCCACACCGGCGCTGTCATAGCCGCGGTACTCAAGGCGCTTGAGGCCTTCGAGCAGGATGGCGGTGATATTACGTTCAGCAACTGCGCCGACAATTCCACACATGCTTATTTCTCCTGACTGACAGCCGCGCAAATCACGGTGATACCGCGGGCCTGAATCTGATCGCGCGCTTCTAGAGACAGGCGATCATCGGTAATTAGGGTATGGACGCTGCTCCATGGCAGCTCCAGGTTGGGAATCTTGCGACCGATCTTGTCGGCCTCGACCATGACGATGACTTCACGCGCCACTTCAGCCATGACCCGGCTCAGGCCGAGCAATTCGTTGAACGTGGTGGTACCGCGCAACAGGTCGATGCCATCGGCGCCGATAAACAATTGATCGAAGTCGTAAGAGCGTAGTACTTGCTCGGCGACCTGGCCCTGAAAGGATTCCGAATGCGGATCCCAGGTGCCACCGGTCATCAACAGCACCGGCTCGTGCTCGAGTTCGCTCAAGGCGTTGGCGACGTGCAGGGAGTTGGTCATCACCACCAGACCCGGCTGCTGGCCGAGCTCGGGGATCATCGCGGCGGTGGTGCTGCCGCTGTCGATGATGATGCGCGCGTGCTCACGGATGCGCTTCACCGCTGCGCGAGCGATTGCTTGTTTGTATTTGGAAACGGTCTGGGCGGTTTCGGCGACCAGTTCCTGAGGCATGGTGATCGCCCCGCCGTAACGGCGCAGCAGCAGACCATGACTCTCAAGCGCGGCGAGATCCTTGCGAATCGTAACTTCGGAGGTTTCGAAACGCTTGGCCAATTCATCCACACTGACTTCGCCCTGCTCGTTGAGCAAGGCGAGAATGTTGTGGCGGCGCTGAGGTGTATTGCGTTTCGACATGGCGGCTTAAGTTTCGATTCGAAAGATAACGGAAGCAATCAAAACCTATCAGCAATAAATCGTCAAGCGGATGCTGGAAAAATATTCTGTGGATAAAAGCATCGCGGGCAAGCCCGCTCCCACATGGATTCGCTGTGCATTGAAGACCTTTGCTTCAACGCGAGTCCTGTGGGAGCGGGCTTGCCCGCGATAGCCATCGAACGGTCTGTGTATAACTCAGTTCTTTTTGATCTTCTCCGGCCGTTTCCAGCCATCGATGTTCTTCTGCCGCGCACGACCGACGGCCAATTGCGCGTTATCCACATTCTGCGTAATGGTCGATCCGGCAGCAGTGGTTGCACCGTCAGAGATATCCACAGGGGCTACCAACGAGTTATTGGAGCCAATGAACACGTCCGCTCCCAACACGGTTTTCCACTTGTTGGCGCCATCGTAGTTACAAGTGATGGTGCCGGCGCCGATGTTGGTGCGCGCACCGATTTCGGCATCGCCCAAATAGGTCAGGTGACCAGCCTTCGCGCCCTCGCCCATGTGGGCGTTTTTCAGTTCAACAAAGTTACCCACATGGGCGCGCGCTTCCAGCACGGTGCCCGGACGCAGGCGAGCGAACGGACCGGCATCACTGCCCTCACCCAGCACCGCGCCTTCGATATGAGAGTTGGCCTTGATCACCACGCCTTTGCGCAGGGTGCTGTCCTTGATCACGCAGTTCGGGCCGATCACCACGTCGTCTTCAATGACTACGTTGCCTTCGAGGATCACGTTGATATCGATCAGCACATCGCGACCAACAGTTACTTCACCACGTACATCGAAACGCGCCGGGTCACGCAGGGTCACGCCCTGCGCCATCAGACGACGGCCAGCACGCAACTGGTAATGCCGCTCCAGCTCCGATAGCTGTTTGCGGTCATTGGCGCCCTGCACTTCCATCGGATCGTGCGGCTGTTCAGTGGCCACGACCAGACCATCGCTGACCGCCATCTCGATCACGTCGGTCAGGTAATACTCGCCCTGGGCATTGTTGTTCGACAAGCGGCTCATCCAGTCGGCCAGGCGATTGGCCGGCACGGCGAGGATGCCGGTGTTGCCTTCGGTGATTGCGCGCTGTGCTTCGCTGGCGTCTTTGTGCTCGACGATAGCCGCGACCTTGCCGTCGGCATCCCGCACGATTCGGCCATAGCCGGTCGGATCATCCAGTTCGACCGTCAGCAGGCCCATCTGGCCCGGGACGACATGCTTGAGCAAACGTTGCAGGGTTTCGACTTCGATCAACGGTACGTCACCGTAAAGGATCAGCACGGTGTCTGCGGTAATGAAAGGCACCGCCTGGGCGGTCGCGTGACCGGTGCCCAATTGCTTGTCCTGCAGGACGAAATTCAGATCGTCTGCGGCCAGACGCTCACGCACCACATCGGCACCGTGGCCAATGACCACGTGGATGCGTTGTGGATCAAGTTGCCGGGCGCTGTGGATAACATGGCCCAACATGGAATTACCGGCAATCGGATGCAGAACCTTCGGAAGCGCCGAACGCATGCGAGTGCCTTGGCCGGCCGCGAGAATTACGATTTCGAGAGACATGACTGGCTACCAATCCTGGGTGGTCAGCAACTGCGACCGGGGTTGTAAATTCGGAAAAGAAAAAAGGGTAGCCGAGGCTACCCTTTTTTATCAATCGCACAACAAGTGGCTGACGGATTAACCGCCAAACTTCTTGCGGATCTGCTGGACGGTGCGCAGCTGAGCTGCAGCCTCGGCCAGACGTGCGGACGCAGCTCCGTAATCGAAATCTGCGCTCTTCTCATGCAGAGCAGCCTCGGCAGCCTTGAGAGCTGCTTGGGCCTGAGCTTCATCCAGGTCGGCGGCACGTTGCACGGTATCGGCAAGCACCTTGACCATGTTCGGCTGAACCTCGAGGAAACCACCGGAGATGTAGAACACCTCGGCTTCCCCGCCTTGCTTGATCAGGCGGATCGGACCTGGCTTCAGATTAGTGATCAGCGGCGCGTGACCCAGAGCGATACCAAGATCACCCAGTGCACCGTGCGCAATCACCATCTCGACCAGGCCGGAAAAGATTTCCCCTTCCGCGCTGACGATATCGCAATGGACTGTCATAGCCATCTGATTGCCTCAACCTAAATTAGCGCCCGTTGCCGGGCGCCGGGATTACAGTTTCTTGGCTTTCTCGATCGCTTCTTCGATGCCGCCAACCATGTAGAACGCTTGTTCTGGCAGGTGGTCGTAGTCACCGTTGAGGATGCCTTTGAAGCCAGCAATGGTGTCTTTCAGGGAAACGTATTTACCCGAAGCACCGGTGAAGACTTCAGCCACGAAGAACGGCTGCGACAAGAAGCGCTGGATCTTACGAGCACGGTTTACCAACTGCTTGTCGGCTTCCGACAGCTCGTCCATACCCAGGATCGCGATGATGTCTTTCAGCTCTTTGTAACGTTGCAGAACGTACTGAACGCCGCGAGCGGTGTCGTAGTGGTCCTGGCCGATTACGTTCGGATCCAGCTGGCGCGAGGTCGAATCCAGTGGATCTACCGCCGGGTAGATACCCAGGGAAGCGATGTCACGGGACAGAACGACGGTGGCGTCCAAGTGGGCGAAGGTGGTCGCTGGCGACGGGTCGGTCAAGTCATCCGCAGGTACGTATACCGCCTGGATCGAGGTGATCGAACCTTCCTTGGTCGAAGTGATACGTTCTTGCAGAACGCCCATCTCTTCAGCCAGGGTCGGCTGGTAACCTACTGCCGAAGGCATACGGCCCAGCAGTGCGGATACTTCAGTACCGGCCAGGGTGTAACGATAGATGTTGTCGACGAACAGCAGAACGTCGTTACCTTCGTCACGGAACTTCTCGGCCATGGTCAGGCCGGTCAATGCTACGCGCAGACGGTTACCCGGCGGCTCGTTCATCTGACCGTAAACCAGTGCCACTTTGTCCAGAACGTTGGAGTCCTTCATCTCGTGGTAGAAGTCGTTACCCTCACGAGTACGCTCACCCACACCGGCGAACACGGAATAACCGCTGTGCTCGATGGCGATGTTACGGATCAGTTCCATCATGTTTACGGTTTTGCCTACACCGGCACCACCGAACAGACCGACTTTACCGCCTTTGGCAAACGGGCAAACCAGGTCGATAACCTTGATGCCGGTTTCCAGCAGGTCGTTGCCGCCTGCCTGTTCAGCGAACGAAGGCGCTGGACGGTGAATGCCCCAACGCTCTTCGGTGTCGATCGGACCAGCTTCGTCGATCGGGTTACCGAGGACGTCCATGATCCGGCCCAGGGTCGCTTTACCGACCGGTACGGAGATGGCTGCGCCGGAATCGGTAACTTCCAGACCGCGCTTCAAGCCCTCGGTGGAACCCATCGCAATGGTGCGAACCACGCCGTCGCCCAGCTGTTGCTGAACTTCCAGAGTGGTTTCGGCCGCGCTCACTACTTTCAGCGCGTTGTAGATGCTCGGTACGCTGTCGCGTGGAAATTCCACGTCGATAACGGCGCCGATGATTTGAACGATACGTCCGCTACTCATAGCTGGATCCTCTGAATATTTGAACCGTTAAACCGCGGCAGCGCCGCCGACGATTTCCGAGATCTCTTGGGTGATCGCAGCCTGACGCGCCTTGTTGTAGATCAGCTGCAAATCGCTGATCAAATCACCGGCGTTGTCGGTAGCGTTCTTCATCGCGATCATCCGCGCAGCTTGTTCAGCCGCGTTGTTCTCGACCACCGCCTGGTAGACCTGCGACTCGACGTAACGGACCATCAAGCCGTCAAGCAGCTCTTTGGCATCCGGTTCGTAGAGATAGTCCCAGTGGTGCTTGAGATCCTGATCCGGGGTCGCCACCAGTGGAATCAACTGCTCCACGGTAGGCTGTTGCGTCATGGTGTTGATGAACTTGTTGGACACCACGGACAGGCGATCAATACGGCCGTCCAGGTAGGCATCCAGCATCACCTTGACGCTGCCGATCAGATCATTGATCGACGGCTCTTCACCCAGGTGGCTGATAGCTGCAACGACGTTACCGCCGAAGTTGCGGAAAAAGGCCGCACCCTTGCTACCAACGACACACAGATCAATCTCGACGCCGTTTTCGCGGTTTACCGCCATGTCCTTGACCAGGGCCTTGAACAGGTTGGTGTTCAAGCCGCCGCACAAACCACGGTCACTGCTCACGACGACATAACCGACGCGCTTGATTTCGCGGTCGATCATGAACGGGTGGCGGTATTCCGGGTTGGCGTTGGCCAGATGCCCAATTACCTGGCGGATACGCTCCGCATAAGGACGGCTAGCAGCCATGCGCATTTGTGCCTTGCGCATTTTGCTGACCGCCACTTTTTCCATGGCGCTGGTAATCTTTTGCGTGCTTTTGATGCTCGCAATCTTACTGCGAATCTCTTTTGCGCCTGCCATGTAACACCTATCAGGTTAGCAAGCGGGAGCCTCGCGGCTCCCGCTGCGGCTTACCAGGTTTGGGTGGCCTTGAACTTCTCGATACCGGCTTTCATGCCAGCGTCGATTTCGTCATTGAAGTCACCTTTAACGTTGATCTTGGCCATCAAATCGGCGTGATCGCGGTTGAAGAAAGCAATCAGCGCTTGTTCGAAGCTGCCGATCTTGGCGATTTCAATGTCAGTCAGGAACCCACGCTCAGCGGCATACAGCGACAGCGCCATGTCAGCGATCGACATTGGTGCGTATTGCTTCTGCTTCATCAGCTCGGTAACGCGCTGACCATGCTCAAGTTGCTTACGGGTCGCTTCGTCCAGGTCAGAAGCGAACTGGGCGAATGCCGCCAGTTCACGGTACTGAGCCAGAGCGGTACGGATACCACCGGACAGCTTCTTGATGATCTTGGTCTGAGCGGCACCACCCACACGGGATACCGAAACACCGGCGTTCACTGCTGGGCGGATGCCCGAGTTGAACATGGCCGATTCCAGGAAGATCTGACCGTCAGTGATGGAAATCACGTTGGTCGGAACGAACGCGGAAACGTCGCCAGCCTGGGTTTCGATGATCGGCAGTGCGGTCAGGGAACCGGTTTTGCCGGTCACTGCGCCGTTGGTGAACTTCTCTACGTATTCTTCCGAAACGCGGGATGCGCGCTCCAGCAGACGGGAGTGGAGATAGAACACGTCGCCTGGGTAAGCTTCACGGCCTGGTGGACGGCGCAGCAGCAGGGAAATCTGGCGGTAAGCCACTGCTTGCTTGGACAGATCGTCATAAACGATCAGCGCGTCTTCACCGCGGTCGCGGAAGAATTCACCCATGGTGCAACCGGAGTACGGTGCCAGGAATTGCAGCGCAGGAGATTCCGAAGCACTGGCAGCCACGATGATCGTGTTGGCCAGGGCGCCGTTTTCTTCCAGCTTGCGAACCACGTTGGCGATGGTCGATTGCTTCTGACCGATCGCTACGTAGACGCAGAAAATGCCGCTGTCTTTCTGGTTGATGATCGCGTCGATCGCCAGAGCGGTTTTACCGATCTGACGGTCACCGATGATCAGCTCACGCTGGCCACGGCCGACAGGGATCATGGCATCGACAGCCTTGTAGCCAGTCTGTACAGGCTGGTCTACCGACTTACGCCAGATCACGCCCGGAGCAACTTTCTCGACCGCGTCGGTCTCGGTGTTGCCCAGTGGACCTTTGCCGTCAACAGGGTTACCCAGTGCGTCGACTACGCGACCCAGCAGTTCCTTACCAACAGGAACTTCGAGGATGCGGCCGGTGCACTTGGCGCTCATGCCTTCAGCCAGAGACTGGTAGGAGCCCAATACAACGGCACCTACGGAGTCTTGCTCCAGGTTGAGGGCCATACCGTAGACGCCGCCCGGAAACTCGATCATCTCGCCGTACATGACGTCGGCCAGACCGTGAATCCGCACGATGCCGTCAGATACGCTGACGACAGTGCCTTCGTTACGGGCTTGGGAGGTCACATCGAGCTTGTCGATGCGGCCCTTGATAATTTCACTTATTTCGGAAGGATTGAGTTGCTGCATTGCTCTGCTGCCCCTTCAAACTCAAGATTTCAATGCTTCGGCAAGTTTCGCGATTTTTCCGCGAATCGAGCCATCGATAACCAGGTCGCCGGCGCGGATCACGACACCACCAATCAAGGCAGCGTCCTCCGCAACTTGCAGGCGCACTTCCCGGTTGAGTCGTGCACTGAGAACCTTGGCGAGTTTGTCTTGCTGTTCTTGGTTCAATGCAAATGCACTGGTTACTTCAACGTCTACCGATTTCTCTTGCTCGGCCTTGTACAGGTCGAACAGAGCGGCGATCTCCGGCAGAAGCGGGAGACGGTCGTTTTCGGCAACGACGTTGATGAAGTTCTGTGCCTTGGCATCAAACTTGTCGCCGCACACGTCAATGAACGTGGCGGCCTTTTCTGCGCTCGTCAGTCGCGGGGCCTTGAGCACGCGCTGCATGGTGTCGTCTTGCGACACCGCTGCTGCCAGGCCGAGCATGGCTGACCAATTGGCCAGTTGCTGGTGGGCCTGAGCGTGCTCGAAGGCCGCCTTAGCGTAAGGTCGGGCCAACGTGGTCAGTTCTGCCATGATCGCCCTCGCTTAGATTTCAGCAGCCAGTTGGTTAACCAGCTCTGCGTGCGCGTTTTGATCGATTGTGGCACCCAGGATCTTCTCGGCGCCGCCGACAGCCAGCAAGCCCACTTGGGCACGCAGCTTGTCTTTGACGCTGTTCAGTTCCTGTTCGATCTCGGCTTGAGCCTGAACCTTCACACGGTCAGCATCGACACGGGCCTTTTCAACGGCCTCTTCGACAATCTGGTTACCGCGTTTCTTGGCTTGCTCGATGATTTCAGCTGCCTGAGCTTTCGCTTCGCGCAGTTGCTGACCCGCTTTTTCTTGGGCCAACTCCAGGTCGCGAGCTGCACGGCTGGCAGCGTCCAGACCATCAGCGATCTTCTTTTGACGTTCGTGCAGAGCAGCGATGACCGGAGGCCATACATACTTCATGCAGAACAGTACAAAAATCAGGAACGCAACGGACTGGCCAATCAGGGTCGCATTAATGTTCACGCCAACACCTCGCAGTTACGTTGTCCATCACATCAAATTACTCGGAAGAATCCGGGTAATTAGCCAGCGATCTGACCAACGAACGGGTTCGCAAAGGTGAAGAACAGAGCGATACCAACACCGATCATGGTTACGGCGTCGAGCAGACCGGCAACGATGAACATTTTAACTTGCAGCATTGGAACCATTTCTGGCTGACGCGCTGCGCCTTCCAGGAACTTGCCGCCCAGCAGGCCGAAACCAATTGCGGTACCCAGTGCGCCCAGGCCGATCAACAGTGCAACAGCGATAGCGGTTAGACCAACTACAGTTTCCATCTTTCCTCCCGACTTTTACGTCGTATGGTTTAGGTTTTTTAGATTAAAGCGGTAAAACAAATCGTTTCAGGTGCCCTGTGAAGAGCCCCCTCCCGTTTGACCGGGAGGGACATCAGACTAGTCGAAACTGGTCTTAATGGTTTTCTTCGTGCGCCATCGACAGGTAGACGATGGTCAGCATCATGAAGATGAACGCCTGCAGCGTGATGATCAGGATGTGGAACACAGCCCACGCCCACTGCAGAACAACGCCCAGGCCGCTCAGCCAGAGCAGGCCGCTGCCGAACATCACAGCGATCAGGATGAACACCAGCTCGCCGGCATACATGTTGCCGAACAGACGCAGAGCCAGGGAGATCGGTTTGGCGATCAGGGTCACGAATTCCAGCAGGAAGTTCACCGGGATCAGCAGGGCTTGAACGAAGATGTTCTTGCTGCCGAACGGGTGCAGGGTCAGCTCGCCGATGAAGCCGCCGAGGCCCTTGACCTTGATGCTATAGAAAATGATCAGTGCGAAAACCGAGAACGCCATGCCCAGGGTCGCATTCGGGTCGGTAGTCGACACGGCGCGGAACGGGATGTGGTGGTCGCCGGTGATCAGGATGGCCAGCTGAGGAATCCAGTCGACCGGTACCAGGTCGACGGCGTTCATCAGGAACACCCAGACGAAGATGGTCAGTGCCAGCGGTGCAATCACCGGGCTACGGCCATGGAAGCTGTCTTTCACGCTGCCATCGACGAATTCGACCAATACTTCAACGAAGTTCTGCAAAGCACCTGGCTGACCCGAAGTTGCCTTCTTTGCCGCCATGCGGAAAAGAAGAACGAAGATCAGACCCAACGCGACCGACCAGCCGAGAGTATCGACGTGGAAAGCCCAGAAGCCCATTTCTTTGGCTTCTGCTGCGGTATGGGCAAAGCCCCAGCCGCCGTTAGGTAGCTGACCGAAGGTCAGGTTCTGCAAGTGGTGCTGGATATAGCCCGAAGCGGTTGTTTCTGCCATGGTTGCCTCAAACGCCCTAAGGTCTCGAAAGTCTTGTTCTCATCAGCAGGGGAGCGAACCAGCTGACCGACTGAGTCAGCACGAACGCGCCGAATACAGCTATCGGCGCCAGTGGCTTCACACCTGCAAACACCAGTGCAAAGAGCACTGCCGTCAAAATCAGTTTGCCTGCCTCGCCGGCATAAAAAGACCGGACGATGGACTGGGCTGCTCGGGCGCCGGAAAACCGAAATGCCTTGTGAGCGAAATAAACATTGGGCAGCAAGGCTATCAGGCCTCCGCAAAGTCCCGAGTATCCGGCAACGACTCCATGCCATTGCCAGAGCGCCAAAGCGGCAATGAGCAAAATGACAAATTGAGCCATCAACACCGGAAAAACCGCCAGGCGATGGAACGGCAGGCGGTTTGGCTTGCGGGTTTCCATCACGTTTGCTCTCCAATGGTCGGCTGCCAGAATTCAATAACTTGGCATAATTTGTGCCGACAAAATGCGCGCAGAGTATAGGGGCGGTTCTGCCCCTATTCAACTGTCAGGTAGTGATTTCCGACTGCGCGCTACATGAGGAAATGTTTCAGCGGATGTGTGCGAGCACACCCTGGAGCTCATCAAGGGAGTTGTAACCGATCACCAACTGCCCTTTTCCCTTCTTCCCGTGGCGGATCTGCACCGCAGAGCCTAGGCGCTCGGCCAGACGCTGTTCGAGACGAGCGATATCCGGGTCGGGTTTTGTAGCCTCCACAGGCTCCGGTTTGCCACTCAACCACTGGCGAACCAGTGCCTCGGTTTGGCGCACGGTGAGGCCGCGTGCGACAACATGTCGCGCCCCTTCCACCTGCTGATTGTCCGGCAGACCGAGCAAAGCACGCGCATGACCCATTTCCAGGTCACCGTGAGACAACATGGTCTTGATGACTTCCGGCAACGCAATAAGCCGCAACAGGTTAGCCACAGTGACACGGGACTTACCCACAGCCTCGGCGACTTGTTGCTGAGTCAGCTGGAATTCCTGCTGCAAACGCTGCAGGGCCACCGCTTCTTCAATCGGATTGAGGTCTTCGCGCTGAATGTTCTCGATCAGTGCAATGGCGATCGCGGTTTCATCCGGTACATCACGGACCATTGCCGGGATGGTTTCCTGCCCGGCTTGCTGGCTGGCGCGCCAGCGACGTTCACCGGCAATGATTTCAAAGCGCCCGCCACCGATCGGGCGAACCACGATCGGCTGCATGACGCCTTGCGCCCTGATCGACTGCGCCAGTTCCTCCAGCGCCTGCGGATCCATGTCCCGGCGTGGCTGGTACTTGCCGCGCTGGAGCAGATCCAGCGGCAAATGTTGCAGTTCACGCGTATCGGCTTGCGCGGCTTGTTCTTCCAGCGCGCTGACAGTCGGACCACTCAGCAGTGCATCCAGTCCACGTCCGAGACCTCGTTTCTTGACGGCCATGGGGATTCCTTAAGTTGCCTGAGCGGCGGCAATGCGTGAATTTTTGCGCTGACGACGAACCATTTCGCCCGCCAGGGCCAGATAGGCCAGCGCGCCGCGCGATTGCTTATCGTACGCCAGTGCCGGCATGCCGTAGCTTGGCGCTTCGGCCAGGCGAATGTTGCGCGGGATCACTGTGTCGTAGAGCTGCTCGCCGAAGTGTTCCTTGAGCTGCGCCGAAACGTCGTTCATCAGGCTCAGGCGCGGGTCGTACATGGTCCGCAGCAAACCTTCGACTTTCAGGTTCGGGTTCAGCAGTTCGGCGATGCGCTTGATGTTATCCACAAGGTCGCTCAAACCTTCGAGCGCAAAGTACTCGCACTGCATGGGGATAATCACCCCGTCAGCGGCAACCAATGCGTTCAGCGTGAGCATCGACAGCGACGGCGGGCAGTCGATCAGAATGTAATCGTAGTTTTCGCGGATCGGCGCCAGCGCACTGCGCAGACGGCTTTCCTTCATCTGCATTTCCAGCAGAACCACTTCCGCGGCCGTCAGGTCGCGGTTGGCCGGCAGCAGTTGATAACCGCCGTGCTCGGAATAGTGCATGGCCTGGGCCAGATCGCATTCGCCGATCAGCAGATCGTAGACGGAGTTTTCCAGACCGTGTTTATCCACACCGCTACCCATGGTGGCGTTGCCCTGTGGATCGAGATCGATCAACAGCACCCGGCGCTTGGTCGCGACGAGGGATGCTGCGAGGTTGATGCAGGTGGTGGTCTTGCCCACACCACCCTTTTGGTTCGCTATCGCGAATACCTTAGCCATTCTTGCTTGTGTTCCCAATCATGCCGTGCGGCGCAGTATCAGCAGATGGCGTTGGCCTTGGCAACCGGGTACGGCCAGGGCGTGTTCGCTATCGAGTTTGAAGTCTGCCGGCAATGCTACCAGCTCATCGGCCGGATGAACGCCCTTCATTGCCAGCCAGCGTGTATCGGCATCGCCGAGGTGGCGAGTCCAGTTGGTGAAGTTTTCCATGCTGCTGAACGCCCGGGAAATGATCCCGTTGAACGGCTGAGCAGGCTGGAAGGCTTCGACACGGCTGTGGATAACTTGCAGGTTATCCAGTTTGAGTTCGAGTTTGACCTGAGTCAGGAAGCGGGTTTTCTTGCCATTGCTGTCCAGACAGGTCACTTGCGAGTCTGGATACAGGATCGCCAACGGAATTCCCGGCATACCGCCGCCGCTGCCGACATCGAGCCAGCGACCGTTTTCGATGAACGACATTACGCTCAAGCTATCGAGCAAATGACGAGAAACCATTTCGTCCGGATCGCGCACAGCCGTCAGGTTGTAGGCCTGGTTCCATTTGATCAACAGGGCCAGATAACCCAGCAGCAATTCGTGCTGGGTTTCACTGAGATTGACACCGAGCTCGCGGGCTCCTGTGGATAACTCTTCGGCGTGTTGCGAAGTGACCTTAGAACTCAAGCGCTTTGCTCCAACTGACGGCCCGCGCCGCGTTTTTTCAAATGAATCATCAACAGCGAAATGGCTGCCGGGGTCACACCCGGGATCCGCGAAGCCTGGCCCAGCGTCTCGGGTCGAGTCGCGCCGAGCTTGCTTTGGATCTCCTTGGAGAGACCGGAAATGTTGGTGTAATCGATATCCACAGGCAGTTTCGTGTCTTCGCTGGCGCGCAGACGAGCGATTTCGTCCTGTTGACGGTCGATGTACCCGGCGTACTTGGTCTTGATTTCAACCTGCTCGGCGACCTGTGGATCTTCGGCGCCGTTGCCAGTCACTTCGACCAGACCAGCGTAGTCGATTTCCGGACGGCTCAAGAGATTGAGCAAGTTGTATTCGTGGGTCAGCGGCGTGCCGAATTTTTCTGCAATCGCCTCGCCCTGCGGCGTGCCCGGGCGAACCCAGGTGCTTTTCAGGCGCTGTTCTTCCAGCTCGATGCTTTCGCGTTTCTTGCAGAAGGCTGCCCAACGCGCGTCATCGACCAAGCCGAGCTCGCGACCTTTTTCGGTCAAACGCAGGTCGGCGTTGTCCTCGCGCAGGATCAGGCGGTACTCGGCACGGGAAGTGAACATGCGGTACGGCTCTTGGGTGCCGAGGGTGATCAGGTCGTCGACCAACACGCCGATGTAGGCTTCATCGCGACGTGGGCACCAGGCTTCTTTGCCTTTCGCACGCAGTGCAGCGTTGGCGCCAGCGAGCAAACCTTGGGCGCCCGCTTCTTCGTAACCGGTGGTGCCGTTGATTTGCCCGGCGAAGAACAGACCGCCGATGACTTTGGTTTCCAGGCTGTACTTCAAGTCGCGCGGATCGAAGTAGTCGTACTCGATTGCGTAACCCGGACGCACGATGTGCGCGTTTTCCATGCCGCGAATCGACTGCACGATCTGCAATTGCACGTCGAACGGCAAGCTTGTGGATATCCCGTTCGGGTACAGCTCATGGGTGGTCAAACCTTCCGGTTCGATGAACACCTGGTGGCTTTCCTTGTCGGCGAAACGGTGAATCTTGTCTTCGATCGACGGGCAATAACGCGGGCCGATGCCTTCGATTTCACCGGCAGCGGAATACATCGGCGAACGATCGAGGTTCGCCGCGATGATTTCGTGGGTGCGGGCGTTCGTGTGAGTGATCCAGCAACTGACCTGGCGCGGATGCTGTTCTTTGTTGCCCATGAACGACATCACCGGGATCGGCGTATCCCCTGGCTGCTCGGTCATGACCGAGAAATCCACAGATTTGCCATCAATGCGCGGGGGCGTACCGGTTTTCAGGCGACCGACACGCAATGGCAGTTCACGCAGACGGTGAGCCAGGGCGATCGACGGCGGATCTCCGGCGCGACCGCCGGAAAAATTCTGCAACCCGATGTGGATAAGTCCGCCGAGGAACGTACCGGTGGTCAACACCACGGAATCGGCGAAGAAACGCAGACCCATTTGGGTGACAACACCACGGACTTGTTCCTGCTCAACGATCAGGTCGTCAGCGGCTTGTTGAAATATCCACAGGTTCGGCTGGTTTTCCAGGATTTCGCGGACAGCGGCCTTGTACAGAATGCGGTCGGCCTGTGCCCGGGTTGCACGCACGGCCGGGCCTTTACGGCTGTTCAACACGCGAAACTGGATGCCGCCCAGATCGGTGGCGATGGCCATCGCGCCGCCGAGGGCGTCGATTTCCTTGACCAGATGGCTTTTGCCAATGCCACCAATGGCCGGGTTGCAACTCATGGCGCCGAGGGTTTCCACGTTATGCGTCAGCAACAGGGTTTTTGCCCCCATACGTGCTGAGGCCAGTGCTGCCTCGGTACCGGCATGACCGCCGCCGATGACGATCACTTCAAAACGGGAAGGGAAATCCACCACGCACCTCGTGCCTGCTTAAGTAGGTAATTCAGGAATAGTTTGAGATCAGGTTTCTGGACCTGGTCGGCAAGTATAGGGACTTCGCCCTTCCTAAAGAACCCTTTGCACAAAATTTAACCAGCTGTGGAGAACTCGCGGTTAAAAGAATAAAAAAGAGAGAAATTTATAAAACCTTTGTTTTAAAGCTTATTCTTACTGAGCCTCATTTCTGTGGATAGATTGCTACAGGCCTTTATATTCAATATGTACAGAGTTTTAAAAGCCTGTGTCCATGTGGCCATGAGGGGTTTGGATAACCGGTGTAAGCCTGTGGATGAAAGGGGTGGTTATCCACAGAGGGGTTTATATCCAGTTTTCAAGCCCTGTTATCAACTGACCTCAGTGGCACTTATTCACAGGGCTTAATCCACAGAAAATCGATGAATCCACCTTTTTCGGGCACAAAAAAATCGCCACCCATTGCTGGATAGCGAACAGAAAACCCAAAACCAACCGATGGAGTGTTGTCAGAGGCCTATTGTGAGAGGACGTAACAGAGGCTAATAATAGCCATTATCATTAACTCGCCCTCTTCTCCTCATGTCCTTATCCATTCATAACGCTGCGATCGAGCAAATCTACGAGCAACACCATTCGTGGCTATATGGGTGGCTCAAGGGCAAATTGAATGACGCCTGCGATGCTGCCGATGTCGCGCACGACACGTTTGTGCGGATCCTCGCTGCGCGTAATGCCGCGCAGATTCGCGAACCTCGGGACTATCTGACCACCATTGCACGGGGCCTGGTCATTGATCGCTATAGAAGACAGGCCATCGAAGCGGCTTATCTGCAAGCCCTCGCATCTCGTCCCCAAGCCACAGCCATCGGCGAAGAAGACCGGGCGCTGATCATCGAGACGCTGGTCGCTGTGGATAAGGCCTTGACCGGCTTGGGTGCAAGAACCCGGCAGATCTTCATGCTCTCGCAGATCGATGGCCTGACTTATCAACAGATCGCCTCGCAGTTGAAAGTCTCGCTGACCACCGTGAAGAAACACATGATCCGCGCACTGACGGAATGTGCATTGATCATGGCGCAGCTGTGATGGCTATCGCCCCTGATCGCAAAGTCTTTGAAGCGGCTGCCGGTTGGTACGTGCAGTTTCAGTCACAGCCACCGACGCTTGCCGAACAACGGGCATGGCAGCTGTGGATAGATAGCGCTCCTGAACATCTGGCGGCCTGGAATCAGATGGAACGGTTGCAACGCCACCTCGGCACGCTGCCGCAGGATCTGAAGCGACGAGCGTTGAGCACTGGCCAGCAACGCCGCCAAGTGCTGAAGTTGATGGTGTTGGTGGCTGGCGCGGGTCTGGTTGGCTGGAATGTCCAGCAACACACCTCCCTGGGATACGTCTGGGCCGACTATAAAACCCGCGTCGGTCAGAGACGTGACATCACGCTGGCCGATGGCAGTCAGATTCAACTGAATACCGATACGGCCATCGACGTGTCTTTCGATAGCAGGCAACGATTGATCCGTTTGCGCACTGGCGAAATCCTTATACAGACCGGAAACCTCGGCGATCAGCGCCCCCTGTACGTCGAAACCCGCGATGGACGTATCCAAGCCTTGGGTACCCGGTTTTCTGTGCATCAGTTGTCGGGATCGACTCGAGTTGGCGTGCTTGAAGATCGAGTCAGCATTCAGCCTGGTGAAGAATTGGCTACCGCAAGAATATTGAAAGCCGGCGAAGGCGTGGATTTCGATCGTCAGCACATCAGCCGGATTCATTCCTTCAAGCCCGCAGAGGTGGCGTGGACCAATGGCCAGCTGATCGTGCTCGATGCTCGTCTGGGCGACGTACTCGAAGAGTTGGGCCGCTATCGTCATGGCGTGCTGCAGTGCGATGAACGCGCTCGGGATTTACGCGTGTCTGGCACCTTCCGTCTCGATTCCACCGATGCGGTACTGGCAAATCTGCAGGCTTCAATGCCAATAAACGTGCGTTATTTCACTCGTTATTGGGTTTCGATTCGACATAACGCCTGATCGAAAAGACGCCTTTGGAAAAATAAATTGAAAACAGGGTTATCTTTTTTTGCCCTGACCCGGCCCTACAGGTAATCGCGATAAACGCGGCTCTTTGCCACCTTCAGGGCTTATCCACACATGCGTCTTCCCACGTTTCGTCAGCGTTTTTCCCACCACTGCATTGCCTACAGCTTACTGATGACCAGTGCCTCGTCCTGCCTGGTAATGACCGGTAGCGCGTTCGCAGCGACTGCAACCCAGCGTTACGCCATTGCCGCCGGACCACTGGACAGCGCCCTGAGCCAGTTTGCATCGGCCGCGAACGTGATCCTGTCGTTCTCGCCGCAACAGACCAGTCACCTGCGCAGCCCTGGACTGAGCGGCAATTTCTCCGTGGAACAGGGTTTCGCCCAACTGCTGCAAGGTTCCGGTCTGCAAGCCGTGCCACAAGCAGCGGGCAGTTACATTCTGCAGGCACTGCCGACCGGCGATTCGCTGGAATTGGCGCCGACCAACATCAATGGCCAGTTGGCCAACTCGATGAATCTGGATTACGCCGCCGATGTTGGCTACAAGGCGCAGAACAGCCGGATCGGTACGAAAACCAGCACACCGTTGTCGGAAACGCCGCGTTCGGTGTCGGTGGTTACCGCGCAGCGCATGAAGGATCAGAAATCTCAGACGCTGACCGAAGTACTTGGCTACGTTCCGGGGATCTTTGCCCCACCGTTTGCCGCCGGCGACAGTCTGGCCGGCGATCTGTTTTTCATTCGCGGTTTCAACGCCACCGATTACGGCTACGGCCTGCTGCGCGATGGACTACGCGTGCAGGGCAACCGCTATGACACCAGCACCGAGCCATATGGGCTGGAGCGGGTCGAGGTTTTCCGCGGCCCGTCTTCACTGCTCTACGGTGAAAACGCGCCGGGCGGTCTGGTCAATCTGGTGAGCAAGCGTCCGACAGCCGACCCTCAGGGCGAAGTGCAATTGGGGTATGGCTCGAATAATCGCCGGCAGATGGGGGTCGATGTCTCCGGACCTCTCAACGACAGCGGCAATGTGCTTGGTCGGGTGGTGATGCTCGGGCGCAAGTCCGACACGCAGACCGATCATGTACCGGATGATCGTATCTACATCGCCCCGTCGCTGACGCTGAATTTCGACGACTTCAACACTTTGACCTTGCTGGCCAACTACCAGAAGGATCACACCAACATGGAACTCGGTCTGCCGGCCGCGGGTACTTTGTTGAGCAATCCCAACGGCAAGTTATCCAAAGACACCATGCTCGGTGATCCGGACTGGAACACTTTTGAACGCGAAACCTGGAGCACCGGTTATGAGTTCAGCCATTCCTTCAACGACGACTGGCAGTTCCGCCAGAACTCGCGCTACATGCAGTCGCGCATCACCCGCCATGAAACCTGGCCGGGCAACCTGAACAACGCCGGGTTCGGAACGCGGTTGAACATGACCGCTTACGATCGCTTCAACAAATCCATGGTGTACTCGCTGGATAACCAGCTGGAAGGCAAGTTCCAGGTCGGCGGTCTGGAGAACACTGTGCTGTTCGGTGCCAGCTATGACCGCACGTCGTTCAATCAGGACTGGAACGCCGGCATCGTCGGACCGATTGATATCTACAATCCGGTTTATCTTCGCGATCCAACCACCCCGATCGCGGTACAAAACACCTTGCTTGAGCAGCAGATGAAAGGTGTTTATGCACAGATCCAGAGCAAGTATGACCACTGGCTGTTCCTGCTCGGCGGCCGTCAGGATTGGGTCGACAGTGATTTTCGCGACAAAGTGGCCAAGGGCAGCAACATCAGCTCCGAGGACAAGAAGTTCACCTATCAGGGCGGCGTGATGTACCAGTTCGACAACGGTATGACGCCGTATGTCAGCTACTCGACTTCGTTCGTGCCGGTGCAGCAGATCTCCAATGCCGGCGCGCCGCTTGATCCCATCACCAGCAGCCAGTACGAAGTAGGCCTTAAGTACGAGCCGATCGGCTGGGATACCGCGTTCACTGCTTCGGTGTATGACCTGCGCAAAAAGGACGACACCTACTTCGACTCGACGACAGCGACCTATCGCCAGGTCGGCGAAAGCCGTTCCAAAGGTGTAGAGCTGGAACTGAACAGCAACCTGACCCAGAACCTCAATGTCACCGCTGCTTACACCTACACTGACGCGCGGATCACCAAGGATGCCGCGACGTCACTGGTCAAAGGTCGTCAAATGACCGGCGTGCCGCGTAATCAGGCTTCGGCCTGGGCCAAGTACCGCTTCCTCGATGGCGATCTGAAAGGTTTGTACGTTGGCGGTGGTGTGCGTTACTTCGACAGTGCCTTCGCTTACACCTCGCCTTCGTTATACGGAAAGCTTGATGCCGGCGACGTCACCTTGGTGGATGCGGCGATCGGTTATCAGATCGACACTCACTGGAGCGTCGACTTGAACGCGAAAAATCTTTTCGACAAGGAATATGTCTCGGGATGCAACGACGCCGGCCGCTGCTATTGGGGTGAAGACCGTACGCTGCTCGGCACGGTTTCCTACAACTGGTAAAACGAAAAAGGGTCTGTGGACAACTTATCCACAGACCCTTTGGTCATTTGCCGATGCAGAAGCTGGAAAAGATTCTTCCTAACAAGTCATCCGAGCTAAAGGCCCCGGTGATTTCCCCCAGCGAATGCTGAGCCTGGCGCAAATCTTCGGCCAGCAATTCACCCGCGCCAGCCAAAGTCAGTTGTGCGCGGCCGTGTTCCAGCGCTGCACTGGCGTGATGCAAGGCTTCCAGGTGTCGGCGTCGAGCACTGAAACTGCTTTCCGAGGTTTGCTCGTAACCCATGCAGGCTTTGAGGTGATCGCGCAGCAGTTCCAGACCATCGCCTGCCGATTTCGCGCTCAGACTGATGGTCACATGGCCGTCATCACTGACTTCCAGGGCAATCGCTTCACCGGTCAGATCGGCCTTGTTACGAATCAGAGTGACCTTCGCCGGGTCTGGGCGGATTTCGAGGAACTCCGGCCACAAGGCAAACGGGTCCAACGCTTCCGGGGCGGTGGCATCGACGACCAGCAGTACCCGATCGGCTTCACCAATGGCTTTCAATGCACGCTCGACACCGATCTTTTCCACATGATCATCGGTATCGCGCAGGCCTGCGGTATCCACAACGTGCAACGGCATGCCGTCGATGTGGATATGTTCACGCAGGATATCCCGCGTGGTGCCGGCAATCTCGGTGACGATGGCGGCTTCGCGACCGGCCAACGCGTTCAGCAGACTGGACTTGCCGGCGTTCGGACGACCGGCAATCACCACGGTCATGCCGTCACGTAACAAGGCACCCTGCCCGGCTTCGCGCAGCACTGTGGATAATTCATCACGCACCTTGTCGAGCATGCTCAATACATGGCCGTCGGCGAGGAAGTCGATTTCTTCTTCCGGAAAGTCGATGGCGGCTTCGACGTAGATGCGCAGACCAATCAGTTGCTCGGTCAAGTTATGCACACGCTGGGAGAACGCACCTTGCAAGGAACGCAGGGCGTTGCGCGCAGCCTGTGCAGAACTTGCTTCGATCAAGTCGGCGATCGCCTCGGCCTGGGCCAGGTCGAGTTTGTCATTGAGGAAGGCGCGTTCACTGAATTCCCCCGGGCGAGCCAAACGGCAGCCCAATTCCAGGCAACGCTTAAGCAACATGTCCAGAACGATCGGGCCACCGTGGCCCTGCAGTTCCAGCACGTCTTCACCAGTGAACGAGTTCGGCCCTGGGAAATACAGTGCCAGACCTTCATCCAGCACTTGCTGGTCATCACTGAAAAACGGGCCGTAATGGGCGTAACGCGGTTTCAGTTCGCGGCCGCTGATGGCTTTGGCCGCGACACTGGCCAACGGCCCGGAAATACGGACGATGCCGACACCGCCGCGACCTTGGGCGGTGGCAACAGCGGCGATGGTTTCACGAGGTGTGCTCATAAACCGGTATCCAGACAAAAGTGGCAGATAGCAAAACGCCCCACTAGGGGGCGTTTTGAGTGGTGTTATCCACAGTGCAAGTTACGCCTCGGCTTTTTTCGTCGCCGCTTCGATCTTACGCGTGATGTACCACTGTTGTGCAATCGACAGGCAGTTGTTCACAACCCAGTACAGCACCAGACCTGCCGGGAACCACAAGAAGAAGAAGGTGAAGATGATTGGCATCATTTTCATGACCTTCGCCTGCATCGGATCCGGCGGAGTCGGGTTCAGCTGCTGCTGGATGAACATGGTTGCGCCCATGATGATCGGCAGAATGAAGAACGGATCCTTGATCGACAGGTCAGTGATCCACAGCATGAACGGTGCCTGACGCATTTCCACGCTTTCCAGCAGAACCCAGTACAGCGAAAGGAAAACCGGCATCTGCACGAGGATCGGCAAGCAGCCGCCCAGCGGATTGATCTTCTCTTTCTTGTACAGCTCCATCATGGCTTGCGACATTTTCTGCCGGTCATCGCCATGTTGCTCTTTCAGCGCAGCCAGTTTCGGCGCAACGGCACGCATGCGCGCCATCGATTTGTAGCTGGCAGCCGACAGAGGGAAGAAAAGACCCTTGATCAGCATGGTCAGGAAGATGATCGACCAGCCCCAGTTACCCACAATCGCGTGGATGTGTTGCAACAGCCAGAAGATTGGCTGGGCAATGAACCACAGGATGCCGTAGTCGACGGTCAGTTCCAGACCTGGGGACAACTCTTTCAGCACAGCCTGGCTTTTCGGACCGGCGTACAGCACAGCGCTGGTTTCAACTTTGGCACCCGGAGCAGCGGTCAGTGTAGGACCGGTGTAACCGATGATGTAGTTGCCTTTACTGTCTTTACGGGTCTGGACGATGTTGTTTTCGCCCTTGGCCGGAATCCACGCAGTCACGAAGTAGTGTTGCAGCCACGCTACCCAACCACCGGTGACGGTTTCTTTCAGTTGGGCCTTGTCCATGTCCTTCATGGACACTTTCTTGTACGGCTCCGAACTTGTCCACAGGGCGGCGCCCAGGTAAGTCGCGGTACCAGTAGCGGTTGTGGACGAAGGATCAGCGCTGTTATCACGCTTCAACTGGGCGAACATCGCGCCATTCCAGGGCTGAGCGCTCTGGTTATCCACAATGTAGGAAACGGCTACGTCATACAGGCCGCGCTTCAGGGTGAAACGCTTGATGTAATTGACGCCGTCCTTGCTGAATTTCAGGTCAACGACGAGTTGATCCTGACCGTCAGCCAGTTGATAAGTCTTCTTCTCCGAAGAGTAAACCGGACGACCGGCCGGATTTGCGTCCGGGCCGTTGGTACCGATCAGACCGCTTTGTGCCAGATAAACACGCTCGCCGCCGTTATCGAACAGCTGGAACGGAACATCAGGACGATCCTGACGACGTGGATACAAAGGCAAGGTCAGTTGAGCAACATCGGCACCTTGTGGATCGATCGCGAGATCGAGCACGTCGGTTTTGATCTGGATCAGATCCTTGCTGGCGGCCACCGGAGTTTCGGCAGGTGCGCTGGTATCGCTAGCGGCGCGCGGAATATCGTCACTGGCGGCAGCATTATTGCCAGTGGCGGTGTCCGGCAAACCGGATGTAGTCGTACTGGAAGCAACATTCTGAGTCGGCAGGGCAGCCTGGCCATAGTCCTGGTTCCATTTAAGAACCATAACGTAGGACACGATTGCCAGGGCGACGATCAGGATCGTGCGTTTGATATCCATGATTACTCGGCCATCGAAGAAGAACGGGAGGTAGGGATAGGTGGAACCGGGTCATAACCACCGGGATTCCACGGATGACAGCGACCTAAACGACGAAAGGTCAGCCAGCCACCGCGCAGAAGGCCATGTTTTTCGATGGCTTCATACGCGTAGCAAGAACAACTGGGGTAGAAACGACAGTGGCTGGCCATCAAAGGACTAATGGCATAGCGATAAAACTGGATCGGAACGAGTGCCAGTTTACGCATCTGGACTGTCTACCCCTACAGTTTCGGTTTTGACTGCTGGAACGGGCTTGTTACGGGCCAGTCGCTTCCAGAGTTTGCCGAAATGCTGAATCAATTCGGGGTTTTCTACATCACCCAAACCTTTGCGCGCGACGATAACGATATCCCAGCCGACCAGTGAATCCTGGTGCAGACGGAATGATTCGCGCATCAGACGTTTGAGGCGATTTCGCTCAACGGAGAGCTTGACGCTCTTTTTCCCGATAACCAGCCCGAGACGGGGGTGATCGAGATCGTTGTTGCGTGCAAGGAGCAGGAGATTTTTCCCCGGAACCTTGCCGGTAGGGGAGTCAAAGACTGCCTTGAAATGCCGGGGAGTAAGCAGACGCTTTTCCCGACTGAAGTCCTGACTCACCTCCAGTACCGGATTATCAAACTGCCAAACGCGCACGACCTTTGGCGCGACGACGCGACAGGACTGCGCGGCCGTTCTTGGTAGCCATGCGAGCACGGAAACCGTGGGTACGAGCGCGTTTGATAGTGCTTGGTTGGAAAGTACGTTTCATGTCGTGTTACCTGGTTCGTCCACAACGGGCCGGAATGGCCCCCGTTTTAAGAGACCGGGGATTCTAGAGAAAGCAAGCCTTCAGGTCAATTTCCAACCAGCGTTTCCTTATAAATAGATCTTCGGGGCTTCTTTGGCTGAAAGCCTGTTCGCGATACATAAAAATAAAGAAGGGAATTATTTAAAGCTTTTCTGTAAAGCTTATAAAAGCTAGGCACGCCATCATCTGTGGATAAGTGCCATGGGGCCTTATTTTTCGTGATGTACAGAGAATGACAACTACAGTGGAAAACCGTGTTCAGCCTGTGCTGCGCTATCGGATAACCTGTGTGTGGAATGGCCTGTTATCCACAGGCAGGTTATCCAC